>NZ_CAJYPS010000001.1 GCF_913777145.1 uncultured Roseateles sp.
ACACGGACAGACCGCTGTGCGCCTTGGCGATGTTGTTGATGAGCTCCATCATGTTCACGGTCTTGCCGACGCCGGCGCCACCGAACAGACCCACCTTGCCGCCCTTGGCGAACGGGCAGATCAGGTCAATCACCTTGATGCCGGTTTCCAGCAGGTCCTGCGACGGGCTCAGCTCGTCGTAGGCCGGGGCGGCGCGGTGGATGGAGGCGGTCAGCTCGGAGGACACCGGGCCGCGTTCGTCGATGGGGTTGCCCAGCACGTCCATGATGCGACCCAGCGTGGCCTTGCCCACCGGCACCTTGATGGTGTCGCCGGTGTTGTAGACCTCGGTGCCGCGGCGCAGGCCGTCGGACGAGCCCAGCGCGATGGTGCGCACGATGCCGTCGCCCAGCTGCTGCTGCACTTCCAGCGTCAGAGCCGAGCCTTCCATCTTCAGCGCGTCGTACACCTTGGGCATCTTGTCGCGGGGGAATTCCACGTCCACGACGGCGCCGATGCACTGAACGATCTTGCCGACTGCTGCTTGAGTGTTAGCCATTTCTTCGTTCCTTCAATTCCGTATTGCTTGCCTGCTGAACCCGTTCAACCCACAGCGGCGGCGCCGCTGACGATTTCCGAGAGTTCCTTCGTGATCGCAGCCTGGCGGGTCTTGTTGTAGACCAGCTTCAGCTCGCCGATCAGCGTGCCGGCGTTGTCGGTCGCGGCCTTCATGGCCACCATGCGGGCGGACTGCTCGCTGGCCATGTTCTCGGCAACGGCCTGGTAGACCAGGGCCTCGGTGTAGCGCACCAGCAGCTCGTCGATGACGGTGGCGGCGTCCGGCTCGTAGATGTAGTCCCACGAGTGGGCCGGCTTCTCCGTCGCCAGGTCGGCGGCCTTCAGCGGCAGCAGCTGATGGACCACGACCTCCTGCTTCATCGTGTTGATGAACTTGGTGTAGCAGAGGTACACGGACGAGAGCTTGCCCGCCGCGTAGGCGTCGAGCAGCACCTTGACCGGGCCGATCAGGCTTTCGATGTGGGGCTGGTCGCCCAGTTGCGTGGCCTGG
Organism: uncultured Roseateles sp.; assembly: GCF_913777145.1. Classification (GTDB taxonomy): domain Bacteria; phylum Pseudomonadota; class Gammaproteobacteria; order Burkholderiales; family Burkholderiaceae_C; genus Pelomonas. Next base: position 1,049 of record NZ_CAJYPS010000001.1, read on the forward strand.
GCCACGACCTTGGCGCCGATGCGGTTCATGAAGCCCAGGCCCTTGCCACCGATGGCGACGACTTCCGCCGTCTGGCCTTCGGCCTCGAGTTCCTTGAGCTTGTTGGTCGCCGCGCGCAGCAGGTTGGTGTTCAGACCACCGCACAGACCTTTGTCGGTCGTCACCACCACCATGCCGGCCGTCTTCACGCCCTCGTTCTTCACGAGGAAGGGATGACGGTACTCGGGGTTGGCCTTCGCGAGCTCAGCCGCGATGTTGCCCACCTTCTCGGCATACGGACGGGCCGCACGCATCCGGTCCTGCGCCTTGCGCATCTTGGATGCGGCGACCATTTCCATCGCCTTGGTGATCTTCTTGGTGTTCTCGACCGATTTGATCTTGCCGCGGATTTCCTTGCTTGATGCCATGGAGGCTCCTCGTCAGATGGAGGCCGGGTCACCCCGGCCTCGCAAGGTTCCTTAGGCGAACGACTTCTTGAAGGAAGTGATCGCGGCGTTCAGCTCGGCTTCGGTCTCGGGGTCCTTGTTCAGGGCCTTGCCGGACTCCAGCTTCGCCAGCAGGGCGGCGTGGCTGGTCTTCAGGAACTGATGCAGACCGTGCTCGAAGGCCAGGACCTTCTTGACCTCGATGTCGTCCAGGAAGCCCTTGTTCGCGGCGTGGATGGACGCGGCCATCAGCGAGATGGACAGCGGCGAGTACTGAGCCTGCTTCAGCAGCTCGGTCACGCGGGCACCACGGTCCAGCTGCTTGCGGGTGGCGGCATCCAGGTCGGACGCGAACTGCGCGAACGCAGCCAGCTCACGGTACTGCGCCAGGTCGGTACGGATACCGCCGGACAGGCCCTTGATCAGACCGGTCTGGGCGGCACCGCCCACGCGCGACACCGAGATACCGGCATTGATGGCGGGACGCACACCTGCGTTGAACAGGTTGGTTTCCAGGAAGATCTGGCCGTCGGTGATCGAGATCACGTTGGTCGGCACGAAGGCGGACACGTCACCGGCCTGCGTCTCGATGATGGGCAGCGCGGTCAGCGAACCGGTCTTGCCCTTCACTTCACCCTTGGTGAAAGCTTCGACGTAGTCGGCGTTCACGCGAGCGGCACGCTCCAGCAGACGGCTGTGGAGATAGAACACGTCGCCGGGGAAGGCTTCGCGGCCCGGCGGGCGGCGCAGCAGCAGCGAGACCTGACGGTAGGCCACGGCCTGCTTGGACAGGTCGTCATAGACGATCAGCGCGTCCTGGCCGCGGTCGCGGAAGTACTCGCCCATCGTGCAGCCGGAGTAGGCCGACACGTACTGCATCGCAGCGGACTCAGAGGCGCTGGCGGCCACGACGATGGTGTATTCCATCGCGCCGGCGGCTTCCAGAGCGCGCACCACGTTCTTGATCGACGAAGCCTTCTGGCCGATCGCGACGTAGACGCAGGTCATGTTCTGACCCTTCTGGTTGATGATCGCGTCGATGGCCACGGCGGTCTTGCCGGTCTGACGGTCACCAATGATCAGCTCGCGCTGGCCACGGCCGATAGGCACCATGGTGTCGATCGCCTTCAGGCCGGTCTGGACCGGCTGGTCCACCGACTTACGCGCGATCACGCCCGGCGCGACCTTTTCGATCACGTCGGTCATCTTGGCGTTGATCGGGCCCTTGCCGTCGATGGGCTGGCCCAGCGCGTTCACGACGCGACCGATCAGCTCGGGGCCGACCGGCACTTCCAGGATGCGGCCGGTGCACTTGACGGTGTCACCTTCCGAGATGTGCTCGTAGGCACCCAGCACCACGGCGCCGACGGAGTCGCGCTCGAGGTTCAGGGCCAGACCGAAGGTCTGCGTGCCGTCGGCCGCGGCCGGGAATTCGAGCATTTCGCCCTGCATCACGTCGGACAGGCCGTGGATGCGGACGATGCCGTCGGACACGGAAACGACCGTGCCCTGGTTACGGACATCCGAGCTGACGCCAAGACCCTCAATGCGGCTCTTGATCAGTTCGGAGATTTCAGCGGGATTCAGTTGCATGCTAGGTCTCCCAGGTTGCGAACCTTCGCCTTGTCTGCGGGATCAAGAGCGGGGTCAGACGCAGGGGTATCGATGAATGTCTTGCGATGCGCGGGGGCTCAGGCCGTCAGGGCCACCTTCATGCGCTCGAGGCGGGCCTTGACCGAGGTGTCCAGCACCTCGTCGCCGACGACGACGCGAACGCCGCCGATCAGGCTGGGCTCGATCTGCACATGGGCGTCCAGCTTGCGGCCGAAACGCTTTTCCAGCACCGCCTTGAGGTCGGCCAGCTGCTCGGCGCTGATGTCGTAGGCGCTGTAGATCTGCGCATCCGACACGCCAGAGGCGGCATTGGCCAGCTCGTGGTACTGGGCGGCGACGGCCGGCAGCGCGGCGAGGCGGCCGTTCTCGATCACGGTGCGCAGAAAGTTCTGCACGCCCGCGGCCAGCTCCAGCTTGGCCGCCGCGGTCATGACCGCGTAGACCTGCTCAGGCTGGACCTTGGGGTGATCGGCGAACTGCCGCAGCTCGGCGTCCTGCGCCACCTGGGCCAGCGCGTCGAGCTGCTGGCCCCAGGCCGCGAGGTCCTGCGACTTGGCAACCTGGAACAGGGCTTCGGCGTAGGGCCGGGCAATGGTGGCGATTTCGGCCATTTACAGCTCCGTCTTCAGGCGGGAGAGCAGCTCGGCGTGAACGCCGGCATTGACCTCGCGCTGCAGGATCTGCTCGGCGCCCTTCACGGCCAGCGCGGCGACCTGCTCGCGCAGGGTCTCGCGGGCACGCGTGACCTGCTGTTCGGCATCGGCCTTGGCGGCGGCGACGATCTTGGCGCCCTCGTCTTCGGCGCGCTTCTTGGCTTCCTCGACGATGGCCGCGGCACGCTTCTCCGCGTCGGACAGCAGCTTGGCGGTCTCGGTACGGGTCAGCGCGAGCTGCTCGTCGATCTTCTTGTTGGCGCTGGCCAGATCGGCCTTGGCCTTGTCCGCAGCGGACAGGCCGTCGCGGATCTTGGCAGCGCGCTCGTCCAGCGCCTTCACGATAGGCGGCCAGACAAACTTCATCGTGAACCAGACCAGGATCAGGAACACGATCATCTGCACCAGCAGTGACGCGTTAATGCTCACGTTGTAGCCTCACAGGGTTCGAGTGGATAAGCCGCCAGGGCGCCAAAGCAGCGCCGCGGCGGCACGACCTGTGCGAATTACTTCGCGATGGCGGCCAGCTGACCCAGGAACGGGTTGGCGGTGGCGAACCACAGAGCGATACCGGTGCCGATGATGAAGGCCGCGTCGATCAGGCCGGCCAGCAGGAACATCTTGGTCTGCAGTTCGTTCATCAGTTCGGGTTGGCGAGCAGCCGACTCGAGGTACTTGCTGCCCATGATGCCGATACCGATACAGGCACCGAAAGCGCCCAGACCAATGATCAGACCAGCGGCGAGAGCAACAAAGCTAATGACTTCCACGATGACTCCTTAGAGGGATTTAAAGAAGGGGTTGAAAAAAGAACTGCTTGGGTTGAGTGCGCCGTTGATCAGTGCGCGTCGTGGGCCTGACCGATGTAGACCAGCGTGAGCATCATGAACACGAAGGCCTGCAGCGTGATGATCAGGATGTGGAAGATGGCCCACACCGAACCCGCGATGATGTGGCCGATCGCCAGACCGATGCCGGTCGCCGACAGGCTCCAGGCACCGCCCATCAGGGCGATCAGCATGAAAATCAGTTCGCCGGCATACATGTTGCCGAACAGTCGCATGCCATGCGACACGGTCTTGGCGAGGAATTCGATGAGCTGCATCGCCAGGTTGACCGGATACAGGTAGACCTTGTCGCCGAAGGGCGCGGCCACCAGCTCGTGCGCCCAGCCACCCACGCCCTTGATCTTCACGTTGTAGATCAGGCAGGTAATCAGCACGCCGACCGACAGGCCCATGGTCATGGACAGGTCGGCGGTGGGCACGACACGCAGGTAGGCGTGATGGTCACCGGTGATGTTCTGCCACACCCAGGGCAGCAGGTCGACCGGCAGCAGGTCCATCGCATTCATCAGGAAGATCCAGACGAACACGGTCAGGGCCAGCGGGGCGACCAGCTTGCGGCTCTCGGCGTTGTGCACGATGCCCTTGGCCTGGTCAGCCACCATTTCAACCAGGATCTCGACCGCGGCTTGAAAACGGCCGGGCACACCCGACGTAGCGGACTTGGCCGCGCGCCACAGGAAGAAGCAGCCCAGCACGCCCAGCAAGATGCTGAAGAACACCGAGTCCAGATTGACGACCGAGAAGTCGGCAATGCCGCTTTGCTTGCCGTTCTGCAGATGATGCAGGTGGTGAATGATGTATTCACCGGCGCTCGGGGCGGCTGTTTCGTGGCCTTCTGCTGCCATGTTTAGTTCTGCCTCGTCAGTCCAATCAGCGGCCGCGCCAGATCAGCGCGAACCAGTTCACCTTGATGCACACCGCGAGCGTGACCAGCAGAGCCGGCCAGTTCAGTGCCGGCAACACCTTGGGTGCCAGCACCAGCATCGCGATCGATGCAGCAATCTTCAAAAATTCCCATCCCATGAATCCGGCAGCTGCACTGACCGCCGAATCCACTCGCTTCGTCATGCCCCGGGCCAGCAGCAGGTTGGGCAGCACCACGGCGGCAACACCGTAGAACGCCGAGACCATCGCAACGCCCGAGCCCGTCAGCAGACGGATCACGACCACGCACAACAGCCCCACCAGCAACTGCAGACCCAGCACCCGCCAGGGCGAGAGCATGGGCAGCGCGGAACGCAGCGCGGCCGCCTCCTCCGGGCTCAGCGCCTTGACGGGCGGCTCCTCGTTGTCATCGCCCCAGCTGCCGGCTTGCGAAGAAGCGGGCGGCCAGGTCGTTCGGATGCCGTTGTCGGTCATGTCGCCTGATCCTGGGTGGCCGCGCAGCCACCCCCCCACTAGCGGGCGCCGCTTGCACCGAGATGGCGCAGCACGCCATCCACAAAGCCACTCATTATATGTGACGAGTTACACCGGGGAAAAGGCTGATGCACACCCAGCAACGATTCAGGCCTGCGTCAGCGTGCTAGGCAAGCCCGGCACGTCCACGCGCAGCTGCAGCACCGCGCCGGCCAGCGGCTGGCGGGCGAGTTCGTCGGCCGGCCGCTTCTCGCGGGCGGTGGTGATGTAGAGCGTGCGCAGATCCTGCGCACCAAAGCACACCATGGTGGGGCACTGCACCGGCAGCTCGACACGCTGCAACACCTGGCCCTCGCGAGACAGCCGCAGCACGCAGGCCCCCTCGAACATCGCGACCCAGTAGGCGCCCTCGGCATCCATGGCCGCGCCATCGGGCCGCCCACCATAAGGCTGGTCGGGCTCACGCGCAGCGAACTGCGCGAACACGCGCGGCGCGGACGCCAGCCGCCCCGCCGCGGAGTCGTATTCCGCCACGTAGATGCGATGCTGCTTCGTGTCCGACCAATGGATGAGCCGGCCGTCCGGGCTCCAGGCCAGGCCGTTGACCGTGGTCAGGCCTGACTGCTGCACCTCGAAGCCGCCCGCCACGCGCCGATACAACGCCGCCTCGGGCTCGCGCGCATCCGAGATGCTGCCGACCCAGAAGCGACCATCGGGCCCTACCTTGCCGTCGTTGAAGCGCAGCCGTGCGGCGTCATAGGGCGGCGGGGCCAGGCGGGTCTGCGCACCGCTGCGGGTGTCCAGGCGCCACAGGCCATCGCGGCGCGCGACCAGCAGGCCGCCACCGTCCAGCGCCGCGATGCAACCGGGCTCAGCCTCCTGCGGCCAGACTTCGGGCGACTCGGCGCCATCGCGCCAGCGCAAGACCTGACGCCCCGGGATGTCCACCGCGTAGAGTTGTTGTTCCGTCGGATGCCACAGCGGCGACTCGCCGAGTCCGCAGCGGTGCCCGCCCAGGGGCTGAATGTCTGCATGCATGCCGACACTCTAGGCGGTTATCCGAAGTAACTCGGCCGGAAACCGCCCAGGTCGGCCTTCAGATAGTGCGCCCCGGGAATGGGGTTGAAGTAGAACGGCGGCACCTCCACGAAGCCCAGGCTTTCGTAGAGGCCGCGCGCCGCCTCCATGTCGTCCAGCGTGTCCAGCAGCATCGCGGAGTAGCCGGCCTCGGTCGCGCGGTCCATCAGGGCCTGGGCGATCAAGCGACCCAGTCCGAAGCGCCGGAACGCCGGCCGCACGAACAGCCGCTTCATCTCGCAGGCGTTGGCGTAGTCCACGTCGGGCAGCGGCCGGAACGCGCCGCTGCCGGCCACGGCGCCGTCCACCAGTGCCAGCAGCATCAGGCCGCCGGGCGCCTGGTAGGGGCCGGGCAGTTCGGCCAGCTCGGCCTCGAAGCCCTGGAAACCCAGGTCCACCGCCAGGCTGTCGGCATATTCGCGCAGTATCAGACGCGTCTCGCGCCAATCGTCTGCAGAGCTCGGGGAGATCAGCTGGATGTCGGGGCCAAGCATGGAGTCAGTGTAGCGAGGGCGCCAGCCGCCCTCGCCTTGCCTCAAAGGCGGACCTGGCCATGGATCAATGGGACGACATCACCGCCTATCCAGGTCGCCTCGGCCTCGCGGCGCACGTGGATCAGCCCGGCCCGGCCCAACGCCGTACCCTGGGCCGCGACGTAGTGATCCGGCGCAAGACCTGCCCCCTGCAGCCACAGCGCCAGACCAGCATTCAGGCTGCCGGTGACCGGGTCCTCGGGGATGCCCAGGTCCGGCACAAAGGCCCGCACCTCGAACTGCGCCGGCGCACCGGCCACATGGGCGCCGACGACACCCAACTTGAGCCCCTTCATCGCCGCGAAGTCGGGTTGCAGCGCCAGCACACGCTCGGCGCTGGCCAGACGGGCCGCCATCCAGGCCGGGCCGTTGTCCACCCACACGGTGTCCAGCAACTCGGCCTCGGCGACACGCAGCGAGGCTGCGATCTGCGCGCGCGTCGCGGCATCGACCGGGCCGCTGCGCTGGAGCGGTGGCGCCGCGAAGGCCAGGCGCGCGCCGTCGCGCTTCACGCGCACCAGGCCGATCGCGCATTGCTGGACCACCTCGCCCGGCTTCTTCACATCGCCACCACTGGCCAGAAAGGCGTGGGCGCTGCCCAGCGTCGGGTGGCCGGCGAACGGCAACTCGCCGTTGGGCGTGAAGATGCGCACGCGGTAGTCGGCCGCCGCCTCGGTGGGTGGCAGCAGAAAGGTGGTCTCGCTGAGATTGGTCCAGCGCGCAAACGCCGCCATGTCGGCCTCCGACAGGCCGGCGCCGTCGATGACGACGGCGAGCGGATTGCCCTTCAGCGGCGTGGCGGTGAAGACATCGACTTGGACGAAGCGGCGCAGTTCAGGCATGGTCGGGCGGCGAGGGAGTCAGGTAGAGCCCCGGCCGCACGACCTCCATGCCGCGCTGTGGCATCGCCAACGGCTGGAAGCCGTGGCGGGCATAGAGCGTATGGGCATCGCGGGTGAACAGCATGAAACGGCGCAGGCCTTGCAGGTCGGGGTGGGCCAGCAGCGATTGAATCATCCAATCCGCCAGACCCTGCCCTCTGTGGGCTTGCAGCACATAGACGTCGCACAGATAGGCGAAGGTCGCACGGTCCGTCACCACACGGGCAAAGCCCACCTGACCCTCACCCTCGGCCAGCAACGCAATGCACAGCGAGCCGGCGATGGCCCGCTGCACCGTGGCGAGCGGGATGCCCTCGCACCAGTAGGCCTGGGTGAGGAAGGCATGGGTGGCGGCGACGTCGATGTCGCCCGCCGCCAGGCTGAGACGGTAGCCGCGCCGCTCGGGCGCCGGCCCGCTCAATGCCCGCCGCCCAGGTAGGCGGCCTGCACCGCCGGGTCGTCGCGCAGCTTGGTCGCAGGGCCGTGCACCGCGATACGGCCGTTCTCCAGCACATAGCCGTAGTCCGCGACCTTGAGCGCCGCAGCGGCGAACTGCTCGACCAGCAGCATGGTCACGCCGCGGGCCTTGAGGCTCTCGATGATGCGGAACACCTCGTCCACCAGGATGGGCGCCAGGCCCATGGAGGGCTCGTCCAGCAGCACGACCTCGGGGTTGAGCATCACCGCGCGAGCCATGGCCAGCATCTGCTGTTCGCCGCCCGACAGCGTGCCGGCCAGCTGCATGCGGCGCTCCTTGAGGCGAGGGAACAGCTCCAGCGCGCGCTCCAGGTCGCCCGCGATGTCGCCCTTGGGGCGCTCGCCGGTGTAGCGCGGGAAGGCCCCCAGGCGCAGGTTGTCGGTCACCGTCATGGTCGCGAACACGCGCCGGCCCTCCGGCGAATGCGCCAGGCCGCGGCGGGCGATGTGATAGCTCTCCAGGCCGTCGATGCGGCGCTCGTTCAGCGTGATCTCGCCGCCGGTGGGCTTGATCATGCCGCTGACCGCGCGCATGGTGGTGGTCTTGCCGGCGCCGTTGGAGCCGATCAGGGTCACGACCTGACCCTTGGGCACCGACAGCGAGATGCCGTGCAGCACCTGCACCTTGCCGTAGCCGGCGCTGAGGTTCTTGATGGTCAGCATGTTCAGGCCCCTCCGCCCAGATAGGCCTCGATGACCTTCTCGTTGGCCTGCACCTCGGCGGGCAGGCCTTCCGCGATCTTCTGGCCGAAGTCCAGCACCGACACGCGGTCGCAAAGCGTCATGACCACGTCCATGTGGTGCTCGATCAGGATGACGGTGACGCCGGCGTCGCGGATCTTGCGGATGATCTCCAGCAGTTCCTTGATGTCGGGCGCGGTCAGGCCGGCCGCGGGCTCGTCCAGCAGCAGCAGCTGCGGGTCCAGCGCCAGCGCACGGGCAATCTCCAGCAGGCGCTGCTTGCCGTAGGGCAGGTTGCGGGCCTCCTCGCTGGCCAGCTCGCCCAGGCCGACAAAGTCCAGCAGCGCATGGGCGCGGGCACGCTGCTCGCGGTCCTCGCGCAGGTAGCGCGGCAGGTGCAGCGTGATCTCCAGCAGATTACTGCGGAAGCTGTGGTGCAGGCCCACCAGCACGTTCTCCAGCGCGGTCATCTCGCCGAACAGCTGCACGTTCTGGAAGGTGCGGGCGATGCCGGACAGCGCGATGTCGGACGAGGTGCGGCCGTTCACCGTGCGACCGGCGAACACCACAGTGCCGGCCGTGGGCTGGTAGATGCCGGTCAGCACATTCATCATCGTGCTCTTGCCCGAGCCGTTGGGGCCGATCAGGCCGTGGATGCTGCCGCGCTGCACGACCAGGTCCACGTTGTTCAGCGCCTTGAGGCCGCCGAACTGCATCAGCACGCTGCTGGCCTTGAGCAGTTCGCCCTCGCCCTGAGCGCCGGCGCGGGTCAGCGCCTGGGCGCCGCTGGCGCTGCCGTCACGCTGGTGGCGCACCCGCAGGTTGAGCGCGTTGCGCACGAAGCCCACGATGCCGTCCTGCAGGTAGTACACGACGAACAGCGTGATCAGGCCGAAGATGGACAGCCGCCAGTCGGTCATGGAGTCCAGCGAGTACGAGATCACCGCCAGCAGCACCGTGCCCACCACCGGAATGGCGGCCAGCTGCGGCTGCAGCTTGCCGCGCTTGAGCCCCACCGCGACCGAGATCGCGACGATGACCGCCAGCAGCACCGCGCCGATGCGGAACATCTCCAGGTCGTCCAGCAGCTTGGGCAGCATCACGATGATGGCCGCGCCCAGCAGCGCGCCGGTGCGGGTCTTGCGGCCGCCCATGATGATGGCCAGCAGGAACAGCACGGTCAGCTCGAAGTTGTAGGTGTTGGGGCTGATGTACTGCTCGGAGTACGCGTAGAGCGAGCCCGCCAGACCGGCTAGTGCGGCCGAGATCACGAAGGCATAGACCTTGTAGCGATAGACCGACACGCCCATGCAGTCCGACGCGACCGGGCTGCCGCGCAGCGCCTCGAAGGCCCGGCCCAGCTGCGAGCGCAGCACGCGGTGCACGAAGATCAGCGACGCGATCAGCACCGCCAGCACCAGCCAGTAGTACTCGGTCTCGTCCAGCTCGCGGCCGAACACAGTGGGCTTGGTGAGCGTGATGCCCATGGGGCCTTCGGTCAGGAAGCTCATCTCGTTGATGAGGATCTGCACGATGGTGCCGAAGGCCAGCGTGACCATCGCGAGGTAGGGGCCGGTCACGCGCAGCGCAGGCAGCGCCAGCAACAGACCGAACACCGCGCTGACCGCGATGGCCGCCGGCAGCGTGATCCACAGCGGCGCGCTGAGCTTGAGCACCAGCGTGCCGGCCGTGTAGGCGCCGATGCCGAACAGGCCCGCGTGGCCCAGCGACACCTGGCCGGTGTAGCCCACGACGATGTCCAGGCCGAACAGCACGATCGCGTAGATCATGATGGTCTCGACCAGGTGGATGTAGTACGGGTTGCCGGACGCGACCGGGAACGCGGCCAGCGCTCCCACGGCCAGCACGCCGAGTGCGAGATGAGAAAGCTTCACGGGATCAGACCTTCTTGATGGCTGTCTTGCCGAACAGACCGGCGGGCTTCACGGCCAGCACGATCAGCAGCAGCACGAGGCCGGGCACATCCTTGTAGCCCGTGGAGAGATAGAAGCCGGTGGTGGTCTCGGCGATGCCGAGGATGATGCCGCCGACGATGATGCCCATGCCGCTGGTCAGGCCGCCGATGATGGCGACCGCAAAGGCCTTGAGGCCCAGCACCGCGCCCATGGTGGCGCCGGTCAGCGTCAGCGGCGCGATCAGCACGCCCGCGAAGGCCGCGGTCAGCGAGGACAGCGCGTACGAGAAGGTGATCACGAGGCCGGTGTTGATGCCCATCAGCTTGGCGGCATCGCGGTCATTGAAGGTCGCGACCACCGCCTTGCCGTAGATGCTCTTGCGGTTGAACACCTCGACCGCCAGCATCATGCCGACCGCACCGACGATGACCAGGATCTCCATGGGCAGCACATTGGCGCCCAGGAACTTCATCGGCGCCTCGGGCAGCGGCGACGGGAACTTCAGGTCGTCCCGGCCCCACACGTTCTCGGCCACGTTCTTGAAGATGATGCCCAAAGCGATGGTGGACATGATCCAGCCGAACTCGCTCTTCATCTTGATCGCGGGCCGCACGCCGATGCGCTCGACCACCGCCCCCTGGAACGCGCCGAACAGGCACACCAGCGGGATCATCAGCCAGTAGTTCACGCCCCAGCCCACCAGGCTGAGACCCACCAGCGCGCCCAGCATAAGCGCATCACCCTGACCGAAGTTCAGGGTGTCGCTGGTCGCAAAGGTGAGCTGGTAACCGAACGCGATGACCGCGTAAATCATGCCCAGCGCAATACCGCTGAACACAAGCTGGGTCAGGATTTCCATCAATCGTTCCCGTCAAAAACACGAGGGCAGGTCCGCGGAGCGACCACGCCCGACTCCTCCAGCGGCTGCCGCAGGTCCGGCTTTGCCGGCCTGCCGGCAGCGCCCCCTCAAGGGGGCTCGCGCAGCGAGTAGGGGGTGAGCCAGTTACTGCCGCTTCTTCTGCTCAAGCGCACCCTTGGCGTTCGTGTCCTTCACGCGCACCTCGGAGGCCTTCTTGAAGTCGTCCTGGTAGGCATAGACCACGCGCTGGCCCTTGACCTCGCCGAACACCGGGATGTTGGCCGTGATGGCCTCGTGGTCGGCCTTGGAGAAGGGCTTGTTGTAGGTGGTGACCACGCCGTCCACCGGCGCCTTCAGGTCTTCCAGCGCGGCCTTGATCTTGGGGCCGTCGGTGGAATTGGCCTGCTTGATGGCCGCGGCCAGCAGGTAGATGGAGTCGTAGCCTTGCGCCGCGGACACCGGCGAGTCGATGCGCGAGTTCTTGGGCGTGAAGGTCTTCAGGTAGTTGATGATGAAGGCCTGGCGCTTGGGCGTTGTGGGCTCCTGGATGAAGGTCTGCGGCATGCGCGCGCCTTCGCCGCCCGGGCCGGCGTTGTCGATGAAGTTGGCCATGGACAGCGTCCAGGAGCCGACCATGGGCACCTTCCAGCCCAGCTTGGTCATGCCGTTGGCGATCTGCGCCAGCTCGGGGCCGATGCCGTAGGTCAGGATGGCCTCGGCGCCGGCCTCCTTGGCCTTCAGCAGCTGGGCCGTCATGTCGACGTCCTTGATGTTGAACTTCTCGACCGCCACCGGCTTCAGGCCCTTGAGCTGCAGCGCGGCCTCCAGGTCGGCGCGACCCAGCTGGCCGTAGTTGGTGGAGTCGGCCAGGATGGCGACCTTCTTGAAGCCACGCTTGGTGATGGCCTCCTCCACGATCATGGGCGCCTGGATGGAGTCGTGCGCCGCATTGCGGAAGATGTAGTTCTCGGGCTGGCCCTCGAACTGCTTGGTGATGACCGAGCCGGTGGCCACGTTGTTCATCACCGGGATCTTGGCCTGCTGGTAGAAGCGCTGCGCGGCCAGCGCGACGCCGGTGTTGATGAAGCCGACGGTGGCGACCACCTTCTCCTTGTTGATCAGCTCCTGGGCGATCTGCACGCCGCGCTCGTTCTTGGCCTCGTCATCGCGCTCGACCAGCTCGATGGGGCGGCCCAGCACGCCGCCAGCCTTGTTGATCTCCTCGGCCGCGAGGCGCACGCCGTCGCGCATGCTGACCCCCATGGAGGAGGACCCACCGGTGAACGGACCCGACACACCGATCTTGATCGGCTCCGCTGCCTGAGCATTCCATGCCAATACCGCCGCGGCCACGGCTGTCCAAACCTGCTTCATCGTTCGTCTCCGTCGTATAGAAACCCCCGGCATCTGAGGCCGGGTACGCACGTCGAACAATGCCAGAGCGCGCCGCCCTTGGGGCTATGGAAAGCAGGGGGACCTTAGCCCCCCGGCATTCAGCGCGGCGTCAGCCAGACTGGTTAAGCCAGCCGCCCGGTGACGGCTCAGGGCGTGGGCTGGGCGGCGCCTTCCAGCGCCTGGGCCAGCACCCGGCCCAGCTGGGCCACGCCCTCGTGGATGAGCTCGGGCGTCAGCGTCACGAAGGACAGGCGCAGCGTGCGCGCATCCGGCTGCTGGGCGTAGAACGCGGCGCCCGGCACATAGGCGATGCCGGCCTCCACCGCCTGGGGCAGCAGCGCCATCGCGTCCAGGCCCGCCGGCAGGCGTATCCAGAAGAACATGCCGCCCTGCGGCGACTGCCACTCGCAGCCCGCCGGCAGATGCGCCCGCAGCGCGGCCGACATCGCGTCGCGGTTGGCCTTGTAGCGCGCCCGGATGGACGGCACATGCTGGTCCAGGAAGCCGTCGCGTATCACCTCGTAGACCACGCGCTGGTTGAAGCCCGGCGTGTGCAGATCGGCCGCCTGTTTGGCCTGCAGCAGCTTCGGATACAGCTCGGGCGGCGCGATCAGGTAGCCCAGGCGGAAGCCCGGCGTCAGCACCTTGGAGAAGGAGCCCAGGTACAGCGAGCCCTCGGGCCACAGGCTGGACAGCGCGGCCGGCGGCGGCTGGTCGAACCACAGGTCGCCATAGGGGTTGTCCTCCACGATGGGCACGCCGGCTCGGCGCGCGGCCTCCACCACCTCGACCCGGCGGGCCGCGCTCATCACGCGGCCGGTGGGGTTCTGGTAGTTGGGCAGCAGGTAGGCGAAGCGGGTGCCCGGCGCATCATGGGGCAGCGCGGCCAGCGCCTCGGGGCGCGGGCCCTCGCCGTCGCTGGCCAGGCTGGCGAACAGCGGCTCGTAGGGCGTGAAGGCCTGCAGCGCGCCCAGATAGGTGGGCGTCTCCACCGCCACCGGCGCGCCGGCATCGCACAGCACCTTGCCCACCAGGTCCAGCCCCTGCTGGGAACCGCTGGTGATCAGCACCTGGTCCGGCTGCACCTTCATGCCCAGCGCGGCCACGCGGGCGGCCACCCATTCGCGCAGCGGCGCGAAGCCCTCGCTGGCCGCGTACTGCAGCGCCTCGCGCGGGTTGTGGCTCAGCACACGGTCGCAGGCCGCCTTCAGCGCGTCCACCGGGAAGGTGTCGGCCGACGGCAGGCCGCCGGCCATGGACAGGATGCCGGGCTTCTCGGTGACCTTGAGGATTTCGCGAATGATCGACGGGTTCATGCGCGCGGCACGGCGCGCTTGGGTCCAGACAGAGCTCATGGTTGTCTCGGGGTTCTCGAAGTGATCAGCCTAGCATCCGGCCGCGCAAGGCAGTGACACCGGCAGGAGGGTGGCGCCCGCGGGCCGGCGGCGGGAGCGCACCAGCGCGGCCGGCTGCAGCAGCTGGAAGGCCGCCTCGGGCCAGGCCTCCACCACCGCTTGCCGGCCCGCGGCCAGTGTGAAGCCCTCGCCGGCCGCCAGCCAATGGTCGGCGCGCTCGCCGGTGACGGTCAGCCACAGCCGGCCCTGCGTGACGACGATGCGGCGTGGCGTGCGCGCAGCGGCCACGGTCAGCGCCTGGCCGGGCGTCAGTCGGGTGGTGAAAACATCGCTCATCGTCGGCCTCCTCGGGCGGGGGTGTGGACCGGCTGCCGCTTGCCCAGCCAGACGACCGCCAGCACCGCGGCGGCGAAGGCCAGCGTCATCGCGTCCAGCGTCTCGCCCAGCAGCGGCACCGCGCACAGCATGGACAAAAAGGGCTGCAGCACCTGCACCTGGCTGACCCGCAGCGTGCCGCCCAGCGCCAGCCCGCGGTACCAGGCGAAGAAACCTATCCACATGGAAAACAGCGACACATAGGCAAAGCCCAGCCAGGCCGAGGTGGCCACCGGCGCGGTCGGCCGGGTCCACAGCGCCACCGGCAGCGTCAGCGGCAGGCTCAGCACCAGCACCCAGCAGATCACCTGCTCGGCGCTGAAGCCCTGCGACAGCCGCGCACCGCTCACGTAACCGAACGACGCGCACAGCACCGCGCCCAGCAGCAGGCCGTCCGCCGCCTCCAGGCCGCCGGCCCCGCGCCAGGCCGCGAAGCCCACGACCAGCGCCAGCCCCGCCAGCGCGCAGGCCCAGAAACCCGCGCTGGGCCGCTGGCGCAACACCAGCGCCGCGATCACCGCGGTGGTCAGCGGCAGCACGCCGGAGATCACCGCCGCATGGACCGCATCCACATGCCGCACCGCCCAGCCCGACAGCAGCGGCCAGCCGAACACGACGCCGCCGGCGGTCAGCACCAGCAGGCGCCACTCATGGGCGCGCGGTCGGCGGGTGCGAGTGGCCACCAGCCACAGCAGGGACAGCAGGCCCGCCACCGCCGCCCGGCCGAAGGCGACGAAGGTCGGATCCAGCTGCGGCGCCTGCAGGCTGCCGCCGGCCAGCCGCGTCATCGGCAGGCTGAGCGCGAACATCGCCACGCCCGCCACACCCAGCAGCAGACCGCGGGAGGCATCGGACGGGCTGGGCACGGCAGGCGGGGCGGCGAGATCGGGCATGGGGCCAGTCTAGGCACAGCCAACGGCACAGAACCAGTACAGTCAGCCGTCCACGCTCCGCCTCTGTATCGCCATGTCCACCGCTACACCCGCCCCGCTGCAGCGCGACGCCAGCCAGCCGCTGGCCGAGCAGCTGGCCCAGCGCTTCGCGCAACGCATACGCGAGCGCCTGCTGCTGCCGGGCGCGCGCCTGCCCTCGGTGCGCGACTGCGCGCGGCAGTACGCGGTCAGCCCGCACACCGTGGTCGCGGCCTACGACCAGCTCCAGGCCGCCGGCCTGCTGGAGGCGCGACGCCAGCGCGGCTTCTTCGTGCGCGAGCAGCGCGCTGCGCCGGCGCGCCCTGCCCGCGCACCCCAGACCGGGCCACGCCAGGCACCGGTGGACGCGACCGCGTTGATACGCGGCATGCTGGAGGCGGACGCGGCGCGCGCCACCGGCCTGGGCACCCTGCCCACGGAATGGCTGGACCCGGCGCTGCTGCAGTCCGCGCTGCGTCGCCTGCGCGAGGCCGACGAAGTCGCGCTGCAACTGGGCTATGGCGACCCCTGCGGCGACCTGCGGCTGCGCGAGGCCCTGGCCCAGCGCCTGGGCGACCTGGGCGTGCGGGCCGAGCCGGCGCAGATCCTCACCACCCACGGCGCCACCCATGCGCTGGACCTCATCATCCGCACCCAGCTGCAGGCCGGCGACGCCGTGCTGGTGGACGACCCCGGATGGGGCATCCTGTATGCGCGGCTGGCGCAGGCCGGCATCAAGCTGCTGTCGGTGCCGCGCGGCGCAGGCGGGCCAGACCTGGACGTACTGGCCACGCTGGCGGCGCGCCACCAGCCGCGCGCCTACCTGACCGTGTCGGTGCTGCACAACCCCACCGGTCACAGCCTCAATCTGGCCGACGCCCACCGGCTGCTGCGCCTGGCCGACGAGCACGACTTCTTCATCGTCGAGGACGACAGCTACGGCTTCCTCGCGCCCGAGCACTCGCCGCGCCTGGCGGCGCTGGACGGGCTGCGGCGCGTGACCTATGTGTCGGGCTTCTCCAAGGTGCTGACGCCGGCCTGGCGCGTGGGCTATCTCGCAGCCGCGCCCGAACGTCTGAGTGCGCTGACCGACACCAAGCTGCTGGACGGCCTGACCAGCTCGCCGGTGCTGGAGCGCGCGGTCGCGCTCTGCCTGGAACAGGGCGGGCTGCGCCGCCACGCGCAGCGTCTGCGCGAGCGCCTGGCCGGCGCGCGCCAGCAGGTGCTGGCGCTGGCGGCGGCGCACGACTTTCGCTGGGCCTCGCCGCCCGAGGGCCTGTTCGGCTGGCTGGACGCGGGCGTGGACACCGAGCGCATCGCCCAGCCGCTGCTGGACCAGGGCTGGCTGATCGCGCCGGGCGCGCTGTTCAGCCCCACGCGCCGCCCGGGCTCGCTGATGCGGGTCAACCTGGCCACCAGCCGCGACCCGGCCTTCTGGCGCGCACTGCGGCGCGTGGCGCAGGGCTGAGGCCCTTGTCCGCTAACGCACCATCCTGGAGCAGCAAGGCCTGACGCCAGCGCGCGAATATGTCTCACTCGGGTAGACCCTAGCAGGCATCGGGCCGCGCACAAACGGCAAAATCGACACCGCACTCCGCACCCGCCGGAGTGGCCCGGTCCCATGTCTTCGCATTCCCACCGCAAGTTCCTCATCGTTGATGCCCTGAGCGGCGTCCAGACCTTCGCCCGACAGCTGCTGCACAGCCACGGCGTGCCCCCGGACCACGTGCTGTGCTGCGCCGACACCGAGTCCGCGCTGGCCCAGGGCCTGTCCTTCAAGCCCGAGGTGCTGATCACCGACTGGTTCGGCAAGGACGCCCTCACCGGCCTGCAGCTGCATGCCCGCCTGCACGAGGCGCTGCCCGCGCTGCAACTGGGGCTGATGAGCTTCGAGGTCTCGCCCGAACGCGAACGCGAAGCGCAGGCCAGCGGCGCCCACTTCCTGCTGAAGAAGCCCTTCTCGCCCGAGCAGCTGCGCGCCGCGGTGCAGCAGCTGCTGGAGGCGCTGGCCAAGCAGGGCCACCCGCCGCCGCGCCTGCTGATCGCGCCGCCTGAGCCGGTGGTCAAGCCCGGCGACCAGGTGCGCTACAACGGCCAGATCCACACGGTGCAATACGTGGTGCACCGCCACGGCGCCACCGTGGTCCAGCTCAAGGGCCAGGCCGCGCTGATCCCGGTCACCAAGCTGCAGCCGCGCTGAAGGCGCGGCCACGGGCCATCACTTGGCCTCCAGCGCCTCCCAGCGCTCCAGCAAGACCAGCAGCTCGTTGTCCACCGCCGCGGCTCGCTCGGTGACCTGCTGGATGCGCCCCGCGCCCTGCGTGTAGAGCTCGCTGCCCGACAGCAGCGCATTCAGCTCCGCCTGCTCGGCCTCCAGCGCCGCGATGCGGACCGGGATCTCCTCCAGCTCGCGCTGCTCCTTGTAGCTGAGCTTGCGCTTGGGCGCGGCGGCCGGCGCAGCGGCCACCGGTGCGGGCGCGGGCGCAGCCTTGGCTGCGGCGGCGGCCAGCGTGGCCGCGCGGCGCGACTGCTCCAGCCAGTCCTGCACGCCGCCCTCGTACTCGCGCCAGCGCCCCTCGCCCTCGGACACCAGCGTGGACGTCACCACGTTGTCCAGGAAGCGCCGGTCGTGGCTGACCAGGAAGACCGTGCCGTCGTAGTCGGCCAGCAGCTCCTCCAGCAGCTCCAGCGTCTCGATGTCGAGGTCGTTGGTGGGCTCGTCCAGCACCAGCACATTGGCTGGCCGCGCGAACAGGCGCGCCAGCAGCAGGCGGTTGCGCTCCCCGCCCGACAGCGTGCGCACCGGCGAGTTGGCGCGCTGCGGCGAGAACAGGAAGTCGCCCAGATAGCTCTTCACATGCTTGCGCTGCGTGCCGATCTCTATCCACTCCGAGCCCGGGCTGATGGTGTCGGCCAGCGTCGCATCGAGATTGAGGCCGTCACGCATCTGGTCGAAGTAGGCCACGCTCAGGCGCGAGCCGGTGCGCACCGTGCCGCTGTCGGGCGCCAGCTGCCCCAAGATGAGCTTGAGCAGCGTGGTCTTGCCCGCGCCGTTGGGACCGATCAGGCCTATCTTGTCGCCGCGCAGTATGGTGGCGCTGAAGTCGCGCACGACCTGGCGCTCGCCGAAGGCCTTGGACACACCCTCCAGCTCCGCGACGATCTTGCCGCTGGAGCCGCCGGTGTCTATGTCCAGCCGCACCTGGCCCTGCACATTGCGCCGCGCCGCATGCTGCTCGCGCATCTCCACCAGCCGCGCCACGCGCGCCACCGAGCGGGTGCGGCGCGCCTCCACGCCCTTGCGTATCCACACCTCCTCCTGCGCCAGCAGCTTGTCGAAGCGGGCATTCGCCAGCGCCTCGTTCTCCAGCTCATAGGCCTTGGCGGCCTGGAAGGCGGCGAAGTTGCCGGGGTAGCCACGCAGCTGGCCGCGGTCCAGCTCGACGATGCGGTTGCAGACGTTGTCCAGGAAGGCCCGGTCGTGGGTGATCAGCAGCAGGCTGCCGCTGAAGCCGTTGAGCAGGCCTTCCAGCCACGCGATCGCGTCCAGGTCCAGGTGGTTGGTGGGCTCGTCCAGCAGCAGCACGTCGGGCTGGGCCACCAGCGCGCGCGCCAGCGCCACGCGCTTCTTCAGGCCGCCGGACAGCGCGCCCACCTGGCGCTCGCCGTCCAGGCCCAGGCGGGCCAGCGTCTCGTCCACGCGCTGCTCCCAGGTCCAACCACCCAGGTGTTCCAGCTGGGTCTGGATCGCGTCCAGGTCGTCCGCCGGATCGTGGCGCTCGAAGCGCTCGCGCAGCGCCTTGGCCTCGGCCACGCCCTCGGCCACCACGTCGAAGATGCGGGCGTCGGCGCGCAGATCGGGTTCCTGCGGCACGTAGACCGTGCGCAGGCCCTGCTGCAGCTGCAGCAGGCCGTCGTCCAATTTCTCCAGACCAGCGACGATCTTGAGCAGCGAGGACTTGCCGCTGCCGTTGCGGCCGATCAGGCCGACGCGCTCGCCGGCCTCCAGCGCGAAGGAGGCGCCGTCGAGCAGCGGAACATGCCCGAAGGCGAGATGAGCTTGGGTCAGAGACAGAACGGCCATGGCCCGATTGTCCCCGTTGCAACGGCCTGGCCCCGCGATGCACTCGGAGTTTGCGGGCGCCGGCCGCCGAACTGCGTATCCTGCGGGCTCCTGCGACCCTGACAACCGAGAAAGCAACGCATGGCATTGACCCTGCTGGCCCTGGTGGGCCTGGCCATCGTGGGCGGCTGGTGGTGGATGGCCCGCTCCGGCTCGCCCGAACGCAAGGGCGCGCGTGCCGCCCCCGTCCGCCCGGCGACCACGCCCCCGACCGCGCAGCCGCGCAGCACCGCCCCCCAAGCCCTGCCCGGGCCGGCCCATGCCGGCCAGAGCGGCTGGGCCGACCTGATTGCGCCCGCCGGTCCGACCAGCAGCGCCGATCCGGCCGAGCGCCCCGCGCCGCTGGCGCTGCACCCGGCCGAGCTGCTGGACCCGCTGCTGACCGAGACGCTGATGAATGCGCTGCGCCAGCTGCCGCGGCCGCCGCGCGCGCTGCAGCAGCTGATCTCGCCGGACTTCGTGCAACACGCCACCTCGGCCGAGCTGGCCACGCTGGTGATGGGCGAGCCGGCGGTGGCCGCGCGCGTCATCGCGACCGCCAACTCGCCGCTCTACGGTCTGCAGCAGCCGGTCACCAGCATCGGTCAGGCCACCACCTTCCTGGGCCTGGCCAATGTGCGCCAGATGTGCCTGCAGCACATGCTGGCCGAGAGCTTCCAGCCGCGCGACGCGACCCAGCGCCGCGAGTTCGACGTGCTGTGGCAGGCCAGCAGCATCGCGGCCGAGCTGTGCCAGCAGCTGGCGCCGCGCCTGCGTGTCGCGGACACCGGCTCGCTGGCCACGCTGCTGGTGCTGTCCTTCCTGGGCCGCCAGGCGGCCGTGGCGCTGCTGCCCGACACCCAGGCCGTGCAGGGCATGGACGCCTACCAGCGCGCGCTGCACGAGCAGCAGGAGCTGGGCCTGGTGTCGCACGAGCTGGGCCACCTGCTGATGCGCGCCTGGGAGCTGCCGCCCGAGCTGATCCACGACGCCCGCCTGATCGCGGCGCTGCGCTTCAACCCCGGCCTGGTGCTGCCCGCCGGCCGCGAGGCCGGGCTGACACTGGCCGCCGTGAGCGCGCTGCTGGGCGAGCGTCTGGCGCGCGGCCAGTTGGGCGGCACCTTGTACGACCCGGTGGGCGACGACAGCCCCGACATGCGAGCGCTGCGCCACCGCCTGCTGGCACCGCCGCTGGACACGCTGGGCGTCGAGCTGCGCTCGCCGGCGCTGCTGCGCCTGCTGGGCCGGCTGCTGGGCCGGCCCGACTAGGGCCTGTCAACACGACGGCAGCAGACCCTAGCGCCTCTCAGACGATCAGCTGCGCCGCATGGTGGCGCAGGTGGTCGTTCACGAAGCTGGCGATGAAGTAGTAGCCGTGGTCGTAGCCGGCGTGGCGGCGCAGCTGCAGGGGCTGGCCCACGGCCGCGCAGGCGGCGGCGAACAGCTCCGGGTGCAGCTGCTCGGCCAGGAACTTGTCGGCCTCGCCCTGGTCCACCAGGATGCCGCCGGGATAGGGCGCAGCTGCCTGCGCGCGCATCAGCACCGTCGCGTCATGCGCGGCCCAGGTGCTGCGGTCCTCGCCCAGGTAGCCGGTGAAGGCCTTGTGGCCCCAAGGGCACTGCGTGGGCGCCGCGATGGGCGCAAAGGCCGACAGCGACGCAAAGCGGCCCGGGTGGCGCAGCGCCAGCGTCAGCGCGCCATGGCCGCCCATGGAATGGCCGAACAGGCCGGTGCGGGCGTCGTCCAGGCCCAGCTCGCGCTGCACCTGCGGGATCAGCTCGCGCATCAGGTAGCTCTCCATGCGCCAGTGGCGGGCCCAGGGCTCGCGCGTCGCGTCCAGGTAGAAGCCGGCGCCCACGCCGAAGTCCCAGGCCTCGCTCTCGCCCGCCACATTGGCGCCGCGCGGGCTGGTGTCGGGCATCAGCAGCGCCAGGCCCAGCTCGGCCGCCAGCGCCTGGGCGCCGGCCTTGATCGTGAAGGTCTCCTCGGTGCAGGTCAGGCCCGCCAGGAACACCAGCAGCGCGCGCGGCGGCTGCGGCGGCAGGTAGAGCGCATAGCGCATGGGCAGGCCGATCTCGGCCGAGTCGTGGCGCAGGAAACGTTGCGTGCCACCGAAGCAGCGGTGTTCGCTCAGCAGTTCCATGTCGGGTTCCAGGTGCAGGGGGTGGTCACAGGGGTCATGTCTTGCTCTCCGGGCCCGCGGGGGCCCTCGCATTCGCAGGGGATGGGCGGGCCAGCTGGTCCAGCGCCTCGACCAGCGCGGCCGCCTCGGTCTGGCACAGGCGCAGCCGGCGCTCCAGCCAGGGCGTGAGGTCGGCCTGGCCCAGGTGCTCCGGCCAGACACCGGCATCGCCATCGGGCAGCTCGGGCCAGGGCGACAGCGCCGCCGACGGCACATGGCGCAGTATCGCGACGCACTGCTGCTGGGCCTCGCGCAGCGCGGCGCTGGCCTGGGCCTCGTCCAGCCAGGTGCCACGCCGGCCCACCAGGTGCTGCACCGCGCCCAGCAGCGCCATCAGCCGGTAGCCATGGCTGAGCACCGCCTCCAGCTCGGCATCCGGCAGGCGCACGCCGCGCGGCTCCACCAGCGTGCGCTGGGCCACGCCGGCAAAGGCCGACAGCGCCGCATAGGCCTGCTGGCGACTCAGGCGCTGGGCCAGCTGCTCGGTGGAGGACGGCACCCAGCGCAGCATGTTGGACGCGTGCTTGGCCAGCGCGCCGCGCAGCTGGCCGGAGATGCGGCCCAGCGAGGCCTTCTCCCAGGACGGCAGCACGAAGCTGAAGGCCCAGGCCAGGCCGGCGCCCATCACGGTATCGGCCAGGCGCTCGAACACCGCGGGGTTGCTGCCCGGGTGCAGCATCAGCGGCTGCAGCAGCGCCATCAGCGTGGCCGCGATCGCGGTGACGCGGTAGCGCACGTTCAGGTAGGCGTGGGCCGTGCCCACCGCCGCGATGAAGGCCAGTGCCAGCACGCGCTCGTCATGCACCTGGGCCAGCACCAGCACCAGCAGGCAGCCGATCACGGTGCCGATGATGCGTTCGTTGCGGCGCGACAGCGTCTGCTCCAGGTTGCCGCGCAGCACCACGGCCACGCTGAGCATCAGCCAGTAGGGGTGGGCGGCCCAGGGCAGCAGGTGGCCCAGCCAGTAGGCAAAGGACAGCGCCAGCGAGGAGCGCAGCGCATGGCGGGCCACGCCGGAATTCAGCGTCAGGTGCAGGCGCAGCGCACCCAGCGGCCAGCCCTCGGGCGACACGAAGGGCTTGAGCGACTCGCGCGACCAGGGGCTGTCGGCATCGTCCGGCCGGGCCAGGCGCGCGGCCATCGCGGCCACGTCGTCCAGCATGTGGCCCAGGCGGGCCTGCAGCGCGGCCACCAGGTGGTGGCGCGGGTCGTCCTCGCTCACCTGCACCCGCACCTGCACGTCCACCAGTCGGCGCGCCAGCTCGGCCCGCCAGGCGCTGGCGGACAGCGCGGGCACCGGCCGGCCCCGATCGGTGGCGTCGGCCAGCGCGGCCAGCGCATCGGCCACCTGCTTCAGCATCTCGGCCAGCACCGCGCGCCACTGGCGGCCGGCGTCGTCGTCGCCCAGCAGCTCGGTGTCCAGGCGGCTGGCCAGCAGCAGGTCGCGCAGCTCGATCAGGCCCAGCACCACGTCGGTCTGGCGCCGGCTGTGGGCCGAGCGGCGGGCGGCGAACACCTGGTCGCGAGCGGCCTGCAGCGCGTCGGCCAACAGCACGTCGTCGGCGATGGACACGCGGATGCTGGCCTGCTCGGGCGCCACCTCGCCGTTGATGCGCTGCGCGCGCGAGCGCAGCCGCCGCTCGGTGGCGCGCAGCGCGCTGGCCAGCGCCAGGTCACGGTAGCGGCGGCGCAGCACCCAGGCGCTGGCGCGCGCCCACAGCGCATAGAGCAGGCCGCCGGCCAGCACCCAGGCCGCATGGGCGGCGATGTCCTCCAGCGAGCCCAGGGGGCCCCAGGCCATTGCGAACACCATGGCCAGGATGGGCGAGAAGGACAGCGGACCGGCGCGTGCGCCCCAGGCCAGCGCCATCAGCGACACCAGGCCCACGCTGGCCACCAGCAGCGTGGTCAGCAGCAGCGAGCCGTGCGCCAGCCCCACGAGCAGCGTGACCAGCGCGCCGGCCACGGCGGCCGGCAGCACGCGCGGCCAGGCGCGCTCGGGCGGGTTGGGCACATCGGTAAGGCTGGCGCAGACCGCGCCACCCACGGCCGCCAGGCCGGGCGACACGCCGAACAGCGAGGCCACCAGCGCCTGGGTGAGCGCGACGCCGACGGCGGCGCTGATGCCGTTGAGCTGGGCGGCGGTGAGACGCGAGGGGGAAATCAAACGGGCTCCTGGAACGCAGCCCGGATGCTATGCGCTGCGGCCGCCGCCGGAGGGCGTCAGGTCTTCAGCATCTCGGCCGCGATCAGGCGCACCGGCGCGCTGCCATAGCTCAGGAACTGCTCGTGGAAGGCCTTGAGCGCGAAGCCGGGCCGCGCCTTGAGCTGCTCGCGCAGCGCGAAGATCTCGCTGTAGCCGCTGAAGTAGCTGGTGAGCTGCACCGAGGTGAGCTGCACGCGGCGCCACTTCTCGGTGGCCTCGCGCTCGGTCTGGAAGGCCTGGCGGGTCAGCAGGTCCAGCGCGTCGGCGCGCTTCATGCCCAGCACGTGCACGCTGTAGTCCAGGATGGTGTTGGTGACCGAGCGCAGGTGCCACTTGCCCCACATCAGCGTCATCTCCGGCGAGGCGCCGTAGCCGCTCTCGATCATCATGCGCTCGCCATAGACCGCCCAGCCCTCGATCATGGCGCCGTTGCCGAACAGCGCCTTGACCTTGCTGGGTGCGCGGTTGGCGTGCACCAGCTGGGTGTAGTGGCCGGGAATGGCCTCGTGGATATTGAGGATCTGCAGGATCCAGTGGTTGTACTCGCGCAGCGTGCTCTCGGCCTGCTCGGGGGTCAGGTCATCCAGCGGCGTCACGTTGTAGTAGGTGTTGCCGCCCGGGGCGTAGGCGCCCGGGGCCTCGATGCTGGCGCCGGCGATGCCGCGCTCGTACTCCGGCGTCTCGCGCACCACCAGCGGCTTGCTGCGGTCCTGGCTCAGCAGGTCGTGGTCGCGTATCCAGGCCTCCAGCTCGGGCAGCTGCTCGCGGATGGCCGACACGAAGCGCTCGCGCGGCACATGCTTCACGCTGAGCTTGTCGATCACGCGGCCTATCAGCGCAAAGCGGTCGGCCGGCTGCGGCTCGGCGCCCATCACCTGCGGCCACAGCGTCTGCGCCTGCGTGAGCATGCTGGCCAGCACCTCCTCGCGGCGCGCCAGCGCCAGCTCGTAGGTCTCGCGCGCGCTGCGGGCGGACTGAATGTCGTGCGCGAACTTGGGCTGGTACAGCGCCTCGCCCAGGCGGAAGCTGCGTCGCGCGCCGGGCAGCAGGCGCTTGAGCTGCGCCACATAAGCCTGCAGCGCCGCGCGCGCCTGGGCCAGCGGCTGCTTGAAGGCCGCGGCCTGACCGGCCTCGGCGGCGCGCTTGGCGATCTCGTCCAGCACGCCCTGCACGCCCGGCGCCTGCTGGATGGCCAGCTCGGTGTGCTCGCGGGTCACGCCGCCGTCACGCGCCAGGCTGGCCTGGGCCGCGCGGTAGAAGGCCGGCAGCTGGGCCACGCGACGCTGCAGCGCGGCCAGGCGCTCGGGCAGCGGCGCGTACTCGGTGTTCAGCGGCAGGTCCAGCAGCGAGGCCGGGTTGTGCACCGACGGGTTCCACTGCCATTCGCGCAGCGTGTCCAGCTGCCACAGGTCGCTGTCCAGCTTGGCGACCAGCATCGCGCGGTCCATGCGCTGGCTGGTGGACAGGCCGGTGTCGGCCGCCTGCGCGAACTCGGCGCGCCACTGCTGCAGAAAGGCGCGGGTCTTGCGGCGCTGCTCGGCGCTGGGCAGCGTCATGCGGGGCGTGAACTCGAAGCGCCCGGCCGCAACCGCGGCGTCCGGGTCCAGCACCCACAGGGCTTCGAGGAAACGCTCGACCAGGCGGTCGAAACCGGCATCCTGCGCCCGCGCCGCCAGGGGCAGCAGGGCGGGCGCAGCGAGGAAACCGTGGAACTGGCGGCGGGTCAGGGACATGGGCAGTGCAAGAAAAATCAGCAAACGCCCAGTATCCATCGACCGCCGCCCCGCGGCCGGGAGGCCTCAGGCCAGCGCGGCCTCCAGCGCGTCGATGAAAGTCGCGGCCACGTCGAAGCCAGTCTGGTCGCTGATCTCGCGGAAGCAGGTCGGGCTGGTGACATTGATCTCTGTGACGTTCTCGCCGATCACGTCCAGGCCCACCAGCAGCAGGCCGCGCGCGACCAGGATGGGGCCCAGGTAGTCGGCGATCTCGCGGTCACGCGCGGTCAGCTCGCGCGCCACGCCCTTGCCGCCGGCCGCCAGGTTGCCGCGCACCTCGCCGCCCTGCGGGATGCGGGCCAGGCTGTACGGCACGGGCTTGCCGCCGATGATGAGGATGCGCTTGTCGCCCTCGGCGATGGCCGGGATGAAGCGCTGCACCATCACGGTCTGCGCGCGGTCCTTGTTCAGCGTCTCGATGATGGCGCCCAGGTTGAGGCCGTCGTCCTTTACCCGGAAGATGCCCATGCCGCCCATGCCGTCCAGCGGCTTGAGGATGATGTCGCGATGCTCGGCCTGGAAGGCGCGGATCTCGGCCGGGTCGCGCGTGACCAGCGTGGGCGCGATGAACTCGGGGAACTCCATGATCGCGAGCTTCTCGGGGTGCTCGCGCAGCGCGCTGGGCTTGTTGAACACGCGCGCGCCCTCGCGCTCGGCCTGGCCCAGCAGGTGGGTGGCGTAGATGAACTCGGGGTCGAAGGGCGGGTCCTTGCGCATCAGCACCGCGTCCACGTCGGCCAGCACCACGTCGAGCGTGGCCACAGCCTCGAACCAGCGCTGGGCCTCGCCGGTCAGGCGGATCTCGCGCGCGGCACGCGCGGTCACGCGGCCGCCGCGCTGCCACACCAGCTGCCAGGGCTCGCAGGCGATCAGGCGGTGGCCACGGCGCGCGGCCTCGCGCAGCATGGTGAAGGTGGAGTCCTTGTAGATCTTGAAGGACTCCAGCGGATCGGCAACGAAGAGCAGTGTTTTCATGACTTGGTCCCTGAGGAAAGGCGGGGAAGACGGGGGATGAGCAGGGCCGCGGCGCCGGCCAGCACGGCCCAGAAGGCCGCGCCTATGCCCAGCGGCGCGATGCCGGACAGCCCCACCAGAAAGGTCAGCGCGGCGGCGTCGCGGTGGGCCTCGTCCTTGAGCGCGGCGGCCAGCGCGCCGGCGATGGTGCCCAGCAGCGCAAGACCTGCCACCGCGGCGATCAGCTCGCGCGGAAAGGCCGCCAGCAGCCCGGCGACCGCGCCGCCGGCCAGGCCCATCAGCAGGTAGAAGAGGCCCGCCGCCACGGCCGCGGTGTAGCGCCGCGCCGGGTCTTCATGGGCCTCGCGCCCCATGCAGATGGCCGCGGTGATGGCGGCGAGGTTGAAGGCATAGCCGCCGAAGGGTGCCAGCAGCACCGTGGTGGCGCCGGTGGCGGCCACGCTGGCGGACACCGGGGTCTGGTAGCCGCTGGCGCGCTGCGCGGCCACGCCGGGCAGGTTCTGCGAGGCCATGGTCACCAGGAACAGCGGCAGCGCCACGCCGATGGCGCTGCGCCAGTGAAATTCGGGCGTGGTCCAGACCGGCCAGGCCAGCCAGGGGCCGTCGCCCCAGGACGCCGCGCTCAGCCGGCCCTCGCCCAGCGCCACCGCAATGCCCACGAGCAGCACGCCCGGCACCGCGTAGCGGGGCCACCAGCGCCGGCCCAGCAGATAGGCCAGCGCCATGCACAGCACCAGTGCCGGCGCGGTCCTCACCGCGCCCACCGCATCCAGCCCGAAGCGCGCCAGCACGCCGGCCAGCAGCGCGGCGGCGATGGCCATGGGGATGCGGTCCATCAGCCGCTCGAACCAGCCGCTGGCGCCGGCCAGCGCGATCAGCAGGCCGCAGATCACAAACGCGCCCACCGCCTCGGGCATGCTCAGGCCGGCCGTGGAGGCCAGCAGCGCCGCGCCCGGTGTGGACCAGGCAGTCAGGATGGGCTGGCGGGTCCACAGGCTCAGGCCCACGCTGGTGATCGCCATGCCCAGGCCCAGCGCCCACAGCCAGGAGGCGGTCTGGGCCGGCGTGGCGCCCAGCGCCAGCGTGGCCTGGAAGATGATGGCCACCGAACTGGTGTAGCCCACCAGCACCGCCACAAAGCCGGCGACCAGGCTGGACGGCGAGAAATCATGCAGGACGCTGCGCATGCGGCCAGCATAGCGGCCGGGCCATACGCCCGGCCCACGCACGGGCTAGCGCGAGCGCCGCCGCCCATGCCCCCACAGCAGCACCGCGCCCACGGCCAGCACGACCACGCCCACCACCGCGCCGGCCTTCACGTAGATCAGGCTGGACCACAGCACATAGGCGCTGCAGCCCGCGAACAGCAGCGGCAGCCCCGGGTACAGCGGCACGCGAAAAGGTCGCGGCGCCTGTGGCTCGCGCCAGCGCAGCACGATGACCGCCAGGCCGCTGAGCGTGGCGAAGAACCAGTAGACCGGCGACAGGTAGTCCACCATCGTCGAGAAGCCGCCGCGCGTGAGGTCGCCAAAGGCCACCAGCGCCAGCGCCACGCCCGAGGTGGCCAGCACCGCGGCGCTGGGCGTGCCGCGGCGGGCGTTCCAGCGCGCCAGATGCCACTCAGCCGCCAGGTCGCGGGCGGCCGCATAGGTGGTGCGCGGGCCGGCGATCAGGATGGCGTTCATCACCGACAGCGCGGTCAGCGTCACCACGCCCACCATCAGCAGCTCGGCGCCCCGCCCCCACACCACGCGCATCAGCTCGGCGGCCGGCGCCTCGCTGTGCGCCAGGCCCGGCAGGCCCAGCACGCGCACATAGGCCCAGTTGGCCAGCAAATACAGCACCATCACCAGCGCCAGGCCCAGCAGCAGCGCGCGCGGCATGCCGCGCTGGGCGTCGCGCATCTCGGCGGACAGGGTGGCCGCGTCGCTCCAGCCGCCATAGGCCAGGAACACGAAGACCATGGCCAGGCCCCAGTCGGGCACCGCGGCGGCCGCGCCCAGCGTGGCCGGTGCGACGCCGCCCAGCTGCTGCGCGCCGGCCGCACCGCCTAGCAGCGCCAGACCGGCCAGCACCAGCGTGGTCAGCCCCAGCTGCGTGCCCAGGCCCACCTGCACGCCCAGCAGGTTGAGGCCGGTCAGGCCCACGATGAGGCCGGCCGCGAGCAGCGCGCTGGCATGCGCGCCCAGCCAGGGGCTGAGGTCCACCACCTGGGCGAGGTAGTCGCCAAACACAAAGCCCAGCAGCGCCATGGAGCCGGTATGGATGACCGCGAAGCGCGACCACGCGAATAGAAAGCCCAGCCGGTGGCCATAGGCGCGGCGCAGGAAGTGATAGTCGCCGCCCGCATCCGGGAAGGCCGCGGCCAGCTCGGCAAAGCACAGCGCACCCACCAGCGACAGCACGCCGCCCAGCGCCCAGGCGGCGTAGAGCTGCCAGGGCTCCACCAGCGCCTGGGCCACCATGGGCGAGGTCTTGAAGATGCCCGCCCCCACCACCATGCCCACGCACAGCGCGACCGCGTGCTTCACATCGAGACGGCGTTCGGGCAGGGCGTGGGAATCGGCGGACATGGGCAGGAGCACGGGAGCAGGCCGCGGATGCTAAGGCCCACCCCGCCCGCGGTGATGCGGCCACGCCACGGGCATGTGCATATAAGCAAGACGTCTGAGGCAAAACAGGGCTTGGCGCTGCGGCTTGGGTAGGCTCTCGGCCCCGGACAACTCGAACAACATCGCCATGCCCAAGCTCACTCCCCTCGCGCTGGCCAGCCTGCTGGTATCGACCGCCGCCCTGGCTCAGAGCGGCAACACGCTGGAGTCGGTCATCGTGACCGGCACCCGCGCCAAGGACCGCACGCTGGCCGACACCGCCGTGCCGGTGGACGTGCTGAGCCGCGAGGACCTGCAGCGCGCCGCCGGCCCCGACGGCAACCTGGCCGCCGCGCTGCAGACCCTGCTGCCCTCGTTCAACTTCCCGCGCCAGTCCAACTCCGGCGGGGGCGACCATGTGCGCGCCGCCCAGCTGCGCGGCCTGTCGCCCGACCAGGTGCTGGTGCTGGTGAACGGCAAGCGCCGCAACACCTCGGCGGTGGTGAACCTGGAGTCCAAGACCGGCAAGGGCACCAACCCGGTGGACTTCAACACCATCCCGCTGTCGGCCGTGGCGCGCATCGAGGTGCTGCGCGACGGCGCCGGAGCGCAATACGGCTCGGACGCGATCGCCGGCGTGGTCAACATCATCCTGGACGAGCGCAAGAGCGGCGGCGAGCTGACCACCGAGGCCGGCGCCTTCCACACCAAGTTCGCGCCCACCGGCCAGACGCTGACCGACGGCCAGACCCAGTCCGCCAGCCTCACGCAGGGCTGGGCGCTGGGCGATGGCGGCTTTGTGCGCGCCGGCCTGGAGACGCTGCACCGCAACCCCACCAACCGCGCCGGCCTGGACGAGCTGCCGCCCTGGGAAGACAGCACACCCGACAACCTCGCCACCGTGGGCCGGCGCAACTACGTGGCCGGCGAGCCCTCCACCCACCAGGCCCAGGCCTGGTTCAACGGCGCGGTGGACCTGGCCGGCGGCCAGCGCGCCTACGCCTTCGGCACCTGGCAGAACCGCCGCTCGGTGGGCGCGGCCTACTACCGCTACCCGGACAGCTCGGCCAATGTGAAGAGCGTCTACCCCGAGGGCTACCGCCCCGAGACCACCGGCGACAACCGCGACCTGCAGCTGGTGGCCGGCCTCAAGGGCAGCTGGGGTGTGTGGGACTACGACCTCGCGCTGAACCGCGGCCAGAACGATTTCTCCTACGGCGTGCGGCGCACGATCAATGCCTCGCTGGGCGCGGCCAGCCCGCGCGAGTTCCACCTGGCGGACTTCGGCAGCCGCCTCACCGGCCTGAGCCTGGACGCAAGCCGCGAGCTGGACCTGGGCCTCGCGCGCCCGGCCACGCTGGCCTGGGGGCTGGATGCGCGCGAGGACCGCTTCGTGACCGGCGCGGGCGACGCGGCCTCCTACCAGGTGGGCCCGCTGGACGCGCCCGCCGGCGCCCAGGCCGGCCCCGGTCTGCAGGCGGCCGACGCGACCCGGCGCTCGCGCCGCGTGGCCGGCGTCTACCTGGACCTGAGCGCCGACCTCACGCGCGACTGGCAGGGCGAACTCGCGCTGCGCCACGACCACTACAGCGACTTCGGCAGCGCCACCACGGCCAAGCTGTCCAGCCGCTATGCGCTCACCCGCACGCTGGCGCTGCGCGGCGCGCTGTCCAACAACTTCCGCGCGCCCTCGCTGGCCCAGCAGGGCTTTGCGTTCACCGTGACCGACCGCGGCGACGGCGGCGCGCTGAGCCAGATCCGCACGCTGCCGGTGGACCACCCCATCGCCCGCTACCTGGGCGCGCAGGACCTCAAGGCCGAGACCTCGCGCAATGCCAGCCTGGGGCTGTCGTGGCAGCCGGGCAAGGCCTGGTCCACCACGCTGGACGCCTACTCGATTCGCGTGAAGAACCGCATCACGCTGTCCGAGCGCATCAGCCGCGACGGCTTGGCCGACGAGCTGCAGCAGAAGTTCGGCGTCAGCGGCGTGGACGGGGTGAACTTCTTCACCAATGCGCTGGACACCCGCACCCACGGCGTGGACCTGGTCACGCAGTGGAGCGGCGCGGCGCTGGGCGGCGAGACCCGGCTGTCCTGGACCGGCTCCTTCAGCCGCACCCGCGTGAAGCTGCACGAGGGCAGCGACGTGGGGCTGGAGGAGGTGAACACCCTCACCAACGCCGCGCCCAGCCTGCGCCACATCCTCAGCGCGCAATGGCAGGGCGGCGGCTGGAGCCTGCTGGCCCGCGCCACCCGCCACGGCAAGGCCACGCGGGTGTTCGACTTCGGCGACGGCTACGTGCCCACGCAGACCTATGCGGCCGCCTGGCAGCTGGACCTGGAAGCCCAGGTGCAACTGACCCGGCGCCTGAGCCTGGCACTGGGCGGCGTGAACCTCACCAACCGCTACCCCACGCGCTCCATCAGCGACATCGCCTACTTCGGCAACTTCCCCTACGACGTGCTGTCGCCCGTGGGCTTCAACGGCGCCTACTACTACGCCCGCGCGCAGCTGAGCTTCTGAGCGACCGGGCCTAGCGCAAGCCGGCCGGCCTTGCCAGACCGGCCCGCAAGGGCTGAGGCCTGCGCGGGGCACTGGCGCGGCCGACTGCAGCCGGGCACAAGACCCGGCACCATTCCCTCGTCAAATTTGGACGCATTCCATGACCACCCTGATCGACAAGCTGAAGTGGCGCTACGCCACCAAGAAGATGAACCCTGCCCTGCCCGTGCCGCAGGACAAGGTGGACCGCATCCTGGAAGCCGTGCGCCTGACCGCCACCTCCAGCGGCCTGCAGCCCTATGAGGTGCTGATCGTCAACGACCCGGCACTGCGCGCGCGCATCCGCGAACACGCGTGGAACCAGGCGCAGGTCACCGAGGCCTCGCACCTGCTGGTGTTCGCCGCCTGGGACAACTACACGCCCGAGCGCATCAACGCCATGTTCGACCTGACAAACGAGGTGCGCGGCTTCAAGAACGAAGGCTGGGAGGCCTACCGCCAGCAGCTGCTGGCCACCTACCCCCAGCGCAGCGCCGAAGAGAACTACCAGCACGCCGCCCGCCAGGCCTACATCGGCCTGGGCACCGCGCTGATCGCCGCCGCCGAAGAGCAGGTGGACGCCACGCCGATGGAAGGCTTCACGCCCGCCGCGGTGGACGAGATCCTGGGCCTCAAGGCCCGCGGCCTGCGCTCCGTGCTGCTGCTGCCGCTGGGCTACCGCCAGGCCGACGGCGACTGGCTGGTCAACCTGAAGAAGGTGCGCCGCGCCAAGGACCAGTTCGTCACGACGGTCTGACGAAGAGCGGCATCGCCGCGAGAAAGAGAAACGGCCCTGAGGGGCCGTTTTTTGTGGGCGTAGCTGGGCTGGTGGCGCAATGGGGGCCGCTAGAGGCTGTCAGCTGTATCCGCGTCGCCCCCGCGAGCTGATGTTGCCGCCATGCCGGCATGGGTATCCTGCTCGTGTCGCTAACTCGATGGCCTCCGTAGTCGATGACGAAACTCTCCGATGTCCTCGACGTGGTCGTCAACGAACTAGATGCCACCCACGATGCCGATGGCTTCGTGACACTTCCCGACGACTACCTGCCCAACTTCATCGTCACCCGCTCCGGTTCAGAGCGGCATTTCACGAAACGCGCTCAAGACGCGGTCGGCTCGTTGGTGATCCGCCTCTACTCTGATCGTTCGGAGTATCAAGACGTGGTTAGGCAGGAGCAGTTCCGCCAGTTGGTGCGTTCATGCGTCGCAGACCTTCACGCCGAGGCAAGATTCGCCACTACTCCGTCGGAAGGACGGGCGCGGCTGAAGCTGCTGGAGCAGGAGCTCGAGGATCGCCTCCGTGGCGTTCAACTGCCGTTTGGCCATGCGTTTCCTGCAACAACGCTGGGTATCGAGGCGAAGGGAACATATTGGGTTGGCCCCGTCGAGGTCGCCAGCGTGAAGGATTGGTTCGAGTCAATCACGCTGAGCGCGCGCAATCTCAGGCAGTACGGCATCCCGGAAAGTTCGGACTGGAGAGCCGAACTGCACGTTGTCCTTCAGAGCAGCGAACGGCGGGGTGTCCGCCCTAACTCACCGGACTATCTTGAGGAGCTCGTGGAGGCATTCCACGGGTGTGACGCGGTCGTGAGCATTGCCGTGTCCGGGCTAGAGCAGCACTACTCTCGCGAGGTGGCGCGCATGGCGGCGCGCACCGCCTTAGATGGCATCAGCCTTCTCTCCCGGCGCGGGGGCACCGCCTTCAGCCAGCAGGCGCTTAGCGACGAGCGCTTGCCACCTCTTAGGAGTCATTCTGTGGTTGGCTTCAAAGGCGAGCATTGGATTGGTGGTTCGTGGACCGAGCGCGCGATTCCGGTCCGGCAAGGCGGAATCCGAAGCAACGTATTCGGCGATGAGCGCATGTACGAGTCGTTGTGTGAGGTAGTGGGCTGCTTGGTGGACAGTCGAAGCCACCGCCACCCGCAGTTAGCCATGCGATGGGCCGCTGCGCTGGAGTGGTACGCCGAAGGTTGCCGAGAGGCCTCGGCAACTCTCGCAGTCACGAAATTGGCCTCTTCACTCGATGTGCTGACCTGCGGAAGAACAGCGAACGGGATCACACAGATGATGACAAACCTGCTCGGCATCACGCCGAACGATCCCGTCTTCGAGAACGACACCGCGAGCCTGAGACAGGTGGTGCAGCGCATTTATGGAGACGGGCGATCGCAGTTGCTTCATGGCAACCATGTAGACCGCGAAGTCGCCTTCGACGAGGAGCGAGGACAAGCCCGGGCACTAGCCGACTTCGCGCTACTCAATCTGTTGAAGCGGCTCTCTACTTACCAGGGCCCGGATACTGAGTTTGCGTTCATTGATATGCCGCCGTAAAAGCCCACGGTGTGGTGGACGCATACCTGCCGCAAAAGTCCGTAACCGCTGCAAAGCCGCCCCCCGATCTTCCGTTCCCCCCAGCCACCTCAGCCCGCATACACACCGCTTGGTCACCAGACATTGCGGCTGCGGGCGATCTTTCGCAAAGGTCGCGCAGGCCGATTGCCCAACCGTCTTTGGTGACCACGTCCGCGGCGAGATCAGCCGAGGCCAGTTCCCTGCCCAGCCCCAACAACAACGATGCCGCGGAGCGCGCGGCCAGTTAAGCCGTCGTAGCCGAGCGTCACGAACTGGGCGTGGGTCGCCTTCGAGGTGCACCAGCGTTCAGGGTGCAGACTGCCGCGACCTGTCTCCCCATTCGTGTTCACAGACGGTTGATCGGCAGATAAAGCCAACCAAAGAATTCACGATGCCACTCACGGGGTTTGTCGCTGACAACGCCGGTGCGGTGGTCCAAGCCGATCGGCCCTGCGTTGAAGGTACCGAATACCCGGTCCCAGAACGTCAGGATCTCCGCGAAGTTGTGGGTGGGAGTCTCGGCGTCGTTGTAAGCATGGTGGATCAGGTGATAGGTCGGCAGCTGGAAGACGCTTGCGAGCCGGGTCACCGGAAATTCGACGTTCGAATGAGTGATCAAGGGGATGATCCAGACGACGGAATACAGCCCCAGCATGATGTCTTTGTCGAAGCCCAGAACGAACAGAACGATGAGTTCCGGCGAATAGATGATCAGATCGTCGAGCGGGTTGCCGCGGGCCGTGGACATGGCCCCCAGACGTTCGGGCATGTGGTGCAGGGAATGAACGCGCCACAGCAGGGGAACCTGGTGCATCCAGCGATGGATCCAGTACCGGATGAAATCCATGATGAACACCGCGGCGATGCATTGCAGTGTCCAGTGCAGGCCGACCTGATGCGTCCAACCGAAGAGAGCCCGCAGGTGATCAGCCAGCCATACCGACAGCGAGTAAACCGCCGCCGAAACCACCGCCGCCTCAACGACCTGGAAGATCACGTCAGCCGATAGTTCGCGAAACTTGACGCCGTCTTTGGTGATGTAGTTCCACGACGCATTGCGGGGCTTCACGAACTCGAACACCACCAGAAAGAGGAGTACGGCCACATAGGTGTACTCCGCCCACATGACTGTCGGCACCTTCAGGTCCCACAGCAGGAGGTCTCCGCCAACTACGAAAAAGAGGACCAGCAAAAACAGCTGGTTCTTCAGGAAAAGCGTCACGGATCCTTCTCCGGCCAAGAGGTCGCACCTTGTGTGTACAACCGGACCTTGAAAGCAATGCGTCCGGTTTGACGACCTTCTGCATCGTAGCGACGGCCTCCCCGAAAGCGGTTTCTCGCGACTGACAGCTCCTTGCCGCTTGCTGACCTTCCCACTCAACATGCGGACGGGAGACGTCCTGTGCGGCCCCTCCCGTCATAACGGCCAGGGCAGGATCAGGGGCCTATGGCCGCTATTAGCGCCAGACCGGCCCGATGGCACCTGGCGCTCCCTTCTTGAGGCCTTCGGCGTCCTGGATCTCGACACGCTCATCAGGCCAAGCGCCCATCAGAACGCTCGACTCGCCAGCGACCCAAGCCCGCCAAACCTACGGCGTCGCCGCCTTCGGCAACTCCGCCACCACCTCCGGCCGGGTCGACAGCGCACTCGCCGCCAGTGCCGATTTGCCGGCCTTCAGCGCGGCGCTGTCGGACAGGATGCTGAGCGACTCGTTCAAGAGCACGTCGTTGACGGACTTCTGGGTCTTCTCGATGGCCAGGTCCTTGCTCAGCTTGCGTTCGTTGAACTGCAGGCCGTCGTCGGCCAGCGCGCTGCTCGCGGCGGCGCCGTCGGCGCCCAGCAGCGCGGCCATGCGGGCCTGGGAGGCGGCGCGTTCCTTGCGGCGCACGGTCTCGTTGAGCGAGATCACGTTGGCCTTGCGGCGCTCGCGGGCCTTGGCCAGGTCGTCCATCAGGCCCTGGTAGTCGCGGTCGCGCTGCACGCGGCTCTCGTGCCAGGTCTTGAGCCGCGGCAGCAGCGCCTTGATGTCGCCCACCGGCGCGTAGTCGGCCGGCTTGACCTGGGTCCACGGCAGCGCGTTGTCGAAGCTGGATTCGCCGAACTCCGCAGCGTCGTCGCTTTGCAGGTAGCCGAGGTCCGGCGTCACGCCGCGCAGCTGCGTGGTGCCGCCGTTCACGCGGAAGAACTGCGCGATGGTGAGCTTCAGTTCGCCATAGGTCGGGTTGGCATTGCGGGCGATCTGGTCGAGGTCGGCCACGGTCTGGACCGTGCCCTTGCCGAAGCTGCGCTCGCCGAGGATGAGGCCGCGGCCGTAGTCCTGGATGGCGGCCGCGAAGATCTCCGACGCCGAGGCCGAGCCGCGGTTGATCAGCACCGCCAGCGGGCCGTTCCAGGCCACGGCGGTGTCGACGTTCTTGCCGACGCTGACCTCGCCCTTGGCATCTCGGGTCTGCACCACCGGCACCTTGCCGACGAACAGGCCGGTGAGGCTGATGGCCTCGCGCAGCGAGCCGCCCCCGTTGTTGCGCAGGTCCACCAGCACGGCGTCCACCTTCTGGGCCTTCAGGTCGGCCAGCAGTTTGGCGACGTCGCGGCTGGCGCTGCGGTAGTCCTTGTCGCCCTTGCGCAGCGCGTCGACGTCTTCGTAGAACGAGGGCAAGGTGACCACACCGATCAGGCGCTTGCCCTCGCCGGTGGCCACCGAATAGACCTTGGCCTTGGCGGCGCTGTCCTGGATCTTGATGGTGTTGCGCACCAGCACGACGGTCTTGTTCGAGGCATCGGCCCCCTGGTCGGCGGGCTGCACTTCAAGGCGCACGGTGGAGCCCACTTCACCGCGAATGAGGGCCACCGTGTCGTCCAGGCGCCAGCCGACGACGTCTTCCATCGCTCGGGTTTCGCCCTGGGCCACGCCCACGATGCGGTCGCCCACCTGCAGCTTGCCGGAGAGGCTGGCCGGCCCGCCGGCCACCAGCTCGCGGATGGTGGCGTAGCCGTCGATGTCCATCAGCACCGCGCCTATGCCGGCCAGCGACAGCCGCATGGAGATGTCGAAGTTGGCCGCGGCGCGCGGGCCCAGGTAGTTGGTGTGAGGCTCGATCGCCATGGTGTAGGCGTTCATGAAGGCCTCGAAGGCGTCGGCGCTGGTGATCTTGGCCAGGCGCTTGAGCGTGCTGTCGTAGCGCTTGTCCAGCACCTTCACGATGGCGGCGTCGTCCTGGCCGGCGAGCTTGAGCCGCAGCCAATCGTTCTTCACGCGCTTGCGCCACAGGTCCTGCGCCTCGGCCAGCGTGGCGGGCCAGGGCTGGGCCTTGCGGTCCAGCATCAGCGTCTCGTCGCTGTCGAACTTGAAGCCCTGGCTCAGCAGGCTGCGGGCATAGGCCATGCGCTCGGCGGCGCGGCGCTCGTAGAGGTTGAAGATCTCGAAGGGCGTGCGCAGGTCTTCGCCCAGGATGGCATCGTCCAGCCGGGTGCGCTGGCCAGCCAGGCGGTCGATGTCGGACTGCAGGAAGTAGAGCTTCTCGGGGTCCAGCGCCTTCAGGTACTGGTCGAACATCTTGCTCGACAGCGCGTCATCGAGCGGCACGGCCTTGTAGTGGTAGCGCGTGAGCAGGTCGGCCGCGAGGTGGGCGGCCTTGGCCTCTTGTGTCGTCGGCTGCAACTGCGGGGGGGTGGCCGGCGCCGGATCGGCCGCGGCGCCCTGCAGGGCGACCGCCAGGGTCAGAAAGAGCCCAATCAGCTGTTGTTTCAATCTCGCTCCACCACGGGTTGAACGGAACATCTCAGGCGCCAGGCCCCG
This sequence comes from uncultured Roseateles sp., assembly GCF_913777145.1. GTDB lineage: Bacteria > Pseudomonadota > Gammaproteobacteria > Burkholderiales > Burkholderiaceae_C > Pelomonas. Next base: position 38,933 of record NZ_CAJYPS010000001.1, read on the forward strand.
GTGGGCCCGCAGCATTCCGTGGCCGTGATCCTCGCACGACGCCGCGCAGGGCGTGGCCGCAGGCTCAATACACCTGCAACACCTCAAACAGCTGGCGCACGGCGCCTATCTGCAGCACCACCTCGTCGCCCTCGACCTTGCCGAGCAGCGCGCGGCCCAGCGGGGCCTCGCGGGTGATGACCTGCACCCGCTGCTCGCCGCTCAGCAGGCTGATGCCGCCGCCCGTGGGGCCGAGAAACAGCCATTGCTGCTGCTCGTCGGCGTCGACCAGGCAGACCAGCGCGCCCAGCTGTAGGCCTTGGGCGGCGGCGTAGGCGGGCGGGCGGAACTGGCGCCAGGCGGCCATGGCCTCGCGCAGCGCCTGGGCTCGGCGCGCCTGGCCGGTGGCCAGGTAGGCGGCTTCCAGGCCCAGGGTGTCGTACTTGTTCTCGGCGATGTTCTCTTCGTGAGTCGCCGTCTCGTGCGCCGTGCGTGCGGCCTGCTCGACCTGCGCCAGGTCGTCGGCCAGACGCGCCAGCACCTGCTGCTGTAGCAGGGATTTATCCATCATGAACACCCGCCATGCCAGGCCGCGCGGCGCCGGGGCGGCACCGCGCCTGCGCCCTCAGATCTCGACCTTGGAGCCCAGCTCCACGATGCGGTTGGTGGGCAGGTGCAGGAAGTCCGCCGCCGCGGCCGCGTTGCGGTGCATGCTGGCGAACAGCTTCTCGCGCCAAAGCGCCATGCCCGAACCTATCGTGGGGATCACGATGTCGCGGCTCAGGAAGTAGCTGGTTTCCATCTCCTCGAGTTGCACCCCGTGCTCGCGCAGGTGGGACAGACCCTCGGGCACGTCGGGCTCGTCCTTGAAGCCGAAGTTCAGCGCCACGCGCCAGCAGCAGTTGCCCAGACTCTCCACCTCGCAGCGGCGCTCGGGGTCTATCCAGGGCACCTCGTGGTGCTTCACGGTCACGAACACGTTCTGCTCGTGCAGCACCTTGTTGTGCTTGAGGTTGTGCATCAGCGCATTGGGCGTGATGCCGGCCTCGGCCGACAGGAAGACCGCGGTGCCGGCCACGCGCGTGGGCGGGTTGATGAAGACCGCATCCAGGAAGCTGCACAGGTCGATCGCGTCCTCGCGCAGCTTGTCGGACAGCTGGCGGCGCCCCTGCTTCCAGGTCAGCATCAGCGTGAACATGCCTATGCCTATCAGCAGCGGGAACCAGCCGCCGGCCGCGATCTTCAGCAGGTTGGAGGCCAGGAAGGTCACGTCGATGACCAGGAACACGCCGGTCGCCGCGATGCACAGCGCCAGCGGGTAGCGCCAGCCGAAGCGGATCACGAAGAAGGTCATCACCGTGGTGATGGTCATGTCTATGGTGACTGCCACGCCATAGGCCCCGGCCAGCTTGCTGGACGAGCCGAAGAAGGCCACGGCCACCACCACCAGCGCGAACAGCGACCAGTTGATGAAGGGTACGTAGATCTGGCCGGTGTCGCGCACACTGGTGTGCAGGATGCGCAGGCGCGGCAGTATGCCCAGCTGTATGGCCTGCTTGGTGACCGAGAAGGCCGCGGTGATCAGCGCCTGGGAGGCCACGATGGCAGCCGCCGTGGCCAGCAGGAACAGCGGGATCTCGGCCCAGGACGGCGCCAGCAGGAAGAAGGGGTTCTTGATGCGGCTGGGGTCGTCCAGCAGCATCGCGCCCTGGCCGAAGTAGTTCAGCACCAGCGAGGGCATCACCACGCCATACCAGGCGATGCGTATGGGCTTCTTGCCGAAGTGGCCCAGGTCCGCATAGAGCGCCTCACCGCCGGTGACCACCAGCACGATGGCGCCCAAAGCGACGAAGGCCACCCAGCGGTAGTTCAGGCAGAACTCGACCGCGTACCAGGGGTTGATCGCAGTCAGCACATGGGGGTTGTCGAGGATGTGGGGCACGCCCAGCAGCGTCAGGCTGGCGAACCACAGCAGCATCACCGGCCCGAAGGCCTTGCCTATGCCGCCGGTGCCGAAGCGCTGCACCGCGAACAGGCCCACCATCACGATCAGCGTCAGCGGCAGCACCGCCTGGTCGTACTGGGGCGCGTAGACGTCTATGCCCTCGACCGCGCCCAGCACGGTCATGGCCGGCGTGATGACCGCATCGCCGAAGAAGATGGCGGTGCCGAACAGGCCCACCATCATCAGGCCGCGGCGCAGCCCGGGCTTGTCGCGCACCGCACCGGTGGCCAGTGCCAGCATCGCGATCAGGCCGCCCTCGCCGCGGTTGTCCGCGCGCAGGATCAGCAGCACGTACTTGATCGAGACGGTGACGGTCAGCGTCCAGAACAGCAGCGACAGCACGCCCAGGATGTTGTCGGGCGTGGTCGCGACATGGCCGCCGTGGAAGACCTCCTTGAGCGCGTACAGCGGGCTGGTGCCGATGTCGCCATACACCACGCCCAGGGCGCCTAGGGTGAGGCCCGCCATCGCCGAGGGGCTGCGGTGGGCCGTTTGGGAAGAACTCACGGATCGGATGGCCACCCTTTAGAGAGTGGCAGGGAACCAAAAGGGCGAATTCTGCGCCCGGCCGGGGGGGCTTGTGCAATGCAGCAAAACAACGCCATCAAGGCTTGACGCCCGCACCGCCCCGACGTATGCCCGCGCCGCCCCCAGCCGCCGGCCAGGGGCGGGCTGCGCTTACCAGAGGCGGATGCGCTCGGCGCTGGGCTTGTACATCTTGTCGCCCGGCTTGGTCTTGAAGGCCTCGTGGAAGCCGTCGTGGTTGACCGCGGCGCCGTTGGCGCGGAACTCGGTCGGCGAGTGCGGGTCCACGGTCAGCAGCTGCAGCTGACGTTCCTCGCGGGTCTTGCTGCGCCAGACCTGGGCCCAGCCCATGAAGAAGCGCTGCGGGCCGCTGAGGCCGTCGATCACCGGCGCGGGCTTGCCGCCCAGCGAGCGCAGGTAGGCCTTGTAGGCGATCTGCAGGCCGGACAGGTCGGCGATGTTCTCGCCCAGCGTCAGCTTGCCGTTCACATGCTTGCCGGGGATGGGCTCGTAGGCGTCGTACTGCGCGACCAGCTTGGCGGTGATGGCATCGAAGGCCTTGCGGTCTTCCTCGGTCCACCAGTTGTGCAGCGCGCCGTCGCCGTCGAACTGGCTGCCCTCGTCGTCGAAGCCGTGGCTGATCTCGTGGCCTATGACCGCCCCGATGGCGCCGTAGTTCACCGCGTCATCAGCCTTGGGGCTGTAGAACGGCGGCAGCAGGATGGCGGCCGGGAACACGATCTCGTTCATCATGGGGTTGTAGTAGGCATTCACCGTCTGCGGCGTCATGCCCCACTCGCGCCTATCCACCGGCTTGCTGGCCTTGGCCGCGGTGCGCTGCCAGTCGAACTGGGCGGCGCGCAGCACGTTGCCGAAGGCGTCGCCGGCCTTGACCTGCAGCGGACCGTAGTCGCGCCAGGTGTCGGGGTAGCCGATCTTGACCGCGTACTTGGACAGTTTCTCCTGCGCGGCAGCCTTGGTGGCCGGCGTCATCCAGCTCAGGCCGTCGATGGAGTCCTTGTAGGCGGCCATCAGGTTGTGCACCAGGTCCAGCATGCGGGCCTTGTCGGCCGCCGGGAAGTAGCGCTTCACATAGACCTCGCCCACCGCCTCACCCAGCGCGCCGTTGAGGTTGGCCACCGCCTTCTGCCAGCGCGGGCGCTCGGCCTTGGCGCCGCTCAGCGCCGTGCCGTGGAACGCGAAGCTGGCCTCGCGCAGCGGCGCGGGCAGCACGCCCGAGAAAGCGTCCAGCGTGCGCAGCTTGAGGTAGAGCTTCACATCGGCCAGCGGCGCGTCGGCCAGCAGCTTGGCCGCGGCGATCGCGTAGCTGGGCTGGGCGACCGACAGGCGGTCCAGGCCCGGCAGCGCGGCGGCGGTGAAGAAGGCCTCCCATGCGAAGCCGGGCGCCTGCTGGGCCAGCTCGGCCGGGGTCATGGGGTTGTAGAGCTTGACCGGGTCACGCAGCGCGACCTTGTCCCACTGCTGCTCGGCCAGGCGCTTCTCCAGCTCGATCACGCGGGCCGCCGCGGCGGCGCCGTCCTTCTCGCCGGCCTGGGTGGCCAGGAACTGCAGATAGCTCTGGTAGGCGGCGCGGGCCTTGGCCAGGCGCTCGTCGTCGGTCTTCAGGTAGTAGTCGCGATCCGGCAGGCCCAGGCCGCTCTGCCAGGCCTGCAGGCGGTTGATGCCGGGCTGCTTGTAGTCGGGTTCCACGGCCAGCTGCAGCGGCGAGTCCACCACGCCCATCTGGCGGCCCATCCACGCGGCCAGTTGCTCGCGGGTCTGCGCCGCGTCGAGATCGGCCAGCAGCGCGTGCACCGGCGCCAGGCCGGCCTTGTCGATCGCGGCCGTGTTCATGTAGCTGGCGTAGTAGTCGCCAATCTTCTGCTCCACGCTGCCGGCGGGCGACTTCTTCTTGGCCAGCTCCTCGACGATGGCGCGCACGCGCTGGTCGGACAGGTCGGCCAGCTGCACGAAGGCGCCGTAGGAAGACTTGTCGGCCGGGATGGCGGTGCTGGCCTGCCAGCGGCCGTTGGCCGCGCGGTAGAGGTCGTCCTGCGGGCGGACGCTGGCGTCGGCCCCCTTGGTGTCCAGGCCGGACTGCGGCGCGGCGGCGACCGCGAGGCCGCCCAGGTTCACCAGCAGGACCAGGGTGGTGAGGCGAAGTGCTTGTTTCATCTCGGACGGGAGGGAAGCGGGCGCGGCCCGCGAAGGACCCGCAGCCTAAGCCACCCGCCCGCCCCCTGCCATAGGCCATGGCCGAGGCGGGGGATGACCCCGCCGCATCAGGCTCAGGCGGCTTCGGCCTCGGCCTGCGGATCGGTGGCCTCGAGCTCGTAGCTCGCGGCCAGCATGGCCAGGCGGCCGATCACGCCATACATGTAGAAGCGGTTGGGCGCGCTCGCGCCGGGCTTCTCGCCGGGGCGCGGCAGGTGGGGCGACTCGGCGAACGCCAGCGGCACATAGCTCGCGCCCGGCGCATTGAGGCTTTCGTCGATGCCACGGCCGGCATGGACGCGGTAGTAGCCGCCCACCACGTAGCGATCCATCATGTAGACCACCGGCTCGGCCACGGCCGAGTGCACGCGCTCGTGCGTGGGCACGCCCTCCTGCACGATGAGCTCCTGGCCCAGGCCCTGCAGGTCCGCGGTGGCCAGCGCCTCGATGTCCTTGGCGTCGCGCACCGTCAGCACATGACGGCCAAAGCTGCCCACGTCGCTCTTGATGATGACGAAGGGCTTTTCCTGGATGCCGTATTCCTTGTACTTGCGGCGCACCTTGGTGAGCTGCGCGTCGGCGGCGCTCTGCAGCGCGTCCAGGCCCTTGCTGCCCTGCAGGTCCACGCCGGTGAACATGGGGTTGATCAGCCAGGGGTCCATGCCCAGCAGCTTGGCGAAGCGCTTGGCCACTTCCTCGTAGGCGCGGAAGTGCCGGGTCTTGCGGCGCACGGTCCAGCCCGCATGCAGGGGCGGCAGCAGGTACTGCTCGTGCAGGCCCATCAGCTGCGGCGGCGTGCCGGCCATCAGGTCGTTGTTGAGCAGGATGGTGCAGGGATCGAAGTCCTTGAGCATCAGCCGGCCACGCTTGCGCACCAGCGGCTCCACCGTGAGGGTGCCGCCGTCGGCCAGCTTGAGCTCGGTGGGCTCGGTGAGGGCCGGATCCAGCGAGCCGAAGCGCACGTTCAGGCCGGCCTGCGTGAAGATGCGCGCCAGCGTGGCGAGGTTGTCCAGGTAGAAGCTGCAGGGCTCGCCGGGCTCGGGGATCAGCAACAGGTTGCGCGCCTCCGGACAGATCTTCTCGATCGCCGCCATCGCGGCCTGCACCGCCTGCGGCAGCATCTGCGCGGTCAGGTGGTTGAAGCCGCCAGGGAACAGGTTGGTGTCCACCGGCGCCAGCTTGAAGCCGGCGTTGCGCAGGTCCACCGAGGCGTAGAAGGTCGGCGTGTGCTCCATCCACTCGAGGCGGAACCAGCGTTCGGTCGCGGGCATCGACTCGAGGATGCGGGCCTCCAGTTCATTGATGGGGCCGTTCAGTGCGGTGATGAGATGGGGAACCATGGCCGAACTATCGCAAACTCGAAAAGGTGGCAGACGTGGGGACGAACGCCGGGAACGCAAGCCCCCGGACGCGGGCGCCCGTCAACAATCAGGCGCTAGCCTAACCCCTGCCACCCCCACGGCCCGGCGCCCCGGCATGAAAAAAAGCCGCCCTTGCGGGCGGCTTTCTCGGCAGGACCCAGCCGGTCCAGGTCCGGCCTTGGGGATCACTTGTGGTACGCGGTCTCGCCGTGGGACGTGATGTCCAGGCCCTCGCGCTCTTCCTCTTCGGGCACGCGCAGACCGATCACCAGGTCGACGATCTTGTACGCGACCACCGACACCACACCCGACCACACCAGGGTCACGCCCACGGCCTTGGCCTGGGTCAGCACCTGGGCACCGATTGAGTAGGCGTCCGGCGTGATCATGGAGGCCGTGACCCAGTCGCCAACGGCGCTGGGGCCGCCCAGGGCCGGGCTGTTGAACACACCGGTCAGCAGCGCGCCGACGATGCCGCCCACGCCGTGCACGCCGAACACGTCCAGCGAGTCATCCGCGCCCAGCAGCTTCTTCAGGCCGGACACGCCCCACAGGCAGGCGAAGCCGGCGATCAGGCCGATCACCAGACCACCGCCCACGCCAACGTTGCCGGCGGCCGGGGTGATGGCCACCAGGCCCGCGACGGCGCCGGAGGCAGCACCCAGCATGGAGGCCTTGCCCTTGAGCAGCGCCTCACCCACGCACCAGGCCAGCACGGCGGCGGCGGTGGCGGCCAGCGTGTTCATGAAGGCCAGCGCGGCAAAGCCGTTGGCTTCCAGCGCGGAGCCGGCGTTGAAGCCGAACCAGCCCACCCACAGCAGCGAAGCACCGACCATGGTCAGCGTCAGGCTGTGCGGCGTGAAGGCTTCCTTGCCGTAGCCCACGCGCTTGCCCACCATGTAAGCACCCACCAGGCCCGCGACGGCGGCGTTGATGTGCACCACGGTGCCGCCGGCGAAGTCCAGCGCGCCCATCTGCCACAGGAAGCCGGCCTTGCTGTTCATCTCGTCAACCACGCCTGCGGCGGTGTAGGCATCCGGGCCCATCCAGAACCAGACCATGTGGGCCATGGGGATGTAGCTGAACGTGAACCAGATCGCCAGGAACAGCAGCACGGCCGAGAACTTCATGCGCTCGGCGAAGGCACCGACGATCAGGCAGGCGGTGATGCCGGCGAAGGTCGCCTGGAAGGCCGCGAACACGATCTCGTACATCGGCACACCCTTGCTGAAGGTGGCGCCGTTGGCGAAGGTGCCGGCGACGTTGTCCCAGATGCCCTTCAGGAAGATGCGGTCGGTGCCGCCCACGAAGGCATTGCCCTCGGTGAACGCGAAGCTGTAGCCGTACAGCACCCACAGCACGACGATCAGCGAGAAGCCGACCATCACCTGCATCAGCACGGACAGCATGTTCTTGCTGCGCACCAGGCCGCCGTAGAACAGCGCCAGACCCGGCACGGTCATCAGGATGACCAGCAGCGTGGACAGCATCATCCACGCGGTGTCGCCCTTGTTGGGTGCGGGCGCGGCGGCAGGCGCCGATGCGGCTTCGGCGGCCGCGGAGGCAGCCGGCGCAGCGGCCGGCGCGGTGTCAGCCGCCGAGGCGGCGGGCGCGGTGGCGACGGCGGCCGAAGCCGGGGCCGACGCCGAGTCCTGCGCCCAGGCAGCCGGCGTCAGCACGGCCGCCGCGAGGGCGAGACTGGCAAGGAGTTTCTTCATTTGCGGTTTCTCCAACGGGTTCGTTCTGAATCAGAGGGCGTCGTTGCCGGTCTCGCCGGTGCGGATGCGGACCACCTGGTCCAGCGGCGACACGAAGATCTTGCCGTCGCCGATCTTGCCGGTGCGGGCCGAGGACTCGATGGCCTCGATGACGCGCTCGACGACGTCGTCGTTCACGGCGGCTTCGATCTTGACCTTGGGCAGGAAGTCGACGACGTATTCGGCGCCGCGGTACAGCTCGGTGTGGCCCTTCTGGCGGCCGAAGCCCTTGACCTCGGTGACCGTCAGGCCCTGCACGCCGATGGCGCTCAGGGCCTCGCGCACCTCGTCCAGCTTGAAGGGCTTGATGACGGCAGTGATCAGTTTCATGTCGCGCTCCAGGAAATCAGAAGGTCTTCTTCAGGCCGACGACCAGCGTGGTCTTGCCCATGAACTTGCCGTTGGCCGGGCTGGCGTAGAAGCCCTTGTCGGCATCGGTGCCGACGATGGCGGCGCTCACCACCACGCCGGAGAAGTCCTTGGCCAGCGTCAGCGAGTAGTCCGTGTAGGAGGCCACCGAGGTGTGCTTGACCGTCTGGTGGCCCACGTGCGGGGTCAGCGTCATGCCGTCGCCGATATCGAAGGTGGCCGACACATCCAGGTAGCCGCTGTTCTTGCTGTCCGGCACGCCGAACAGGTTGGTCGTGCCGTGCGAGTACTTGGCCGTGACCGGGCCGTAGCTCAGCGCTCCATAGACCTCGAAGGTGTTGGCGCTGGTCGACAGCTTGTTGCTGGGGTAGTAGTACTGCAGCACGCCGACGTCGGCGGTCAGGCCCGGGGCGATCTCGGTCTTGTAGCCGCCGTAGACGTCGATCTCCACGCTGCCGTCACCGCCCGCGTCCTTGACCCACTTGATGGTCGACGCCCAGGTGCCAATGTAGAAACCGCTGGAGTGGGCGTAGTCGATGCCACCTTGCAGCGCCGGCTTCAGGCGGCTCTGGGAGATGCCGCGGTAGCGGTACTCGCTGACCGCGCCGATGTTGAAGGACAGCGGATCGGCCGGTGCCGGCTCGTCCGCGAACACCGGCAGCGCGGCAGCGGACAAGGCCAGGACCAGCAGCGACTGGGACATCTTCATGGCAAATCTCCTCGTTGAAAGTGGCAGAGCAGCGTTCCTGCTGGGCTTTGCAGCTTCCGTGCCAAGCCTTCGCTGCAGCGCAGCACGCACGAAAGCAGGGAGGACACGCCCCGGCAAAGACAATGGCACCAAAATGGTTCGCCACATCCGAACACAAGACGCCTCTGTTTGGTGCATTGCGTGATCGCCGACCCGCTGCGCATAGACTGGCCACTCTCCGGGGAGAGACGCCCATGAGCCTTGCGATCGTGCACAGCCGTGCGCTGGATGGTCTGGCCGCCGCGCCGGTGACCGTGGAGGTCCACCTGGCCAACGGCCTGCCCTCGTTCACCGTCGTGGGCCTGGCGGACACCGAGGTCAAGGAGGCGCGCGAGCGGGTGCGCGCAGCGCTGCAGAGCAGCGGGCTGAACTTTCCCCACAACAAGCGCATCACGGTCAACCTGGCGCCGGCCGACCTGCCCAAGGAGGGCGGGCGCTTCGACCTGCCGATGGCCCTGGGCCTGCTGGCGGCCGACGGGCAGCTGGACCCGGCGCGGCTGGCCGGCTTCGAGTGCGCGGGCGAACTGTCGCTGGCCGGCGAACTGCGCCCGGTACGCGGCGCGCTGGCCATGGCGCTGGCGCTGCGCCAGCAGGGCGGCCCGCGCGAGCTGCTGCTGCCGCCGGGCAGCGCGGCCGAGGCGGCGCTGGTCGAGGGCCTCACGGTGCGCGAGGCCGGCCACCTGCTGGACGTGGTGGCCGCGCTGCAACCCGACGCGCCCGGCCTGCCCCTCGCCCAGGCCCAGCCGCGGCCGCGGCCGCGCGCGCCGGGCGGCCCCGATCTGGCCGACATCAAGGGCCAGGCCGGCCCCAAGCGGGCACTGGAGATCGCGGCGGCGGGCGGCCACAGCCTGCTGCTGGTGGGGCCGCCCGGCACCGGCAAGTCCATGCTGGCGCAGCGCCTGCCCGGCCTGCTGCCGGCGCTGGACGACGCAGCCGCACTGGAGTCCGCCGCGCTGCTGAGCCTCGCCGGCCAGTTCGAGCTGGCGCGCTGGGGTCTGCGCCCCTTCCGCGCTCCCCATCACTCCGCATCCAGCGTCGCGTTGGTGGGTGGTGGCTCACCGCCGCGCCCCGGAGAAATCTCGCTGGCGCTGCACGGGGTCTTGTTTCTGGACGAGTTGCCGGAGTTCCCCCGCGCCGCGCTGGAGGCGCTGCGCGAGCCGCTGGAGACCGGCCGCATCCTGATCTCGCGCGCCGCCCGCCAGGCCGAGTTCCCGGCGCGCTTCCAGCTGATCGCCGCGATGAACCCCTGCCCCTGTGGCCAGCTGGGCAACCCGCTGAAGGCCTGCCGCTGCACACCGGACCAGGTCGCCCGCTACCAGGGGCGGCTCAGCGGCCCGCTGCTGGATAGGCTGGATCTGCTGGTGGAGGTGCCGGTGATCCCGCCGCGCGAGTTGCAGGACCTGCACCCCGGCGAGTCCAGCGCGACGGTGGCCGCGCGCGTGGCGCAGGCACGCGAGCGGGCCCTGGCCCGCCAGGCCGGCCCGAATGCGCTGCTGGCCGCGGCCGAACTGCCCCGCCACGCGGCGCTGGAGCCCTCGGCCCAGGGCCTGCTGGAGCGCTCGGCCGAGCGCCTGGGCTGGTCGGCCCGCAGCTTTCACCGCGTGCAGCGCGTCGCCCGCACCATTGCGGACCTGGCCGGCGCCGAGCTGACCGGCAGCGCCCATGTGGCCGAGGCCATCCAGCTGCGCCGCGGCCTGCCGGGCGCGAGCTAGAGCGCGGGCGCCCGCGCTCAGGCCGCCGAGCTGTCGCGCAGGCGCTGGCCCAGCTGCACCAGCTGCTCGCGGAGCGCCCCGGCCTGCTCGGCGCTGATCGCGCAGGTCTGTGCGAACTGGTCGCTGACGCCCGCGGCCCGCTGCCGCAGCGCCTGGCCGGCCTCGGTCAGCACCACGTTCACGAGGCGCTCGTCCTGCTGATCGCGCTCGCGCGACACCAGCCCGGCCTGCTCCAGGCGCTTGACCATGGGCGTGATCGCCGCCGGCGACTGGAACAGCCGCCCCGCGATGCGCCCCACGCTGGCACTGCCCTCCTCCCACAGCACCATCAGCACCAGGAACTGCGGATAGGTCAGCCCCAGCTCGCCCAGCAGCGGCTTGTAGACCTGCGTGGCCGCCAGGGACGCGGCATACAGAGAGAAGCACAGGCGCAGGTCCAGCTGCAGCTGGGGCTCGATGGGTGGGGCGGTGGCGTTGGACGGCATGGGGACCTCTATTCCCTACTCGGCGAGGGGTAATTGCGACCGGGTGGCTGCTGGCATTCTGACATCGCACACAATATTAATGCGTTAAACATTAATGTGCTTATCACAGGAGAAAGCCATGACCCGCACGTCCAAGTTCAAGACCGTCGCCCTCCTCGCCGCCGCACTGGCCGCCGGCAGCGCCCTGGCCGCGCCCGCGGCTGCGGTGGAGCCCACCACCGTCGTGCTGGTGCATGGCGCGTTTGCCGACAGCAGCAGCTGGGCCGGCGTGATCCCGCGCCTGCAGGCCCAGGGCCTGCGCGTGGTCGCCGCGGCCAACCCGCTGCGCACGCTGGAGGGTGATGCCGCCTCGGTCGGCCAACTGGTCGGCAGCATCCCCGGCAACGTGGTGCTGGTGGGTCACTCCTACGGTGGCGCCGTCATCACGTCGGCAGCCCAGGGTCATGCCAATGTGAAGGCGCTGGTCTATGTGGCGGCCTTCGCGCCGGACAAGGGCGAGACCGCACTGGGCCTGTCGGGCAAGTTCCCGGGCAGCACGCTGGGTGACGCGCTGGCCCAGCCGGTGGCCACGCCCGAAGGCAGCAAGGATCTCTACATCCAGCCCGCCAAGTTCCACCAGCAGTTCGCAGCCGACGTGCCCGCCAAGGCGGCCAATCTGATGGCCATCACGCAGCGCCCCATCGCCGAAGCCGCGCTGACGCAGGCCGCCGGCGAGCCGGCCTGGAAGACGGTGCCGAGCTGGGCCATCTACGGCACGGCCGACAAGAACATCCCGGCCGAGGCCATGGGCTTCATGGCCAAGCGCGCCGGCGCCAAGGAAGTGGTCGAGGTCAAGGGCGCCTCGCACGTGGTGATGGTCAGCCACCCGGACCTGGTCAGCAAGCTGATCGTGGACGCGGCCAAGAGCATCAAGTAAGCCCGCAGCGGCCGGCCGTGGCGATGGGCATCGCCGCGGCCGGCGCCCGGGTTCAGGGGCGCACGAGCCGCCCGTCCTGCTCGCGCACCGTGTCGCCGACGCGCAGCTGCGGATCCTCCGCGAGCTCCACGCGCCGCGTGCTGCCGTCCTTGGCAAGCAACTGCACGATCCAGACCTTGCGCTGCTTGAGGTGTTTCTCGGCCTCGTTGCCGGCATAGCCGCCGGCCACGGCGCCCCCGACGGTGGCGATCTTCTTGCCGGTGCCGCCGCCCACCTGGTGGCCCAGCAGGCCCCCGAGCACCGCACCGCCCACCACGCCCAGGCCGCTGGCCTTGCCCTCGCGGGTCTCGGTGTGCAGCTGCTGCACCCAGGCACAGCCCTCGCAGAGCTTGGCGCGCTGGGCCGCCGTGGGCGTGGACGCCGCGGCTGGCGGGGGCTCGGGCTCGGCCCGCAGCGCGTTAGAAGAAAGGGCCAGCAGCAATGCCAGCCCCAAGCATGTGACGTGCTTCATCGCTCACCTCCAGCAGGCAAGCTTGCACCGCCGCAGGCGCGCCGTCCAGCGCTGGATCAGCGGGTGCTGAAGCCGCCGCCGTCCAGCAGCGCGATCTCGTCGCCCGACTGCACGCCGGGGTCGCTGCTGCGCTCGAAGCGGTGCACGCGGCCGTCGCGGTCCTTGGCCTGCACCACCCAGACCGTGTGGGTCTTCTGGCTCTTCTCGATCTCGTTGCCGGCATAGCCACCGGCGACCGCGCCGCCCACGGTGGCGAGCTTGCGGCCGTTGCCGCCGCCCACCATATTGCCCAGCAGGCCGCCGACCACGGCGCCGCCCACCGCACCCAGGCCACTGCCCTGGCCGCGCCGGGTCTCGGCGTGCACATCGGTGACCAGCGCGCAGCGCTCGCACAGGCGGGCCAGCGACTGGCGCTCGCGATCGGCCGGGCTCAGCGTGGGGGTTTCGCGCGGCGCCACGGTGTCGCGGCGGGCCGGGGTCGGGGCTTGCGCGACCACCACCGGCGCCTTGGCGGCCGGGGTCTCGGTGGCCGCGGTACTGCGCTTGTCAGACGCGTTGGCGACGCTGTCACCGGCCGGCGCCTCGGCGGCCGGTGCGGCCTCCAGCGGGGCCTGGGAGCGGCCCACCGCATAGGCGCCGCCCAGCAGGGCCAGCACGACAGCAACACCCGCGACGATCTGCGTGGATTTCAGTGCGGGGCCAGAGGGTTGAGCGGATTGCATGAGGGACTCCGTTGGTTGAACCATGGCGTCAGCATGCGCGCCGCCCCCGGGGCGCCGTGTAGGACAAGGCCTCGCCGCCTTGCGGGTGGCAACCGGCTGTTACTGCCTAGGGTCTGTTGACACGGCGGCAGCAGGCCCTAGCCCAGCTGCGGCGCCAGCGCGCGGCGCGCGGCGGCCTCGTCCAGGCCGTTGCGTGCGGCCCAGTCGCGCAGCTGGTCGTCGCCGATGCGGCCCACGTTGAAGTAGGCGGCGTCGGGGTGGGCCAGGTAGAAGCCGCTGACGCTGGCGGCCGGCGTCATCGCCAGGCTGTCGGTCAGGCCCATGCCGATCTCCTCGGGCACCAGCAGCTCGAACAGCGGGCGCTTGGGGAGGTGATCCGGGCAGGCCGGGTAGCCCGGCGCCGGACGTATGCCGCGGTACTGCTCGGCGATCAGCTGCTCGTTGCCCAGCTGCTCATCGGCCGCATAGCCCCAGAACTCGCGGCGCACGCGCTCGTGCAGCCACTCGGCCGCGGCCTCGGCGAGGCGGTCGGCCAGCGCCTTCAGCATGATGGCGGAGTAGTCGTCATGCACGGCCAGGAACTCGGCTTCCTTCTTGTCCACGCCCAGGCCAGCCGTTACCGCGAACAGGCCGATGTGGTCACCCTCGGGCGCGACAAAGTCGGCCAGCGCACGGTTGGGCCGCTTCACGCCGTCCACCACAGGGCGCTCGGACTGCATGCGCAGGCCGTGCCAGGTCATGAGCTTGAGGGTGCGCGCCTCGTCCGCGTAGATCGCGATGTCATCGTCATGCTCGGGCGCCGCCGGGTAGAGGCCGAACACCGCATGGGCCTGCAGCCAGCGGCCGTCGATGATCTTCTTCAGCAGGGCCTGCGCATCGGCGAACACCTTGCGCGCCTCGGTGCCGACGATCTCGTCGTCCAGGATGGCCGGATAGGGGCCGGCCAGGTCCCAGGTCTGGAAGAAGGGACCCCAGTCGATGTAGCGGGCCAGTTCGGCGAGGTCCAGGTTCTTCAGCACGCGCCGGCCGGTGAAGCGCGGCGGCGGTGCCTTGCGGGAGAAATCCACCTGCGCCTTGTTGGCGCGTGCGGCGGAGAGACTCACCAGTGGCGTCTGCTTCTTGCTCGCATGCAGTGCACGGGTCTTCTCGATATCGGCCTTGAGCTCGGCGATGAAGGCGGCCGCGCGCTCGTCGCTGAGCAGCTCGGAGCACACGCCCACCGAGCGCGACGCGTCGGGCACATAGACCACCGGGCCTTCGTAGTGCGGCGAGATCTTCACCGCGGTGTGCACGCGGCTGGTGGTGGCGCCGCCTATCAGCAGCGGGGTGCGGCGCTGCGCGAAGTACTCGTCGCGCTGCATCTCGGCCGCCACATGCTGCATCTCCTCCAGGCTGGGCGTGATCAGGCCCGACAGGCCGATGATGTCGGCGCCCTCTTCCTTGGCCTTCTTCAGGATGTCCTGAGCCGGCACCATCACGCCCATGTTGACGACCTCGTAGTTGTTGCACTGCAGCACCACCGACACGATGTTCTTGCCGATGTCGTGCACGTCGCCCTTCACGGTCGCGATGACGATCTTGCCGCGCGGCTTCACATCGCCGCCGGCCGCCTCCAGCTGGCGCTTCTCTTCCTCGATATAGGGCACGAGATGGGCCACGGCGCTCTTCATCACGCGGGCGCTCTTGACCACCTGGGGCAGGAACATCTTGCCCTGGCCGAACAGGTCGCCCACCACATTCATGCCGCTCATCAGCGGGCCCTCGATCACATGCAGCGGCCGGCCGCCGCGCGCCTTGATGGCCTGCCAGGCTTCTTCCGTGTCCTCGACGATGAAGTCGGTGATGCCGTGCACCAGCGCATGGCTCAGGCGGGCGTTCACATCGCCGGCGCGCCAGGCCAGGCGGGCGGAGTCGTCCTTGCCGGCGCTCTTGGCGCGGTCCGCGATCTCGATCAGGCGCTCGCCGGCATCGGCGCGGCGGTTCAGCACCACGTCTTCCACGCGCTCGCGCAGCTCGGCGTCCAGGTCGTCGTAGACGCCCACCATGCCGGCGTTGACGATGCCCATGTCCATGCCGGCCTGGATCGCGTGGTACAGGAACACGGTGTGTATGGCCTCGCGCACCGGCTCGTTGCCGCGGAAGCTGAAGCTCACGTTGGACACGCCGCCGCTCACCTTGGCGCCCGGCAGATGCTGCTTGATCCAGCGCGTGGCTTCGATAAAGTCCACCGCGTAGTTGTCGTGCTCCTCGATGCCCGTGGCAATCGCGAAGATGTTGGGGTCGAAGATGATGTCCTCGGGCGGGAAGTCCACCTCGTCCACCAGGATGCGATACGCGCGCTCGCAGATCTCGGTCTTGCGCGCGAAGGTATCGGCTTGGCCTTGTTCATCAAAGGCCATCACCACGGCCGCGGCGCCGTAGCGCTTGACCAGCTTGGCCTGGCGCTTGAACTCGGCCTCGCCCTCCTTCAGCGAGATGGAGTTCACGATGCCCTTGCCCTGTATGCACTTCAGGCCCGCCTCGATGACCTCCCACTTGGACGAGTCGATCATCACCGGCACCCGCGCGATCTCGGGCTCGCCGGCCATCAGGTTCAGGAAGCGCACCATGGCCGCCTTGCTGTCCAGCATGGCCTCGTCCATGTTCACGTCGATCACCTGGGCGCCGTTCTCCACCTGCTGGCGCGCGACCGCCAGCGCCTCCTCGAACTGGCCGGCCAGGATGAGGCGGGCGAAGGCCTTGGAGCCGGTCACGTTGGTGCGTTCGCCAATGTTGACGAACAGGGTGCCCGCACCGATGGCGACCGGCTCCAGGCCGGCGAGCTTGAGAGGGGGAGGCGTGATCTGCATGGGGCCGCTCATTCGCTGAAAAGCTGATGGCGGCCACGCTCACCGTGACCGCCAAGGGGTTCGGTGAGCGCCGTTGTCGAGGTCCGAGCCTGGGGGCGGGGCCCTCGCAGCGCTCCTCGGATGGTCGGGAATTCTACGCAGCCCCGCCGCCGCCACCCGGACCGAGGGCCGGTGGCCTGCGGCGCAAGGCACACAATCGCGGGCTCCATGGCCTCCGAACTGCTCCAACTGCCCACCCGCATGCTGCGCCTGGGCATGACCCTGCCCTATGACGTCTACGACGCCACCGGCAAGCTGATGTTCGCCCGCGGCCAGGTGCTGCGGGACTCGCCGCTGGCCCGCAGCCTGCTGAACGGCGGCGCCTGGGTGCGGGCCGAGGACACGGCCGAGTACCAGAAAGCGCTGGCCCATCGCATGGACACGCTGATGCACCAGGATGCGGTGCTGGCCGACATCACCGGCGCGGAGATCCGCTTCCGCTTCGAGGCCGAGGCCCCGCGCGTGGACCTGCCGCCGCGCGAGGCCTGGGCCGACCTGCTGATGCATACCCACTCGCTGCTCAAGGAGGCCGAGCCGGTGGACTTCCTGCCCCGGCTCGCCCGCCTGCGCGAGCAGCTGCTGGCGCGCGCCCGCACGCAGCCCGACGCGACGCTGCTGCAGCTGATCTACGAGAGCGGCCAGACCTACGAGGACTACAGCGCCCGCCACGCGCTGCTGACCCTGCTGCTGGCCGAGCTGGTGGCCACGCCGCTGCAGCTGCCCGACCCGCTGCGCACCGCGCTGCACGGCGCGGCGCTGACCATGAACTACGGCGCCGGCCCGGCCCACGACCGCCTG
Organism: uncultured Roseateles sp.; assembly: GCF_913777145.1. Taxonomy (GTDB): domain Bacteria; phylum Pseudomonadota; class Gammaproteobacteria; order Burkholderiales; family Burkholderiaceae_C; genus Pelomonas. The sequence goes on from NZ_CAJYPS010000001.1 coordinate 55,923, forward strand.
GCGGCCCAGGCCGAGGCCGCGTCCCCCGCGCAGCGCCAGCAACTGGCCGCGCACGGCGAACGCGCCGCGCAGCGCCTGCAGGCCCTGGGCGTGCGCGACCCGATCTGGCTGGATGCGGTGCGCCTGCATCACGACGCCGGCCCCGGGCCGCTGGCCAGCCGCCCGCCCGGCGAACAGCTGGCCCGCCTGCTGCGCCGGCTGGACATCTACGGCGCCAAGCTCGCGCCGCGCCGCAGCCGTGCGGCGCTGAGCGGCGCGGCCGCCGCCCGCGCGGTCTACCTGGACGAGGCTCAGCAGCCCGACGAGGCGGGCGCCGCGCTGATCAAGGCCGTGGGCCTGTACCCGCCCGGCAGCGGGGTGAGGCTGGCCAGCGGCGAGGTGGGCCTGGTGTTCAAGCGCGGCCACAGCGCGAACGCGCCGCTGGTGGCGGCACTGCTGGGCAGGAGCGGCACGCCGCTGTCGGCGCCGGTGCCACGCGACACCCGCCTGGCCACACACGCGATCACCGCCAGCCTGGCGCCGGCGGAGCTGCGGCTGCGCGTGAACCTGGACGCACTGCTGAAGCTTTAGCGCAGCGCTGAACAACAGCCCGCGCTGCGCGCGCTGCGCGCGCACGGCGTGTTCAGCCTGGCTTTAGACGGCCAGCTCGAAGTGCTCGACCTGCGGCGGCTGCGCGAAGAAGCCGCCGACGATGGCGCGCCACTTGGGGAACAGCGGGCCGCCACGAAAGCCCTGGGTGTGGGCCTCCAGCGACTGCCACTCCACCCGCAGCAGGTAGCGCTCGGGCGACTCGATGCCACGCACCACCTGCGCGCTGATGAAGCCCTCGGCCTGGGACAGCGCGCTGTCTATGCCCTCGCGCAGTGCGGCTTCGAAGGCGGCCTGCTGGCCGGGCTGGATGCGGATATCGGCGATTTCGAGAATCATGCTCGGACTCGGTCAGGACAGTAAGGCGGCCCACTGTGCCACGCCGCCCGCGCCCCTGCCGGCCTGGGGCTGACGCCCCTTGCCCGCCACTTGGCGCCGACCCGCAGGTCGAATAACCTCGATACCGAGCGCGCCAACCAGCCCAAGACCGTCCGCGGTCCATGGGCTGACAGGGAGGAACAATGAGCCAGCTCATGACAGACGCCATCACGCGGCTGGCGCCGGACCACGGCCCCAGCGCCCCGTCGCCCGAGGCCCTGGCCCGGGGCCTGCACGCGATACGCGAGCACCTGGGCATGGATGTGGCCTTCATCTCGGAATTCACCGCCGGCCGGCGCGTGTTCCGGCAGGTGGATGCCGCCCGCACGCCCTGCGTGGTCGAGGCCGGGGGCTCGGACCCGCTCGAGGAGAGCTTCTGCCAGCGCGTGGTCGACGGCCGGCTGCCCGAGCTGATGCAGGACGCGTGTCAGAACGCCGAGGCGCTGAGCCTGCCGGTCACCCAGGCGCTGCCGGTCGGTGCCCACCTCAGCGTGCCGCTGCGGCTCAGCGACGGCCGGGTCTACGGCACGCTGTGCTGCTTCAGCCACCAGCCCGACCTCACGCTGACCCAGCGAGACCTGGCCACGCTGCGGGTGTTCTCCGACCTGGTATCGCAGCAGATCGAGCGGGACATGGTGCTGCAGGAGCAGCAGGCGGCCACCCGCGCGCGACTGGATGGCGCGCTGCAGCCCGGCCGCATGCGCAGCGTCTACCAGCCCATCGTCGACCTGGTTGCGCGGCGCGTGGTGGGCGTGGAGGCGCTGACCCGCTTCGACTGCGAGCCGCAGCGCCCGCCCGACCAGTGGTTCCACGACGCGGGCGAGGCTAGGCGTGGCAGTGAGCTGGAGCTGCACGCGATACGACTGGCGCTGCGCGGCCTGGACGACCTGCCCCGGCCGCTGTATCTGTCGCTGAATGCCTCGCCCCAGACCGTGCTGGACCCTCGCCTCACGCAATTGCTGGCCACCCAGCCGCTGGACCGCCTGGTGCTGGAGCTGACCGAGCACGAGGAGGTGGCGCACTACAGCGAGATCGCCCGCGTGGTGAACCCGCTGCGGCGGGCCGGGCTGCGCGTCGCGGTGGACGATGCCGGCGCGGGCTTTGCGAGCTTCCGCCACATCCTCAACCTGGCGCCCGACCTCATCAAGCTGGACCTCAGCATCACCCAGCACATCGACGCCGACCGCAGCCGACAGGCGCTGGCGATTGCGCTGCGGCACTTTGCGGACGCCACGCAGGGCCGGCTGGTGGCGGAAGGGGTGGAAACCGAGCCCGAACTGAGCAAGCTGCTGCAGCTGGGCATCACGCTGGCCCAGGGCTATTCGCTGGGGCGGCCCGGCACGCTGGCCCAGGCGCTGACCGCGCCCGCGGGCCCGCGCCTGCACTGAAGACCGCGGCTCAGACCGGCGCCAGGCTGTGCCAGACCAGGCCGGTGATCAGCTCGCGCGCCGCCTCGAAATCCGCGAGTTCCAGCGCCGGCTTGCCCATGTAGAGCGAGAACTGCGGCGCCAGGTCGGCATAGGCCTGGGTGGAGGCCCAGATCAGGAACATCAGGTGGGTGAAGTCCAGCCGCCGCACGCGACCCTCCTGAGCCCAGCGCTCGAAGCGGTCCACGTCGGCGCGCAAGATGGGCATCACGCGGTGGCGCAGCACGTCGCTGTAGCGCGGCGCGCCGGCCATGATCTCGCGCGTGAACACCGCGTTGCCGCTGGGCCGCTCGCGCGAGAAGCGCAGCTTGGCCTCGATGTAGGACCGCACCGCCTGCTCGGGCTCGTCGGCCTCGGCGATGTCGGTCATGCAGGCCATCCACTCGTCGATGACGCTGTCCAGCACCGCGCGGTAGAGGTCTTCCTTGCTGGGCCAGTGGTAGAGCAGGTTCTGGCGCGACAGCGCCAGCGTCGCGGCGATGGCATCCAGACTGACCCCTTCGAAGCCGTAGCGGGCGAACTGGCGCTCGGCCTCGGCCAGGATGACCTCCTGCTTGCGCAGCGTGGCTGCACGCGGGGTGCGTGCAATGACAGCGGTAACACTCATGCACCGATTTTGACGAGCGCGCACCATCGCGAAGCTGCGGGTTTGTACGCTTAGGTCAATTTTTACTAGCTAGTAATGTTTGGCTTCTATCCATATCCGATCCCTGGATCAGGAGCCCGCCGTGGACCTTGCCGACCTGAAGCCCGGACGCCTCGCGCCGACGGACTATGAGCGCCACTTTGCCGACGCCCATGCGCCGCTGACCCGGCCGCAGGCGCTGATCGAGGCGGAGCGCTGCTATTACTGCTACGGCGCGCCCTGCCAGACCGCCTGCCCCACCGGCATCGATGTGCCGCAGTTCATCCAGCGCATCGCACAGGACAACCTGCGCGGCGCGGCCGAGACCATACTGACCGCCAACCCGCTGGGCGGCATGTGCGCGCGCGTCTGCCCGACCGAGGTGTTGTGCGAGCAGGCCTGCGTACGCAACACGCACGAGAGCAAGCCGGTGGAGATCGGCCTGCTGCAGCGCTTTGCGGTGGAGAGTCACCTGGCCCGACCGGGGGCGCCGCTGTTCACGCGCGCACCGGCCACGGGTCGGCAGATCGCGGTGGTGGGTGCCGGCCCGGCCGGCCTGGCCGCGGCCCACGGGCTGGCGCGTCGCGGGCATGACGTGACCCTGTTCGATGCCCACCCCAAGCTGGGCGGCCTGAACGAATACGGCCTGGCCACCTACAAGGTTGCGGGCGGCTTCGCGCAGCGCGAGGTGGACTGGCTGCTGAGCATAGGCGGCATCACGCCGCGCCTGGCCCGGCAGATGGGCCGCGACTTCACGCTGGACAGCCTGCTGGACGGCTTCGACGCGGTCTTCCTGGGCCTGGGCCTGGCGGGTGTGAACGCGCTGGGCATTGCCGAGCCGCGGCTGCCGGGCCTGCGCGACGCGGTGGACTTCATCGCCGAGCTGCGCCAGAGCCCGCCGTCCACCGTGGCCGTGGGCCGGCGCGTGGTGGTCATTGGCGGCGGCATGACCGCGGTGGACGCGGCCGTGCAGGCGCGGCTGCTGGGCGCGGAGCAGGTGACCATGGTCTACCGCCGCGGGCCCGAGAGCCTGTCGGCGTCAGAGCATGAGCAGCACTGGGCCCAGACCCATGGCGTCACCATCCGCTGCTGGGCGCGGCCGCTGGCGGTGGAGGCCGACAGCGGCGTGCTGCGCGGCATGCGCTTTGCGGCCACGACGCTGCAGGACGGTCAGTTGGTGGACCGCGGTGAGCAGTTCTTCCTGGAGGCCGACCTGGTGCTGCGCGCCATAGGCCAGAGCTTTGTGCGCGAGCCCGTGGGCCAGGCCATTGCGCTGGAGGGCGGCCGCATCAAGACCGATGCGCAGGGCCGCACCAGCCTGGCCCGCGTCTGGGCCGGCGGCGACTGCCGAGCCGGCGGGCGGGATTTGACCGTGGAAGCGGTGGAGCATGGCAAGCGCGCCGCCGAGAGCATTCATGCCGACCTGATGGGGGTGGCCCGTGGCTGACCTGAGCACCGATTTCCTGGGCATCAAGAGCCCCAATCCCTTCTGGCTGGCCTCGGCCCCGCCCACCGACAAGGAGGTCAATGTGCGCCGCGCCTTCGAGGCCGGCTGGGGCGGCGTCGTATGGAAGACGCTGGGCGAGGACCCGCCGGTGGTCAACGTGAACGGCCCGCGCTACGCGACGCTGTGGAGCCAAGACCGCCGCGTGATCGGCTTCAACAACATCGAGCTCATCAGCGATCGGCCGCTGCAGACCAACCTGGACGAGATTGCCCGCGTGAAGCGCGACTTCCCGGACCGGGCCATGATCGTCTCGCTGATGGTGCCGGTGAACGAGCCGAGCTGGAGGGCCATGCTGGCCCGCGTGGCCGACACCGGCGCCGACGGCGTGGAGCTGAACTTCGGCTGCCCGCACGGCATGAGCGAGCGCGGCATGGGCTCGGCCGTGGGCCAGGTGCCGGAATACATCCAGCAGGTCACCGAGTGGTGCAAGCAGCACACGCGCCTGCCGGTCATCGTGAAGCTCACGCCCAACATCACCGATGTGCGCTTTCCGGCCCGGGCGGCCAAGGCCGGTGGCGCCGATGCGGTGAGCCTGATCAACACCATCAACTCCATCATGGGCGTGGACCTGGACCGCATGGTGATGAGCCCCGACACCGATGGCCAGGGCTCGCATGGCGGCTACTGCGGCCCGGCGGTCAAGCCCATTGCGCTGAACATGGTGGCCGAGATCGCCCGTGACGCGGCCACCGCCGGCCTGCCCATCAGCGGCATAGGCGGCATCTCCACCTGGCGCGACGCGGCCGAGTTCATCGCGATGGGCTGCGGCACGGTGCAGGTCTGCACCGCGGCCATGGTCTACGGCTTCAAGATCGTCGAGGATCTGTGTTCGGGCCTGTCCAACTTCATGGACGAGAAAGGCTATGCGCGCCTGACCGACTTCCAGGGTCGCGCCGTGCCCACGGTCAAGAACTGGAACCAGCTCAACCTCAAGCACGTGGACAAGGCGGTCATCCATCAGGACAGCTGCATCCAGTGCGGCCGCTGCCATGTGGTCTGCGAGGACACCTCGCACCAGGCGATCTTCAACACGAAAGACGGCAAGCGTCACTTCCATGTCAACGAAGCCGAGTGCGTTGGGTGCAACCTCTGTGTGTCCATCTGCCCTGTCCCTGGCACCATCACGATGCGCACGCTCCAGCCCGGAGAGACCGACGCCCGCACCGGGCGCGTGATCGACGGCAGCTATGCCAACTGGAGCACGCATCCGAACAACCCCATGCGGCCGGCTTGCGGCTGAGGAGACAGGTATGAGCAGTTACGAGATCGGCCACTGGATTGGCGGCGCGGCCACGCGCGGCAGCGGCGAGCGCCAGCAGGACATCTACAACCCCGCCACCGGCGCGGTGCAGGGCCGGCTGCTGCTGGGCAGCACCGCCGACCTGGACGCCGCGGTGGCCAGCGCCACCCAGGCCGCCAAGGGCTGGGGCCAGACCCCGCCTCTGGCCCGTGCCCGCGTGCTGTTCAAGTTCCTGACCTTGCTGCAGGACCGCAAGGAAGATCTGGCCGAGGCCATCGTGCGCGAGCACGGCAAGACCCTGCCCGACGCTTTGGGCGAGGTGGCGCGCGGCATCGAGGTGGTGGAGTTCGCGACCGCCATGCCCCAGCTGCTCAAGGGCGAGTACACCGAGCAGGTCGCGCGCGGGCTGGACGCCTGGAATGTGCGCCAGCCGCTGGGCGTGGTGGCCGGCATCACGCCGTTCAACTTCCCCGCAATGGTGCCCATGTGGATGTACCCCATCGCCATCGGCTGCGGCAACGCCTTCATCCTCAAGCCCAGCGAGCGCGACCCCTCGGCCAGCCTGCTGATGGCGCAGTGGCTGAAGGAGGCCGGCCTGCCCGACGGCGTGTTCAACGTGGTGCAGGGCGACAAGGACATCGTGGACGCCATCCTGGCCCACCCCGGCATCGCGGCGGTCAGCTTCGTGGGTTCCACGCCGGTGGCCGAGCACATCTACAAGGTCGGCGCGGCCCACGGCAAGCGCGTGCAGGCACTGGGCGGGGCCAAGAACCACATGGTGGTGATGCCCGACGCCGACCTGGACCAGGCGGTGGACGCGCTGATGGGCGCGGCCTACGGCTCGGCCGGCGAGCGCTGCATGGCGATCTCGGTGGCGGTGGCCGTGGGCGACGTGGGCGACAAGCTGGTGGCCGCGCTCAAGCCCAAGGTCCAGGCCCTCAAGATTGGCGAAGGGCACCAGGCCGACGCCGAGATGGGCCCGCTGATCACGCGCGCATCGCAGCAGCGCGTGGAGCGGCTGATCGCCGAAGGCATTGAGGCGGGCGCCAAGGCGGTGGTGGACGGCCGCGGCTACAAGGTGCCCGGCCATGAGGACGGCTTCTTCGTGGGCGGCACCATTCTGGACGGCGTCAGCGCCGACATGAGCTGCTACACCGAGGAGATCTTCGGCCCGGTGCTGTGCGTGGTGCGCGTGCCCGACCTGGCCGCTGCGATCGCGCTGATCGAGGCCAACGAATACGCCAACGGCGTGGCCATCTTCACGCGCGACGGCCATGTGGCGCGCGAGTTCGTGCACCACATCCAGGTGGGCATGGTGGGCGTCAACGTGCCGCTGCCCGTGCCCATGGCCTTCAACAGCTTCGGCGGCTGGAAGCGCAGCCTGTTCGGCGACCACCACGCCTACGGCCCCGAAGGCGTGCGCTTCTACACCCGCCACAAGGCGGTGATGCAGCGCTGGCCCGATGCCAACGGCAGCGGCGGCAAGGGCCCGCAATTTGCTTTCCCGCAGAACACGTGAGCCCCTCGCCCAAGCCCGCCTCGCTGAACGCGGGCGAGCCTGGTCGATCCCCCGAGGGGACGGCGATGCTCGCGGCCTCCAGCCCCGAGCACATCGCCCAGCGCGGGCCGGATTGGGAGCGGCCCGGCGCTCGGCCCGCCTTCGCAACCTGCATCACTGAGGACGACATCGCACCATGACCGACCCCACGCTGAGCAACCCTGATCTGATCCCGACCACGGCTGCGCAGCGGACCTGGCGCTGGTACCACTTCGCGGCGCTGTGGGTGGGCATGGTGATGTGCATCCCGGCCTACACGCTGGCGGCCAGCCTGATCGAGTCGGGCATGAGCTGGCGCCAGGCGGTGGGCACGGTGTTCCTGGGCAACCTCATCGTGCTGCTGCCCATGCTGCTGATAGGCCACGCGGGCGCCAAGCACGGCATTCCCTATGCGGTGCTGGCACGGGCGTCGTTCGGCACGCGCGGCGCGCGGCTGCCGGCGCTGCTGCGCGCGCTGGTGGCCTGCGGCTGGTACGGCATACAGACCTGGTTCGGCGGCCAGATGATCTACACGCTGGCCGGCGTGCTGCTGGGCCGGCCGCTGGGCGGCGACGCGCTGCCGGGCCTGGGCATCAACGCGGCGCAGTTCGGCTGCTTCCTCGCGTTCTGGGCGCTGCAGTTCTGGTTCGTCGTGCACGGCATCGAGTCCATCCGCAAGCTGGAGACCTGGACCGCGCCGATCAAGATCCTCATCTGCTTCGTGCTGCTGTGGTGGGCCTGGGAGCAGGCCGGCGGCTTCGGCCCCATCCTGGACCAGCCCTCTCAGTTCGAGGAAGGCGGCAAGCGCGCCGGCCAGTTCTCGGCCGTGTTCTGGCCGTCGCTGACCGCCATGGTCGGCTTCTGGGCCACGCTGGCCCTCAACATCCCCGACTTCACCCGCTTTGCGAAGAGCCAGCGCGACCAGGTCGTCGGTCAGGCCATCGGCCTGCCGGCGCCCATGGGCCTGCTGGCCGCGCTGGCGGTGTTCGTCACCTCGGCCACCGTGGTCATCCACGGCAAGGCGCTGTGGGACCCGGTGGACCTGGCCAGCCGCATGACGGGGGCGGCCGTGCTGATCGCGCTCATCGTGCTGCTGATCGACACGGTCAGCGTCAACCTCGCGGCCAATCTGGTGGGCCCGGCCTACGACTTCTCGGCGCTGGCGCCGGGCCGCATCAGCTACAAGGCCGGCGGCATGCTGACCGCGGGCCTGGCCATCGTGATGCTGCCCTGGAAGATCCTGGAGTCCACCCAGGGCTACATCTTCACCTGGCTGATCGGCTACTCGGCGCTGCTGGGCCCGGTGGCCGGCATCCTGATCGTCGACTACTACCTGCTGCGCAAGACCGAGCTGGCCGTGGCCGAGCTCTACACCGAGCAGGGCCGCTACCACTACCACGGCGGCTGGAACCGCGCCGCGGTGATCGCCTTCGTGCTGGGCGTGCTGCCCAATGTGCCGGGCTTCATGCATGCCGCCTTCCCCGCCGCCGTGCCCTCGGTCGCGCCGCTGTTCGAGCAGATCTACACCTATGCCTGGTTCGTGGGCCTGGCCCTGGCCGCCGTCATCTACGGCGCGCTGATGGCCGGCAAGACCCGACCCCTGGCCCAGCCCCGGAGCGCTCCATGACCTCATCCCCTGCCCTGCTGATACGCGGCGCCATCGTCGTCAATGCCGACGCCGAGACGCGCACCGATGTGCTCTGTGTGGACGGCCGCATCGCCGCCCTGGGCGAACGCGCCGCGCGCGAGGCGCCCGCCGGCACGATCACGCTGGACGGCACGGGCCAGTACCTGCTGCCCGGCGGCATAGACCCGCACACCCACATGCAGCTGCCCTTCATGGGCACGGTCACGCAGGATGACTTTTTCACCGGCACCGCCGCGGCGCTGGCCGGCGGCACGACCAGCATCATCGACTTCGTGATCCCCAACCCGCAGCAGCCGCTGATGGAGGCCTACCGCACCTGGCGCGGCTGGGCCGAGAAGGCGGCGGCCGACTATGCCTTCCACGTCGCCGTGACCTGGTGGGACCAGAGCGTCAGCGACGACATGGGCACGCTGGTGCGCGAGGAAGGCGTGAACAGCTTCAAGCACTTCATGGCCTACAAGAACGCCATCATGTGCGACGACGAGACGCTGGTGAACAGCTTCAAGCGCTCGCTCGAACTCGGCGCCATGCCCACCGTGCACGCGGAGAACGGCGAGCTCGTGTACCTGCTGCAGGCCGAGGTCACAAGACAAGGCATCACCGGCCCCGAGGGCCACCCGATGTCGCGCCCGCCCATGGTGGAAGGCGAGGCCGCCAACCGCGCCATCGCGATTGCCGACGTGCTGGGCGTGCCCATCTACGTCGTGCATGTGAGCTGCATAGAAAGCGCCGAGGCGATCGCGCGAGCGCGCGCCCGCGGCCAGCGGGTGTTCGGCGAGGTGCTGGCCGGCCATCTGCTGATCGACGACAGCGTCTACCGCGACCCGGATTTCGACAAGGCCGCGGCCTATGTGATGAGCCCGCCCTTCCGCCCCAAGATCCACCAGGAGTTCCTGTGGCGCGGCCTGCAGAGCGGCCAGCTGCACACCACCGCCACCGACCACTGCACCTTCTGCGCAAGCCAGAAGGCCGTGGGCCGCGACAACTTCGCCAAGATCCCCAACGGCTGTGGCGGCGTCGAGGAACGCATGGCCGTGCTGTGGGATGCCGGCGTGAACTCCGGGCGTCTGACGCCCAGCGAATTCGTCGCCATCACCTCGGCCAACGCGGCCAAGCTGTTCAACATGTACCCGCGCAAGGGCGTGATCGCCGAAGGCGCGGACGCCGACTTGGTGCTGTGGGACCCGGCCGGCATCAAGACGCTCAGCGCCAAGACGCAGTTCTCCAAGAACGACTTCAACATCTTCGAGGGCCGCACGGTGCGCGGCGTTCCCAGCCACACGATTGCGCAGGGCCGCGTGGTGTTCGCGCGTGGCGAGCTGCGGGCCGAGCCCGGCAGCGGCCGCTACCTCAAGCGCCCGCCGTTCGGTCCGCAGTTCGACGCGGCCCTCAAGCGTGCGCAAGACCTGGCCCCTACCGCCGTCGCAAGATGAGCCCTCAGTCCGTCGTGCCCCAGCTGCGCATGACCGATGCCGCACGCAGCATCGCGTTCTACGTGGACCAGCTGGGCTTCGTCATCGACTGGCAGCACCAGTTCGAGCCCGGCCTGCCGCTGTTTCTGCAGCTTACGCGCGAGGGGCAGACGATCTTCCTGAGCGGCCATGCCGGCGATTGCGAGCCCGGTGGCGCGGTGTACTTCTGGGTGGCCGACGCCGATGCGCTGCACGACCGCTTCGTGGCGCGCGGCGTGCGGCCGCTCAAGCCCATAGAAACCATGCCCTGGGGCGTGCGCGAGTTCCTGCTCGTCGACCCCGACCACAACAAGCTGCGCTTCGGCACCGAGCTTCCCGACTGAGGACCCCACCATGGACATGCCCGCCAAGACCGCCGACCTCACGACGCTGCGCATCAACGGCCCGCGCCTGTGGGCCTCGCTGATGGAGCTGGCCCAGATAGGCGCCACCGACAAGGGCGGCGTCTGCCGCCTCACGCTGACCGACCTCGACAAGCAGGGCCGCGACCTGGTCACCGGCTGGGCGCGCGAGGCCGGCATGACGGTCACCGTCGACAAGATCGGCAACGTCTTCATGCGCCGCGCCGGCCGCAACAACAGCCTGCCGCCCATCATGACCGGCAGCCACATCGACACCCAGCCCACCGGCGGCAAGTTCGACGGCAACTACGGCGTGCTGGCCGGCATCGAGGTGGTGCGCACGCTGAACGACCACGGCATCGAGACTGAGGCGCCCATCGAGGTGGCCTTCTGGACCAACGAGGAAGGCTCGCGCTTCGTGCCGGTGATGATGGGCTCGGGCGTGTTCGCCAAGGCCTTCACGCTGGAGCACGCCTACGCGGCCACCGACACCGAGGGCAAGACGGTGAAGGGCGAGCTGGAGCGCATCGGCTACATCGGCGAGCAGGAGCCGGGCGACCACCCCATAGGCGCCTACTTCGAGACCCATATCGAGCAAGGCCCGGTGCTGGAGGATCACGACAAGACCATAGGCGTGGTCACCGGCGTGCTGGGCATACGCTGGTACGACTGTGTCGTCACCGGCATGGAAGCCCATGCCGGCCCCACGCCGATGGCCTTGCGCCGCGACGCACTGCAGGTGGCCACGCATCTGATGCAGGAGGTGGTGGCCTGCGCCCACCGCCATCCGCCGCATGGCCGCGGCACCGTGGGCATGGTGCAGATCCACCCCAACAGCCGCAACGTGATCCCGGGCCGCGTGAAGTTCAGCATCGATCTGCGCAACGCCACCGATGCGCTGTGCGAGGCCATGGATGCCGACATCCGCGCGGTGGCGGCCAAGTTGAGCGCCGACAGCGGCCTCACCATCGAGATCACACCGGTCAGCGCCTACCCGGCCCAGCCCTTCCACCCCGACTGCATTGCCGCCGTCCAGAAGGCCGCCGATGCGCTGGGCTACAGCAATATGCCCGCGGTATCAGGCGCCGGCCACGACGCCGTCTACATGGCCCGCCTGGCCCCGGCCGGCATGATCTTCATCCCCTGCAAGGACGGCATCAGCCACAACGAGATCGAAGACGCCAAGCCGGAGCACATCGAGGCGGGGTGCAATGTACTGCTGTGGGCGATACTGAGTTCGGACCGAGCAAGGTCCTGAGGACCTTGCGACGCCGAACGAAGGACTGGGCCCGTCTCGCGGGACCAGGCATGAGCGCGGACCGAGCGAAGTCCTGAGGACTTCACGACGCCTCGCGGGGCTAAGCATGGAGCGGGCCGGCACGACCTGACCCACACCTTGGTCCCCTGACGACAAAGCCCGCCCGGTCATCCCAGGCGGGCTTGGTCTCGGAGCGACGGACTGAGCCGTCAGCACTCAATCCTTGCCGTGCCCATGACCATGACCGCGGCCCTTGCCCTTGTCGTCGTCCTTGTCATGGCCACGGCCCCGGCCCGGGCCGTCATCGTCGTCGCGCCAGCCGCCACGATCGCGGTCGTACTGCTCGCGATAGTGCGGCACGTACTCGCGCTCGTACCAGTCGCCCTTCACGAAGTAGACCGGCCGGCCGCAAGCGTTGTACTTGCCGCAATGCTTGGCCCAGTTCTTCTCATGGCCCGGCGGCACGCGCAGGTAGAGCGGCGGCGGGGGCGAAGGCACGCGCTGGATCAGCACCGGCTGCGGGTAGATCACCTGCGGCCTCATGGTGCCGATGTCGATCTGGCCGTAGAAACCGGGCTGGCCCACGCTGATGGACACGCCCACGTCGGCGGCGCGGGCCGGCCCGGCGGCCAGGGCAGCGAAGGCCAGCAGGGCCAGAGCAATGGTCTTCATGTCGAACTCCTGATGGTGGAGAGATGGCCCAAATTATTGGCCGGGCGTCTGCCCCTCCCGACCGCTGCAGGCGTAAGCCGGCGTAACACGCGGGCCTGCGCCCTCCCGCCGCTCAGCCCTCCAGCTGCCCCAGGTCCCTCACCGCCCCCTTGTCCGCCGAAGTCGCCAGCAGCGCATAGGCCTTCAGCGCGGCGCTCACCTTGCGCGGGCGCGCCTCGGCCGGTTTCCAGCCCTTGGCGTCCTGCTCGGCGCGACGACGGGCCAGTTCCTCGTCGCTGACCAGCACGTCGATAGCTCGATTCGGGATGTCGATGCGGATGCGGTCGCCGTTGCGCACCAGGCCAATCGCACCACCCGCCGCCGCCTCGGGCGAGCAGTGGCCGATGGACAGGCCCGAGGTGCCGCCCGAGAAGCGGCCATCCGTCAGCAGCGCGCAGGCCTTGCCCAGGCCCTTGGACTTGATGTAACTCGTCGGGTAGAGCATCTCCTGCATGCCGGGGCCGCCCTTGGGACCTTCGTAGCGCACCACCACCACGTCGCCAGCCTTGACCTGGTCGTCCAGGATGTGGGCCACCGCCTCGTCCTGGCTCTCGACCACATGGGCCGGGCCTTCAAACACCAGCAGGCTGTCGTCCACGCCCGCCGTCTTCACGACGCAGCCGTCCAGCGCGATATTGCCGCGCAGCACGGCCAGGCCGCCTTCCTTGCTGAAGGCGTGCTCGAACGAGCGGATGCAGCCCTCGGCACGGTCCAGGTCCAGGCTGGGCCAGCGGGTGGCCTGGCTGAAGGCCGTCTGCGTCGGGATGCCCGCCGGGCCGGCCATGTAGAAGGTCTTCACCGCGTCGCTGGGGTTGCGGGCGATGTCCCACTGGTCCAGCGCGTCCTTCATGGTCCTGGCATGCACGGTGGGGGCATCGGTGTGCAGCTTGCCGGCACGGTCCAGCTCACCCAGGATGGCCATGATGCCGCCGGCGCGGTGCACGTCCTCGATGTGGTACTTGTTGGTGTTGGGCGCCACCTTGCACAGCTGCGGCACGCTGCGCGACAGGCGGTCGATATCCGTCATGTCGAAGGCGATGCCCGCTTCCTGCGCCGCGGCCAGGATGTGCAGGATGGTGTTGGTGGAGCCGCCCATCGCGATGTCCAGCGTCATCGCGTTTTCGAACGCCTTCTTGCCGATGGCGCGCGGCAGCACGCTCTCGTCGTCCTGCTCGTAATAGCGCTTGCACAGCTCCACCACGGTGCGGCCGGCTTTTCTGAACAGCTGCTCGCGGTCCGCATGCGTGGCCACCACCGTGCCGTTGCCCGGCAGCGACAGGCCCAGCGCCTCGGTCAGGCAGTTCATCGAATTGGCCGTGAACATGCCGGAGCAGCTGCCGCAGGTGGGGCAGGCCGAACGCTCGACTTCAGCGAGGTCGGCGTCGCTGACCTTGTTGTCAGCAGCCATCACCATGGCGTCGATCAGGTCCAGCTTCTTGATCTCGATCTTGGCCGTACCGGGCACGGCCAGGCGCACCTTGCCGGCTTCCATGGGGCCGCCGGACACGAACACGACCGGGATGTTGAGCCGCATCGCGGCCATCAGCATGCCGGGGGTGATCTTGTCGCAGTTGGAGATGCACACCAGCGCATCGGCGCAGTGGGCGTTGACCATGTACTCCACCGAGTCCGCAATGATGTCGCGGCTGGGCAGCGAATACAGCATGCCGTCGTGGCCCATCGCGATGCCGTCGTCCACCGCGATGGTGTTGAACTCCTTGGCCACGCCGCCCACGGCCTCGATCTCGCGGGCCACCAGCTGGCCCAGATCCTTCAGGTGCACATGGCCGGGCACGAACTGGGTGAAGCTGTTGGCAATGGCGATGATGGGCTTGGAGAAGTCATCGTCCTTCATGCCCGTGGCACGCCACAGCGAGCGGGCACCCGCCATGTTACGGCCGGCGGTGGAGGTCTTGGAACGGTAGGTGGGCATGGCAGCAGACCTGTGCGAATCGGAATCCCGCCATTCTGTGACAGCCCGCCGCCGCGCGCCCATTCAGCCGCCTTGCCGGCAGGGCTGTCGAAAGCTGGGTTGCGGCATGCCGAATGCTCGGCGGCTGCGCCTCCGGGATGGGTGGCGCGTCAGAAATGGTGGCCACAGGCCGGGCACACGCAATCCTCGCGGTCGTCCTCGTGGCCGTGGGGCGCGCTGGACTCGATGATGGCCGCGGTGACGATGGCCGTGGGCAGCGCGAACACGCCGATGCCGAACACCGCGAACAGGCCCACGAAGAGCTTGCCGGCCGGCGTGATCGGGGTCATGTCGCCATAACCGACCGTGGTGAAGGTCTCGCAGGCCCACCAGAAGGTGCCGGGGATGCTGGTGAACACGTCGGGGTGGGCCGGGTGCTCCAGCTGGTACAGCAGCGCCGCGGACGCATAGACGCACACCAGCATCAGCACCACCGACACCAGCAGCAACTGGCGGCGCCGGCGCAGCGACACCGTGAGCCGCTGCAGCGCGGCCTCGAACTCGTAGAGCTGCAGCACCTTGAGCAGGCGCGCCAGCCGCATCACGCGCAGGAAGCGCAGGTCGAAGGGGCTGAAGTAGGACACGATGACCAGCAGGTCCAGCAGCGGCAGCGGCTGCAGCGCATAACGCAAGCGCCCCCACAGCGGATGGCTGAGGCGGCGCTGCTCCACGCAGACCCAGACCCGCGCCGCGTACTCGACGGTGAACAGCGCGGTGGACACCGCGTCCAGCCACCAGAACAAACGCTCGAAGCGGCTGCCCAGCGAGGGCACGGTCTGCAGCGCCACGCAGGCCGCGTTCAGCACGATGAGCGCGACCAGCACATAGTTCACATGGCAGGCCCAGCGGTTGCCGGGCTCGGGGCGGTGCAGGATCGCAAACAGCTGCGCTCGCAACATGAAAGACCTCCGGAACAGGCCCCGGAGTATCCGTGGCCCCTCAGCCCAGGCGCTTCAGCCTTTGGGCCGCCAGCGCCAGCGTCTCCTCGCGCTTGGCAAAGCAGAAGCGCACATGGCGGCGCTCCTGGGGCCGCTGGTAGAAGCCCGACAGCGGGATGGCGGCGACGCCGATCTCGGTGGTCAGCCAGCGCGCGAAGTCCAGCTCCGGCAGCTCGGACACGGCCGCGTAGTCCACGGTCTGGAAATAGGTGCCCTCGCAGGGCAGCAGGCGCAGGCCGGTGTCGGCCAGCGCGGCGCGGAAGGCGTCGCGCTTGGCCTGGTAGAAGTCGCTCAGGCCCTGCCAGGGCGCCGGGTCGGCCAGGTAGGTGGCCAGTGCGTGCTGGGTGGGCGTGTGCACCGTGAACACCGTGTACTGGTGCAGGCGCCGGAAGGCCGCGGACAGCGCCGGCGGCGCGGCCACGAAGCCCACCTTCCAGCCGGTCACGTGGAAGGTCTTGCCAAAGCTGCTGACCAGGAAGCTGCGCTCCCGCAGCCCGGGGTGGCGGGCCACGCTCTCGTGGCGGGCGCCGTCGAACACCATGTGCTCGTAGACCTCGTCGCTGATGACGAACAGGTCGTGCGCCTCGGCCAGCTGCGCAAGCCGTGCCAGGTCTTGCGCCGTGGCGACACGGCCGCTGGGGTTGTGCGGCGTGTTGAGCACCAGGGCCCGGGTGCGCGGCGTGATCGCGGCCTCCAGCGCGGGCCAGTCCAGCCGGTAGTCCGCCGTCATGGGCACGCCCACCGGCACGCCGCCGGCCAGGCGTATCGCGGGGTCGTAGCTGTCGTAGGCCGGCTCGATGATGATCACCTCGTCGCCGGTGCCCACACAGCACTGCAGCGCGGTCAGCAGGCCCTGGGTGCCGCCGGCGGTCACAGTGATGTCGGTGTCGGCGTCATAGGCCGAGCCGTACAGGCGGTTGAGCTTGGCCGCGATGGACTGGCGCAGCGCCGGCACGCCGGTCATGGGCGGGTACTGGTTGTGGCCGGCGGCCATCGCGTCGCTGACCGCGCGCAGCAGCGCGGGGTCGGGGTCGAAGTCCGGAAAGCCCTGACCCAGGTTGACCGCCCCATGCTGGGCGGCCAGCGCGGACATCAGGCTGAAGATGGTGGTGCCGGCGTTGGGCAGCTTGGTGGGCAGGACGGGCATGGGCAGCGGGGCGCAAGGGCGGAACAGGCCCCCGATTGTGTCGGGGGCCGGCGCCGCCGGTCTCAGCCCAGCTGCTGCAGGCGGGCGATGCGCGCCTCCATGGGCGGGTGGCTGGAGAACCAGGCCAGCCAGCCCTGCGGCCGGGCGCTGATGCCCATGGCCTTGAGCGCCTGGGGCATCTCGCCGGGGTCCAGCCCGTGCAGACGGGCCAGCGCATGGATCATGGGCTGCTTGCGTCCCATCAGCCGGGTCGCGTCCGCATCGGCGCGGAACTCGCGCTGGCGCGAGAACCAGGCCACCACCAGCGCGGCCACCACGCCCAGCAGCAGATCCATCACCAGCGTGGTCAGGTAGTAGCCCATGCCGGGGCCGTCCTGGTTGTTGCGCAGCACCAGCTTGTCGACCACATAGCCGATCACGCGGGATAGGAAGACCACGAAGGTGTTCATCACGCCCTGGATCAGCGCCATCGTGACCATGTCGCCATTGGCCACGTGGGCCACCTCATGGCCTATGACCGCCTCCACCTCCTCGCGGCTCATGGACTGCAGCAGGCCGGTGGACACGGCCACCAGCGCCGAGTTCTTGAAGGCGCCGGTCGCGAAGGCATTGGGCGGCCCCTCGTAGAGGCCCACCTCCGGCGCACGTATGCCGGCGGCGGCGGAGAAGCGCGCGACTGTGGCCACCAGCCACTGGTGGGTGGGGTCGGGCGAACCGTCGATGATCCGCAGGCCCGTGGTCCACTTGGCCATGGGCTTGCTGATCAGCAGCGAGATGAAGGCGCCGCCAAAGCCCATCAGCAGTGCAAAGCCCAGCAGGCCGCTCAGGCTCAGGCCCTGGGCGGTGAGGAACTGATTCAGCCCGAGCACCTGCACGGTGATGCCCAGCACCAGCATCACGCCGAGGTTGGTCAGCAGGAACAGCAGCACGCGCTTCATTGAAAACTCCTTGCAGGGGTGTGGGGAGGCTCAGTCGAAGATGTCGCTGAGCCAGGACTTGCGCCGGTGGCCGCCATGGCGGCCGTAGTCGGAATCGACGAAGTCCGGGCGCCGCGCGGCCGCGGCGGTTGCCACCGGCGGGGCGGCCTGGACCGAACGCTCGATCAGCTTGTCCAGCTCGCCACGGTCCAGCCAGACGCCGCGGCAGTTGGGGCAGTAGTCGATCTCTACGCCCTGGCGTTCACTCATCACCAGCGCGGTATCGGGGCAGTGGGGGCATTTCATGGGGAGCTCCTTAGGGGCTGAACCTCATTCCTCGGCAGCCGGCTGGCGGCGCAGCGGCAGCGCGCGGCGCGGCTGGCGATGCAGCAACCGGGTCAGCAGCCGCAGCGCCCGGGCCAGCGCGTCGTCGAAGGCGGAGCGCCACTCGCTGGCCACCGAGCGCACGATCACCGTGCCGGCCCCGGCGGTGTGCAGCTCCAGCTGGCACAGCTTGTCGACGCCGCCGCGCGGGCCGTTCACATCGGCCAGTTGCACCGTGGCCTTGGGCACACGCGAAGACAGACGCCGCAGCGCGGCCTTCAGCCGGGCCTTGGCCAACTCGCGGTGGTCGGCCGCATGCGGCGCGCGGCACTTGAACAGGACTTGCATGGCGGACTCCAGCGGTGTGGGGGAGTCCGTAACTTAGGGGCGGGGGCCGCGCGCTCCCAGCAGGAAATCTGTGAGGGTCACTTCCGTGCTTCGGAAGCCCGGCTCACTCCGCGATCTCGGCCAGCTGCTGCGCGAGGTAGTCCACGAAGCACTGGATGCGCGCCGCCAGCGCGGTGTTGCGGTAGTAGACCGCGTGCACCGGCTGCAGCACCTCCACCGTGTCCCTGGGGCAGACCTGCACCAGGTCGCCGCGCGCGCGGTCCTCGCGGGTCATGAAGTCCGCCAGACAGGCGATGCCCTCGCCGGCCAGCGCGAGCTGGCGCACGGTCTCGCCGCTGGATGCACTGACGGCCGGCGTAATGGCCAGGCTGTCGCCATGCGCGCCGCGCAGCGGCCACTGGTTGAGGTGCTCGGGCGCAGTGAAGCCGATCAGCCGGTGGCCGCGCAGCTCGTCCACGCTGCGCGGCCGGCCCTGTGCCTTCAGATAGGCCGGCGCGGCCACCACGCGCAGCCTGAAGCGCCCCAGCGGCCGCGCATGCAAGGTGGAGTCGCGCAGCGGACCTATGCGCAGCGCTAGGTCGGTGCGCTGTTCGATCAGGTCGATCAGGCTGTCGTTGGTGTTGAGCTCCAGCTGGATGTCGGGATAGCGCGCGCGAAAGCCGCCCACCCGCGGCACCACCACATGCAGCATGAAAGGCGAGGCCGCGTTCACGCGCAGCCGCCCGGCCGGGCGCTGCAGCCGCGCGGCCATCTGGCCCTCGGCCTCGTCCACCGCAGCCAGGATGGCGCGCGCATGGGCCAGAAAGGCCGCGCCCTCCTCGGTCAGCTCCAGGCGCCGCGTGGTGCGCCTCAGCAGCGTCGCGGCCAGCTTGGACTCCAGCCGCGCGAGCGCCCGGCTGACACCGGACACGGTCTGCTGCAGCGCCTCGGCCGCCGCGGTGATGGAGCCGGTGTCCACCACGGCCACCAGGGCGGCCATCTCATCCAGGCTGGTCTTCATTCTTGACTCCGAATCAAAAGCATTGTGCCAAATCACGGCTTTTTTGCTTTGAATCCAATCCCCACACTGCGCAGCCTTGGCAATCATTAGGAGTTCCCATGCCTCTGGCTCTGCTGGCGCTGACGCTCAGCGCCTTCGCAATCGGCACGACCGAGTTCGTCATCGTGGGTCTGATCCCCACGGTGGCGGCCGACCTCGGCGTCAGCCTTCCCTCGGCCGGCCTGCTGGTCAGCCTCTACGCACTCGGCGTCGCTATCGGCGCGCCGGTGCTCACCGCGCTGACCGGCAAGCTGCCGCGCAAGTGGTTGCTGCTGGCGCTGATGGCGCTGTTCACCGCCGGCAACCTGATGGCCTGGGCCGCGCCCGGCTATGAGTCGCTGATCGTCGCGCGCGTGCTCACCGGCCTGGCGCACGGCGTGTTCTTCTCCATAGGCTCGACCATCGCGACCGGCCTGGTGCCCAAGGAGAAAGCCGCCAGCGCGATCGCCACCATGTTCACCGGCCTGACCGTGGCCCTGGTGACCGGCGTGCCGCTGGGCACCTTCGTGGGCCAGCATTTCGGCTGGCGCGCCACCTTCCTGGCGGTGGCCGCGCTGGGCGTGATCGCCTTCCTAGGCAGCGCGCTGTTCGTGCCGCGCAGCCTCAAGCACCAGCGGCCGGCCTCGCTGCTGCAGCAGGCCCGCGTGCTGGCCGAGCCGCGCCTGCTGCTGGTCTATGCCAAGACCGCGATCGGCTATGGCGGCAGCTTCATCCCCTTCACCTTCCTCGCGCCCATCCTGCAGCAGCAGGCCGGCTTCTCGGCCGGGGCGGTGGGCTGGGTGATGCTGGTCTATGGCGTGTCGGTCGCGGTGGGCAATCTGTGGGGCGGCCGTCTGGCCGACCGCCGCGGCCCCATTCCGGCGCTGCAGATCATCTTCGCGGGCCTGGCTGCGGTGCTGCTGCTGTTCACCTTCACCTCCCACCAGCCGGTGCTGGCGGTGCTGACCGTGCTGCTGTGGGGCGCGTTCGCCTTCGGCAACGTGCCGGGCCTGCAGGTCTATGTGGTGCAGCAGGCCGAGCGCGTGGCGCCGCAGGCGGTGGACGTGGCCTCGGGCCTGAACATCGCGGCCTTCAACCTGGGCATCGCGTTCGCGGCCTGGGCCGGCGGCCTGATCGTGACCCACCTGGGCCTGCAGCACACGCCCTGGATAGGCGCGGCCGTGGTGCTGGTGTCGCTGGCGCTGACCCGCTGGAGCGGCGCGCTGGACAGCCGCCAGGGCCTGCCGGTGCGGCTGCATGGCGCCCGCCCGGCCGGCCACTGATCACCCACCCCCTTCTGGAGCATCCATGAACTTCCCCCTTCCCGCCCTGGGCCTGGGCACCTTCCGCCTGAAGGATCAGGCCGTCATAGCCTCGGTCAGCGCCGCGCTGGAGCTGGGCTACCGCGCGATCGACACCGCGCAGATCTACGGCAACGAGGCCGAGATCGGCCAGGCCTGGACCGCCAGCGGCCTGCCGCGCGAGCAGCTCGCGCTGACCACCAAGATCTGGACCGAGCACCTGGCTCCCGAGCGCCTGCTGCCCAGCCTACGCGAAAGCCTGGACAAACTGCGCACCGGCCATGTGGAGCTGACGCTGATCCACTGGCCCTCGCCCGGCGGCGCCGTGCCGCTGGAGGCCACGCTGGACGCGCTGCTGGACGCCCAGGCGCAAGGCCTGACCCGCGCGATCGGCGTGTCCAACTTCCCCATCGCGCTGCTGCAACGCGCCATCGCGCATGTAGGCGCCGGCCGGCTGGCGACCAACCAGGTGGAGCTGCACCCCTGGCTGCAAAGCCCCGCGCTGAGCGCCTTCGCGGCCCGCCACGGGGTGCACCTGACGTCCTACATGACGCTGGGCTATGGCCAGGTGCTGCAAGACCCGACCCTGCTCGCCCTCGCGGCCGAGCTGGACGCCACGCCCGCCCAGGTGGCGCTGGCCTGGGCGCTGCAGCGCGGCCATGCGGTCATTCCCTCATCCACGAAGCGCGAGCACCTGGCCAGCAACCTGCTCGCCGCGTCACTGCGCCTGAGCGATGCGCAGATGGCGCGCATCGCGGCGCTGGACCGCAGCCAGCGCCTGGTCGACCCCGAGGGCCTGGCGCCGGCCTGGGACTGACGGACCGGTTCAGGGCCGGGGCTGGGCCTTCACGCACTGCAGCTCCGGCCCCTGCCAGCCCCAAACCACGGTGGCCTCGCCCTGGTGCTCCCAGAAGCTCTCGTTGCGGCCCACATAGTGCGTGCCGCTGGCGGCGCGCTGCTGGGTCATCAGCGAGCTCTCGTCGCCGCGCTCGGCCATCAGGCTGGGCGGCTCGGTGGCGTTGAAGAAGTGGGTGACGATCTCGCTGTTGTCCAGGCAGCGCCAGCGCACCGTGGCCACCAGCGGCACCAGGCGGTAGCGCACCTGCAGCTCCAGCAGGCGGCGCTGCGAGCTCTCGCGCACGCAGGCTGCGCGGGCCTCGGTGTCGCTGGCCGAGTCGGGGTCGGGGCCGGCCTTCCAGCAGTCGTGGCGCTCGCGCTGCCAGCCGCGCTGCTCGGCGGCCAGCACCGGCGGGCGCTCGTTCACCGCCTGGCGGCGCGCCGCCTCGTAGGCCTCGGCCACGCGCGCGTCCAGCAGCGCCAGGCCGGCGCGCTGGCACACCAGCGCCTCCACGTCGCCGCGCACCTGGCGCTGGCGGCACAGCGGCGCGCGGCGCGCCTGGTCCAGCGCCTGCTGCACCCGCTCGCACCAGGCCTTGCTGCCGCGCAGCGGCGGCTCCAGCAGGCCCAGCTGCTGCGACACCGCGGCCTGCCACTCCTCCGAGCCCAGGTCGGGCCCGTGGCCGTCCGCGCCGCCCAGGCGGGCATTGACCTCGCGCTGCCAGGCAGCGCCGCAGCGGGTGTCGGCGGCACCAGCCGCCAGCGGGAGAAGCGCGGCCAGCAGCAGCGCGGCGAGTCGTGTCATGGGCAGCTCCTGCTCAGGAGCCGCCATCATGCCGCCTGCGGGCTCAGTTTCAGGCGGCGCTCAGCAGGCCACTGAAGAACTTGTCGCCGCTGACGCGCGGCTGGTAGGCCGACAGGCTCTTGGCAATCGCCGCGATATGGTCCGGCGTGGTGCCGCAGCAGCCACCGGCGATGTTGAGAAAGCCGCTCTTCGCGAACTCGGCCAGGTGGCTGGCCGTGACGTCCGGCGTCTCGTCGAAGCCGGTGTCGCTCATGGGGTTGGGCAGGCCGGCGTTGGGGTAGCAGCTCACCGCCACGCCACCCGCCACCTTGGACAGTTCCTCGATGTAGGGCCGCATCAGCGTGGCGCCCAGCGCGCAGTTCAGGCCGATCGCCAGAGGCCGCGCATGGCGCACCGAGTGCCAGAAGGCGGTCACGGTCTGGCCCGACAGGATGCGGCCGGACGCGTCGGTCACGGTGCCGGAGATGATGACCGGCAGGCGCTCGCCGGTGTCTTCCATCAGCTGGTCCAGCGCGAAGATCGCGGCCTTGGCGTTCAGCGTGTCGAAGATGGTCTCGACCAGGAACAGGTCGGCGCCACCGTCCAGCAGGCCCTTGGCCTGCTCGTAGTAGGCGTCGCGCAGCGTGTCGAAGTCGATGTTGCGCGCGCCGGGGTCGTTCACGTCCGGGCTGATGGATGCGGTGCGCGGCGTCGGGCCCAGCGCCCCGGCCACGAAGCGCGGCTTGTCCGGCGTCGAGTACTTGTCGCAGGCCGCGCGCGCGATCTGCGCAGCCACCAGGTTCATTTCGTAGGCCAGCTCGGGCAGATCGTAGTCTTCCTGCGCGACCGAGGTGGCGCCGAAGGTGTTGGTCT
This sequence comes from uncultured Roseateles sp., assembly GCF_913777145.1. GTDB lineage: Bacteria > Pseudomonadota > Gammaproteobacteria > Burkholderiales > Burkholderiaceae_C > Pelomonas. Next base: position 79,114 of record NZ_CAJYPS010000001.1, read on the forward strand.
CTATCAGGTCGGCGCCGGCGGCCAGGTATTGCTCGTGGATCTCGCGGATCACGTCGGGCCGCGTGAACAGCAGCAGCTCGTTGTTGCCCTTCAGGTCCTTGCCGTGATCCTTGAAGCGCTCGCCGCGGTAGTCGACCTCGCCGAGCTTGTAGCGCTGGATCATGGTGCCCATCGCGCCGTCCAGGATGACGATGCGCTGCTGCAGCAGCGCGGGCAGGGCTTGGGCGCGGGTGTAGGCAATGGGCTTCATGGCTCGATTGTCGCCGCGCTCGCGGGGGCGCGTCTTGCGCCCCGGCGAAGCCCGGCTCAAGGTTTCACGACATCGCCGTCGGCGTTGCGCAGCTCCACCGCGCCCCGGCCCAGCGCCTGCAGCTGGGGCAGGACCTTGGCCTTGTCGCCCACCGCGACCACGGTGAGCCGGGCCGGGTCCACATGGGCGCGCGCCGCGCGCTGCGCCGCCGCGGCACTGACCGCGCCCAGCTGGGCCGGCAGGCGCGGGATGGCGTTCAGCGGCAGGCCCACGACCCAGTTGGCCGCATAGGCGCCCACCACGACCGCATTGGTGTCGAAGCGGCCCGGCAGCGACAGCAACTCCGCATTGCGCACCCGGCGCAGCTCGGCCGCGCCCATGGGCCGGGCGCGCAGCGCAAGGATCTCGGTCTCGATGTCGGCCAGCGCGGGGCCGGTCACGTCGGTGCGCACGCTGCCGCGTATGCCGAACTGGCCGCGCTCGCGGCCCATGGTGAAGCCGGAATAGAGCCCGTAGGTGTAGCCCTTGACCTCGCGCAGCTGGGTGTTGATGCGCGAGGTGAACAGGCCGCCCAGCGCCGCGTTCATCACATCGATGGCGGCCGCATCCGGCGCGCTCGCGAAGGGGCCGGGCGCGACCAGGGCCAGCGCGGTCTGCGGCGCGCCGGGCTTGTCCACCAGCACGGTGCGCGCCGCCACCAGGCGGGCCGGCGGCAGCGGCCGGCTGGGTGCGGCCTCGCCCTCGCCGCGCCAGGCACCGAACAGCGGCTCGACCAGCGCCCGCAGCTCGGCCTCGCCCAGGTCACCCGCCACCACCAGCGCCGCGCGCTCGGGTCGGTAATGCGCCTGCCAGAAGCGGCGCAGCGCTGCCTGGTCCACCGCCTTCAGCGCAGCCTCGGTGCCCAGCGCCGGCAGCGCCAGCGGATGGCCCTCGCCATAGCTCACCCGATTGCCCACCAGGTTGGCCACCAGCGGCGCCTGTTCGCGGGTCTGGGCCAGCGCGGCCAGGCGCTGGGCGCGCACGCGCTCGATCGCGGCCGGCGCGAAGGCCGGGTGCAGCGCCAGGTCGGCCAGCAGCGCCAGGCCCTCGGGCGCACGCGCCCGCGGGCCGGAGAGGTCGATCTGCGCGCCCTCGCCGCCAGCCTGGGCCTGCAGCGTGACGCCCAGGCCGGCCACGGCCTCGGCGATCTGCTGGGCGCTGCGGCTGTGCGTGCCCTCGCTGAGCATGGCGGCGGTGAAGCCGGCCAGGCCGGGCAGCCCGGCCGGGTTGGCGCCCTGGCCGGCGCGCAGCACCAGGCTGGCGCTGAACAGCGGCAGGCCGGGCTTGGGCGAGTGGATCACCGTGAGCCCGTTGGCGAGCCGGAAGCTGTGCGCCGCGGGCAGGGCCAGCGGCTTGGCGCGGCCGGCGGCGGGCGGCTTGTTGCGCCAGTCCTCGGGCGCGTTCAGCGCCTCGCGCTCGCCGGCAGCGGCCTGGGTCGGCAGCGGCGGCGTGGGCACGTCGGGCGGCAGCATCTGCTCACCCGGCCGGGCCTGCACCACCACGCGCGCATCGCGGCGCAGCCAGCGCGCCACCGCGGCGCTGACCGATTCGCCACTCGCACGACGGTAGCGGTCCAGGTCTTGCCCCACATAGCCGGGGTCGCCGGCCATCTGGTTGTAGTGGTTCACCAGGTCGGCCAGCTGCTGCAGCTTCTCCATGCGCTGCAGCAGCTGGGTTTCTATGCTGGCGCGGGCCTGGGCCAGCTCGGCCGGCGTGGGCGGTTCGGTGGCCAGGCGGGCCAGCTCGGTGTCGACCAGGCGCTCGATCTCGTCCAGCGAGGCGCCGGGGCGGGCCACGACCTCGATGTTGAACACCGAGCTCAGCGACAGCGAATCCTGGCTGACCTGCACGCTCTGCGCGAGCTGGCGGTCGCGCACCAGCAGCGCATGCAGGCGGCTGGCCTTGCCGCCGCCCAGCACATGGGCGGCGATGTCCAGCTCGGCGTCGCCGGCCGCGAACATGGGCGGCGTGTGCCAGGCCATGTCCAGACGCTCCAGCTCGATGCGGTCGGTCACCACCAGGCGGCGCTCGGCCGTGATCTGCGGCGTGGGCACCTTGACCTCGGGCGGCTTGGGGCCGGCCTTGAGCGAGCCAAAGTACTGCTGCACCAGTGCCTTGGCCTGGCGTGGGTCGAAGTCGCCGGCCAGCACCAGGGTCGCGTTGTTGGGGCGGTAGTAGGTGCGGGCGAAGTCCTTCACGTCCTGCAGCCGGATGCTCTGGATGTCGGCGTGCGAGCCGATCACCGCCGCGCGGTAGGGGTGGCCCGCGGGGTATAGCGCCTGGTAGAGCGCCTCCTCCACGATGCCGTAGGGCCGGTTCTCGAAGCTCTGGCGGCGCTCGTTGCGCACCACGTCCTGCTGGTTGGCCAGCGCGACCGAATCGACCTCGTCGATCATCCAGCCCAGCATGTCGGCCTTGAGCCACAGGCCCAGCGCCAGCTGGTTGGACGGCAGCGTGAAGAAGTAGTTGGTGCGGTCGAAGTTGGTGGAGCCGTTGCTGTCGGTGCCGCCAGCGGCGTCCACGAACTTGTCGAACTCGCCGCGCGGCACATGGCGGCTGCCGGCGAACATCAGGTGCTCGAACAAATGGGCAAAGCCGGTCTGGCCCGGCGCCTCGTTGCGCGGCCCCGCGTGCACCCACAGATTGAAGGCCACCAGCGGCAGGCGGTGGTCTTCCACCAGGATGAGCTCCAGGCCGTTGTCCAGCCTGAGCTTTTCATGGCGTATCGCCAGCTGGCCCGCAGCCACGCTGACCGCGCCGGCCGTGGGCGCGGGCTCGGCCGCCCACAGCGGCTGGCTCAGCGCGCCGGCCAGCGCCAGCAGCAACACCCGGCGGCTCAGCGCGGGAAGGGTCATGGGGGAACTCCAGGAACAGCGGCTCATGTCCCGCATTGGGCCTGCACGCCGGCTGCGCCTGAAGTGCCGGCAGTCACCGGCTGTCTCACCAGGGCGACAGCTGGCTCAGCAGCCACAGCCACAGCGGCGCCGTGCCCACGTAGAGCAGCGTGGACAGCACCGTGGCCGCCGTGACCTCGGTCTGCATCGCGCGGTAGCGCTGCGCAAAGATCAGCGCGTTGGAGCCGGTGGGCAGGGCCGCCAGCATCACGATGACCGCCAGCGGCAGGCCGGCCAGTCCCAGGCCCCAGTGCGCGATCGCCAGCACCAGCGCCGGCAGCACCACCAGCTTGAAGCCCACCAGGCCGGCCAGCCCGCGCCAGCTGCGCGGCCAGCCGTAGTAGGCCAGCGACATGCCGATCAGCGTCAGGCACAGCGGCACGACCGCCGTGCCCAGCGTCTGCAGCACCTCGTCGATGACCGCCGGCAGCGCCAGGCCGGTGGCGTTCCAACCCAGGCCGCACAGCACCGGCAACACCACCGGGTGGATCACGGTGTTGCGCACGGTCTGGCCCAGCGTCTTCAGCAGCGAGCCACCGGGTTGCTCACGCGCGAGGTCCAGCTCCACCAGCAGGGTCAGCAGCGTCAGTATGGTCAGTGAATGCAGGCTCACCACCGCGACGTGGATGGCCAGGCCCTGCTCGCCGAACACGCCGGCCGCGACCGGGATGCCCACCTGCAGCGTGTTGCCGAAGCCGGCGGTGATGGCCTTCACGCTGGGCACGGCCGCGGCCTCGCCCGGCGCGCGGCGCAGCCGCTGCAGCGCGTAGAAGGCCGCCACCAACAGCAGCACCGGCACGAAGAAGGCGGCCAGCAAGGCCCAGGGCACATGGGCCGTGTCCAGCCGCGCGGTGGTGCGGAACAGCAGTGCCGGCACGAACAGGTAGTAGGCGGCGTTGGCCAGCACGCGGGCCGGGTCGCCCTCGCTGCCCTCGGCCGCATGGCCCAGCCAGCGCATGCGCCCGACCACCCAGCCCAGGGTGACCGCGATCAGGATGGCCAGCAGTCTGGCCGCCACCGCCCAGCTCATGGCCGTGCGGCGCTCAGGCGCCGGCCCGCTGCAGCCACAGGTCGAACGCGAAGCTGCTGCCGCGACCGGCCTCGCTGCGGACCTCGATCAGGCCACCCATCAGCCGCACCAGCTGCTGGCTGATGGACAGGCCCAGGCCGGTGCCGCCCAGGTGGCGAGAGGAGTCCGACACCTGCTCGAAGGCATGGAACAGCCGCGCCTGCTGCGCGGGCGTCATGCCTATGCCGGTGTCCACCACCTCGAAGCGCAGCCGCACGCGCGCGGCCTCTTCATCCAGCACATGGGCGATCAGGCGCACCTCGCCGCTGTCGGTGAACTTCACCGCGTTGGACAGCAGGTTCAGCAGCACCTGGCGCAGGCGCTGGCCGTCGGCCTCGACCTGGACGGGCAGGCGACCGTCCAGCTCCAGCCGGAAACTCAGGCCCTTTTGCTCGGCGCGCAGGCGCACGCTGTCGCTGGCCATGTCCAGCAGCGCGCGCAGGTCCACCAGCGCGGTCTTGATGCTGACCTTGCCGGCCTCGATGCTCGCCATGTCCAGCACATCGCTGATCAGCTCCAGCAGGTGCTGACCGGAGTCGCGGATCAGCTGCAGCTTGGCCTGCGGGCCATCGGGGATGCGCCCGTCCATCTGCAGCAGCTGCGTGAAGCCCAGGATGGCGTTCAGCGGCGTGCGGAACTCGTGGCTCATGGTGGCCAGGAAGCGGCCCTTGGCCTGGTTGGCGGCTTCGGCGCGGAGCTTGGCCTCGCTGAGCTCGGCGGTGCGCTCGGCCACCAGGTCCTCCAGATGCTCGCGGTGGCGGTTCAGCTCGACCTCGGCCGCGCGGCGTGCCGAGATGTCACTGACCATGCCCTCGACGCGACGCCGGCCCTGCTCGGCCTCGGCCTCCACCCAGTGCGCATTCAGCTCCACCCAGATCTCGCGGCCGGTGCTGTCGCGCAGGCGCATCTGAGCCTGCTGGATCTTGCCCTGCTCGCGCATCACCCGCATCACCTGCAGCAGGTCGGCGCGGCGCAGGCCCATGAGCTCGCGCAGCCGCCGCCCCACCGGGTTGAACTGAGGCGGCAGGCCCAGCATCTGTACAAAGGCCCGGTTCATACGCAAGACCCGGCCCTGGTGGTCGGCCTGGAAGATACCCTCGGTGGCGTTCTCGAACAGGCTGCGGTAGCGCTGCTCGCTCTGGCGCAGGCCATCGGAGGATTGCTGCACCTGGTCGGCCGCGGCGCGCAGCTTGAGGCTCATCGCGTTGAAGCGGCTGGTCAGCTCGCCCAGTTCGTCGCGGCGCTCCACCGCCATCTGTGCGCCCAGGTCGCCCTCGGCCACGCGCTGGGCCAGCGCGCCCAGCCGGGCCACCGGCCGGCGCACCAGGAAATTCATCAGCAGGTAGCAGCTGACGATGACCGCCGCGACGATGGCCAGCAGCAGGCCCACGACGAAGTCACGGGAGCGTTCGATCTGCTGCTGCACCAGCTCGCGCGTGTAGACCAGCTCGGCCGAGGCCACCTGCGTGCCGGGCGCGTCGGCGGCCGGCTGGTAGACGATGGTGAACTCGCGCCGCGTCGCGGCCACGCCCGGCGTGCTGCGCTCGCGGTGCGCCTGGCCGCCGCGCAGGCCCAGGCCCTTGAGCACCAGCGACTGCACCTCGGGATCGGCCATCACCGCGTCCAGCAGGTTGTCGATGGCGACCTGGTCCAGGTTCCAGATCGGCCCCGCAAAGCCGCGCTGTATCAGGCTGACCATGCGCGCCTCGCGCTGTTCCAGCGCCTCGTTGAGCTGCTGACGCTCCAGCGCGATCCACCACCAGCCGATCAGCACCACCAGCAGCGCCGTCACCGCCACCAGGCTGCCCATCAGGCGGGCTTGCAGGCCGAGCTTCACGCTCAGGCCTTCTTGCGTGCGGGGGCCTTCTTGGCCGGCGCCTTGGCCGCGCGTGGCTCGAACTCGAAGACCACCTTGCCCTCCTTCTTGTCATAGGCCAGGAAGGCCTTGAACTTGCGCCGGGTCTTGTTGGACACGAAGTTCTCCAGCAGATCGGTCTTGCCCTCGGCCAGCAGCTTGTGCACCTGGGCGGGCTCTATGGGCTGGGTCAGGATGACCTTGCCGGTCTTGAAGTCGCAGGTGGTCTTCTCGCCGACCGAGTGCTCGCACACGTAGTTGGCGCCGTGCTCGTACACATGGCCCTGGCACTTGGGGCAGGCGCCCAAGGACGTCTGGCCGGAGAAGTCCACCGGCTCTTCCGAGCCCTCCGCCTTCTTCGCGTCCTCGCCGAAATCGAACTCCAGCTTCCAGTTCTGGATCTCGTCGTCGAACACCAGCGCCAGCTCCGCCGTGAAGGGCCAGCCGGCCTTGGAGCGGAAGCCTTCCAGCGGGCCTATCTTCTTGTCGCGCAGGAAGGTCTCCACCTCGGCCAGCTCAAAGCTGCGGCCGCCGGGGATCTTGCCGATGGAGAAGCCGCAGGCGTCCTCGCCCGAACCGCTCTTGCCGGTGCAGGTGAAGCGGCGGTAGTTCTCCTTCACGATGCCGCCGCACTTGGGGCAAGGCGTCTTCAGCGTGGCGTAGTCGCCCGGGATGGTGTCGCGGTCATAGCCCTTGGCCTTGGCGACCATCTTCTCGGTCATGGCCGCGATCTCGGCCATGAACTGCTCGCGGCTCAGGCGGCCCTTCTCCATCTCGGAGAGCTTGTGCTCCCAGTCGCCGGTGAGCTCGGGCTTGGTGAGGTCTTCCACGTCCAGGCCGCGCAGCAGCGTCATCAGCTGGAAGGCCTTGGCCGTGGGGATGAGCTCGCGGCCGTCGCGCAGCATGTACTTCTCGGTGATCAGGCCTTCGATGGTGGCCGCGCGCGTGGCCGGCGTGCCCAGGCCCTTCTCGGCCATGGCCTCGCGCAGCTCGTCGTCGTCGATCAGCTTGCCCGCGCCTTCCATCGCGCTCAGCAGCGTCGCTTCGGTGTAGCGCGCCGGCGGCTTGGTCTGCAGCGCCTTCACATCCACGCTCTCGGTGCGCACCACCTCGCCCGGCTGCACCGGTACGAGGTTGGCGTCCTCGTCATCGATCTCCTTGCCGTAGACCGCCAGCCAGCCCGGCTTGACCAGCACCTTGCCGTTGGTCTGGAAGTGGTGGGCCTTGCCGGCCGCTTCCACCTTGCTGATGCGGGTCGTGACCAGGAACTCGGCCGGCGGGAAGAACACCGCCAGGAAGCGCTTCACGACCATGTCGTAGAGCTTGGCCTCGACCTCGGTGAGGCTCTTGGGCGCCTGCAGCGTCGGAATGATCGCAAAGTGATCCGACACCTTGCTGTTGTCGAACACCTTCTTGGTGGGCTTGATGTAGCCGTTGTTCAGCGCCACGCGCGCATGCTGGGCCAGGGCCTGCAGCGGGCCCGGCAGGTCCTCGCTGGCAATCATGTCGGCGGTCTGCTTGGCCACCGCCACATAGTCCTCGGGCAGGTAGCGCGAGTCCGTCCGCGGGTAGGTCAGCACCTTGTGCTTTTCATACAGCGCCTGCGCGATGGACAGCGTGGTCTTGGCCGAGAAGCCGAAGCGCGAATTGGCCTCGCGCTGCAGCGTGGTCAGGTCGTAGAGCGCGCCGCAGCTGGTGGTGCTGGGCTTGCTTTCCTCCGTGACCTGGGCCGGCTGGCCCAGCACCGCCTTGGCGATGGCCTCGGCCTCGTCCTTGGCCCACAGGCGGTCGGCGCGGCGCTCGGCGTCGTCGTTCTTCTTGAACGCCGGGTCGAACCACTTGCCCTCGTACTGGCCGGCCTGGGCGTCGAAGTCGGCGCGCAGCTCCCAGTAGTCGCGGGCCACGTGCTTGCGGATCTTTTCCTCGCGCTCCACGACTACCGACAGCGTGGGCGTCTGCACCCGGCCCACCGTGGTCAGGAAGAAGCCGCCGTCGCGCGAGTTGAACGCCGTCATCGCGCGCGTGCCGTTGATGCCCACCAGCCAGTCGGCCTCGGAGCGGCAGCGCGCCGCATCGGCCAGCGGCAGCATCTGCGCATCGCTGCGCAGCTTCTCGAAACCCTCGCGTATCGCGGCCGGCGTCATGGACTGCAGCCACAGACGCTGCACCGGCTTGTTCAGCGCGCCCTTGGCCGGCTGCGCGTACTGCACGATGAGACGGAAGATCAGCTCCCCCTCGCGCCCCGCGTCACAGGCGTTGATCAGGGCGCTCACGTCCTTGCGGCGGATCAGCTTGACCAGCGCGCTCAGGCGGCCCTTGTTCTTGTCTATGGGATTGAGGTCGAAGTGCGGCGGGATGACGGGCAGGTTGGCAAAGCTCCACTTGCCGCGCTTGACGTCGAACTCTTCCGGCGCCGCGATCTCCACCAGGTGGCCCACGGCGGAGGAGACCACGTACTGGTCGTTCTCGAAATAGTCGTCCTGCTTGTCGAACTTGCCCACCTGCGGCGTCAGCGCCCGCACGATGTCCTGGGCGACGGAGGGCTTCTCGGCAATGATCAGAGTCTTGCTCATCAGGTCGTTTCTTGAGGTCTTCCCTATGGCCGGGGACTCGAAATCCCCTGCCTACAATCCGGGCCTCGCGCACGCACACGCACGCGCGCACCCATGAAATCACCGTACCACAGCGCCGATGACGCCAAAAAGCCCCCGCCGCAAGATCGAGGTCCGTGATTCCGGCGTGCATGGTCGCGGCGTCTACGCGCTCGCGCCCATCGCCGCCGGCAGCCGCATCATCGAATACACCGGCGAGCGCATTTCCTGGGACGAGGCGCTGCGCCGCCACCCGCACGACCCGGCCCAGCCCGACCACACCTTCTATTTCCACCTGGACAGCGGCCAGGTGATCGACGCGCTGTACGGCGGCAACAGCTCGCGCTGGATCAACCATGCCTGCGAGCCCAACTGCGAGGCGGAAGAAGTGGACGGCCGCGTCTTCATCCAGGCGCTGCGCGACATAGCGCCGGGCGAGGAACTGTTCTACGACTACGGCCTGGTGCTGGACGGCCGCCACACGGCCAAGGTGAAGAAGCAGTTCGCCTGCTGGTGCGGGGCACTCACCTGCCGCGGCACCATGCTGGCGCCGAAGCGATGACCCCCCCTACCGGCTTCGCCGTGCCAAGGCCAGAGGCCCTGGCCTTCGGCAGGCTCCAAGAGTCCTCAGGACTCTTGGTGTCCGGCCTCAGTCCCCCAAGGGGGCGCTCCGCGCAGCCCGGCAAAGCCGGTTCTGCGGGAGCCGCTGGGGAAGGCACCCCATGCGATCGCAGGAGACCCCGCCATGGTTTTTGAGCGCCGTCACCTGGCCGAATGCGGCTCCACCAACACCGAGGCGCTGAACCATCTGCGCGAGGGCGGTGGGGCGCTGCTGCTCTCGGCCGGGCGGCAGACCGCGGGCCGCGGGCGCCAGGGCAAGACCTGGCTCAGCGATGACGCCTCGCTGACCTTCTCGCTGGCCGTGGAACTGCCCATCACGCTGGACCTGGCCGGCCTGTCGCTGGCCGTGGGCTGCGCGATCGCGGATGCGCTGGACCCGGGCGCCACCCGCATCCAGCTGAAATGGCCCAATGACCTGTTCCTGGACGGCGCCAAGCTGGGCGGCATCCTGATCGAGGCCGTGGCCACGCCGACCGGGCGCCGCGGCGTGGTGATTGGCGTGGGGCTGAACCTGCAGCCGCTGCCCGAGGGTGTGGACCGCAGCGCCTTTGCCAGCGGCCACGCGGCGCTGGCCAGCCTGGACCCGACGCTGACCGCCACCCGCGTGCTGGACCGGCTCGCGCCGGCGCTGGCCGCGATGCTGGCGGACTTCGAATCCATGGGCTTCGCGCCCTGGCGGGCGGCCTTCGAGCGCCGCGACCTCACGGCCGGGCGCGCGGTGCGCGTCGGCCCCCTGCCCGGCATCGCCCGCGGCGTGAACGAGCGCGGCGAACTGCTGCTGGAGACCGCGCAAGGCCTGGCCCCGCAGGTGGCCGGCGAACTGAGCCTCAGACTGGAGACGACCCCGTGATGCGTGTGCTGGTGGTGGTGCTGCTGGCCGCCAATCTGCTGTTCTTCTGCTGGAGCCGGGGCTGGCTGGACCCGCTCACCGGCATCCCCGCCCAGGGCGTGCGCGAGCCGCAGCGCGTGCAGGGCCAGCAGCATCCGGAGCGCATACAGCCGCTGGCGGCCAGCGCGGTCAGTGCGCTGAGCCAGCGGGTCTGCCTGGAGCTGGGCCCCTTCGAGGACGATGCCGGCCTCAATGCGGCCCAGGCCGTGCTGCGCGGCGCCGGCCTGGGCGTGGACTGGGCCACGCGCAGCAGCGAGACGCCGGGCCAGTTCGTCATCGCCACCATCAAGCTGGACAACGCCGACTTCCGCGCCCGCAAGGAAGCCACCTACAAGCAGTTCAAGATCAACACCGAGCCGCTGACCGGCCTGCCGGCCGAGCAGCCGGCGCTGGTGCTGAGCCGCCACGCGACGCTGGCCGAGGCCCGTGCGGCGCTGGCGGCGTTCGAGAAGCGCAGCTTCAAGGGCCTGCGGGTGCTGACGCTGCAGGCGCCGCACACCCGCCATCTGCTGGTCGTGCCGCAGGCCGATGGCCTCAGCGCCGACCGCCTCAAGGCGCTGAAGGATCCGGCGCTGGGCGCAGGCTTCCGCGCCTGCTCACCGGCCGCCGCCGCGGCCGGCTGACCACCCTTCAGCCGCGCCGGCGGCGCGGCAGGGCCAGCGCGGCCAAGGCCAGCAGCGCCAGCCAGAACGGGCTGGCCGCGCCACCGCCGCCGCCGCCCGAGCTGCCGCTGCTGCTCGTCGTGGAGGAACTGCTACTGGCGGCCGTCACCGTAAGGCTTTGCGTGCTGCTGCCGGTGTAGCCCAGCGTGTCGGTCACGGTCAGGCGCACGGTCACCGTGCCAGCGGCCACGCCCTGCAGCGTCGCGTTGGCCGACGTGGTGGAGCCGCTGAAGGACGCCAGCGTCGTGCCGCTGGTGATCTCCCACAGATAGCTCGCGATGCCCGCCGTGCCCTGGGCCGTGCCGCTGCCGGTCAGCGCCAACGTGCTGCCGACGGCCAGGCTGGTGGCGGGCGCGCTGATGCTGGCCGTGGGCCGACCCGTGGCCACGGTGAAGCTCTTGGTGGTGCTGGCGGTACGGCCCAGCACGTCGGTCACGGTGAGCTGCACGGTCAGCGTGCCGGCCGCCGAGGCACTCAGCGTGGTCGTCGCGGCCGTGGTGGAGCCGGTGAAGCTGGCCGTGCCGGCCGTCACCTGCCACAGATAGCTGGCGATCGCGACGCCCCCGGTGCTGCCGCTGGCGTCCAGCGACAGGCTGTCGCCCACCAGCACGGTGTTGGCCGAGGCCGACAGCACCGCGGTGGGCGCGGCGGAGCCGGCCGCCGCGGCGCGCACCGCCGCGCCGGCATTCAGCATGCCCGCGCCGCAGGTGCTGGTGGTGCAGGCGCATTCGCTGGTCTGGGCGGTCGCGCCGGGCGCGGTGCAGGCGCTCACGCCGGTGCTGGCCACCGACGGAAAGGCATTGACCGTGTTCTGCAGCGTGGACAGGATCTGGCCCGGCGTCAGGTTGGGGTTGGACGACACCATCAGCGCCACCGTGCCCGCCACCAGCGGTGCGGCGAAGCTGGTGCCCACCGAATAGTTGTTGCCGTCGCTGTAGTTGGAGCTGACCGGCGAGGTGGCGCCGGTGTCGCCCGCGGTGATGATGGGGTAGAGGCAGGTGCCGCTGGTATTCACGCAGTTGCCGGCCGGGGCCGACAGCGTCACGGCCGAGCCGAGGTCGGAATAGCCCACCTTGGTGCCGGCATGGCGCACGCCGGCCACCGCCACCACGCCGGGGCAGTTGGCGGGCACGCCCACCGCGAGGCCGTCATTGCCGGCGGCGGCCACGACGGTGACGCCGGCGGCGGTCAGGTCGCTGACCGCCGACTGGTAGGCCGCGTTGCAGGAGCCCGAACCGCCCAGGCTCATATTGATGACCTTGGCCGGTGTCGCCGGCAGCGCCACGCCGGTACCGCTGAGGCCCGCGGCCCAGCGCATCGCGGCCTGGATGTCGGAGTCGTAGCCGCCGCACTTGCCCAGCACGCGCACCGGCATGATCTTCACGTTGGGCGCCACGCCGGCCATGCCGATGCCGTTGTTGGTGGCCGCGCCGATGATGCTGGCGGTGCGCGTGCCGTGCCAGCTGCTGTTGCCCACGGTGCAGCCGCTGAAGGTGCTGCTGCTGGTGTCGGCCGTGGTGACCCAGTCCCCCGGGTCGGACGGGTCGCTGTCGCGGCCGTCGCCGTCATTGGCGATCGTCGCGGTGCTGATGAAGTCATAGCCGCTCACCAGCTTGGAGGCCAGGTCCGGGTGGGTCTTGACCACGCCGGTGTCCAGCACCGCCACCACCACGCTGGCGCTGCCCTGGGTCAAGGCCCAGGCGCTTTCCACATCGATGGCGGACTTCAGCGTGCTGGTGGGCGCGCGCAGGTACCACTGGCCGGCGGCCGGCGTGGTGGTGGTCTGGTTGTCGGCGTACAGCGGGTCGTTGGGCGCGGTGGTGATGAAGCGGCGCTGGTCGGGCACGGCCCACTCCACGTCGCTGTCGGCGGCCAGCTTGTCGGCCAGCACCTGGGAGCTCATGCCACTGGCCATCAGCACCTGGCTGCTGGGGCTGATGCTGCGGCCGTCGCTCAGCGCCACGCCCAGGCGCGCGGCCATGGTGCTGGCCAGCTGCGGGCCCATGCTGGGCTGGCCGGCGGCCAGGATGCTGGCGCGGCCATCGGCCTGCAGCACGCTGGCGTTGTTACGGAATTTGACAATGACGCGGGCGGCCGTGCTGCTGCTGTCGGCCTGCGGCGCGTGCTGGCGCGGCTGCAGCGGCCCGGCCTCGGGCACCGGGCCGGCGGTGGCCCCCATCAGCAAGGGCAGGAACAGGGCCAGTCGGCCAAGGGAGGACTTGATCACGGCGCAGACTCCAGGACAGGTCGAGCCAGTCTAGAGCCGCGCCGTGGCCGCCAGGTTTCAGCAACTTATCAAGCCGGACACAAATGCAAACCGCGCCCCGGCAAAAATTCACGCGCTCAGGACCTCAGCGGCAGGTCGGCCTTGCGGTCCGCGCTGACCCGCTGGGCATGGGGCCGGGCAGCTATGAGCTTGGCATGGGTCTTCCAGTCCACGCCGCCGGCCAGCAGCAGGTCTTCGCCATAGATGGCCTGGGTGGACATGGCCACCAACGGCAGGCTGACCCAGCCGGCGCAGTCCGCCAGCGTGAACTGCTCACCGGCCAGGTAGGGCTCGAACCGGACCAGGCGCTTGAAGGCCTGGATGTTCTGCGGCAGCAGGCGCGCAACCCGCTTCTTCGTGCCCTCGCTGACCTCGCCACCGAAGAAGGCCTGCGGGTAGAGCTCGCGCGCCACCAGCTCCAGGTGCAGCTCCACGAAGGTGCACAGCTCGCGCACCTTGGCGGCCGCGAACGCGTCCGCCGGCAGCAGGCGCGGCGTGTCCGGATAGGCGGCCTCCAGGTATTCGCAGATCACCTGGCTCTCGCACAGCGGGCCCTGCGCGGTCTTGATGAAGGGCACCTTGGCCAGCGGCGAACAGCTCAGCACCGCCTCCTCGCTGCAATGCGTCTCCACGCGCTCCTCGACGAAGGGAATGCCCTTCTCCAGCAGCGTCAGCTTGACCTTGTTGTAGTAGTTGGACAGCGGAATGCCGCACAGCGTGATCATGGGTGTCTCCGGACGTTCTTATGGAATGAGCCCAAAGTCTAGGCAGGCCGCCGCGCACGGCTTGCCGCCTGGGCGACATCAGCGGTTGACCAGCACGATGCCCGCGGCCAGCGCCGCCAGCGCGGCCACCAGGCGCGCGCTGATGCCCTCGCCCAGCAGCAGCGCGCCGGCCAGCAGGCCGAACAGCGGCGTGCTGAGCGTGAATACCGCCAGCCGCGTGGCCGCGTAATGCCGCATCAGCCAGAACCAGGCCAGGTAGCTCGCAAAGGACACGATGACCGCCTGGAAGCCGAACAGCCCCAGCAGCCGCGGCGACCAGGCACCGGGCAGCGCCTCGCCTGCAGCCAGTGCGGCGCCGCACAGCAGCAGCGCCGACACGCCCAGCTGGTAGAGCAGCGTCTTCTCGGCCGGCGCCGCGGCCAGCCGCGTGCCGCGTATCGCCAGCGTGGTGCCGCCCCACAGCAGCGCGGCCGCCACGCCCATCGCGTCGCCCCACCACTGGCGCGGGCTGTGCGGCGCCGAGAAGCCCTCGGCGAACGCAAAGGCCACCGCGCAGAAAGCCAGCGTCAGCCCGGCCCACTGCCGGCCCGACAGGCGCTCGGCCCGCGAGATCCAGGGCATGCCCAGCGCCACCACGAAGGGCGACAGATAGAGGAACACCACCATGCGCGACGCACTGGTGTACTGCAGGCCCACGAAGATGCAGGCGAACTCGGCCGCGAACAGCGTGCCGGCCAGCAGGCCGCCCCACAGGCTGCCGTCACGCCCGAACAGCGCAATGCCGCGCGCGGCCGCCCAGGCCCACACCAGCGCCGCGGCCAGCGCCGAGCGCAGGCCCGACTGCCACAGCGGCCCGATCTCGGTCAGCGCCGCCTTGGCCGCCACCTGGTTGAGCCCCCACAGCAGGCAGCAGATCAGCAGGATGGCAACGGCGGAGGGGTCGAGGTGGTTCTGGCGCATGCGCACATGCTGCCAGCAAGCAGGGGCAGGTCGCGGCGGGCGCTCAGCCCTGGGTGACCAGGATGTCGCTGCGCGGCTCGCTCAGCGCTCGCAGCGCGCGCAGGCGGGCCGCGCCCTCGGCCACCGGCTGCCAGTCCCGGCCGCCGTCGTCGGACACCCACAGCTCGCCCACGCTGCGCAGCAGCCACAGCCGCCCGCCCTCGTCGCGCTGCAGCGACCAGATGTCGCGCAGCGGCGGCGCCATGGCCCCGGGCGCCACGGCCAGGAACTGCGCCTCGGCGCGGCGCGCCAGCGGTGCCATCGAGGCCCGGTAGTGCCAGGTCTTGCCGCTATCCAGCGAAACCGCATCGCGCCCGTCGGCGCCCGACAGCACCAGCGCCTCGGGGCCGGACTCCGGTGCGGGCGACTGCAGGCCGCGCGGGCCCTCGCCCCCCAGGCGCTGCCAGTGCTGCCCGCCATCGTCCGAACGCAGCACATCGCCTTCATGACCCAGCGCCAGCACGCAGCCGTCACCGCAGGCCAGCACGGTCAGCAGGCTCTGGGCGCTGAGGCCCTCGCCCACCGGCTGCCACTCGCGGCCGTCGTCGGCGGAGCGCAGCATCGCGCCGCCCACGCCCACCGCCACCAGCGTGCGCGCGTCCACCCGCGCCAGCGCGCGCAGCTCCGGCGCACCGGGCAGCGCCACCTCGACCCAGCCCCGTCCGCCATCGCGCGAGCGCACCAGGCGGCCGCCGGCGCTGATGCTCAGCAGCGCGGTGCGTGACGGCAGCTCGGCCGGCGCGGCGATCGCGCAGCTGCTGGCCGCGTGCGGGCGTGCGCAGTCGCCATGGCTGCGCGACGCATAGCCGGCCGCCACCAGCGTGAGGCCGAAACCGCCCAGCAGCATCAGGCTGCGACGCAGATGAGTGGCCCAGGAACGCATGGCGGCAGCGCGGGGGGGGGAGGCTCAGGCCGCCGTGTCGGTGTAGCGGCCGGCAACGCGGCGGCGCAGGCCCAGCGGGTTGGCCTGCTGCAGCGCCGCCGGCAGCAGCGCGTCGGGCAGGCCGTCGTAGCAGACCGGGCGCAGGAAGCGCTCGATCGCCGCCGTGCCCACCGAGGTGCTGCGGCCATCGGCCGTGGCCGGGTAGGGGCCGCCGTGCACCATGGCATCGCAGACCTCCACGCCGGTCGGGAAGGCATTGGCCAGGATGCGGCCGACCTTGCGCTGCAGCGTAGGCAGCAGGCGGCGTGCCAGCGGCAGGTCCGCGTCATCCAGCTGCAGCGTGGCGGTGAGCTGGCCCTCCAGGCCTTCCAGCAGGGCCTGCAGCTCGTCCGCGTCCGCGCACACCACCAGCACGCCGAAGGGGCCGAACACCTCCTCGGGCATGTGGCCGCTGGCGCGCAGGCCGGCGGCGCTGTGGCGCACCAGCGCGGCACGCGAGCGCGCCGGCGCGGCCTGGCCCTCGGCCAGCAGCGTGGCGCCGGGCACCTCGCGCTCGCGCGCGGCGCCACGCTCATAGGCGGCGGCGATCTGCGGGTTGAGCATCACACCGGCCGGCGCACCGCTGATGGCCACGGTCGCCGCGTCGACAAAGGCGTCCAGACCCGGGCCTTCCAGCGCCAGCAGCAGGCCGGGGTTGGTGCAGAACTGGCCGGAGCCCAGCGTCAGTGACGCGACGAAGTCACGCGCCAGCGTCTCGGGCCGGGCAGCCAGCGCCGCGGGCAGGAGCAGCGTGGGGTTGATGCTGCTCATCTCCGCATAGACCGGGATGGGCTGGGGCCGCGCGGCGGCCGCGCGCATCAGCGCCTGGCCCGCGTGGCGGGAGCCGGTGAAGCCCACGGCCTGGATGGCCGGATGCTCGACCAGGGCCACGCCCATCTGGTAGCCCGCCTCCACCAGCAGCGAGAACACGCCGGCCGGCAGGCCGGCCGCCGCCACCGCGGCCATCACCGCGCGCCCCACCAGCTCGGAGGTGCCGGGGTGGGAGGGGTGGGCCTTCACGACCACCGGGCAGCCGGCGGCCAGCGCGGCCGCGGTGTCGCCGCCGGCCACCGAGAAGGCCAGCGGGAAGTTGCTGGCGCCGAACACCGCGACCGGCCCCAGGCCCACGCGCTGCAGCGCCAGGCGGCGGCGCGGCGGCTGGCGCTCGGGCAGCGCGGGCTCGATGCGCGCGTCCAGCCAGTCGCCGGCACGCACATGCTGGGCGAACATGCGCAGCTGGCCCACGGTGCGGGCGCGCTCGCCGTCCAGCCGCGCGGCCGGCAGGCCGGTCTCGGCCATCGCGCGCTCGGTGAGCTGGGCACCCAGCGCGTCGATGCGCTGCGCGATGTCGTCCAGCAGCGCGGCACGGGCCTCCAGGCTGATGGCCTGGAAGGGGTCGAACGCGGCGCGCGCGGCCTCGGCCGCGTCATTCACGTCCTGCAGCATCGCGCTGGCGAACACCGGGGCCGCGATGGGCTGGCCGCTGGCGGCCTCGGTGGCGGTGAAGCTGGCGCCCTGGCCGCGGCGGGCCTGGCCGTTGATGAGCATGGAGCCATCGATCGTCATGGAATTCCTTGGTTCGGAGGTGGGCAGGGCTCAGTCCGGCTCGCAGTCCCAGCGCTGCTGCAGCGTCAGGCACTGGCCGGCCGACAGCTCGACCAGGCCGGGCCGGTCGGGCAAGTGGAAGGCGTCGATAGGATGGGAGACCGGCTCGAAGCAGAAGGCGTCGCCCGCCTCGGGCCGGTAGATCACGCAGCACAGCCCGGCCAGCGGCTGGCCGTCGAGCAGCAGCCGGGTCTCGCCATGCAGGCTCAGGCCCAGCGTGGGCCTGCGCAGCCGCACGCGGCCGTCCCAGCCGGTGAAGGCGTTGTCTATCAGCGGGCCGCGGCCGGGAATGCCGCGGCCGACGTCCCAGTCCGCGGGCAGCTCGCTCGCATGGCGCAGCGGCAGGCGGTCCGGGTGGCTGTGCCACACGCCCTGCACCGAGGCCTGCAGCTCGCAGGGCTGCTGGCGCGGGAACCAGGGGTGCAGGCCCAGGCCATAGGGCAGGCGCTCGGGCCCCAGGTGGCGCACGCTGAGCGTGTGCACCAGGCTCAGGCCGTCCAGGGTCAGGTGTTGCTCGGCCTCGTAGTCGTAGGGGCTGCCCGCGAAGCCGCGCGAGCGCAGCCGCATCACCGCATGGCCGGGCGACGGCGTCGCCAGCTGCCAGGGCTGCAGCCAGGCATCGCCGTGGATGGGATAGGGATCGGCCGCGGTGTTGGGGCGCAGCGCATGGAAGCGCCCATCCTGCGTGAAGCCGCCGCGGCTGATGCGGTTGGACCAGGGCAGCAGCGGCTGGCAGGCGCTGGCGCCGGGCTGCAGGCGAAAGCCGTCCCAGGGGCGCAGCAGGTCCAGCCAGGCGCCGCGGTGCTGCAGCTGCCAGGCCGCCAGGCCACCGCCCAGGCCGGGCAGCAGGCCCAGGCGCTGGACGCCGGCGTTCAGCCAGGTCACCGACGGGCGGATCTCGGGCGCGTGCATCGCGTTCAGCCGCGGAACAGCGCCGCCACCTGGCCGCGCGCACCGGTGCGCACCGCGAACACCGAGCCGGCCAGCGGCTGCACCGCCAGCTCCTCGGCCGTCAGGCCGAAGCGGGCGGTGCTGATGAACAGCGTGTCGAGGTCGGCGCCGCCGAAGGTGCAGTTGCTCACATGGCGTGCAGGCACGCGGATGCGGCCCAGCTCCTCGGCGCTGACCGGGTCGCGGCAGGACACGCAGCCGCCGCCCCAGTGGGCGAGCCAGATGCGACCCTCGGCGTCGGTGCACATGCCGTCGGGATAGCCATCGGCCTCGGGCAGGCGCAGCCACAGGCGGCGTTCGCCCAGCGTGCCGGTGGCGGGCTCGAAATCGTGGGCGTAGACGCAGCCCTGCACGGTGTCGTTGAGCAGCAGCGTGCGGCCGTCCAGCGTCCAGGTCGGGCCATTGACCACCGCGATGCCCTGCGCATGGACGGAATGATGGCCGTCGGGGTCTACGCGGTAGAGGCTGCCGGTGGGCGCGACGCAGTCGAAATCCATGCTGCCGACCCAGAAGCGCCCCTGGCGGTCACACTTGCCGTCGTTGTAGCGATTGCCGGGCAGCTGCGGCTCGGGGTGGCACAGCAGCTGCAGCGAGTCCAGGCCCACGGCCGGGTTGAAGAAGGCCAGGCCGCTGCGCAGCGCCACCAGCAGGCCGGGGCCGCCGGCCCGCTCGGTCACCGCGGAGATGGGCTCGCCGAACTCCCAGCTGTCGTTGCGTCGCGTGGCGGGCAGGTGGCGGTGCAGCCGCCCGCCCAGGATGTCCACCCAGTACAGCGCCTGCTCGGCCGTGGACCACAGCAGGCCCTCGCCCAGCACGGCCCCGGCCGGCACCCGGCATTCGGGGTCGCCATGGGCTGGAAAACGGTGAGTCGTGCTCGACGACATGGCGGGTGTCTCCCCTTTTTTCTTGCTTGCCCCAGTTGACGCGGCAAATGGTATCAGTGCATATTGATAATCAATTAATAACTTTTTAATTTTAAAAGATACTCAAATTGACATGACAAATACCGAACAAGCAAGGCGCCTGCGAGCTGCGCCGGACCGCCAGCGCCAGGCGGTGTTTCCCTCCCTGGCCGGGCGCACGGTGTTCGTGACCGGCGGCGGCAGCGGCATAGGCGCGGCCATCGTGGAGGCGTTTGCGCTGCAGGGCGCGCGCGTGGCCTTCATAGACATCGCGCAGGACGCCAGCGAGGCACTGAGCGAGCGCCTGGCCGGCCTGGGCCTGCCCAAGCCCTGGTGGCGGCGCGTGGACGTGAGCGATGTGGCGGCCCTGCAGGCCGCGATCGGCGATGCCGCCGCCGCGCTGGGCGACTTCGCGGTGCTGGTCAACAACGTGGCCAGCGACGAGCGCCACACGCTGGAAGCGGTGACGCCCGACTACTACGATCAGCGCATGGCGATCAACGAGCGCCCGTCGCTGTTCGCGATCCAGTCCGTCGTGCCCGGCATGCGCGCACTGGGCGGCGGCTCCATCATCAACCTGGGCTCCACCGGCTGGCAGAGCAAGAGCGGCGGCTACCCCTGCTATGCGATCGCCAAGTCCTCGGTGAACGGCCTCACGCGCGGGCTGGCCAAGCCGCTGGGCGAACACGGCATACGCATCAACACGGTGTCGCCGGGCTGGGTGATGACCGAGCGCCAGCTGACGCTGTGGATGAACGACGCGGCCGAGGACGAGATCCGCCGCAACCAGTGCCTGCCGGACAAGCTGATCCCGCACGACATCGCCGCGATGGTGCTGTTCCTGGCGGCGGACGAGTCGTCCATGTGCACCGCGCAGGAGTTCAAGGTCGACGCCGGCTGGACCTGAGCGCGGCAGCGCCGCTCAGGCGCCCTCGCCCCAGTCGAGGCTGCCGGCCTCGCCATAGGCGCTGAGGCAGGCCGATTTGAGCGCCCGCATCATCACCTTGGCGCCCGGCGACAGTAGCTGGTCACAGCGGGTGATGATGCCGAAGGCGTCCATGCGGCAGGGCAGGGACAGCGGCAGCATGGCCACCATGCCATGGGCCGCGTAGTACTTGGCGACCTCGGTGGGCACCAGCGCCACCATGTCGCTCTGCTGCAGCATCTTGGTGATGAACAGCAGCGAGGCGGTCTCCACGATGTTGGTGGGCGGCGCCAGGCTGGCCTCCTGGAACATCAGGTCGAAGCGGTGGCGCAGCACGCTGCCGGCGGGCGGCGTGATCCAGCCCACGTCGGCCACGTCCTCCAGGCGCAACTGCTGACGACGCAGCAGCGCATGACCACCGCGCACCATCGCGCAGATGGGCTCCTCGCTGAGCCGCTCGTAGCGGAACAGCTGCTTGTCATGCTCGGCGCCCAGGCGCGCGACCACCATGTCCAGCTGCCCCTGGCTGAGCCGCTCCAGCAGCACCGGGCTGGTCTCGATGTCCAGCGAGATGCGCAGGCTGCTGTGCTCGCTCTTGGCCTGGGCGATGGCGGCCGGCATCACGACCAGGCTGGGCGTCATGATGGCGCCCACCCGCACCTGACCGAAGCGCCCTTCCTTCAGCGCCTCGATCTCGCCATGGGCCAGCTCCAGGCTGGTGATCACCATGCGCGCATGGCGTATCAGGCTCTCGCCATACCAGGTCGGGCGCATGCCGCGCGGCAGGCGCTCGAACAGCTGCACGGCCAGCACATCCTCCAGATCCTTGAGCAGCTTGGACGCCGCCGGCTGCGTCATGTTGAGCACCTGGGCCGCGCGGTGGATGTTGCCCTCGTCGGCCAAGGCCACCAGCAGCAACAGCTGCCGGGTCTTGAGCCGGCCCCGGATGAACCACTGGGAGTTGGTCGACATAAGGGTTAACGCCTATCCAAGAACAGATATCAAAACCGCACTCGATTTCATAGCATCGATAGCAATCGGAGAATTAGACTAAAGCCGTCACATTGAAGCAAGTGCATGACGGCCTGCGCAGCTTGCGCACCTCAGGGCGGACAAGCCATGCCGGATGCGACATCCCGCAGCGACTCAAAGAACAACGCGCCTGTGCCTGTGCTGCGGCAGCGCGGATGGCACGCATGTGCATTGGTAGGAGACAAAGAATGAGACGAACCTTCGTCAAGGCGCTGGCCTGCGCGGCTGCGCTGCTGGCCGGTGGCAGCGCCCTCGCCCAGGGCAAGGGCCTGGTGGCGGTGTCCATGCCCACCAAGTCCTCGTCGCGCTGGATCGCGGACGGCGACAACATGGTGCGCAGCCTCAAGGAAAAGGGCTACAGCGCCGACCTGCAGTACGCCGAGGACGACATTCCCAATCAGCTCGCGCAGATTGAGAACATGCTCAACAAGCGCCCCAAGGTGCTGGTGATCGCCGCCATCGACGGCACCACGCTGTCGGACGTGCTGCAAAAGGCGGCCGACCGCGGCGTCAAGGTGATCGCCTATGACCGCCTGATCCGCGGCACCAAGAACGTCGACTACTACGCGACCTTCGACAACTTCCAGGTCGGCGTGCTGCAGGCCAACTCCATCGTCGACAAGCTGGGCCTGAAGCAGGGCAAGGGCCCGTTCAACATCGAGCTGTTCGGCGGCTCGCCGGACGACAACAACGCCTTCTTCTTCTACAACGGCGCGATGTCGGTGCTGAAGCCCTACATCGACGGCGGCAAGCTGGTGGTGCGCAGCAAGCAGATGGGCATGGACAAGATAGGCACGCTGCGCTGGGACGGCGCCGTGGCCCAGGCCCGCATGGACAACCTGCTGTCCGCCTACTACGGCAAGGAAAAGCTGCACGCGGTGCTGTCGCCCTATGACGGCCTGTCCATCGGCATCCTGTCCTCGCTCAAGGGCGTGGGCTATTGCAGCAGCCAGCAGCCCTGCCCGGTGGTCAGCGGCCAGGACGCCGAGATCCCCTCGGTGAAGTCCATCCTGCGCGGCGAGCAGTACTCCACCGTGTTCAAGGACACGCGCCAGCTGGCCAGCGTGACGGTGGCCATGATCGACGCGCTGCTGTCGGGCCAGCAGCCCACGGTCAACGACACCAAGACCTACAACAACGGCGCCAAGGTCGTGCCCTCCTACCTGCTCAAGCCGATCAGCGTGGACGCCAGCAACTGGAAGGCCGCCCTGGTCGACAGCGGCTACTACAAGGAAGCCCAGCTGAAGTAAGCGGGCAAGGCGGGCCCGCCGTGCGCGTCACGGCGGCCCGCCCTCAGCGATACGAAGAGGGAAGGCCGTGAGCGAGCCCATTCTCAAGATGCGCGGCATCACCAAGGTCTTCCCTGGTGTCAAGGCGCTCAGCGACGTCCACCTGACGGTGCAGCCGGCCGAGATCCACGCGATCGTCGGCGAGAACGGCGCCGGCAAGTCGACGCTGATGAAAATCCTCAGCGGGGTCTACCCGCATGACAGCTACGAGGGCGACATCTTCTTCGATGGCGAGCGCCAGGCCTTCGCGGACATCCGCGACAGCGAGGCGCGCGGCATCATCATCATTCACCAGGAACTGGCCCTGGTGCCCACGCTGTCCATCACCGAGAACCTGTTCCTCGGCAACGAAATCAGCCGCGGCGGCGTGATCGACTGGGCCCAGGCGCACGAACGTGCTCGCGAGCTGCTGCAGCGCGTGGGCCTGTCGGAGCACCCGGCCACCCTGGTCGGCAAGATGGGCGTGGGCAAGCAGCAGCTGGTGGAGATCGCCAAGGCGCTGGCCAAGAAGGTGCGCCTGCTGATCCTGGACGAGCCCACCGCCAGCCTCAACGAGAAGGACAGCGCCGCGCTGCTGGACCTGCTGCTGGACCTCAGGAACGAGGGCGTGGCCTGCATCCTGATCTCGCACAAGCTCAACGAGATCACCCGCGTGGCCGACGCCATCACCGTGATCCGCGACGGCGCCAGCATAGAAACGCTGGACTGCCGCACCGCGCCGGTCAGCGACGACCGCATCATCCGCGGCATGGTGGGGCGCGACATGTCCCACCGCTACCCGGTGCGCGAGCCGCGCATCGGCAACGTGATCTTCGAGGTGCGCGACTGGCGCGTGCACCACGAGCAGTACACCGAGCGCCAGGTCATCAAGGGCGTGAACCTGACGGTGCGCCGCGGCGAGATCGTCGGCATCGCGGGCCTGATGGGCGCGGGCCGCACCGAGCTGGCGATGAGCATCTTCGGCCGCTCCTACGGCCGGCGCATCTCGGGCCAGGTGCTGATGGACGGCCAGCCGGTGGACGTGTCCACGGTGCAGCGCGCGGTGCAGAGCGGCATCGCCTACGTGACCGAGGACCGCAAGGGCGCGGGCCTGGTGCTCAACGAGGAGATCTTCAAGAACATCAGCCTGGCCAACCTGGGCGGCGTGTCATCGGGCGGCGTCATCGACGGCGCGGCCGAGTTCTCGGTGGCCGACGAGTACCGCCGCGCGATGCGCATCCGCTGCGCCAGCGTGCGCCAGGCGGTGGGCCAGCTGTCGGGCGGCAACCAGCAGAAGGTGGTGCTCAGCAAATGGCTGTTCACCAAGCCGCGCCTGCTGATCCTGGACGAGCCCACCCGGGGTATCGACGTGGGCGCGAAATTCGAGATCTACACCATCATCGACCAGCTGGCCCAGCAGGGCGAGGGAATCCTGATGATTTCCTCCGAACTGCCGGAACTGCTGGGTATGTGCGACCGCATCTACGTGATGAACGAAGGCGCGCTGGTCGCGGAATTGCCCGCCGCCGAGGCGAGCCAGGAGCGCATCATGCGCGCAATCGTGAGTAACGGCGAGAAATGACTACTGAAACGATACCGGCCGCCAAGGGCCGGATGCCGGCATTTAATTTCCTGCTCGGCAATATTCGTGACTACGCGATGCTGCTGTCGCTGGTCTTCATCATGGGCCTGTTCCAGTGGCTCACCGACGGGATTCTTCTCGAGCCGCTGAATCTCACCAACCTGGTGCTGCAGAACAGCTACATCGTCGTGATGGCGCTGGGCATGCTGCTGGTCATCGTGGCCGGCCACATCGACCTGTCGGTGGGCTCGGTGTGCGGCTTCATCGGTGCGCTGGCGGCGGTGCTGATGGTGCGCTTCGAGTGGCATTTCGTGCCCACCGTGCTGCTGAGCGTGCTGGCCGGCGCGCTGATAGGCGCGGTGCAGGGCTGGTTCGTCGCCTATGCGCGCATCCCCTCCTTCATCGTCACGCTGGGCGGCATGCTGGTGTTCAAGGGCCTGACACTGGCGCTGCTGCAGGGCCAGTCTGTGGGGCCCTTCCCCGAGACCTTCCAGAAGCTCAGCTCCGGCTTCATCCCCGACCCGCTGGGCGGCGAGTCGCTGCGCCTGCTGTCGCTGCTGCTGGCCGCCGCCGTGGCCGCGCTGCTGGTGGCCACCGAATGGCGCAAGCGCATCAAGCAGCAGGCCCAGGGCATGGACACCGAGCCGGCCGCGTTCTTCGCGGTGCGCACCGGCGCCTTCGCGGCGGCCATGCTCTATGTCGGCTGGCTGCTGTCCACCTACAAGGGCCTGCCCAATGTGCTGGTGCTGATGGCCGCGCTGATCGTGCTCTACCAGTTCGTGACCACGCAGACCACGGTGGGCCGGCGCATCTATGCGCTGGGCGGCAACGAGAAGGCCACCCGCCTGTCCGGCATCAACACCCAGCGCCTGACCTTTGCGGCCTTCGCCAACATGGGCGCGCTGGCCGGCCTGGCCGGCCTGATCTTCGCGGCCCGCCTCAACACCGCCACGCCCAAGGCCGGCCTGGGCTTCGAGCTGGACGTGATCGCGGCCTGCTTCATCGGCGGGGCCTCGGCCTCCGGCGGCGTCGGCAAGGTGGCCGGCGCGGTGATTGGCGCGCTGATCATGGGCGTGATGAACAACGGTATGTCCATCATGGGCATAGGGATTGATTACCAGCAGGTCATCAAGGGCCTGGTATTGCTGGCGGCGGTGTTCGTCGACGTTTATCACAAGAACCGCGGCTGATTGCGCGGCGAGGAATCTGAATATGGCAGACAAGCCCAAGAAACTGCGTTCGGCCGAATGGTTTGGCACGGCCGACAAGAATGGATTCATGTACCGGAGCTGGATGAAGAACCAGGGCATTCCGGACCATGAATTTGATGGCCGCCCCATCATCGGTATTTGCAATACCTGGTCGGAACTGACGCCCTGCAATGCGCATTTCCAGAAGATCGCCGAGCATGTGAAGCGCGGCGTGCTGGAGGCCGGCGGGTTTCCGGTCGAGTTCCCGGTGTTTTCCAACGGCGAATCCAACCTGCGCCCCACCGCGATGCTGACCCGCAACCTCGCGGCCATGGACGTGGAGGAAGCCATACGCGGCAACCCGGTGGACGCGGTGGTGCTGCTGGTGGGCTGCGACAAGACCACGCCCGCGCTGCTGATGGGCGCGGCCAGCTGCGACATCCCGGCCATCGTCGTGACCGGCGGCCCCATGCTCAACGGCAAGCTGGAGGGCCGCAACATCGGCTCCGGCACCGCGGTCTGGCAGTTGCATGAATCGCTGAAGGCCGGCGAGATCAACATGCACCAGTTCCTGGCGGCCGAGGGCGGCATGAGCCGCTCCGCCGGCACCTGCAACACCATGGGCACGGCCTCCACCATGGCCTGCATGGCCGAGGCGCTGGGCACCTCGCTGCCGCACAACGCCGCCATCCCGGCGGTGGACGCGCGCCGCTATGTGCTGGCCCATATGTCGGGCATACGCATCGTCGAGATGGCCCACGAGGGCCTGAGCCTGTCCAAGATCCTGACCCGCGAGGCCTTCGAGAACGCGATCCGCACCAATGCGGCCATCGGCGGCTCCACCAACGCGGTCATCCACCTCAAGGCCATCGCCGGCCGCATCGGCGTGGACCTGGCGCTGGAGGACTGGACCCGCATAGGCCGCGGCACGCCCACCATCGTGGACCTGCTGCCCTCGGGCCGCTTCCTGATGGAGGAGTTCTATTACGCCGGCGGCCTGCCCGCAGTGCTGCGCCGCCTGGGCGAAGGCGGCCTGCTGCCCCACCCCGATGCGCTGACCGTCAACGGCAAGACGCTGTGGGAGAACGTCCACGACGCGCCCAACTACGACCCCGAGGTGATCCGCCCGCTGGACAAGCCGCTGGTCAAGGACGGCGGCATCTGCGTGCTGCGCGGCAATCTGGCGCCGCGCGGTGCGGTGCTCAAGCCCTCGGCGGCCTCGCCCCACCTGCTCAAGCACCGCGGCCGCGCCGTGGTGTTCGAGAACTTCCCGCACTACAAGGAGCGCATCAACGACGAGGCGCTGGACGTGGACGCGAACTCGGTGCTGGTGATGAAGAACTGCGGCCCCAAGGGCTACCCCGGCATGGCCGAGGTCGGCAACATGGGCCTGCCGCCCAAGCTGCTGAAGCAGGGCATCAAGGACATGGTGCGCATCTCCGACGCCCGCATGAGCGGCACCGCCTACGGCACCGTGGTGCTGCATGTGGCGCCCGAGGCGGCTGCCGGCGGCCCGCTGGCCGCGGTGCGCGACGGCGACTGGATAGAGCTGGACTGCGAGACCGGCCGCCTGCACCTGGACATCAGCGAGCAGGAGCTGGCCGAGCGCATGGCCGCACTGGCCCCGGTGCAGAAGGCCCAGGGCGGCGGCTACAAGCAGCTCTACATCGACCACGTGATGCAGGCCGACGAGGGCTGCGACTTCGACTTCCTGGTCGGCTGCCGCGGTGCGGCCGTGCCCAGCCACTCGCACTGAGGCCGCAGCCATGTCTCAAGCCAACTCCCGCCCCACGCCGCGCTACCAGGGCGTGTTCCCGGTCGTGCCCACCACCTTCACCGCCAGCGGCGAGCTGGACCTGGAGAGCCAGAAGCGCTGCGTGGACTTCATGATCGACGCCGGCTCCCACGGCCTGTGCATCCTGGCGAACTTCTCGGAGCAGTTCGCGCTGTCCGACGCCGAGCGCGAGACGCTCACGCGCACGATGCTGGAGCATGTGGGCGGCCGCGTGCCGGTGATCGTCACCACCTCGCACTTCTCCACCGCGGTCTGCGCCCAGCGCAGCCGCGCGGCCCAGGAGATGGGCGCGGCCATGGTGATGATCATGCCGCCCTACCACGGCGCCACCTTCCGTGTGCCCGAGGCGCGCATCCAGGAGTTCTATGCGCGGGTGTCGGATGCGATCGACATCCCCATCATGATCCAGGACGCGCCGGCCAGCGGCACCGTGCTGTCAGCCCCGCTGCTGGCCCGCATGGCGCGCGAGATCGAGCAGGTCAGCTACTTCAAGATCGAGACCGCCGGCGCGGCCTCCAAGCTGCGCGAGCTGATCGCGCTGGGCGGCGACGCGATCGAAGGCCCCTGGGACGGCGAAGAGGCCATCACCCTCTTCCCCGACCTGGAGGCGGGTGCCACCGGCGCGATGACCGGCGGCGCCTATCCCGACGGCATACGCCCCATCCTGGAGGCCTATGCCCGCGGTGACCGCGAGCAGGCTTTCGCGCTCTACCAGCAGTGGCTGCCGCTGATCAACTACGAGAACCGCCAGACCGGCCTGCTCGCGGCCAAGGTGCTGATGCAGGAAGGCGGCGTGATCGCCTGTGACGCCGGCCGCCACCCCTGGCCCGAGCTCCATCCCGACACGCGCCGCGGCCTCATCGAGACCGCCCGCCGCCTGGACCCGCTGGTGCTGCGCTGGGCGCGCTGAACCCGGCAACACCCGCCATGAGCGAGATCCGCCTGCTCGGCCTGGACTGGGGCACCAGCGCGCTGCGCGCCTATGCCTACGACGGCCAGGGCCGGGCGCTGGAGAGCCGCCACTCGGCCCACGGCCTGATGAATCTGCCGCCAGGCGGCTTCGCGCAGGCGCTGCAGCAGCTGTGCGGCGACTGGCTGGCCGCCAGGCCGGACGCGCCGGTGCTGGCCTGCGGCATGGTGGGCAGCGCCCAGGGCTGGGCCGAGGTGCCCTATGCCGAACTGGACGGCGGCGAGGCCGCGCTGGCCGCCGGCCTGCGCCCGGTCAGCGGCCCGGGCGGCCGGCCGGTGCACCTGGCGCCGGGGCTGATACAGCGCGGCGACCTGCCCGAGGTAATGCGCGGCGAGGAAACCCAGGTGCTGGGCGTGCTGCAGACCCTGGGCGCGGACGACGAATCCCTGCTGATCGGCCTGCCCGGCACGCACAGCAAATGGGTGTGGGTGCGGCGGGGCGTGGTGCAGCGCTTTTGCAGCTTCATGACCGGCGAGATTTTTGCGGCGCTGCGCGGCCACACCATCCTGGGCCGCACGCTGCCCGCCGGGCATGACGCCAGCACCTTCGATGCGCCCGCCTTCGAGCGCGGGCTCGCGGTCGCCGCCCAGCCCGCCGGCCGCCTGGGCCTGCTGTCCAACGCCTTCAGCATGCGCAGCCTGTTCCTGACCGGCGCGCTGGCGGCGGAGGCGCAGTTCGACTACCTCTCCGGCCTGCTAATAGGCCACGAGCTGGCCGGTCTGCAGGCCGGTTTCCTGCCCGCCGACACGCCACCGCCGCGCCTGGTGCTGTGCGGCAGCGATGCGCTGTGCGAGCGCTATGCGCTGGCGCTGCGCCAGCAGGGCCTGGGCCGTGCCGAGCTGCTGCCCCAGGCCACCGCCGCCGGCCTGTGGCGGCTGGCCGGCCGTGCGGGCCTGCTCAAACCCTGAGAGTTTGAGAGGCTTTCAGCCATGCCCGAAAACCTCTCAAGCCCTGACCCCTTTCCTTCCTGGAGCACCCATGTCCGCCACCCGCCTGAACGCTGCGCTGCAGCACTGCGGCCTGATCGCCATCCTGCGCGGCCTGGACCCGGCCTCGGCCGTGCCCATAGGCCAGGCCCTCTATGACGCGGGCTTTCGCGCGCTGGAGGTGCCGCTGAACTCGCCGCAGCCGCTGGACAGCATCGCCGCGCTGAGCCGCGCGCTGCCCGACGACTGCGTGGTCGGCGCCGGCACCGTGCTGAACCCGGCCGACTGCGCCGCCATCGCGGCCGCCGGGGGCCGCGTGGTCGTGATGCCCCACAGCGATGCCGCGGTCATCCGCGCGGCCAAGGCCGCCGGCCTGGCCTGCGCGCCCGGCGTGGCCACGCCCACCGAGGCCTTCGCCGCGCTGGCCGCCGGCGCCGACGTGCTGAAGATGTTCCCCGCCGAAAGCCTGGGCCCGCAAACGCTCAAGGCCTGGCGCGCGGTGCTGCGCCCGCCCATCGCCATCTTGCCGGTGGGCGGCATCACGCCCGACAACCTGGGCACCTATGTGCAGGCCGGCGCCAGCGGCTTCGGCCTGGGCTCGGCGCTGTACCGCCCCGGTGACGACGCCACCCGCGTTGCGCAGCAGGCGCGCGCCTTCGTGCAGGCCTGGCAGGCCGCCACGCGCTGACGCTCCCTTCCCACAAGACTTGACCCCACGCCCATGAAGATCACCCGGCTCACCACCTTCATCGTCCCGCCGCGCTGGTGCTTTCTGAAGATTGAAACCGACGCCGGCCTCGTGGGCTGGGGCGAGCCGGTGCTGGAGGGCCGCGCCCACGCAGTGGCCGCCATGGTCGAGGAAATGGCCGACGAGCTGGTGGGCCGCGACCCGCGCCACATCGAGGACATCTGGACCGTGCTCTACCGCGGCGCCTTCTACCGCGGCGGCGGCATCCACATGAGCGCGCTGGCCGGCATCGACCAGGCGCTGTGGGACATCAAGGGCAAGGACGCCGGCCTGTCGGTCGCGCAGATGCTGGGCGGGCCGGTGCGCGAGCGCATCCGCGTCTACAGCTGGATAGGCGGCGACCGCCCGGCCGACACCGCCGCGGCCGCACGCCGCGCGGTGGAGCGCGGCTTCACCGCAGTCAAGATGAACGGCACCGAGGAGCTGCAGTACGTGGACAGCCACGCCAAGGTGGAGCGCTGCCTGGAGAACGTGGCCGCGGTGCGCGAGGCCGTGGGCCCGCATGTGGGCATAGGCGTGGACTTCCACGGCCGCGTGCACAAGCCCATGGCCAAGGTGCTGCTCAAGGAGCTGGCGCCCTACAAGCTGATGTTCGTCGAGGAGCCGGTGCTGTCCGAGCACCACGAGGCGCTGCGCGAGCTGGCCCATGTGGCGGACGGCACGCCCATCGCGCTGGGCGAGCGCCTGTTCTCGCGCTGGGACTTCAAGCGCGTGCTCAGCGAGGGCTATGTGGACATCATCCAGCCCGACCCCTCGCATGCCGGCGGCATCACCGAGACCCGCAAGATCGCCGCGATGGCCGAGGCCTACGACGTGGCGCTGGCGCTGCACTGCCCGCTGGGCCCGATCGCGCTGGCCGCCAACCTGCAGCTGGACGGCGTCTGCTACAACGCCTTCATCCAGGAGCAGAGCCTGGGCATCCACTACAACGAGTCCAACGACCTGCTGGACTATGTGCGCAACCGCGAGGTGTTCGACTACCAGGACGGCATGGTCGCCATCCCGCAGGGCCCGGGCCTGGGCATAGAAGTGAACGAGGACTATGTGCGCGAGCGCGCCGCCGTGGGCCACCGCTGGCGCAACCCGGTGTGGCGCCACGCGGACGGCAGCTTCGCCGAGTGGTGAGGCCCTAGCGGCTCAAAAGCCTCAACGGCCTCAGCGCCGCACGTAGCGGGTGGCCGTCAGCTGCTCGGACACCGCGCTGGTCTTGTTGTCCACATAGCCGCGCGAGCGCATCTCGGCGCGCACCTCGCCGTCCGACGGGTAGGCCGCCGGGCCCTTGGGGTGCACGACCCAGACCGTCTTGCAAATCATGTCGGCGTGGAAGTCCGCCATGCGCGCCAGCTCGGCCGGCGACTGCACCACCGCCACCAGCATGCGGGCGGTGCGCGGGTTGCCGGTCAGGCCCTGACCCAGTGCCTCGGCCAGCGCCGGGTCCAGCGTGCCGCGGGTGGGGCCCATCAGCAGCGCCGGCGTTTCGGGGCTGATGCCCAGCTTGGCCGCCAGCGTGGGCGGCGGCGTCTGCAGCTTCTTCAGCCAGCGCGCGGCCTCGGCCTCGCCCAGCGCCAGCGCCACGGCTTCACCGTCGGCCTCGAAGCACAGCGACTGATCTTCCACGCGCAGCTGCTGCAGCGCGGCCAGCGCCCAGCGGCGCTTGAGCGCGCCACGCAGCACGATGGCGGTGGATTCGAGCAGCGCCTTGACCTCGTCGGCGGATTCT
Organism: uncultured Roseateles sp.; assembly: GCF_913777145.1. Classification (GTDB taxonomy): domain Bacteria; phylum Pseudomonadota; class Gammaproteobacteria; order Burkholderiales; family Burkholderiaceae_C; genus Pelomonas. Next base: position 110,510 of record NZ_CAJYPS010000001.1, read on the forward strand.
TGGCCGACGCGCGCGGCGCAGGTGGCTTCACGTCCCATGCGGACTCCCTGGAAATCTGTGGCCGCGCATTGTCAGGCCGGCGGCCAGCAAGCCGGCCAGCGCGCCGCTCAAATGCGCCAACGGCGCGACCGGGAAATCGAAGCCCGGCGTGGCCCGCAGCACCGGGCCCAGCGGCTGCTCCAGCACCAGCTTGATCGCCAGGCCCGCCAGCACCGCCGCGCCCACCGCCCGCTCGCGGCCGCGCCTCAGCAGCAGGCTCAGCCCCGCGATCACCACCAGCGCATGCAGCTCGCCCGACAGCCCGCCGTAGTGCGCCAGCTCGGGCCGCAAGGCCAGGCCCAGCTGGGTCAGCGGCAGCGCGATCAGGCCGGCCAGCGCCTCGCGCCGCCCCAGGCCGGCGCGCCAGCCCAGCGCCGCCAGCACCACGCAACCCGCGAGGTTGGCGGCCAGGTGCGTGGGCGTCCAGTGCACAAAGGCGGCGCTCAGCAGCCGCCAGGGCTGGTGGGCGATCAGGCCCGGTTGCCAGTCCAGCGCCGCAGCGGGCAGCAGCCAGGCCAGCAGCGACAGCTTGGCCAGCAGCGCCAGCAGCAGCAGCCAGTCCCGGCCGGCCGCGCGGCGCGGCGCCCAAGCGTCAACCAAACACCGCGCTCCACAGCGCGCGCACCGCGTCGCGGTGCGGGGCCAGCGGCGCGGCGGCCTCGGCATCCAGCGCGGTGGACTGTTCGTTCAGACGCGCCCGGTGCTGCACGCGGCGCAGCTCGCGGTAGGCATTGGCCGCCGCCACGCCCACACCGGCCGGCAGCAGGCCGGCGGCCTCGGCGCGCTGCAGCAGCGCGATGTTGCCGGCGTTGTCCAGCAGCTCGGCATGCGCCGAGGCGTGTGCCAGCACCAGGAATTGCAGCGCGAACTCGGCATCCATCATGCCGCCCTCGCTGTGCTTCACGTCGAAGAGCTCGGCCTTCACCGGTCGGGCCGCGCGCACCTTCTCGCGCATGGCCTGCACCTCGCGGCGCAGCGCCTCGACGTCGCGCGGCGCGGTCAGCACCTGGCGGCGCACCGCCTCGAAGCGCTCGGCCAGCTCGACGTCGCCGGCGCAGAAGCGCGCCCGCGTGATGGCCTGGTGTTCCCAGGTCCAGGCGGTGTTGCTGCCGCGCCCGGTCTGGTAAGCCTCGAAGTGGTCCAGCGACGACACCAGCAGGCCGGAGTTGCCGTTGGGCCGCAGCGCGGTGTCGATGTCGAACAGCTCGCCGGCCGCGGTGCGCAGCGTCAGCCAGGTGATGAGTCGCCGCACAAAGGCCGCATAGACCTCGCTGGCGCGCTCGTCCTCGTCGTCGAACACGAACACCACGTCCAGATCGCCGCCATAGCCCAGCTCCTTGCCGCCCAGCTTGCCGTAGGCGATCACGGCCAGGCGCGGCTGCTCGCGGTGGGCCTGCTTGAAGCTGCTCCAGGCCCAGGCGATGGTGATCTGCAACACCGCGTCGGCCAGCGCGGAGAGGTCGTCCGCGACCTGCTCCACCGTGATGCAGCCTTCCACGTCGCGCACCAGCGTGCGGAACACCTCCGCATGGTGGGCGCGACGCAGCGTGTCCAGCAGCGCCTCTTCGTCGGCCTGGCCGGAGCGGGCCCAGCCCTGGGCGCGCTCGTGCAGGTCGGCCAGAAAGGCCTCGCGGTCGAAGCGCGCACTCAGCAGCAGCGGGTCGGCCAGCTCGTCGATGACACCCGGGTGCTGCATCAGATAGCGCATGGGCCAGCGCGCCAGCCCCAGCAGGCGCAGCAGCCGCGCCTGCACCGCGGGGCGCTCCACCAGCAGCGCCAGATAGCTCTCGCGGCGCAGCAGCGGCTCCACCCAGTCGACGAAGCGCAGCGCCGCGTCCAGCGAGCATTCCTCGGCCGTGACCGCCTGTGCTGCGCGCAGGAACAGCTTGGCCAGGCGCAGGCGCGACTCCTCGCGCAGGCCCTGCACGCGCGGGTTGTCGGCCAGGCGCCGCACCGCGGCGGCCAGCGGCTCAGGCAGGCGGGCGAGGAAGTCCTCGCCGTCCAGCGAGGGCGCCGGCCCGCCGCACTGGCCGTTGCGGCACTGGCCCGCGGGCTTGGCGCCCTGGTGCAGCAGCGCGTCGAACTCGGTCGCCACCAGCTCGCGCACCTCGCCCAGCTGCTCGAACAACTCGCAGGCCTCGCGCGAGCAGTTCAGCCCCATGGACGCCGCGATCCAGGCCAGGTCCTCGTCGCCCTGCGGCAGGCAGTGGGTCTGCTGGTCGTCCAGGAACTGGATGCGGTGCTCCACGCGGCGCAGGAACAGATAGGCCTGGGCCAGGCGCTCGGCGGTGTCGGGCTTCATCAGCCCGCGCTGGGCCAACTGCCCCAGCGCCTTCACCGTGGAGCGCGTGCGGATCTCGGGGAACTGGCCGCCGCGCACCACCTGCAGCAGCTGCACGATGAACTCGATCTCGCGTATGCCGCCGCGCGACAGCTTCACGTCGTTGGCGCGCTCGGGCCGGCCGGCGGCGCGGGTCTTGGCCTCCTGGCGTATCTTGGCGTGCAGCTGGCGCAGGCCCTCGAACACGCCGTAGTCCAGGTAGCGGCGGTACACAAAGGGCGTCACCAGGTCGCGCAGCGCCAGCGTGCGCGCGTCGCCCACGCTGGCCAGCGGCGCGACGACCCGGCTCTTGAGCCAGGCGAAGCGCTCCCACTCGCGGCCTTGCACCAGGAAGTACTCCTCCAGCATGGCCAGGCTCACCACCGGCGGCCCGCTCTTGCCATTGGGGCGCAGCGCCAGGTCCACGCGGAACACCTGGCCGTCTTCGGTGACGTCGCCGATCAGCGCATAGAGCCGCTTGGCCACCGCCGCGAAGTATTCGTAGGCCGTGACCGGGCGCGGGCCGTGGGTCTGGCCGTCCTGCTCGTAGACGTAGATCAGGTCGATGTCGGACGACACGTTGAGCTCGCGCGCGCCCAGCTTGCCCATGCCCAGCACCCAGAACGGAATGTCCCGCCCCTCGGCGGTCTGCGGCGCGCCGTGCAGCTCGTCCAGCTCGGCGCGGGCGGCGGCCAGCGCCACGTCCAGCGTGACCTCGGCCAGGTGGGTCATCGCGCGGGTGATGTCATCCACGCTGGCACCCTGCTCGATGTCCAGCACCGCCAGCCGCTCCAGCACCAGCTGGCGCGTCACCCGCAGGCTGGCGGCCAGCCTGCGCCGCGGCTGCAGGCGGGCGATCAGATCGGCGATGACGGCCCGGTCCGGCAGGCCGGGCGGCAGCAGGCTCAGCTCGGCCGCATGGCGTCGCCGCACCCGCTGTACGAAACGGCTGTGCTCCGCAAAGGCCCGAAACAGTTCACTCATATCCCTGTGCTAGATTGCCCGCCGGCCTGATGCCTTTCTGCGGCCCATCCCGACGTCCCGTGTCTGTCTTCTCTTCGGCCGCCCTCACCCTCTGCTTTCAAGTCCTCGGCCTGCCATTGCGCCTGTGCTGGCACGGGCTGCGCTGGCTGCTGCTCGCCGCCGGCCTGCTGCTGGCGCTGGCCGTGATGGCCTGGTGTGGGCTGCATTGGGTCATTCTCCCGCACGCCGATGACTGGCGCCCGTGGCTGGAACGGGAAGCCTCAAAGACCCTGGGGGTAGAGCTGCGCATCGGCCATTTGGCAGTGGACTCCGGCGGCTGGCTGCCGCGCATGCAGTTACAGGATGTGAGCGTGCTGGACCCGGCGGGCCGGCCGGCGCTGCGACTGCCCCGTGTCAGCGCGGTGCTCTCGGTGCAAACCCTGGTGGCGTGGCAACCACGTTTTGCCCAGCTGCTGATCGACACACCCGAGCTGGAGATACGCCGTGACGCCGCCGGCCGCCTGCTGGTGGCCGGCCTGGACCTGGACAGCGCCGAGCGCCCCGCGGCCAGCGGCGCGGCGGACGCCTGGCTGGACTGGATCTTCAGCCAGCCCGAGCTGGCCATCGTGCACGGCCGCATCCGCTGGGTGGACGAGCTGCGCGCCGCCCAGCGCCGCGAGCCGGTGGCGCCGCTGGCGCTGTCCGACCTCAACCTGGTGATACGCAACGGCCTGCGCCGCCACCAGCTGCGCCTGGACGCCACGCCGCCCGAGGACTGGGGCCGGCGCTTCACGCTGCGCGGCCAGTTCACGCAGGCGCTGCTCAAGCGCCCCGGCGAGCTGCAGCACTGGAGCGGCCAGCTGTTCGCCGAGCTGCCGCAGGCAGACCTGCGCCAGCTGCGCCGCCACGTGGACCTGCCCTTCCAGCTCAGCGAGGGCGACGGCGCGCTGCGCGCCTGGGCCGAGGTCAAGGATGGCCAGCCCAGCGCCGCCACGCTGGATCTGGCGCTGCGCGCGGTCAAGCTGCGGCTGCTGGCCTCAGCGCCCGAGCTGGACCTCACCGACATCCAGGGCCGCCTGGACCTCGCCCGCAGCAAGGACCGCCTGAGCCTGCAGGCGCGGCAGCTGGGCTTCGTGGGCGCGGACGGCATGGTCTGGCCCCGCTCCGACTGGGGCGTGGCGCTGCAGCTGGGGCCGCAGGACGTGGTCACCGGCGGCGAACTCAATGCCCAGCGCCTGGACTTCGCGCTGATGGCCCAGATCGCTCAGCGCCTGCCGCTGGGCGACGGCGCACACCAGCTGCTGGACGAACTGGCGCCGCAGGGCGTGCTGACCGCACTCAGCGCGCAGTGGCAGGGGCCGCTGGACGCACCGCGCAGCTACCGCGTGAAGGCCCAGGCCGACGGCCTGGCCGTGGCTGCCGGCACCCCGCCCGCGCCCGACCAGCCCGGCCGCCCCGGGCTGCGCGGCGCCAGCCTGGAGCTGGACGCCAACGAGCAGGGCGGCAGTGCCCAGCTCAGGTTGCAGAACGGCCAGATCGAGCTGCCGGGCCTGTTCGCCGACCCGGTGCTGCCCATCAACCGCCTGTCCACCCAGCTGAGCTGGCGGCTGCTCAACGCGGCCAAAGGCCCCGGCGAGCTGGAGGTGAGGCTGCGCAAGCTGGAGTTGCAGACGCCGGACCTCACGGGCGAGTTCGACGCGCTGTGGCGCCGCCCGCGCGGCGGCAGCGGCGCCGGCTTCCTGGACCTCAGTGGCCAGGCCCAGCGCCTGGCCGCCACCCAGGTGGCGCGCTACATGCCGCTGAGCCTGCCCCAGACCCGCGACTACCTGGCCCGCGCGCTGCTGGCCGGCGAAGCCCACGACATCCGCGTGCGCCTGCGCGGCGAGCTGGCCGAGTTCCCCTACGACACGCCGCGCAGCAACGGCCTGTTCCGCGTGTCCACCCAGGCCCAGGGCGTCACGCTGGCCTATGTGCCGCCCAGCGACGTGGGCACAAACTGGCCAGTGATGGAGGGCGTGGACGCGGAGCTGGTGTTCGAGCGCGGCAGCATGGCGCTGCGCAACGGCCGCGCGCGCGTGCTGGGCTACGAGCTCAGCGGCGTGAACGGCGGCATCAAGGACCTGGCCCATGGCCGCGTGCTGGCGCTGGACGGCAACGGCCGCGGCCAGGGCGCCGACCTGCTGCACTTCGTGCGCGGCTCGCCGCTGGACGAATGGCTGGGCCGCGCACTCGCCACCACCAGCGCCCAGGGGCCGGTGACGCTCAGGCTGGGCGTGAACCTGCCGCTGGACCACATCGACCAGTCCACCGTGAAGGGCCAGCTGCAGCTGGGCGGCGTGGACCTCAAGCTGCGCCCCGACCTGCCGCTGCTGGCCGGCGCACGCGGGCGCATCGACTTCGACCAGAAAAGCCTCAGCCTCAGCGGCGCCAGCGCGCGCCTGCTGGGCGGCGAGGCCACGATAGAGGGTGGCAGCCAGCGCGATGGCGGGCTGCGCTTCAGCGCCCAGGGCGTGGCCAGCGCCGACGGCCTGCGCCGTGCGGCCGAGCTGGGCGCGGTCACGCAGATCGCCCAGGCCGCCAGCGGCCAGGCGGCCTACCGCTTCCAGCTGTCGGTCAAGGATGGGCAGAGCGAACTCAGCGTCGGCAGCAACCTGCAAGGCCTGGCGCTGGACCTGCCGGCTCCGGCGCGCAAGGAGGCCGACGCGGTGCTGCCGCTGCGCCTGCTGATGACGCCCACAGCCAGCGGCCGCGACGAGCTGCGCCTGGAAATCGGCAGCACGGCCGCGCCGCTGCTGCAGGCCCAGCTGCAGCGCGACGTGTCGGGCGCCAGCTCGCGCGTGCTGCGCGGCGCGATCGCGCTGCAGGACCGCCTGCCCGCGCTGCCCGCCACCGGCGTGCTGCTGCAGGCCAGCACGCCGCAGCTGGACCTGGACGCCTGGCAGCAGCGCCTGGCCGCGCTGGGCACGCCGGCGGCCACGCCAGCCGGGGGGCTGGACGAGCTGGCCGACCTCAGCCAGGCCGGCCTGCTGCCCAGCCAGATCCTGCTGCGCACCCAGGCGCTCAAGGTGGGCGGCCGCGCGCTGGGCCGCGTGCAGGCGCAGATCGCGCGCGACGGCAGCAACTGGCGCCTGGACCTGGACGCCGAGCACCTGGCCGGCCGCATCGAGCTGCGCGGCGTCAACATGAGCCGCGGCGGCAGCCAGGTGGACCAGGTGCGCGCCCGCCTGACCCGGCTGCAGCTACCCAAGCAGGAGGCCGACTCGGTCAGCCAGCTGATAGACCCCACCGCCAACGCCGGCACCAGCCCGCTGCCGGCACTGGACATCGAGGTGGACGACTTCGAGCTGCGCGGCAAGCGCATGGGCCGGCTGGAGGTGCAGGCCCAGGTGCCGGCCGGCGCGCGCGAATGGAAGCTGGACAAGCTGCTGCTCAGCTCGCCCGACGCCACGCTGAGCGCCAGCGGCCGCTGGGGCGCGACGCTCAGCGGCCGGCGCCGCACCGAGCTGGACTGGAAGCTGGACGTGGTGGACGCCGGCAAGCTGATGGAGCGCCTGGGCCAGGGCCAGGTCTTGCGCGGCGGCAAGGGCCAACTGCATGGCCAGCTGGGCTGGACCGGCTCGCCGCTGGACCCGCACTACCCCAGCATGGCCGGCTCGCTGAATCTGCAGCTGGACACCGGCACCTTTCTGAAGGCCGAGCCCGGCGTGGGCCGGCTGCTGGGCGTGCTGAGCCTGCAGTCGCTGCCGCGCCGGCTGCTGCTGGACTTCCGCGACGTGTTCGCCGAGGGCTTCACCTTCGACGGCGTGACCGGCGACGTGAAGGTGGACGGCGGCATCGCGCGCAGCGACAACATCCGCATCCGCGGCCTGCAGGCCACGGTGCTGGTGGACGGCAGCGCCGACCTCGCGCAGGAAACCCAGAAGCTGCGCGTGGTGGTGGTGCCCGAGGTGAGCGCCAGCGCGTCGCTGGCCTATGCGGCCATCAACCCGGCGATAGGCCTGGGCGCCTTCCTCGCGCAGTGGCTGCTGAGCCGGCCGGTGTCGGCCGCCAGCACGCGCGAGTTCCTGATCACCGGCAGCTGGGACGACCCCAAGGTCGACAAGCTCGACAAGCCCGAGCTCCCCGCCAGCGCGGCCAGCAAGTGAGTAGCATGCGGCGCATGAAGATCGCCGCCTGCCAGATGGTCTCCGGCCCCGACGTGGCCGCCAACCTCACCACCGCGCGCCGCCTGCTGGAGCAGGCCGCCGCGCAAGGCGCGCGCCTGGCCGCGCTGCCCGAATACTTCTGCCTGATCGGCCAGCACGACCGCGACAAGCTGGCCATCGCCGAGCCGCTGGGCGAAGGCCCCATGCAGGCCATGCTGGCCACGGCTGCGCGCGAGCTGGGCCTGTGGGTGATAGGCGGCACGCTGCCGCTCAAGGGCGATGCGCCGGACCGCGTGCGCAACGCAACGCTGGTGTTCGCGCCCAGCGGCGAGCGCGTCGCCCGCTACGACAAGATCCACCTGTTCGCGTTCGACAACGGCCGCGAGAGCTATGACGAGGGCCGCGTGCTGGAGGCCGGCGCCACGCCCACCGCCTTCGACGCCGAGGGCCTGCGCGTGGGCCTGTCGGTCTGCTACGACCTGCGCTTCCCCGAGCTCTACCGCGGCTACGGCGCCGACCTGCTGGCCGTGCCCGCGGCCTTCACCTACACCACGGGCGAGAAGCACTGGGAGCTGCTGCTGCGCGCCCGCGCGGTGGAGAACCAGTGCTATGTGATCGCGCCGGCCCAGGGCGGCACGCATCCCAACGGCCGCCGCACCTGGGGCCACAGCATGATCGTGGACCCCTGGGGCGAGGTGCTGGCGGTGCGGCCCGAGGGCGAGGGCGTGGTGCTGGCCGAGCTGGACCCGGCCCGCCTGGGCCAGGTGCGCCAGCAGCTGCCGGCGCTGCGCCACCGCCGGCTCAGCTGACCCCGGGCTGTCGCCCGACGCGAGCACGCGGCCAGACTTCTGGCACGGGCGAGGGCGGCTCTTAGACTGGCCCGCTTTCAGCCCTCCCGTCACTGGCCATGAAACACCGTCTCTCGGGCGCCGCGCTGGCGCTGCTGCTGGCACTCCCCGTCCTGCAGGCCTCCGCGGCCCCTGCCCCCACTGCGCTGGGGCCGGTGACCCAGCCGCTGTGGCTGCGTCAGTCCGCGCTGTCGCCCGACGGCCGCCAGCTGGCCTTCACCTTCCAGGGCAATCTGTTCGTGATGCCCGCCAGCGGCGGCGCCGCGCGGCTGCTGGTGTCCAACGGCCACCACACCAGCGCGCCGGTCTGGTCGCCCGACAGCCAGCTGCTGGCCTATGCGGCCGATGTCTACGGCAACAACGACGTGTTCGTGGTGTCGGCCAGCGGTGGCCCGTCGCGGCGCCTGACCACGCACTCGGCGCCCGAGACCCCGATCGCGTTCACGCCGGACGGCCAGTCCGTGCTGTTCTCGGCCCAGCGCCAGGATGTGCGCACCAGCCTGGCCTTCCCGTCACCGGCCATGGGCGAGCTCTACCAGGTCGGCATCGCCGGGGGCCGTCGCCCGACCCAGCTGTTCAGCGAGCCCGCGCTGGCCGGCGGCTTCAACAAGGCCGGCACCCAGCTGGTCTATGAAGACTGGAAGGGCTACGAGAACAACTTCCGCAAGCACCATGTGTCGCCGGTGGCGCACGACCTGTGGCTGTGGGACGCCAAGACCGGCCAGCACCGCAAGCTCACCAGCAGCGGCGGCGAGAACCGCAACCCGGTGTGGTCGCCCGACGAGCAGTCCATCTACTACCTCAGCGAGCGCAGCGGCTCCTTCAATGTCTGGAAGATGCCGCTGGCCAATCCGGCCGCGGCCCAGCAGATCACCCATTTCACCAAGAACCCGGTGCGCTTCCTGTCGGTGGCGACCAACGGCACGCTGTCCTACGGCTATGACGGCGAGCTCTACACCCAGGCCGGCGACGCGGCCCAGCCGCAGAAGCTCAGCGTCAGCATCGCGGCCGACGCGCTGCGCCCCAGCGTGGAGAACCTCAAGCTGTCCGACGGCGCGACCGACCTGGCCGTAAGCCCGGACGGCAGCGAGGTGGCGCTGGTGGTGCGGGGTCAGGTCTTCGTCGCGTCGGCCGAGTTCGGCAACACGCGCCGCATCACCGACGGCCCCGGCCAGAAACGCTCGGTGAGCTTCAGCCCCGACGGCCGCAAGCTGCTCTACGCCTGCGAGGACGGCGGCCAGTGGAGCCTGTGCGAGACCGCGCTGGCGGGCGACAAGAAGGCCGTGCCCAGCTTCTTCAACGCGCCGCGCGTGAGCACCAAGGTGCTGCTGAAGGACGCGCACCAGAACTTCCAGCCGCGCTACTCGCCGGACGGCAAGCAGGTGGCCTACCTGCAGGACCGCGCGGCCCTGCATGTGCTGGACATCGCCAGCGGCAAGACCCGCGAGGTGATGTCGGCCGAACACAGCTACTCGTATGAAGACGGCGACCAGTGGTTCGACTGGGCGCCCGACGGCAAGAGCCTGCTGGTGCAGTTCGTGGACCGCAACCGCTGGAGCGCCGAGGTGGGCGTGGTGCCGGCCGATGGCAGCGGCAAGCTGCTCAACCTCACCAACAGCGGCTACGAAGACCTGCACCCGCTGTTCGCGCGCCAGGGCCGCATGATGGTCTGGATGAGCGACCGCCAGGGCCTGCACGGCAATGGCGGCGGCGCGCGCGGCGACGGCGACGTCTATGCGATGTACCTGACCCGCGAGGCCTTCGACCGCTCCCGCCTGGACAAGGCCGAGTTCGCGCAGCTGAAGAAGCGCGAGGAGCAGGACAAGAAGGACGGCGCCAAGGACGAGGACGGCGACGCGAAGAAGGATGCCAAGAAGGACGCCAAGGCCGACGGCAAGAAGAAGCCGGCCGAGGCCGAAGCGCCGGCGCCGGTGGTCATCGAGCAGGACGGGCTGGATCACCGCATCACCCGCCTGACCACGGCCTCGGCCGACATCCGCGATTTCGCGGTGACGCCGGACGGCGAGCAGCTGTTCTACGTGGTCAAGGCCGAGAGCGGCTTCGAGCTGTGGCAGACCCGGCTGCGTGACAAGGAGGGCCGCCGCGTGGCGTCCCTGGGCGAGGGCCGCGGCGACGCGGTCGCGCTGTGGCTGGACGCCAAGGGTGCGAACGGCTTCGTGATGGCCGGCGGCCGGGTTCAGAAGTTCAAGGTGCCCGGTGACGAGGGCAAGGGCGACGTGAAGACCGAGCCGGTGCGCTTCAGCGCCGAGCTGCGCGTGGACCACGCGGCCGAGCGCGCGCAGATGTTCGACCACGCCTGGCGCCAGACCCAGGAAAAGCTGTACGTGAAGGACATGGGCGGCGTGGACTGGGCCTACTACCGCAAGGTCTATGAGCGCCAGCTGCCCTTCGTGGCCGATGGCGCGGACTTCGCCGAGCTGCTCAGCGAGATGCTGGGCGAGCTGAACGTGTCGCACACCGGCGGCAGCTACCGCAGCGCGCCGCGCGGCGACGCGACCGCGTCGCTGGGCCTGTTCTTCGACCCCGCCTACCAGGGCGAGGGCGCCAAGGTGACCGAGGTGATCGCCGGCGGCCCGCTGGACACCGCGGCCAACCGGGTCAAGCCCGGCATGCTGATCACGGCCATAGACGGCGAGCCCATCGCCGCCGGCGCGGAGTTCGACTCGCTGCTGAACCAGAAGGCCGGCAAGCAGGTGGTGCTGGAGGTGCTGGACCCGGCCACGTCCCAGCGCTTCGAGCAGAGTGCCAAGGCCCAGGGCCTGGGCGCGGAGCGCGAGCAGCTCTACCGCCGCTGGGTGGAGCGTGAGCGCGCGATGGTGGACAAGCTCTCGGGCGGCCGCCTGGGCTATGTGCATGTGCGCGGCATGAACGACGCGAGCTACCGCCAGACCTTCTCCGACGCGCTGGGCCGCGCCAGCGGCAAGCAGGCGCTGATCGTGGACACCCGCTTCAACGGCGGCGGCAACCTGCACGACGAGCTCGCGACGCTGCTGTCCGGCAAGCAATACCTGGAGTTCGTGCCGCGCGGCCAGAACCTGGGCTGGGAGCCCATAGGCAAGTGGACCAAGCCCTCGGCGGTGCTGATCAGCGAGAGCAACTACTCCGACGCCCACCTCTTCCCCTGGACCTACAAGCACCTGGGCATAGGCCAGCTGATCGGCATGCCGGTGGCGGGCACCGGCACCGCCGTGTGGTGGGAGACCATGCAGGACGGCGCCACGGTGTTCGGCATCCCGCAGGTGGGCTTCCGCGCGCACGACGGCCAGTACATGGAGCGCGCGCTGATCACGCCCGACGTGGTCGTGCCCAACGACAAGCGCCGCCTGGATGCGGGCGACGACCAGCAGCTCGAGGCGGCCGTGAAGTCGCTGCTCGCCAAGTGATGCGCGCGGCCGGCCGGGCGCGCCCCGGCCGGCCCTCGCCTGAGGATCTCCCATGACTGCTCAAGCCCACGGCCGCACGACGGCCTGGCTGGTCGGCGCGCTGGTCGCCGCCGCGCTGTTCGGCAACTACTACGTCTACGACTCCATCGGCCCGGTGGCCGACGCGCTGCAGCAGCAGCGCGGCTTCAGCGACACGCAGATCGGCCTGCTCAACGCGATCTACAACCTGCCCAATGTGGTGCTGATCCTGGTGGGCGGCATCCTGGTGGACCGCTTCGGCGCCGCGCGCATGACGCTGTGGACCGCCGCCGTGTGCGCCGCCGGCGCCGCGCTGACCGCGTTCAGCCCCGGTTTCGAGGGCATGGCCGCGGGCCGGCTGCTGTTCGGCATAGGCGCCGAGACCTTCGCGATCGCGACGCTGGCCGCCATCGCCGACTACTTCGGCGGCCGCAGCCTGGCCTTCGCGATGGGCCTGTCGCTGGCCGTGGGCCGGCTGGGCTCCTATGGCGCGGACATGTCGCCGACCTGGTTCGCCAGCGCCTATGCGGCCGGCTGGCAGCCGCCGCTGGAGATCGCGGCCGCCATCGCCGCGACCTCGCTGGCCGCGTCGGCGCTGTACTGGTGGCTGGACCGCGGCCCACGCGCCGCACGCGCGCCCGCCGCGGCCACGGCCGAGCGCTTCCATCCGCGCGACCTGCTGCACTTCGGCCGCGCCTACTGGTATTTGCTGGCGCTGTGCGTGCTGTGGTACTCGGTGATCCTCGCGTTTCGCTCCACCTTCTCGATCAAGTACTTCCAGCATGTGCATGGGCTGGATCTGGCGGCCGCCGGCGAGATGAACAGCTATGTGTTCCTGGCCGCGGTGTTCGCGACGCCGGCCTTTGGCTGGCTGTGCGACCGGGTCGGCCGCTACGCGCCCTTCCTGGCCTTCGGCGCGCTGCTGCTGCCGATCGCGCTGGCGGTGATGGCGCTGACCGACTGGAGCCTGTGGGTGTCCACCGCGCTGATAGGCGTGAGCTTCTCGCTGGTGCCCGCGGTGATGTGGCCGCTGACCAGCCGCCTGGTGGCGCCGCAGCGCTTCGGCTCGGCCATAGGCCTGATGTGGGTGGTGCAGAACGCCGGCATAGGCGGCGCCAACCTGCTGGCCGGCTGGCTCAATGACCGCGCCAGCGCCAGCGCCCAGAACCCGGGCGGCTACGACGCGATGATGGCGCTGTTCGGCACCGCCAGCACGCTGGGCGCGGTCTGCGCGCTGCTGCTGTGGTGGAGCGCCGGCCGGCGCCACCAGGAGCAGGCCGCCAGCGCCCGCGCGGCGGCCTGAGGCAGCGGCTTCAGCCGCTGGCGCGCTCGGCCGGACCGGGCCGCAGCGCCAGCACCTCGCGCAGCATCATCTGGATGTTGGTCTGCAACCCGCGTTCGTTGGCGATGCGCAGCCGCTCCGAGGGCGACAGCAGCGCCTCGGTGAAGCCGGCGTCGCTGACATTGCTGAGCAGGCGCTGGTAGATGATCTGGCCGGTGATGCGCTCGTACAGCGTGTAGCGCACGCTGATCGCGACCGACACGCCGACCACCGGCACCAGCGGCTGGTCCAGTTGCACCACCTCGGCCTGCAACTCGAAGCGCGAGGCCGGCTCGGGCGACTGCGGCTTCAGGCCCACGGTGTAGAGCGAATCCTCCAGCGCCTGCTGCAGCGCCCGCGCGCTGACCTTGGAGCCCCACCAGCGCGAAGTCTCCAGCCCGCCCTTGACCGGCGCGACCACCACCTGGCGCCGCAGCGCATCCGGCACCCAGGCGCGCATCTGCAGCACGTCGGGCTCGGCCAGCGCCATGGGCAGTGGCTGGGACGGCGCGCCGCAGCCGCCCAGCGCGCACAGCAGCGCGAGCAGGGGCAAGGCGGGCGTCAGGCGCGCGGACGGGGCAGTCATGGGCGGGGATGCTAGGGCCGCCGGCGGCGGATCAAAGCCCGGAATTGCCGGCCCGTGACCGGCCATTCAGGCCTCAGCCGCCGAACATCATGCGCCGCGCCAGCGCCGTCTTCAGCGGACCGGCACGCTCCAGGCCCGCCAGCGCCAGGCCGCGCAGGCCCGGCAGGCCCGGCCAGCGCCACGCGAAGCTGCGGGCCAGGAAGTCGGTGGCCGCGATCATGGGCCAGCGGTCGGGCGCGCGCTCGCGGTCCAGCCGCGCCAGCACCGCATCCAGGCCCAAGCCGCGCTCGGCCGCGTCCGCCAGGCCCTGCACCAGGGTCTGCACATCGCGCAGGCCCAGGTTCAGCCCCTGGCCGGCCACCGGATGCAGGGTCTGGGCCGCATTGCCTATGCGCAGCGTGCGGCCCTGCACCAGGCGGGTCTCCACGTTCAGGCCCAGCGGGAAGCACTTCAGCGGCGAGATCGCCGTGAGCCGCCCCGCCACGTCGGGCAGCTGCTGCTGGATCACCACCAGGCGCTGCGCATCGCTCAGCGTGGCAATGTCGTCCTCGGCCTGCGGCATGCACCACACCAGCGCCGCGCGCGGCCCCTGGTCGTCGGCCGGCAGCGGCAGCAGCGCCAGCGGGCCGTGGCGGGTGAAGCGCTCGATGGCCAGGCCCTGCAGGCCGGCACCGGCCAGGCGCAGCGTGCCCACCCAGGCGTTCTGGTGGTAGTCGTGCGTCAGCGACTTGCGCGCCTGCTCGGCGAACACGCCGCCCTCGGCCACCACGGCCAGGTCGTAGCGCTCGGCCAGGTGGGCGTCGCCGCAATCCAGCTCCACGCCGTCGGCCTCGCTGCGTATTGCGTGCACCGGGGTCTCGAAGCGGGTGTAGAGGCGCTGCGGCTGCGCGGCCGCCAGCGCCAGCCAGCGCGCCTGCAGCGGCGCCACCAGCGCGCCATAGGGCAGCACCGCGCCCAGCTGGGGCACGCCCAGCTCGCGGGCGCTCAGCGTGACGGCCGCGTCCACCGGCGTGGGCGGCGCCTGGCTCACATGCACCGTGCGTATCGCCTCGGCGGCCTGGGGCTGCCAGGCGCCCAGGCGCTGCAGCAGGCGCACGCTGCCCAGGTTGAGCGCCAGCGTGCGCGCGTCGCGGGCGATGTCGTGGGCCAGCGAGCGGCTGTCGAACAGGTGGATCTCGAGCGCCCGCAGCCGCTCGGCGGCACACAGCGCAAGCGCCAGGCCCGCGGGCCCTGCGCCTATGACGGCAACTTTCATGGCCGCAACGATACCCGCCCGCGGGATCACCCCGGCCTCACACCCCGGTCGGTGGCCGGGTCATGCGCCGCGCATTAAGCTGCGCGGCTTCCGCTCACCCTCCCCCCGCCACGCCATGCAATACCGTCGTCTCGGCCGCTCCGGCCTCCAGGTTTCCGAGCTCTCGCTGGGCTCCTGGGTCACGTACCACAACCAGGTGGACACCAAGGCCGCCACCGAGATGCTGGCCGCCGCCTTCGACGCGGGCGTGAACTTCTTCGACAACGCCGAGGTCTACGCGATGGGCCAGAGCGAGGTCGTGATGGGCGCGGCCTTCAAGACGCTGGGCTGGAACCGGCTGGACTACATCGTGTCCACCAAGTTCTACTGGGGCCTGGCCCGCGAGGGCGTGACCGTGAACAAGAAGGACACGCTGAACCGCAAGTACCTGATGCAGGCCATCGACGGTTCGCTGCGCCGCCTGCAGCTGGACTACGTGGACCTGGTCTACTGCCACCGCCCCGACCCGCACACGCCCATCGAGGAGACCGTCTGGGCCATGAGCGACATGATCCGCCAGGGCAAGGCCCTGTACTGGGGCACCAGCGAGTGGAGCGCCGCCGACATCCGCGCCGCCTGGGAGATCGCCGAGCGCCACCATCTGCACAAGCCGGTGATGGAACAGCCGCAGTACAACCTGTTCCACCGCCAGCGCGTGGAGCAGGAATACGCGCGCCTGTACGACGACATCGGCCTGGGCCTGACCACCTGGAGCCCGCTGGCCTCGGGCCTGCTGACCGGCAAGTACCGCGCCGGCATCCCGGCCGGCAGCCGCGGCGCCCTCGACAACATGGCCTGGATGCGCGAGCAGTTGCAGGACAAGGCCAAGAACGAGGCGGTGGCCCAGCTGGGCGAGATCGCCAAGGAACTGGGCTGCAGCACCGCCCAGCTGGCGCTGGCCTGGGCCAACCGCAACCCGCGCGTGTCCACGGTCATCCTGGGCGCCAGCCGGCTGGAGCAGCTGCAGGACAACCTGGGCGCGCTGGCGGTGACGCCCAAGCTGACGCCCGAGGTGGTCGAGCGCATGGAACAGCTCACGCAAACCCTGGCCCGCTAGGCCTTATTCACCCAGTTCGTCGGGTTAGAGTCCTCTCCCATGACATGGGTGAGGTGGGCCTGCGTGGCGTTGGCGTGCTGGGCTTCGATGGCCCGGGCACTGAACCCCCAATTCGAAGCCGTCGCGCCGGACCAGATCCCGCGCGACGTGGTGGGCGCACTGGCCCAGGACCGGCAAGGATTTCTGTGGGTCGCGACCGGTGACGGCCTGACTCGCTTCGACGGCACGCGGCTGCAACCCAAGGAACTGACCGAGGGCGGCAGCGCCATCGAGCGCAAGCTGGGCTGGGTGCGCGCGCTGCTGGCCTGCCGCAACGGCCGGGTCTGGATAGGCTCGGAGGCCCAGGGTCTGGCGGTCTACGACCCCGAGGACGAGAGCCTGCGCCGCGTCGGCCCGCCGGACGCCACCACCGTGCAGGCGCTGGCCGAGGACGGCCAGGGCGGCGTCTGGGTAGGTCGCATGGGCGGCGGGCTCAGCCACTACCGCGATCCCGGCAAGCCGCCGCAGCGCTGGCGCGCCGATGGCCAGCCGGGCAGCCTGCCGGACGACCGCATCCTCGCGCTGCGCACCGACCCGCAGGGCGTGCTGTGGCTGGGCGGGGTCAGCGGGCTGAGCCGGCGCGTCGGCGAGCGCTTCGAACCGGTGGCGCTGGCCGGGCAGTCGGTCTACGCACTGCAGGTCACGCGCGACGGCGGGCTGTGGGCCGGCTCGGCCCAGGGCCAGCTGTGGCGCCTCGCGCCCGACGGCCAGCAACTGCTGCTGGAGTCCAGCCCCGCCGGCGGCGTGCTGGCATTGGCCGAGCCGCGCCCGGGCGAGCTCTGGGTGGCGCGCGACAAGGGACTGGAGATCCGCGACGCCAGCGACGGCCAGCTGCGCCAGTGGGTGCCGCACGATCCGCTGCGTCTGGGCGGCCTGCCGCGTGCGCCCATCACCGCGCTGCTGGTGGATGAGCGCGGCGAGGTCTGGCTGGGCGGCCTGGGTCTGGGCCTGCAGCGCCTGACCTCTCAGCAGGGGGCGCTGTTCGTGCGCGGCGCGGACCCCGACCCCGACAGCCCCATGGCCCGGCCCAGCGTCCAGGCGCTGCTGGCGCTGCGCGATGGCCGCATCTGGGCCGCCACCGAGCAGGGCGACATCGCGGTGCTGGACCGGCAGCTGCGCGTGATCAGCCACGGCCCCCGGCTGGACATGGGCGCCGAGGCGCTGGCGCAGGCGCCGGACGGCGGCATCTGGGTCGGCACCAATGGCCGGCTGCGCCTGTTCAGCCCCGACGGGCAGCTGCGCCGCGACCTGCCCCATCGCGCCGGATCGCCGCGCCGGCTGCTGGTCGGGCCCGACGGCGGGCTGTGGATGGCCGCCGCCGACGGCCTGTGGCGCCTGCCACCCGGGAGCAGCACGCTGCAACGCCTGACCCTGGACGGCGGCCAGCCGCTCACCGGCACGCTGCGGGCGCTGGCGCTGGACGCCGAGGGCAACCTGTGGGCCGGCGGCACGCCGGGCCTGCTGCGCGTGCGCGCCGGCCGCTCCACCGCCTCGCTGGTGGGCTCGGCGCCGGGCGAGGGCCTGGCCGGCGCGGTGGTCAACGGCCTGCTGTACGACAGCCGGGGCCGCCTGTGGCTGGACACGCCGGTGGCCGGCCTGCACCGCCTGGTCGGCTGGCAGGACGGTCTGGCCCGCTTCGACCGCGTCAGCGAGCGCCTGGGCGCGGTGGGCCGCCCCTTCGGCGTGAACCTGCTGGAAGACCGCCAGGGCCGCATCTGGACGCAGATGCATGTGTACGACCCCGACAACGACAGCCTCACGCCGCTGGGCCCGGCCGATGGCGTGCGCATGGGCATGCACTGGTTCTATGCCTACACCCAGCTGGACGACGGCCGCCTGCTGTTCGGCGGCACGCGCGGCCTGCTGGAGGTGCGCCCGGCGGCCTGGCAGCCGCCCGCGCGGCGGCCGCGTCCGCTGCTGCGCATCGCCGGGCTGGACGTGGAGGGCCAGCCGCGCGCGGTGCAGCCCGCGCTGCGTGGCCTGACGCTGCAGCCCGGCGAGCAGCAACTGCATGTGGATGTCGCGCTGCTGGGCGTGGCCGATGCCGCGCAGCAGCGTTACCAATACCGGCTCACCGGCCTGGACCACGACTGGCAGACCGCCCAGCCCGGCCAGCAGCAGCTCAGCTTCGTGCAGCTGCCGCCGGGCGCCTACCAGCTGCAGCTGCGCGCCGACGCCGACAGCCCCACGCTCACGCTGCCGCTGCGGGTGCAGCCGCACTGGTGGCAGTCGCGCTGGCTGTGGCCGCCCGGGCTGCTGCTGGCGCTGGCGCTGGTGGCCTGGGTGGTGAGGCGGCGCGAGCGGCATCTGCGCGCACGCCAGCGCGAGCTGGAGCAGCGGGTGCGCGAGCGCACGCAGGCGCTGGAGGAGGCCAGCATGACGGACCCGCTGACCGGGCTGCGCAACCGCCGCTACCTGCTGGAGCGCATCGAGGCCGACTGCGCCGCCGCACGCCGCCGCGCCGGCCAGCCCGATGCCGACCTGCTGTTCTTCCTGATCGACCTGGATCACTTCAAGCAGCTCAACGACCTGCACGGCCACGCCGCCGGCGATGCGGTGCTGAGCGGCATGCGCGAGCGTCTGCAGCGCACCTTCCGCACCAGTGATGCACTGGTGCGCTGGGGTGGCGAGGAGCTGCTGGTGGTGGCCCGCGACACCGACCGCCGCCATGGCGCCGACCTGGCCGAACGACTGCGCGCCAGTGTCGCCGACCAGGCCTTCGACACGCCGGCCGGCCCGCTGCAGGTCAGCTGCTCCATCGGTTTCTCCGCCTATCCGTCCGACCCCGCCCGGCCGGACGCGCGCAGCTGGCAGCAGGTGCTGGCCCAGGCCGACCACGCGCTCTACCAGGCCAAGCACGCCGGCCGCAACCGCTGGGCGGCAGGGGAAGCGCCTGCCGGCGAGCCGCTTGGCGCCTGAGTGACCGGCGCTGTCATCCGGCAGCGTTAGAGTGGGCGCCATGAGGGTGTTGAGGATGGCGTGGGTGGTGCTGGCGCTGTGGGTCACGGCGGCCCAGGCCCTGACACCGCGCTTCGAAGCAATTGGCGAGGCCGGCGGCCTGCGCGATGCCGCGGTGTCGGCACTCGCGCTGGATGCGCGCGGCTTTCTGTGGGTGGGCATGCCCGATGGCCTGCAGCGCTTCGACGGCTATGTGTTCAAGCGCTACCCGCTGGGCACGCGCGAGGACGGCGCCTCCGACCAGTTCGTGCGCGCGCTGCTGGCCGACCCGCGCGGCGGCATGTGGGTGGCGGCGGGCAACAGCGGCCTGGCCCGACTGGATCCGGCCTCCGGCCAGTGGGTGCGCTGGGCCCGCACCAACGCCAGCGCTGCGGATGCGCAGGCCCCCGTGTCCAACTCCGTGCGCGCGCTGGCGCTGGAGGCCGACGGCACGCTGTGGGTGGGCACGCAGGGCGGACTGTCCCGGCTGGACGCCCGCCAGCAGGGCTTCACCCATCTGCGCGGGCGCGACAGCGGCCTGCCCGACGACCGCATCGCGTCCCTGCTGCTGGACCGCCACGGCACGCTGTGGATAGGCAGCTGGCAGGGCCTGGCCCGCAAGCTGCACGGCAGCGACCGCATCGAGCCCGTGGACCTGGGGCTGGAGCGGCCGCAGATCACGCTGCTGGCCGAAACCCGTGACGGCCGCGTGCTGGTGGGCACCGGCCGCGGCGACCTGCGCATGCTGTCGCCGGACGCCCGCGCCCTCCCCTTCGCCAGCCATGCCGGCGGCGACGAGGGCAGCTGGCCGGTGCTGTCCATGGTGCAGGTGGGCGACGGCGAGCTGTGGCTGGGCGGGCGCACCGGTGTGGAACGCCGCCGCGCGTCCGACGGCACGCTGATCGAGCGCCTGCCGCCCGAAGGCGGCAGCCCCGGCGTCACGCCGCGCAGCGAGGTGCGCACACTGCTGCGCGACCCGGCCGGCGTGATCTGGGTCGGCAGCTACGGCAGCGGCCTGATGCGCCACGTGCCTCCGCTGCCC
This sequence comes from uncultured Roseateles sp., assembly GCF_913777145.1. GTDB lineage: Bacteria > Pseudomonadota > Gammaproteobacteria > Burkholderiales > Burkholderiaceae_C > Pelomonas. The sequence goes on from NZ_CAJYPS010000001.1 coordinate 130,523, forward strand.
GGCCTCAGCCTGGTGAAGAACGACCTGGCCCTGTGGCGGCGTTTCGGCGACCTGGACGTGCGCAGCGTGCTGCAACTGCAGGACCGCAGCATCTGGCTGGGCACGCAGTCTGCCGGTGTGCTGCGGCTCAACGAGGCGCTGGAGCCGGTGGGCGGTTTCCTGGACGGCGGGCCGCAGCGCACGCGCCTGGGCCGCATCGCCGCGATGGCGCAGACGCCGGCCGGCGCGATCTGGCTGTCGGTCGAGAACGAGCTGATGCGGGTGGACGCCAGCGGCCGCTGGCTGCAGAGCATCAGCACCGGCCAGGTGGTCACGCGGCGCCTGCTCAGCGACCGCCAGGGCACGCTGTGGCTGGGCACCAGCGACGGCCTGTGGCGACTGTCACCCGGCAGCCCCGCGCCCGAGCCGGTGCGGCTGGCCGGGCGCGACAAGCGCAGCAGCGGTGAGGTCAATGCCCTCGTGCAACTGCCCGACGGCAGCCTGTGGGCCGGTGGTGCGGCCGGCCTGCTGCGCGTGGCCCAGCCGCTGCGCAGCGGCCTGCCCGAAGCCCAGCTGATGGCGACCGAAGGCCTGGTCGGCCACACCGTCGTGGGCCTGGGCGTGGACCGCGAGGGCCACCTGTGGGTGGACACCAGCGCCGGCCTGCACCGGCTGCAGTCCAGCAGCGACGACCAGGCGCGCTTCGAATCCTTCCCCGCCGCGTCGGGCGACGAGGTGGTGGGCGCCTTCGGCGCCAACCTGCTGGCCGACCGCGACGGCCGCATCTGGACCCACCGCGGCCTGTTCGACCCGCGCAGCGGCATGCACCGTGACTTCACGCCGGTGGACGGCGCCGACATCGGCAACGGCTGGTTCCGTGCCTATGCGGCACTGGCCGACGGCCGCTTCGTGTTCGGCGGCGCGCGCGGCCTGCTGGTGGCCCAGCCCGAGCTGTTCGCCCCCTGGACCTACCAGCCGCCGGTGGTGGCCACCGAGCTGCGCGTGGGCAACCAGAGCCGCCCGCTGCCCGCCAGCGGCCAGACGCTGGACCTCGCCCCCGGCCAGCGCAGCTTCAGCCTCAGCTTCGCGGCGCTGGACTACAGCCAGCCCGCGCGCAACCGCTACCGCTACCGGCTCGACGGCCTGGACGACGAATGGCAGGACGCCAGCGCCACCGAGCGCAGCGCCAGCTACACCAACCTCGACCCCGGCCGCTACCGCCTGCATGTGCAGGGCAGCAACCGCGACGGCGCCTGGAGCCCGCACGAGCTGCAGTTCGACATCCGCGTGGATGCCGCCTGGTGGCAATGGCGCAGCGTGCAGCTGCTGGCCGCGCTGGCGCTGCTGGCCGTGCTGCTGGGCGTGGTGAGGCTGCGCATGCGCCTGCTGCTGCGCCGCCAGCAGCGGCTGGAGACCCGCGTGGCCGAGGCCACCGCGGCGCTGCAGCAGAAGTCGCGCGAGCTGGAGGAAGCCAGCCTCACGGACCCGCTGACCGGACTGCGCAACCGCCGCTTCATCGAGCAGCACCTGCCCGCCGACGTGGCGCTGGCACTGCGCCGCCACGAGAGCGCCGAGCAGTACGGCCATCGCGCCCAGGCGGGCACCACGGCGGCTGACGCCGACCTGCTGATCTTCCTGGTGGACATCGACCACTTCAAGCGCATCAACGACAGCCACGGCCACATGGCCGGCGACGCGGTGCTGATGCAGATGCGCGGCCGGCTGCAGCAGGTGTTCCGCGCGGCCGACTACCTGGTGCGCTGGGGCGGTGAGGAGTTCCTCATCGTGGCCCGCGGCACGCCGCGCGAGCAGGCACTGGAGCTGGCCGAGCGCGCCCGCCAGGCCGTGGCCGGCGAAGACTTCGTGCTGGAGGACGGCCAACGCCTGTCCATGACCTGTTCGGTGGGCTTCTCGGCCTTCCCGCTGGCGCCGCAATGGCCGCGCGCGCTGGACTGGCGCGCCGCCATCGACCTCACCGACTGCGCACTCTACGCCGCCAAGGAAGCCGGCCGCAACGCCTGGGTGGGCCTGCTCAAGGCCGAGGCCCCCGACGAGGAGCAGCTGCGCCGCGACAGCCGGCTGGCGCTCAGCGAATGGGCGGCCAGCGGGCGGCTGACACTGCTGAAGTCGCGCTGACCCCACAGCGGCCCGACCTAGGGCTGGTCGAGGCCGCCGCAGCCGCCCAAGAATCGGGCACATGGCAACCCCCGCCACGGCCTTCGGCCACGACCTGATCGCCCAGCGCCTGGTGGCCGAGCTCACGGCCAGCCTGGCCGGCACCGGCCGCGGCGCCGAGCCCGCGCTGGTGGCCGGCGTGTTCGGCGAATGGGGCTCGGGCAAGAGCCACCTGCTGCAGGCCATCGCGGACGCGATGCCGGCCGGCGGCGACGAGCAGCGGCTGACGGTCATCGTGCCCTTCAACGCCTGGCGCTACGAGCGCGAGCCCCATCTGCTGGTGCCGCTGCTGCGGGTCGCGCAGCAATGCCTGCGCAAGGCGCTGGAGCAGAGCCTGGCGGACGACATCCGCCGCAACGAGCGCCTGTCCGACCGCCTGGTGCTGCTGGGCGAGCTGGCCCAGACGGTCTACCAGCACGGCGGCCGCGAGCTGCTGCAGGCGGCGCTGAACAGCCAGGGCGTGGCGCTGGCGCTGCCCGCGTTGAAGCCGGCCGACGGCCAGCCCAAGCCGCCCTTCTGGACCCGCTGGCGCCAGCGCCGCGAGGCGCTGCAGCAGGCCCGCCGGCTGGCGCTGCCCGGCCAGGAGCTGCAAAGCCTGTACTACGACTTCCTGGAGCATCTGCGCGCGGTCACCGGCCGCAACCCGCGCGCCTTGGCGCTGCACCGCGAGCGCCTGCGCACCCGCGGCCTGGGCTGGTGGCCGCGCTGGCGCTGGCGGCTGCGCGCCGCGCTGGGCTGGCTGGGCACGGGCGAGCTGCCCGCCGAACCCGAGCTGCACCTCAACCTGCTGTTCCTGGTGGACGACCTGGACCGCTGCCTGCCCGACAAGGCGGTGGAGGCGCTGGAGGCGATCAAGCTCTTCCTGGAAGTGGAGGGCTGCGCCTTCGTGCTGGCGCTGGACGAGGAGGTGGTGGAGCGCGGCATCGCGCACCGCTACCGCGACTATGCGCTGCAGGGCAAGGAGGGGCTGACGCCCATCACCGGCGCCGAATACCTGGAGAAGCTGGTGCACCTGCCGGTGCGGCTGCCGCGGCCCTCGCGCGCCGAGGCGCAGGACTTCCTCGCGGCGCGCCAGCCGGCGCTGTTCGCCCACAACGGCGCGCCCAACGAACTGGCCCGGCTGGTGGCCGCGATCACGCCGCCGGTGCCGCGCAAGCTGCACCGCATGATGGACCTGCTGGAGATCGCCGATCAGCTGGCCGACCCGCTGAATGAGCCCATGGCCGGCCGCGCCAGCCTCGCCGAGGGCCGGCGCCGCTGGCTGGCCGTGGCCTGCGCGCTGCAGTTGTTCGCGCCCTCGCTGTACCGCTACCTTCGACTGCGCGGCGCCACGCTGCTGCTGACGCTGGCCGACTGGCGCCGCGACACGCTGTTCCGCGACCCCAGGGCGCTGAACGAGCAGCTGGCTGCCGAGCTGCGCGCGGCCCAGACGCCCGCACAGCTCAGCTACCGCCTGGTGCTGATGCGCCTGCCCGAGCTGTGCGAGGCCGCGCTGAACAACCGCTCCGGCTTCGACCTGCTGGAGCTGCTGGCCCAGGTGGGCGAGCTGCGCACGACCACGCCGCTGAGCGCCGCCGAGCTGGGCGCGCTGCTGGCCTTCACCGAGGCCCGCGCCGACGCCGCGGCCGGCAGCGCCGCCGAGCCCGCGCCAGCGCCCACGGCACCGGCCGCCGCGGCCCCCGAGCCCGTGACCGCGACGACGCCGCCGACGCCTGCGCCCGAACCGCCCCCCGCCGCGCCAGCCGCTCCAGCTGCCGAGCCCCCGGCGCCCGCAGACCCCCGCGTGCCCCCGGCCCTGCCCGAGGCGCGGCTGGAGGACGAGCGCGGGCTGCTGGAGGCGCTCAGCTCGCTGGACCCCGAGCTGGCGCGCTTTGCGCTGTCGCGCGAGGGCGCGGCGCTGCACGGCCATGCGCTGCCTGCTTCGCTGTGGCGCCAGCTGCTGCAGGGCACGCTGGCCAGCCAGCTCAAGGCCTGGAGCGAGGAAGGCATGCCGGCCGGCCCCACGCGGCTGATCCTGCGCGAGCTGCGCCCCTACCTGAACCAGCAGATGGCGCTGGAACTGCTGCTGCAGGTGGACCCGGCGCTGCATGCCGAGCTGCGCCGCCCCAGCTGGGCGCGGCGGCTGGAGATCAAGCGCGCCGACAACCCGCTGCAGCTGCCTCGCCTGCACCTGCAGGCGCCGCCGCTGCTGGGCGGCGAGGTCCACTGGCTGCAGACCCGCCAGCAGGGCGAGGCGGTAGGCTGGGCCGTGCCGCGCGGCTGGCGCTGCGAGACCCAGACCGTCTGGGCCGAGAACACCGACGGCCTCAGCAGCACGCTGAAGCTGGGTTCGGACGAACGCTTCGGCGTGTTCGCGCTGCTGTCGCTGCGGCGCGGCGAGTTGGACCGGCCGCTGACCCAGCGCCTGCGCTGGCTGGAGCCGGGCGAATTCATGATGGGCACGCCGCTGGACGAGCCCGGCCGCGCCGGCACCGAGCGCGAGCCCCGCCTGGTGGCGCTGAGCCGCGGCTGCTGGATGGCCGACACCGCCTGCAGCCGCGGCCTGTGGCGCCTGCTGATGAGCGATGCGGCCGAGACCGAGGCCGTAGACGACGACGACGACCTCTTCCCCATGCAGGGCGTGTCCCCCGCGCTGGCGCTGGAGTTCACGCGGCGGCTGCAGGCGCTGCTGCCGCGCTGCCGCGTGCGCCTGCCCAGCGAGGCGGAGTGGGAATACGCCTGCCGCGCCGGCAGCCTCAGCCCCTGGAGCGGCGGCCTGACCGCGCCCGAGCAGGTGCAGGCCGCCAGCCCCGGCCCGGTCCAGCTGGCCAGCCTGCCACCCAATGCCTGGGGGCTGTACGAGATGCACGGCAATGTCGCCGAGATCTGCCGCGACTGGCTGCCGCCCAGCGCGCTGATGCAGAACACGCAGGACCCGGAAGGTCCCAGCACCGGCGGCGCCAGCGACCTGTTCGCGCTGCGCGGCGGCTCTTTCAGCACGCCGCTGCCGCAGACCCGCGCCGGCGCGGTGGAGACCGTGCCGCGCACCGTGGCGCGCTTCGACGCCGGCCTGCGCTTCACGCTGGGCGCGCTGGACGACAGGCCCTAGGCCGCCGCGCCCCAGCCGAAGGGCACGGGCAGCGCCGCCAGGATGCGCTCGCGCAGCGGCGCATAGGCGGCGTCCACCGCGCGGCCATCCCACAGCACCAGCGGGTCCTGATGGGCGCCGAAGGCCTCGTCCAGTTCGGCCCAGTCCTTCGGGCCCAGCAGCTTCAGCGCCTGGGGCAGCACGTCCACCTCCTCGCGCCGCATATGGCCCAGGTAGCGGCTGCAGTAGACGCCCAGCTGCTGCTCGAACTTCTCGCGCCGCGGCTCGCCCATCTGCTCCCAGGCCAGCAGGCTGTGCTGCAGCTCGCGGATGGCGCGCTCGCCCTGCGCATGGTCGGCGTCCAGCAGGTCCAGCACATGGCGCAGGCCCGGCGCCAGCGCGCGCAGCCGCGGGAACAGCAGCTCGCTCTCCTTGGGGTGGTGCAGGCGCTCCGGGAACTCGTCCACATAGAACAGCATCGCGCGCAGCGCGGCGAAGTCCGGCGGCGTGCCCGTGCGACGCTGCTCGTGCAGCAGCAGGGGCAAGGTACGCAGCATCGCGGCGAGCGCGTCGTGCTCGGCGCGGATCACGCGCAGGGTCAGGGGCAGCGGCGCGGCGTTCATGGTGCAAGCCTCACCGCTGTCACGCACCCGCGCGTTGCGCTGGATCAAGCCGCCAGCGATGGCCCCCGTAAAATCCCTGGTTTTGTCCCACCCGACCACGAAAGCCCTGGCCATGACCGCAACGCCCGCCTCCCCCAACCTCATGGCCAACGCGATACGCGCGCTCGCGATGGACGCGGTGCAGGCGGCCAACTCCGGCCACCCGGGCGCGCCCATGGGCATGGCCGACATGGCGGTCGCGCTGTGGGCCCGCCACCTCAAGCACAACCCGACCAACCCGCACTGGGCCGACCGCGACCGCTTCGTGCTGTCCAACGGTCACGGCTCCATGCTGATCTACGCGCTGCTGCACCTGACGGGCTACGAGCTGTCCATCGACGACCTCAAGGCCTTCCGCCAGCTGCACAGCAAGACGCCGGGCCACCCCGAGGTCGGCATCACCCCGGGCGTGGAGACGACGACCGGCCCGCTGGGCCAGGGCATCACCAACGCGGTGGGCATGGCGCTGGCCGAAAAGCTGATGGCGCGTGACTTCAACCGCGACGGCCATCAGATCGTCGACCACCACACCTATGTGTTCCTGGGCGACGGCTGCCTGATGGAAGGCGTGAGCCACGAAGCCGCCGCGCTGGCCGGCGCCTGGAAGCTGAACAAGCTGATCGCGGTCTACGACGACAACGGCATCTCCATCGACGGCCAGGTCGCGCCCTGGTTCGCCGACGACACCGCCAAGCGCTTCGCCGCCTATGGCTGGAACGTGATCGGCCCGGTGGACGGCCACGACATCGACGTCGTGGACGCTGCCATCGCGCAGGCCAAGCAAAGCACCGACAAGCCGACGCTGGTCATCGCCAAGACCCACATCGGCAAGGGCTCGCCCAACCGTGCCAACACCGCCAAGGCCCACGGCGAGCCGCTGGGCGCGGAAGAGATCAAGCTGACCCGCGAGGCGCTGGGCTGGAGCAGCGAGCCCTTCGTGATCCCGGCCGAGGTCTACGCCGCCTGGGACGCCAAGGCTGCCGGCGCTGCCGCCGAGACCGCCTGGGACACGCGCTTCGACGCCTACGCCGAAGCCCACCCCGATCTGGCCGCCGAATTCCAGCGCCGCATGGCCGGCGTGTTGCCCGAGAACTTCGCGCAGATCGCGGTGGACGCGGTCGTGAAGGCCCACACCGAGGCCCAGACCGTGGCCAGCCGCAAGGCCAGCCAGATCGCGCTGGAAGCCTTCACCAAGGCCCTGCCCGAGATGCTGGGCGGCAGCGCCGACCTGACCGGCTCCAACCTGACCAACACCAGCAGCACGCCCAATCTGCGCATCGCCGCCGACGGCACGCCCAACGACGGCCGCCACATCAACTACGGCGTGCGCGAGTTCGGCATGGCGGCCATCATGAACGGCGTCGCGCTGCACGGCGGCTTCATCCCCTACGGCGGCACCTTCCTGACCTTCAGCGACTACAGCCGCAACGCCATCCGCATGGCCGCGCTGATGAAGCAGCGCGTGATCCACGTGATGACGCACGACTCCATCGGCCTGGGCGAGGACGGCCCCACCCACCAGTCGGTGGAGCATGTGGCCAGCCTGCGCCTCATCCCCGGCCTGGACGTCTGGCGCCCGGCCGACACCACCGAGACCGTGGTCGCCTGGACCATGGCGCTGGGCAACGCGCAGCGCCCCAGCTTGCTGGCGCTCTCCCGCCAGAACCTGGCCTACACGCCCAAGACCAATGTCGACGAGATCGCCAAGGGCGCCTACGTGCTGGCCGAGCCGGCCAAGGGCCGTGCCAAGGCGGTCATCATCGCGACCGGCTCCGAGGTGCAGCTGGCCATCGCAGCGCAGAAGCTGCTGGCCGAACAGCGCATTCCGGTGCGCGTGGTCTCCATGCCCAGCACCAATGTGTTCGACCGCCAGGACGCCGCCTACAAGAAGAGCGTGCTGCCGGCCGGCCTGCCCCGCATCGCGGTGGAAGCCGGCGTGACCGACTTCTGGTGGAAGTACGGCTGCGCCGCGGTCGTGGGCCTCGACAGCTTCGGCGAATCGGCGCCGGCGCCGGTGCTGTTCAAGCACTTCGGTTTCACCGCCGAGAACGTGGCTGACACGGTCAAGGTCGCGCTGAAGAAGTAAATCTTCGCCACGCCAGCCCGCGGTCAGCCAAAGTGGCCGCGGCGCTGGCGATACTCGCGCCCGACCAAGGGAGCGACCACGATGATTTCATGGGTTAGGGCCGGGCTGCTGGCCGGATGGATGCTGCTGGCCGCCGGACTGAGCCAGGCGCAGAGCGAGGTCCCGGCGGTGTCGCCGGCACAGAGTCTGAGCTGCCTGCAAAAGCCCGAATCACCGCCGCGCTACCCCAGGCGCAGCCGGCTGGACCATCGCCGGGGCGCGATGCGCGTGCTGTTGCACTTCAAGCGGCCCGATGAGGCGCCCGAGGTCGAGGTGCTGCTCAACACCGCTCAGGAGGACATGCAGGACGAGGCCTACCGCTACCTGCGAGGCTACCGCCTGCCCTGCCTGCAGCCCGCGGACGGCGTGGTCGATGCGGTGCAGGAATTCGCCTTCGTCAGCGCCGACCGCCCCCCGGCGCCGCTGCCCCCCGAGAGCGGCAAGAACGGTGGCCCCGGTCGCTGCATCGTCGCCCCCCGCAAGGATGCCCGGGTGCACCTGGGTTTCTCCAGCGTCGGCGTGGAGCATGTGCTGGCCGAGACCGTGTTCTCCGGTGACGGCGAGGCGCCCCCCGAGATCCGCATGGTCTTCTCCACCGGGGACCGACGCCTGGAAGCGGCGGTGCAGGAGCAGCTCGCGCAATACCGCATGCCCTGCCGCCAGGCCGGCGACCGGCCGCAGACCTTCCGCCAGCTGTTCAGCCTGCATCCCAAGGGCGTGCGCCGCTATGGCTTCGAGCAGGAGCACTACGACCTGGCCGGCTTCCTTGCCCTCACCCGCGACACCCCGGCTCGCGCCGCCTATTTCGACTTCAACACCATGAGCTGCCCGTTCAAGGTGGAGTACCGGGTCTGGGGTCAGGGCTTGCCCAACGAGGCCTGGGTGGCGGGCGAGCGCCGCGACCCCAACCGCCAGCCCTTCCTGGCCTGGCTGGCAAGCCTGAGCCTGGACACCCGGAGCGACAAGCAGGCGCTGGACCTGTTCGGCAGTCATCTGCAAATCGACATTCCCTGTGCGGACATGGATCTGAGGGACTGAGCCGGCGCCCGTGAATCTTGACGGGAGGTGCGGCGGCCACTTGTTGGCAAACTCCGCCCCCAACACAAACGGGGGGAAGAGATGCTCAAGTGCCTGAAGGTCGGGGGGTGGGCTGCCGCCCTGCTCGCCGCCAGCGTCAGCCAGGCCCAGACCGAAGTGAAGCCGCCCTCCGCGGCCCAGTCGCTGAGCTGCCTGGTCAAGCCGGCCAAGGCGCCCGACTACCCCGAGCGCGACAAGCTGGATCGCGGCACCGGCGCCATGCGTCTCAAGCTCAGCTTCAGCAAGCCGGATGCATCGCCCACCGTGGAGGTGCTGTTCAACTCCGCCCGCCAGGACATGCAGGACCGCGTGTTCCGCTACGTGAGCGACTACCGCCTGCCCTGCCTCACGGCCGCGGACGGCACGGTGTCGGCGGTGCAGGAGTTCAGCTTCAACAACAGCGACCGCGACGCCACGCCGCTGCCGCCGGAACGCTCCAACCCGGACACCAACGCCCCCTTCTGCCTGGTGATGCCGCGCCGCGACATGGCCGACATCAATGGCCCGGTCGGCGCAGACGCCGAGCATGTGGTGGCGGTCGCCACCTTCAGCGGCGACGGCCAGCAGCCGCCCGAGGTGAAGTTCGTCTACTCCAGCGGCAGCGGTCGCTTCCAGCGTGCGGTGGCGGACCGCCTGGCCGAATACCGCATGCCCTGCCGCCGGGCCGGCCAGGAACCGCAGAGCTTTCAGCAGCAGTTCAGCATGTTCCCCACCGGCCAGCGGCGCTATGGCTTCAAGCGCGAAGCCTTCGGCCTGATCGAGTTCCTGGGCATCACCCGCAACCCGCTGGCGCAGCCGGTGCGCTTCGACTTCAACACCATGGGCTGCCCCTTCAAGCTGAACTACAAGGTCTATGGCGGCGCGGTGCCCAACGAGGTGCATGAGACGGGTCGCCGCGGCAAACCTGACCCCAACAAGCTGCCCTTCATGGCCTGGCTGGCCAGCCTGAACATCGCGTTCAGCAACGACAAGCAGGCCAACGACCTGTTCGGCAGCGAGTTGCAGATCCAGGTGCCCTGCACCGTGCTCGACACCCACGGCGCCGGCTGAGCCCGGCTTGCGCTGCATCAGCACGCCACACGGCCAGCCGAGGTGAAATCACGTCGGAACCGGCGCGGCCTCGCGATGACCGAGAATGCCGCCCGACGAGAATTTTTCATCCCCTGGAGACTCTCCCCATGACCATCAAGATCGGCATCAACGGCTTCGGCCGCATCGGACGCATGGTGTTCCGCGCCGCCATCGCCAATTTCAAGGACATCCAGGTCGTCGGCATCAACGACCTGCTGGACCCCGAGTACCTGGCCTACATGCTGAAGTACGACTCGGTGCACGGCCGCTTCGACGGCGAAGTGGCGGTGGACGGCAACACGCTGATCGTCAACGGCCAGAAGATCCGCCTGACCGCGGTGAAGGACCCGGCCGAGCTGAAGTGGGGCGAAGTCGGTGCCGACATCGTCATCGAAGCCACCGGCATCTTCCTGGACAAGGCCGGTGCCGAGAAGCACCTGGCCGCCGGCGCCAAGAAGGTCATCATGAGTGCGCCGTCCAAGGACGACACGCCCATGTTCGTGTTCGGCGTGAACCACGCCAAGTACGCCGGCGAGGCCATCATCTCCAACGCCTCCTGCACCACCAACTGCCTGGCTCCGCTGGCCAAGGTGCTGAACGACAAGTGGGGCATCAAGCGCGGCCTGATGACCACCGTGCACGCCGCCACCGCCACGCAGAAGACCGTGGACGGCCCGTCCAACAAGGACTGGCGCGGCGGCCGCGGCATCCTGGAGAACATCATCCCCAGCAGCACCGGCGCGGCCAAGGCCGTGGGCAAGGTCATCCCCGAGCTGAACAAGAAGCTCACCGGCATGAGCTTCCGCGTGCCCACCTCCGACGTGTCGGTGGTGGACCTGACCGTCGAGCTGAGCAAGGACGCGACCTATGAAGAGATCTGCGCCGAAATGAAGGCGCAGAGCGAGGGCGCGCTCAAGGGCGTGCTGGGCTACACCACGGACAAGGTGGTGGCCACCGACTTCCGCGGTGACCCGCGCACCTCCATCTTCGACGCCGAGGCCGGCATCGCGCTGGACGGCACCTTCGTGAAGCTGGTGTCCTGGTACGACAACGAGTGGGGCTACTCCAACAAGTGCCTGGAGATGGTGCGCGTCGTCGCCGCCTGACCCGGCAGCCGCACTGACCGACCAGCCCCGCCCCGGCGGGGCTTTTTCATGGCTGCGCCGCTGCGCAAGACCTGGCCCCAGCGTTGGCAGCAAGCTGCCATGGCCAACTTCTGCCTGGCGGGGTAAGCCCTGAAGCTGGCGCGCCAAGGCGCTCCAGATACTCGCGCCCTGAACTCCACAGGGTGCACGGATGAAGTCTTTCCTCAATCTCGCGATCGCCGCGCTGCTGGCCGCGCCGGCCGGTGCGGCCATGGCCGACGCCTTCGGCTCGGGCGGCATGGGCGCGATCACGATCACGCTGATCGACCTGGACCCCAACGACGGCATCGCGCCCTCGCTCAGCTTTGCCGACGGCTTCAATCTGCAGATGAGCGGCTATGTGCGCGCCGCCACGCCCAATGAGGACATCTACCGCGAGTTCTCGCGCGTGGGCGCCAGCGCCACGACCAGCATCGCCAGCGGCAGCAGCACCGCCTGGTCCAGCGCCTCGGGCAGCGCCACCGCAGTGGCCGGCGTGGGTTACGGCCCCATGAGCGTGCAAGGCAGCGCGCTCAGCGGCGTGGACACCAGCGGCGTGTTCTACAGCCTGATCTACGGCTCGGGCGCGCAGTTCACGCTGTCGGCCCACACCGCGATCAGCTTTTCGGTGGACGGCTGGGCCCATGGCCAGACCACGCTGGGCGGCGACCCCGAGACCGGCTTCGACGAATCGGGCGGCGCGGTGCTGCAACTGGAACTGGGCGGCACGGCCCCCGACGGCTCGCTGCTGTGGGATCGCCAGCAGGGCGCCGCGGTGGCCCGCTATGCGCTGGATGCCAACGGCCTGGTCACAGGCACCACCGAGGACTGGGCCGGCCGCCTGACCGTGAGCTACGCCAACCTGGGCGACGGCAGTGCTGACGGCCTGTTCCTGGCCCGCCTGTCGGCCTCGGGCTACTCGGTCGCCGCGGTGCCCGAGCCGCAGAGCGCCGCGCTGCTGCTGGGCGGCCTGGGCGCCGTGGGCCTGATGGCCCGCCGCCGCGCCCGCCGCGCCTGAGCTCCGACTCCACGACCTCACAGGACACCCCATGAACCACCTCACCCGCCGCGTGCTGGGCGGCGCCGCGCTGGCGCTGCTCGCGAGCACCGCCCTGGCCGACGCCACCAGCCAGATCACGCTGGGCAATGTGCGCATCACGCTGACCGACCTGGACCTCAGCGACGGCATCACGCCCTGGATCGCGATGAGCTACGAGAGCCAGCCCTACCTCAACGGCGGCGCCGGCAGCTTCTCGCCCGAGGGCGAGCTGGACACCCAGGCCTATGCCCACCTGGGCCGGCACAACAGCTCGGCGGTGAGCGGCAGTGCCAGCACCGCGATGTCGCACTCGGCCGCGTCCATGACCGGCTCCACCAACCTGACCGGCTTCTCGGGCATGCAGGTCAGCGGCTATGCGCTCAGCGGCGCCAACGGCTACGGCGAGTACGGTGCGCTGGCAGCCAACTACATCTCCACCGCGTTCACGATCTCGGCCAACACGGCCGTCACCATCAGCTTCGACACCAGCGTCCAGGTGGGCACGACGCTGGGCTTCAACAGCGCACAGGGCCGCGACGAGCATGCCCAGGGCCATGTGCTGCTCTACATCGACGGCATGGACGACGACGGCAACTCGCTGACCGTGGACCAGTACCGCGAGCTGTATGCCGGCTTCCAGATGGGCGAGGACGGCAGCTTCTCGGGCCAGCAGGCGTCATGGGCCGGCACGCTGTCGCTGACCTACAGCAACACCATGGCCCACGAGGCGCTGGCCAACATCTACGGCGAGATCGGCATCGGTGGGTCCTCCGTGCTGGCCCCGGTGCCCGAGCCGGCCAGCGCCGTGCTGACGCTGGGCGGGCTGGCGCTGGTGGGCGCGGTGCTGCGTCGTCAGCGCAGGGGCTGAGGCCACCCGGCTGGCCCGCGCCCGCCGGTGCAGGCCGTCAGATGAATGCTGGCGGAGCAAGCCGAATGGCGCGCTCCGCCCATGTCCGAGTGGCGCCCTTGCGGCACCTTGCACAACACCGCGGCCCATATGGGCCTGCTTGACGGAGGCTTGTCATGATCCGAGGTTTCGCACAGTTCGCGCTGATGTCGGCGCTGATGACAGCGATGTCAGCGCAAGCTGACGAGCTCTACAACAACGGCTCTGCGTCCACGGGCCCCGTGGCGTCCAACGGCCAGCTCGCACCCGAGGGCACAACCTGGAGCGAGAGCCACGGCGGCACCATGGGCTGGACCTCCTCGGCCACCTCGTCGGGCAATGTGTTCAGCCTGGCCGATGACTTCACGGTCGCCGCGGGCCAGACCTGGAACATCTCGTCCATCGATGTGTTCGCCTATGTCTACGACGTACCGCTGGACACGTCGCCGATACGCTCGGTGACGCTGCGCATCTGGTCGGGCACACCCGGGAGCGCAGACGCGACACTGATCTGGGGCGACACCACCACCAACCGACTGACCAGCTCCAGCTTCTCCGGCATCTTCCGCGCGGAACAGGGCGCGCCGGAAACCGAGCGCCCGATCTGGATCAACCAGGTGAACACCGAGGGGCTCAGCCTGGGCGCAGGCACCTACTGGGTGGACTGGACCACCTCCTTCCTGCCCGACCTGGGACGCAGCTATGGCGTGCCAGTCACGGTGGACGGGCTGGATGCCAAGCCGGGCGCCAACGCGATGCAGTCGCTCAGACTCAGCGGCGAGAGCACCACGACCTGGACGCCCATCGTGGACTCGGGGGTCGATGCGGTGCAAGACCTGCCCTTCATCGTGAACGGCAGCGTCGCCGCCGTGCCCGAGCCCTCCAGCGCCGCGCTACTGCTGCTGGGCGCGGGCGCGCTGTGGCTGCGCCGCGACCGCCGCCGGGCCTAGGGTCATCCCGCCCCCTGGCCATAGGGGGGAGGATGATCGCAACAATTGACCCCAGCCCAGGGGCTCTCTAACGTCGGCGTGCATCTCACAACATCGAGGAAGAGGACCCCATGCAATCACTGTTCAAGCAGGCGGCCGCCACACTGTTGGCCGGCGCCGCATGTTTCGCCACGGGTGCGGCCCACGCGGACACCACCTGGGCCTGGTCGTACACCGGCAACGGCGTCAGCGCCGCCGGCACGCTGGTCACGGCGGGCTCGGCGCTGGTGCCGGAGGGCATCCTGAGCATCACCGGCAGCCGCAACGGCGAGACCATCCTGGGCCTGGTGCCGCTGGATACCGACGCCAACTTCGTCTACGACAACCAGTTCACCATCGCCGACCCGCACTTCAGCGACGGCGGCCTGCTGTTCGACATCGGCGGCGGCGACATCGGCCACATCAACCTGTACTACTTCGAGGGCCAGTACTTCGACCTGCAGGTGGATGCCGATGCCGGCATCGCCTACGAGGTGCCGATCTCGTTCTCGGTGAGCGCAGTGCCCGAGCCCAGCACCTATGCCTGTCTGGCCCTGGGCCTGGTGGGCGTGGCGGCGGTGCTGCGGCGTCGCCGCACGCAGGTCTGAAGCAGGCCGGGCACACCCCGCATGAACAACGGCGGCCCGCGGGCCGCCGTTGCTTTTGAGGCAAGCCCTTCAGCCGCCGGGCTCAGCGCGGTGCGTCGACGCGAAAGCCCAGTTCGCGCAGCGCCTGGCGCGTGGACTCGGCGGCCAGCAGTTCGCGGAAGGCCTGCACCGGCGCGCGCGCCAGCCGCGCACGCGGCACCACGAAGTCGTAGCGCTCCTCCTGCAGCGGGATGAAGCCCAGCTCGTAGGAGCGCGCCACGGTGTCGATCGCCAGGCCCCAGTCGGCGCGGCGCTGCGCCACGGCCGCCGCCACCGCGTTGTGAGACTTGGTCTGCAACCCATAGCCGGCCGGGCGGGCGCCGCCCAGCCAGCGGTCGATCAGCACGCGCGTACCGCTGCCCGCATTGCGGTTGACCATCACGCAGTCGGCATCCTTCAGCACGACCTGCAGCGCCTCGTCCAGACTGCGGCCCTCGAAGCGCGCATCGCCGCGGCGGTAGACCAGGCCCTGCATGCGGCCGTAGCCGGGCAGCAGGTCCAGCGCCTCGGTCAGCAGCGGGCGGTTGTACTCGCCGCTGGCCGGGTCCATCAGGTGCATGCCGGCGAGGTCGCACTCGCCGCGCTTGGCCGCCATCAGGCCGCCGTTGCTGCCGACATTGAGCGTCTTCACCCGCCAGCCCTGCGCCATCATGCGGCCCACCAGCCAGTCCAGGCCCACGCAGTGGCTGCCAATCAGGATCAGGTCCGCCGGCTCCAGCTGCTGGCCCAGCAGTTGCACCTGCACCGGCGCGCCGGCATCCAGCATCTCGGTGTGCTGAGGGATGGTGATGAAGCCATCAGCGCTGCTGAAGGTGGTGACCGAGCCCGAGCCCTTGCCCATGGGGTAGGCGGCCAGGCCGGTGTCGGTCTGCACCAGGCCCACCAGCAGGTATTCGGTGCGGCCGCGCTCAGAGTTCACACGCATGGGCAATGTCGCCGCCACCGTCTGGCCGCGCTCGGGCGGCAGGCCGGCAAAGGCACGCAGCACCGGCGCCAGGAATTCATGGAAGGTGAAGATCGCCGAGGTCGGGAAGCCCGGCAGGATCACCACCGGCTTGCCGTTCGCCACCGCCAGGCAGACCGGCTTGCCGGGCTTGAGCGCCACGCCATGGGCCACGATGCCGGGCTCACCCAGCCGCCCCACCACGCGGTAGGACAGATCGCCCTCGCCCTTGGAGGTGCCGCCCGAGAACACCACGGCGTCGTAGGCCATGCCGCGCTCCAGCGCCGCGCTGAGCGCCGCCTCGTCGTCGGGGATCACGCCCAGGTGCACCGGCTCGCCGCCCAGCTCCTCGACCGCCGCGCCGATGATGGCCGCGTTGGAGTCGTACACCGCGCCGGCGCGCAGCGGCTGCCCGGGCGCGACGATCTCGTTGCCGGTGGAGAAGATGGCCACGCGCGGCGCTCGCCAGACGCTCACCGTGGCCCGCCCCAGCGCCGCCAGCACGCCGATCTCGCGCGAGCTCAGGCGCTGGCCGGCGCGCAGCACGGTCTCGCCGCGCGCGATGTCGCTGCCGGCATAGCTGATGTTCTCGCCAGGCGACACCGCCCGGCGCAGCTCGACCCGGCCGTCGGGCAGCTGCTCGGTGTGCTCCACCATCACCACCGCATCGGCGCCGCGCGGCAGCATGCCGCCGGTGGCAATCGCGGTGGCAAGACCCGGCACCACGGTGTGCTGCGGCTGCACGCCGGGCGACAGCACCTCGCCGCTCAGCGCCAGCGTGTGCACCTGCTCCTCCTGGGCGCCGTAGGTGTCGGCGGCCAGCAGCGCGAAGCCATCCACGTTGGAGCGGTCAAAACCCGGCACGTCTATGCCGGCCTGCACATCCTCGGCCAGCACGCGGTTGAGCGCGGCCGCCAGCGGCAGCTCCTCAAGGCCCAGCGGCGCCAGGTGCAGATGCTGCTGAAAGCGCCGGGTGGCCTCGTCGCGGGTGATGACGTCCAGGAACTGCGACTGCGGCTTGGAGGGGGCTTGGGGTTTCACGCGGAATTCAGTCGTAGGTTCAGTCGTAGAGGTACACGGTCACCGAGCTGCCGGGGCCATAGCCCTCGCTCTCGGCCGGCACGATGACGAAGCCGTCGGCCCGGGTGGTGGAAGACAGCACCGAGGCACCGGACAGCGCCAGCGGCTCCAGCCCGTCGTCCGCCAGCCGCACGCGCACATAGTCCACCCGCCCCACGGCGGAGACGATCTTGCGCGCCACCGTGGCGCTGAGCCGGCGATGCGGCCAGTCGGCCGGGCGGCCGCCGAGGCGGCGTATCGCGCGGCCGGCGAAGAAGTCGTAGGCGCACAGGCAGGACACCGGGTTGCCGGGCAGCAGGAACACCAGCGTGTCGCCGATGCGGCCCATGCCCGCGGGGCTGGAGGGGCGCATCGCAATGCCGTGTATGGCCAGCTCGCCCAGGCGCGCCAGCAGCTGGGGCGCGTGGTCTTCGCTGCCCACGCTGGAGCCGCCCGACACCAGCACCACGTCGGCGCCGGGCGCACTCAGCGCGGCGGCGATGACGGCCGGGTCATCGCCCAGGCGCTGGTGGCTCTCGATCTCGCCGCCGTCGCGGCGCACCAGGCCGCGCAGCGTCACCGAGTTGGCGTCGTAGATGTCCCAGGGGCCCTTGGGCGTGCCCGGGGCCACCACCTCGTTGCCGGTCACCAGCAGGCGCACGCGCGGGCGGCGCACCACGTCCAGCCGGGCCAGGCCCAGTGACGCGGCCAGGCCGCCGTCCTGGGGCCGCAGCCGGCGGCCAACGGCCAGCACGCGCGCGCCAGCCTGGATGTCCTCGCCCACGCGGCCCACGTGCTGCCAGGGCGTGACCGGCCGGGTCACCGCGATGCGGCCCTGCTGCTCGGTCGCGTACTCGGCCGGGATCACCGCATCCAGCCCCTCGGGCAGCGGCGCGCCGGTCATGATGCGCACCGCCGCCCCGGCGGGCAGCTCGCCGGCAAACGGCCGGCCCGGCATCGCCTGGCCCAGCACCGGGAACTCCAGCGGGTTGTATTCGCCCGCGCCGCTGGTGTCGGCGCCGCGCAGCGCGAAGCCGTCCATCGCAGAGCGCTG
This sequence comes from uncultured Roseateles sp., assembly GCF_913777145.1. Taxonomy (GTDB): domain Bacteria; phylum Pseudomonadota; class Gammaproteobacteria; order Burkholderiales; family Burkholderiaceae_C; genus Pelomonas. Next base: position 148,399 of record NZ_CAJYPS010000001.1, read on the forward strand.
GAAGGCCGGCACGGCGATGGGCGCCAGCAGGTCGGCCGCGAGCACGCGGTCGGCGCTGTCATCCACCGCCACCGGCTCGGCGGGCAGCGCCTGCGCCTGGGCGTCCACCCAGGCCAGCGCCTCGCCCACCTCGCGGCGCTGCGCGAAGCCATGCATGCGTACATCAGGCGCGGCAGCGGGTCGGCTCGTCATGTCCAGGGTAGTTCTCCTCGCAGGAATTGGGCGGCCTCGGTGGGCAGCGTGGGGTCGGTGAAGAAGTGCTCGGCGGGCCGCTCGGCCACCAGCCGGCCGGCCTCGAAATAGGCCACCCGGTCGGCCAGGCGCTTGGCCTGGCCGAGATTGTGCGTGCTCATCACCACGGTAACGCCGGCCGCCGCGACCTGCTCGATCAGGGTCTCGACCTCGCGCTTGGCGCTGGGGTCCAGGCTGGCCGTGGGCTCGTCCAGCAGCAGCAGGTCGGGCCGCGTGGCCCAGGCGCGGGCCAGCGCCAGACGCTGCTGCTGGCCGCCGGACAGCGCTCGTGCCGGCCGCTGCGCCTGGCCGTCCAGGCCCACCGCGGCCAGCGCTTCATGGCAGCGCTGCGGCCGCTGGGCGGCCGGCACGCCTCCCAGCCACAGCGCAATCCAGACATTGCGGTAGACGCTCAGCCGCAGCAGAAAGGGCTTCTGGAACAGCATGGCCAGCCGCGGCGCTCGCCCCTCGGGCTGCAGCTCGGCGCGCTCGATGCGACCGCTGTGCGGCAACAGACCATGCAGCAGACGCAGCAGCGTGGTCTTGCCCGAGCCATTGGCGCCAATCAGCGCCAGGCGCTCGCCACGTGCCAGCGTCAGCGTCAGCGGCTGCAGCGCGATGCGCTCGCCAAAGCTCACGCCGGCCTGCTGCAACGCAATCAGCGGCTGCGACACGGGCCGCGCGGGCGCGGCCGCCAGCACCGGGCGCGCGGCCAGCGGCGTGGCGGGCGCCGGCGCCCTCGCCTGCTCCGCCCACCACTGGGCCAGCAGGATGGCGCCATTCGCCGCGCCCACGATGGCCAGCAGCACCAGACCCAGGCCCAGCGCCAGCGCCAGATCACCCTTACTGGTCTCCAGCGCGATCGCGGTGGTCATCACCCGCGTGATGCCGGCAATGTTGCCACCCACGATCATCACGGCGCCCACCTCGGCCACCGCGCGGCCAAAGGCCGTGAGCAGCAGCGTCAACACGCCCAGGCGCTCGTGCACCAGCAGCAGCAGCGCGCTGCGCAGCGGGCCGGCGCCCAGGGAGCGCAGCTGGTCGCCGCCCTCATCCAGCGCAGCCTGCACCAGGCGGCGCGACAGCGCAGCAATCAGCGGCACGACGAGCAGCGTCTGGGCCACCACCATGGCGGTGGGCGTGAACAGCAGGCCCAGCGAGCCCAGCGGGCCGGCGCGCGACAGCAGCAGGTAGACCAGCAGGCCCACCACCACGGCCGGCAGCGCTAGCAGCGTGTTCAACAGCCACACCAGCAGGCCATGGCCAGGGAAGCGCGCGACCGCCAGCCAGGCGCCCAGCCACAGCCCCAGCACCGCGCCGATCAGCACCGCGCAGCCGCTGACGCGCAGCGACAGCAGCGCGATGCGCCACAGCTCGGCGTCGCCCCCCACTATCAGCCCCCAGGCCAGCTGCAGGCTGTCGAGAAATGTGTTCATGTCCGCAATGCGGGCGGCCCGCTGGTGCAGGCCGCCTCGGCCCAGGCGCCGGGTGGCGCGTCAGCGCGCGTTCGGAAAGAACAGCGGCTGGCCCTCGATCTGGTAGCCGGCGATCACAGCCTGTCCCGCAGGCGACACCAGCCAGTCCACAAAGCGCTGGCCCAGTTCCTTCTTGACCTGCGGATGCTTGGCCGGGTTGACCAGCATCACGCCGTACTGGTTGAAGAGCTTCTTGTCGCCCTCGACCAGAATGACCAGATCGCCCCGGTTCTTGAACGCCAGCCAGGTGCCGCGATCGGTGAGCACATAGCCGTTCAGCGCCGAGCCCATGTTCAGCGCCGGACCCATGCCGCAGCCGCATTCCTTGTAGCCGGCCGGCTTGGCGGCAGCCAGGTCGATGTTGGCCTGCTTCCACAGGCGCAGCTCGGCGCTGTGCGTGCCGCTGCGGTCACCGCGGGAGATGAAAGGCTGGCCACTCTGGGCCACCTTGGACAGGCCGGCGACGATGTCGGCGCCGCGCACCTGGGCCGGATCGGCCTTGGGGCCCACCAGCACGAAATCGTTGTACATCACCGGGTAGCGCTTCTCGCTCCAGCCTTCGGCGACGAACTTCTCCTCGGCCGCGGTGTCGTGCACGAACACCACGTCGGCGTCACCGCGACGGCCCAGGTCCAGCGCCTGGCCCGTGCCCACCGCCACCACCCGCACCTCGATGCCGCTGGCGCGCGTGAAGGCAGGCAGCAGGTGCTTGAACAGACCGGATTGCTCGGTCGACGTGGTGGAGGCCACCACGATGAACTTGTCCTGGGCCTGGGCCAATGGCGCAGCCAGCGCGCCGGACAGGGCCAGCAACGCGCAGAGGAAGTGACGGGTCTTGATCATGGAAAGTGACATCTGATGGGCGGTGCCAGGATTTGCTCCGGCAGGCTTGAATCGAGGCTGAACCTGAGAGGGCGGCGCGCCAGAATCTCACACTGCAAGCGTCGCATATCCAGCCGGCGGCATGATCGCCCATTTCATGCCGTGTACAGCGAATCCCCTGAGCCTATTCCGATTGCTGCGAGGGGAATGGCTGTGCTCCAATCACGCCCTCACGCTGCCTGTGCGTGTCAATCACACTATTACCCAGGAGCCCTCAACATGAGTGAAGCCAAGCAACAGCAGGTGTCCCGCCGACGCCTGTTCGCAGGCGCCGGCGCGGTCGGCGCCCTGGCAGGTGCGGCCGCTCTGATGCCGCGCATTGAGCCCGCAGCCCCGCAGGCCGAGGCGGCCAAGCCCGCGCCCGAAACCGGCGGCGGCTACCAACTCACGGCGCACGTGAAGCGCTACTACCAGACCGCCAAGGTCTGAGCTCCCTCTCTATCTCGCGAAGGGCCGTGCGATGCGCGCGGCCGAAAGGACTCCTGGAGACGCCATGCTGCTGACTCGCCGCTCAACCTCAGCCGGCCCGAACCCCTCGGGCCTGGTCAACAGTCTCGTGCGCGGTGTGGCGCGCGCCGTGCCGACGATGGACCGTCGATCCTTCCTGCGCCGCTCCGGCATGGGCGTGGGCGCGGGCATCGCCGCCTCCCAGCTGACGCTGGTGAAGAAGGCCGACGCGGCCAGCACCGCATCGGGCGACGCGGCCAAGAAGGTCGAGGTCAAGCGCACCGTGTGCGGCCACTGCTCGGTGGGCTGCGCGGTGGACGCGGTGGTCGAGAACGGCGTGTGGGTACGCCAGGAGCCGGTGTTCGACAGCCCCATCAACATGGGTTCGCACTGCGCCAAGGGCGCGGCGCTGCGTGAGCACGGCCACGGCGAGTACCGTCTGCGCACGCCCATGAAGCTGATCGACGGCAAGTACCAGAAGATCAGCTGGGACCAGGCGCTCAACGAGATCAGCGCCAAGATGTTGGAGCTGCGCAAGGAAAGCGGCCCGGACAGCGTCTACGTGGTCGGCTCGTCCAAGCACAACAACGAGCAGGCCTACCTGCTGCGCAAGTGGATGACGCTGTGGGGCAGCAATAACTGCGACCACCAGGCGCGCATCTGCCACTCCACCACGGTGGCCGGCGTGGCCAATACCTGGGGGTATGGCGCGATGACCAACTCCTACAACGACATGCACAACGCCAAGGCGGCGCTGTACATCGGCTCCAACGCCGCCGAGGCGCACCCGGTGTCCATGCTGCACCTGCTGCATGCGAAGGAGAAGGGCTGCAAGATCATCGTGGTCGACCCGCGCTTCACGCGCACCGCCGCCAAGGCGCACAAGCATGTGCGCCTGCGCTCGGGTTCGGACATCGCCTTCCTGTTCGGCGTGATGTATCACGTCTTCAAGAACGGCTGGGAAGACAAGAAGTACCTCGAGGACCGTGTCTACGGCATGGAGAAGGTCCGCGAGGAGGTGCTGACCAAGTGGACGCCGGAGAAGGTCGAGGAGGTCTCGGGCGTTGACGAGGCCACCTGCTACGAGGTCGCCAAGACCATGGCCGAGAACCGCCCGGGCACCATCGTGTGGTGCATGGGTCAGACCCAGCACACCATAGGCAATGCCATCGTGCGGGCGTCCTGCCTGCTGCAGCTGGCACTGGGCAACGTCGGCAAGGCCGGCGGCGGCACCAACATCTTCCGCGGCCACGACAACGTGCAGGGCGCGACCGACGTCGGCCCCAACCCCGACTCCCTGCCCGGCTACTACGGCCTGGCCGAAGGCTCCTTCAAGCACTTCGCCAAGACCTGGGGCGTGGACTTCGAGTGGATCAAGAAGCAGTACGCGCCGGGCATGATGAGCAAGTCCGGCATCACCGTGTCGCGCTGGATTGACGGCGTGCTGGAGAAGAACGAGCTGATCGACCAGGACAGCAACATCCGTGCGATGTTCTTCTGGGGCCATGCGCCCAACTCCCAGACCCGCGGTCTGGAGATGAAGAAGGCGATGGACAAGCTGGACATGCTGGTCGTCGTCGACCCCTTCCCCAGCGCCACCGCAGCCATGGCCGCGATGCCCGGCGAGGGCGGCAACCCCAAGCGCGCGGTCTACCTGCTGCCAGCCACCACGCAGTTCGAGACCAGCGGCTCCTGCACGGCGTCCAATCGAAGCCTCCAGTGGCGCGAGAAGGTCATCGACCCGCTGTGGGACAGCCGCACCGACCACATGATCATGTACCAGTTCGCGCAGAAGCTGGGCTTCGACAAGGAGCTGGTCAAGAACTACAAGATGGTCAAGGGCAAGGGCGGCATGGACGAGCCCGAGACCGAGTCCATCCTGCGTGAGATCAACCAGTGCGTCTGGTCCATCGGCTACACCGGCCAGAGTCCCGAACGCCTGAAGGCCCACATGCGCAACATGCATGTGTTCGACGTGACCACGCTGAAGGCCAAGGGCGGCATCGACAAGGAAACCGGCTACAAGCTGGACGGTGACTACTTCGGCCTGCCCTGGCCCTGCATGGGCACGCCCGAGTTCAAGCACCCCGGCTCGCCCAACCTGTACGACACATCCAAGCACGTGATGGATGGCGGTGGCAACTTCCGCGCCAACTTCGGCGTGGAGCGTGACGGCGTGTCGCTGCTGGCCGCCGAGGGCTCGCACTCGGTGGGCGCCGACCTGACCATGGGCTACCCCGAGTTCGACCACCTGCTGCTGAAGAAGCTGGGCTGGTGGGACGAACTCACCGAGGACGAGAAGAAGGCCGCCGACGGCAAGAACTGGAAGACCGACCCTTCCGGCGGCATCATCCGCGTGACCATGAAGAACCATGGCTGCCACCCCTTCGGCAATGCCAAGGCGCGCGCCGTGGTCTGGAACTTCCCGGACCCCATCCCTCAGCACCGCGAGCCGCTGTACAGCACGCGCCCGGACCTGGTCGAGAAATACCCGACGCACGACGACAAGAAGGCCTTCTGGCGCCTGCCCACCCTCTACAAGACGGTGCAGCAGAAGAACAAGGACATCGGCAAGGACTTCCCGCTGGTGATGACCTCGGGCCGTCTGGTCGAGTACGAGGGTGGCGGCGAGGAAACGCGCTCCAACCCCTGGCTGGCCGAGCTGCAGCAGGAGATGTTCGTCGAGATCAATCCGCGGGCGGCCAACGACCGCGGCATCCGCAACGGCGACTTCGTGTGGGTCAAGACCCCGCCCATGCTGGCCGTGCCCGAGTTCAAGGGCATCAAGGTCAAGGCCATGGTGACCGAGCGCGTGGGGGCGGACACGGTGTTCCTGCCCTTCCACTTCTCGGGACGCTGGGGCGGTCTGGATCTCGCCAAGTACTACCCCGAGGGTGCGATGCCCATCGTGCGCGGCGAGGCGGTCAACACCGCCACGACCTACGGCTACGACAGCGTCACGATGATGCAGGAAACCAAGACCACCGTCTGCCAGATCGAGAAGGCCACGGCCTGAACAGGAGAGAGCTAAATGGCCCGCATGAAATTCATCTGCGACAGCGAACGCTGCATCGAGTGCAACGGTTGCGTCACCGCCTGCAAGGCCGAGCATGACGTGCCCTGGGGCGTGAACCGCCGCCGCGTCGTCACGCTGGACGACGGCGTGCCCGGCGAGAAGAGCATCTCGGTCGCCTGCATGCACTGCTCGGACGCGCCCTGCATGGCGGTCTGCCCGGTGGACTGTTTCTACCGCACCGACGAAGGCGTGGTGCTGCACGACAAGGACGTCTGCATCGGCTGCGGCTACTGCAGCTACGCCTGCCCGTTCGGTGCCCCGCAGTTCCCCAGCAACGGCACCTTCGGCCTGCGCGGCAAGATGGACAAGTGCACCTTCTGCGCCGGCGGTCCCGAGGAGAACGGCAGCGAGGCCGAGTACGAGAAGTACGGCCGCAACCGCCTGTCCGAAGGCAAGCTGCCCGCCTGCGCCGAGATGTGCAGCACCAAGGCGCTGCTGGGCGGCGATGGCGACGTGGTCGCCGACATCTTCCGCACCCGCGTGCTGACCCGCAATTCGGGCAGCGAGGTCTGGGGCTGGGGCACGGCCTACGGCAAGCCCACCCAAGGCGGTCAAGCCAAGCCGGAGAGCAACAAGCCATGAGCAGCCGACTGAACCTCACCCTGGCCCTGGCCGCGCTGCTGGCTTTGAGCGCCTGTACCGAGAAGGCGCAGACCGCGTCGGGCCGCAAGTCCGACGAGAAGCCCTGGGTCAGCGCCCACACGGCCTTCGACGCGTCCGGCTACAAGCCGTCCGACGATCGCGCCGCCTGGGAGCAGCAGATCAAGGCTCGCAACCAGTCCCAGAACGAATACAACCGCACGGGCGCTCACTGAGCCCATGCTGGAAGGAGTTCCCATGCGACACGGTTGGATGCGTCAACTGATGCTGGGGCTGCTGGTGACCGTCTCGGCGGTGGCCGGGGCGCAGACCGCGCCCGCAGCACCCGCGACCACCGCCTCGGCGGTGGCGGCCCCCGAGCCCAAACCCGACGACACCAATGCCCAGCGTGCCAAGAGCCAGCCGGGCAACAACGCGCCGTTCTGGCGCGCGGTGCGCGAGTCCGGCGTGCAGGAAGGTCACACCACGCTGCCCGGCGCCGAGAAGGGCGTGCTGATCCAGCGCTTCGTGCAATACCCCGGCTCCCACCTCACCAACGCCGGTGAGGCCTGGCGCCAGGTGCGCAACCGCTGGATCATTCCCTACGGCGGCTCGCTGCTGCTGATCGCGGTGCTGGCACTGGCCATCTTCTACAAGACCAAGGGCCCCATGGGCCACGACCACCCGGAGACGGGCCGCAAGATCGAACGCTTCACGCCATTCGAGCGGGCCGCGCACTGGGTCAATGCCGGTGCCTTCACCGCACTGGCCGTGTCCGGCATCGTGATGGCCTTCGGCAAGTTCTTCCTGCTGCCCATCATCGGCAGCACGCTGTTCGGCTGGCTGACCTACCTGCTGAAGAACGTGCACAACTTCGTCGGCCCGCTGTTCGCGGTGTCGCTGACCATCGTGGTGATCACCTTCGTGAAGGACAACATCGCGAACGCGTCCGACCTCGTGTGGCTCAAGCGCGCCGGCGGCATGCTGGGCGACGGTCCGCACGTGCCCTCGCATCGCTTCAATGCGGGCGAGAAAGGCATGTTCTGGTGGGGCATCTGCGTGCCCGGTGTGGTGATCGTGGCCTCGGGCTTCGTGCTGGACAAGCTCATCCCCGGCATGGCCTACCTGCGCGGCGACATGCACATCGCGCAGATGATCCACGCGGTCGCCGCGATGATCATGATGGCCATGCTGCTGGGCCATATCTACATGGGCACGATAGGCGTCAAGGGCGCGCTGGGCGCGATGAAGACCGGCTGGGTCGAGGAATCCTGGGCCAAGGAGCACCATGAGTACTGGTACGACGACATCAAGGCCGGCAAGATCCCCGTGCAGCGTTCCGCCCAGAGCGCCCCGTCCGCGACCGGCTCGCCGGCCACCGGCACCTGAAGACCCCATTCGAGGAATCACGATGAAGCGCATCCTGACCCTGGGCGTGGCCGCCATGACCGCGCTGTGCGCCGGCGCCGCGCTGGCCAAGCTGCCCGCCCCCAGCGAAGAAGCCAAGGCCAAGGCCGCCGAGGCCGCCGCCAAGACCGCCTACGACGGCAAGGTCGCCAACTTCCAGCTGTGCAAGAGCATGGACCGCGTCGCGGCCAGCTACCGCGAGCGTGCCAAGAAGGCCGGCAAGCCGGTCACGCCCACCGAGACGCCGGCCTGCGCCGACCCCGGCCCCTTCGTGTACACGCCGCCCCCGCCGGCCTCCGCGCCCGCGGTGGCCACGGCTGCGGCCACGCCCGCCAAGAAATAAGGCCCCGGTCACGGCGCACACGCGTCGTGACCGCACGTTCTCATGCTGCATCCCCAAGAACCCGAGGCCCCGGCGGTGCTGCCCGAAGCGCCCAAGCTGTCCGATGCCCGGGTCGATCCGCTGCGCGAGATCGAGATCCTTGACGAGTACGGCCAGCGCCGTCGCATCCCCATCCCGCTGGAGCGCCCGCTCACCCTCTACGTGGACAAGCGCGAGCTGGTCACGCTGATGACGCTGGGCGCCGAGCCCGAGTTGCTGGTGCTGGGCTATCTGTTCAACCAGCGCCTGATCCAGCGCCTGGACGAGGTCGAATCCATCCAGGTGGACTGGGAGGTCGGTGCCGCGGCGGTCAAGACCCGGCACGGCCTGTCCGAGGTCGAGGCCCGCACCGCGCAGCGCGTGGTCACCACCGGCTGCGGCCAGGGCACGGTGTTCGGCGATGTGCTGTCGCACGTGAACGCGGTGCAGCTGCCCGACGCCCGCACCGCCCGCATCAGCCAGAGCGGCCTGCACGGGCTGCTGGAACGCGTACGCCAGCAGGACAGCCTGCACCGCCGGGCCGGCTCGGTCCACGGCTGCGCGCTGTTCCACGGCGCCCGCATGCTGAAGTTCGTGGAGGACGTGGGCCGCCACAACGCGATAGACACCATCGCCGGCTGGATGGCGATGCACGGTGTCGTCGGAGCCGACAAGGTCTTCTACACCACCGGCCGGCTCACCAGCGAGATGGTGATGAAGTCGGCCCAGATGGGCGTACCCATCGTCGTGTCGCGCAACGGCGTCACGCAGATGGGCCACGAGCTGGCGACGCGGCTGGGCATGACGCTGTTCGGCCGGGCCGCCAATCGCCGCTTCCTCTGCTACACCGGCTTCGAGCGCTTCGACGCCGAACCGCTGCCGCCCCCCGAGGCCGCCCCGGTGCAACTGGTGGTGGACGGCGGCGCCCCCAACGACGTGCGGCGGTTCCGATGAGCGAGCCCCGCCCCGGCCTGCGCGTGGCCGTGCTGTTCGAACGTGAGCACCAGCCCAACCGCTGGGAGGACTGGCGCCACCGCATCGCCGACGTGGTCATCGACGAGGGCCAGTTCGGGGCCAGTCTGGCCGACGGCCCGCTGACGCTGCGTGACGATGGTCAGCGCGCCCAGTTCCTGCACGGCGGCCTGGACGTGACGCTCTACAGCGACGAGGGCGAGGGCTACTACCTCAACCTCACCAGCGGCGCGCCGGCCTGGTTCGTGATGTGGCGCACCGACGAGAACGACCCCTCGCGCGCCTGGCCGGAGACCGTGTCCCTGTCCTACAACGAGGCCGGACGCTGGCTGGACTCCCAGGAGCGGGTGGACAACCTGCCGCTGCCCGCCGCGGTGCGCGACTGGCTGCAGGCCTACACCGACGTCCACTACCGGCCCGAACCCAAGCAGCGCAAGCGTCCCGCATCCTTCAAGAGCCCCGACCGCCGCTGAGGCCGCGCCATGTCCGAGGACACCGGTTTTTTCTCGCGCTGGTCGCGCCGCAAGGTCGAGTCGCGCCAGGGGCTGACCAGCCCCGAGCCGCTGCCTGCCGCGCCACCGCCGACCCCCATCGCCCAACCCGCACCGGTGGTGGCGGTCGAGCCACCGGCCGTGGCCGCGCCGCCCGCCGAGCCGCCGCCCACGCTGGAAGACGTGGCCCGGCTGCCCAGCGACGCCAGCGACTTCTCCCGCTTCGTCGCCCGCGACGTGCAGCCCGAGGTCAAGAACGCCGCACTGAAGAAGCTGTTCAGCGACCCGCACTTCAATGTGATGGACGGGCTGGACATCTACATCGACGACTACTCCCAGCCCGATCCGCTGCCCGCCGGCATGCTGAGGCAGATGGTGCAGAGCCAGCTGTTGGGCCTGTTCAGCGACGAGCAGCCCACCCCAAAGCCCGAGCACAGGCCCGAGCACAAACCTGAGGCCACGGCCGCCCCGCCGGCGCAGGATGCCGGCCTCGTGGCCGCCCCCGAAACTCCCGAGACTCCTTCCCTTGCCCTCCCATCCCATGAAGACGCTGATCTGCGACTGCAACCGGACCCTGCCGCTGGACCCGACAGCCTTGCAGCAGGCCTTGAGCCGGGTGCCGGGCGCGAGCACTGAGGGCCTGTCCACGCTGCACACCGGCCTGTGCCGACGCGAAGCGGCGGCCTTCCAGCGCACGGCCAAGCAGGCTGGTGACGACGAGCAGCTGCTGGTCGCCTGCACGCAGGAGCAGCGCCTGTTCGTCGAGCTCAACGACATGACCGAGGGCGCCCGCCCGGTGGCGGAGCGGCCGATACGCTTCGTGAACCTGCGCGAGACCGCCGGCTGGGCCCAGGAGGGCAAGGCCGCCACGCCCAAGATGGCGGCGCTGATCGCCGCGGCCCAGCTGCCGCTGGCCGACCCGGTGAGCACCGTCCCCTACCGTTCCGCCGGCCGCTGCCTGGTGATAGGCCCGGCCGCCGCCGCGCAGGCTGCCGCCGAGCGCCTGGCCGACAAGCTGGAGGTCAGCGTGCTGCTGGACGCCGTGGGCAGCGCCCTGCCCCAGCGCCGCGAACTGCCGGTGCACAGCGGCCGGCTGACCCGCCTGGCCGGCTGGCTGGGCGCCTTCGATATCGCCTGGGAAAGCGCCAACCCCATAGACCTGGACCTCTGCACCCGCTGTAACGCCTGCGTGCAGGCCTGCCCTGAAGGCGCCATCGGGCTGGACTACCAGATCGACCTGAGCCGCTGCCAGAGCCACCGCGACTGCGTGCGCGTGTGCGATGCCGCCGGCGCCATCGACTTCCAGCGCGAGCCCGAGCAGGTCGAGGAGCAGTTCGACCTGGTGCTGGACCTGCGGCCCGCGCCGGCCTTCAACCAACACCAGCCGCCGCAGGGCTACTTCCACGTGCCGGCAGGCGCCGACCAGGAGCGTCGCCTCTTCGACGCGGTGCTGGCGCTGCGCGAACTGGTGGGCGAGTTCGACAAGCCCAAGTTCTTCCAGTACCAGTCCAAGCTCTGCGCCCACAGCCGCAACCAGCAGACCGGCTGCACCGCCTGCATCGACGTCTGCTCCACGCGCGCCATCCGCAGCGACGCCAGCCTCAAGGGCAAGACCCCCGGCCGCGGCGTGGGCGGTCAGAGCGGCGGTGTCATCGTCGAGCCCCACCTGTGCGTGGGCTGCGGCGCCTGCAGCACCGTCTGCCCCAGCGGCGCGATGAGCTTCGCCTACCCCGGCCCCGCCCACCAGGGCAAACGCCTGCGCACGCTGCTGAGCACCTACGCGGCCGCCGGTGGTCGCGATGCCGCGCTGCTGCTGCACAGCGAGGGTCAGGGCGCTCGCCTGGTCGACGAGCTGGGCCGAGCGTCGCGCGTGAACCCTGCGCTGAAGGGCCTGCCGGCGCGCGTGATCCCGGTGCCGCTGTGGCACACCGCCAGCGTCGGCCTGGAGCTGTGGCTGCTGGCCATCGCCCAGGGCGCGTCCCAGGTGATGGTGCTGCTGACCGATGAGGAGGCGCCCGACTACCGCCAGGCGCTGAGCGAGCAGATGGCCGTGGGCCAGGCGCTGCTGAGCGGCCTGGGCTATGGCGAGGGCCATCTGCGCCTGCTGGACGCCCGCGACCCCGCCGCGCTGGACGCGGCCCTGCGCTGCACCCCGGCCCGCGGCGTCAGCAAGCCCAGCACCGAGGCGGCCCAGGCCGACAAGCGCGTGACGCTGGAGATGGCGCTGGACCATCTGCGCGCCCAGGCGCCCCAGGTCGTGCCCGAGGTCATCGCGCTGCCCACGCCCGGCTCGCCGCTGGGCAGCCTGAAGGTCAACACCGACAGCTGCACCATGTGCCTGTCCTGCGTGGGCGCCTGCCCCGCCGGCGCGCTGGCAGACAACCCCGAGCGCCCGCAGCTGCGCTTCTACGAGAAGAACTGCGTGCAGTGCGGCCTGTGCGTGTCTACCTGCCCCGAGCAGGCGATCACGCTGGAGCCGCGCCTGTGGCTGGCCGACGAGGGCCGCGCCCGCAAGGCCGCGCGCGTGCTGCACGAGGTGCCGCCCTATGCCTGCGTGAAGTGTGGCAAGCCCTTCGGCACGCTCAAGGCGATCGAGAACATCGTCGCCAAGCTGGCCGGCCACAGCGCCTTCCAGGGCGCCGCGCTCGAACGCCTCAAGATGTGCAACGACTGCCGCGTCGTGGACATGTACACCAACCCCAACGAAGTGAAGATCACCGACCTATGAGTGATGCCGGTATCCGCGCGCTGGGCTTCGCCAGCATGGACGATGGCGAAGAGCTGGCCCGCGCCGAGCTCTACGGCCTGCTGGCGCGGCTGTGGCTGGCGCCCCCCGACGCCGACCTGATCGCCCAGTTCCAGGTGGCCGTGACCGAGGCGCCCGAGCCCGGCGGCCATCTGGAGCAGCCCTGGCAGGAGCTGGTCGCCGCGATGCGCGCCACCACGCCCCAGGCCGCCGCCGGCGAATACGACGCGCTGTTCGGCGGCGTCGGCAAGCCCGATGTGTTCCTGTTCGGCTCCTACTACCAGGCCGGCTTCCTGAACGAGCGCCCGCTCGCGCAGCTGCGCGCCGACCTGGCCCAGCTGGGCCTGGCCCGCGACGAACAGAACGCCGACACCGAGGACCACATCGCCTTCGTGTTCGAGGTGATGCGCTGGCTGATCGCCGGCGACGACGTCGCGGTATGCAACCTGGAGCAGCAGCGCCGCTTCTTCCGCGCCCATGTGCAGACCTGGGTGGAGGCCCTGTGCGACGCGGTGGCGGCCCACCCGGCGGCCCAGCTGCTGCGTGCGGTGGCCGGCCTCACCCGTGCCTTTGTGGAGGTCGAGGCCCAGGCCTTCGACATGATCGAATGACGACGCCCGCCATCTCCCCCGACGACATCACCGGCCTGGTGCTGGCCGGCGGCCGCGGCAGCCGCATGGGCGGCGTGGACAAGGGCCTGCAGAACTACCGCGGCATGCCACTGGCGATGCACGCGCTGCTGAGGCTGTCCACCCAGGTGGGTCAGGTCTTGCTCAACGCCAACCGCAACCTCGGTGCCTACGAGGCCATGGGGGCGCCGGTCTACCCCGACCCCTTCCCCGACTACCCCGGCCCGCTGGCCGGCTTCATGGCGGGGCTGGAGCAGTGCGAGACGCCCTACCTCGTGACCGTGCCCTGCGACTCGCCGCACTTCCCCACCGACCTGGTGGCGCGGCTGGCGCAGGCGCTGGTGGAGGCCGACGCCGACATCGCGATGGCCGCCACCCGCGAGGACGGCGAGGTCCAGGTACAGCCCGTGTTCTGCCTGATGAAGGCCGCGGTGTCGGAAAGCCTGCTGCACTTCATCCAGAGCGGCCAGCGCAAGATAGACCGCTGGACCGCGGAGCTGCGCTGCGTGGAAGTGCTGTTCGACGACGCCCAGGCCTTCTTCAACGCCAACACGCTGGCGGAACTGCAGCAGGCGCAGCAGCAGCAGAGCTGAGCCGGCGCCCGCGGTTCGGGCGGTTGGTTCAGCCCAGCGCTTCAGCGGCGGGCGCCGCCTGACGCGCCTGCTGCGCGTACAGCCGCGCCGCGAGCTGCTCGGCCACGTCGTTGTCAAAGCTCATCAGCTCGTCGGCAGGCTGACCAGCCGCGGCAGCCTTCAGCACCTCGGCCACCTGGGCCGTCTGTGCCGCGCTGGCCGCATGGCCGAGCTTGGCCTCGAGCTGTGCCAGGGTGTCGTCGCGCAGGCGGTCGGAGCCGAGCACCTGCCAGGCGTAGTCGATCTCGTAGCGGGCCACCGCATCCTGCAGGCTCTCGCCATCCAGCCGGGACTCCTCGGCAAAGCGGTTCAGCGTGCGGGTGCACAGGCTCTGCGTGACCACGGCGAGCAGTTCGGCGTGTTCGGCGGGGTGTGCAGCGTGATGTCCGGCGAGCATGGGCAGGTCCTTGAGTGATGGGGCTACCCACGAAGATCAACGCCGTCGAAGCGCCATGGGCGGCCCCTCGAACGCGGCGGCGCAGCCGAACGGACCAGCCCGGCGCTGCCGCCGCAACATGGCCGAACGACCACGGTCGCCGGGATGGGCAAGAAAGCAAAAACCCCTGATTCCGTCGGGAAACAGGGGTCTGCGATCTTGGTGGCCAAGGGCGGAATCGAACCACCGACACGCGGATTTTCAATCCGCTGCTCTACCAACTGAGCTACTTGGCCATCTGTCTTTGCCGCCGCACTGCTGTGCAGCAACGAAGACCGCGACTATAGCATAGTTTTCGCGGTCAACCACCACTTCCGCGTTTGTTGCGGCTCAGATCCACGCCCAGCTGCTTGAGCTTGCGGTAGAGGTGGGTGCGCTCCAGACCGGTCTTCTCGGCCACGCGGGTCATGGAGCCGTTCTCCTTGGCCAGGTGGAACTCGAAGTAGCTCTTCTCGAACGCGTCGCGGGCTTCGCGCAGCGGGCGGTCCAGCTCGAAGCTCTGCTCCGAGGCCGGGCTGTTGCTGGCGACAGGCAGGTGATTGCCGGCCGGGGCCAGGCCGTGCAGGCCGGCGGGCGCGCTGCTCAGCGGCAGCTCGGGGCGCGCAAAGCCACTGATGCCCAGCGGTGCGGCAGGCGCGGGCCGCGGCGGCGCGGCCTTCACCAGCGCCTGCTCGACCGCGCGCAGCAGCTTCTGCAGCGTGATGGGCTTTTCGAGGAAGGCCACCGCACCGAACTTGGTCGCCTCGACCGCGGTGTCTATGGTGCCGTGCCCGCTCATCATGATGACGGGCATGGTCAGCAGACCGGCACCGCCCCACTCCTTCAGCAAGGTGACGCCATCGACATCGGGCATCCAGATGTCGAGCAGCACCAGGTCCGGCCGCATGCGTTCGCGGACGGCCCGCGCCTGAGTGGCGTTTTCCGCCAGCTCGATGGTGTGTCCCTCGTCGCTGAGGATTTCTGACAGCAGGGCGCGTATGCCCAACTCGTCGTCGACAACAAGAATCGTGGCCATGAATCCTTAGGCCTTGACACCGCTCACGCCGGGCTCGGCCGCGGGTGCAAGATTGGAAAATGATAGCGAAACTTGCGCACCAATCGCGGGAGCTTCGTACCCGCTATCCAGGGGAAAGCCCGTATCCATCGCAGGATGGAGGTTGCGCAGGCTGATGCGAGCGCCGTGTTCATCGGCGATCTTCTTCACGACAGCAAGACCCAGGCCAGTTCCCTTGCTCTTGGTCGTCACATAGGGTTCGAAGGCGCGCTTGAGCACCTTGTCGGCAAAGCCCGGGCCGTTGTCGCGGATGCTGAGGCGCACCGAGCGCGGCTCGCCGCCGGGTGTGAGGCCCAGGCTGGTGCTGACCGTCACATGCCCCTCGGGACCGCGATCCTGCACCGCATCCAGCGCGTTCTGCACCAGGTTGTGGATGACCTGGCGCAGCTGGGTGGCGTCCCCACGTATGGCGGGCAGCTCGGGCACCAGCTCGGCCGTGAGGCGGCCCTGCTCCTGCGGCTCTGCATAAAGGCTCAACACCTCGGCCACCAGCTCGTTGAGGTCCAGCGGATGCAGCTGGGCCGAGGGCAGGCGGGCGTAGTCGCGGAACTCGTTGACCAGCTGCTTCATCGCCTGCACCTGGTTCACGATGGTGGCCACCGAGCGGATCAGCATGGCCTGGTCCGTGCCCTCCAGCTTGGCTTCCAGCTTGTGCTGCAGGCGCTCGGCCGAGAGCTGTATGGGCGTGAGCGGGTTCTTGATCTCGTGGGCCAGGCGGCGCGCGACCTCGCTCCAGGCGGCCGAGCGCTGGGCCGACACCACCTCGGAGATGTCGTCGAACACCATCAGCCGGGCCGACTGCGGCAGCGGCGCGCCGCGCACCAGCAGGGTCAGCGGGTCCTGGCTGGGGTCCAGCCTCACCTCGAACGCCTCCTGCCAGTGGTCGCGCTCGCCGCTGTCGGGGTTGATGTGACGCTCGAAGCGCTGTGCGATCGCGGCGGCGAACTCGGCCAGCTGCGGCACCTCGTGCAGCGGCCGGCCCGCGAAGGCCGACAGCGGCAGGCGCAGGATGCGCGTGGCGCCGGGGTTCACGCTCTCGATCAGGCCGTCGGCATCGAACACGATGACGCCAGCCGTGAGGTTGTCCAGGATGGTCTGCAGGTGGGTGCGCGCGCTCTCCAGCTCGGCCACGCTGCGCTGCACCTGCTCGCGCGCATCGGCGAGCTGGCCGGTCATGTCGGCGAAGGAGCGGGTCAGGCCGCCCAGCTCGTCACGCGTGCCCAGCACCGGCCGCACCGACAGATCGCCCGCCGCCACCTGGCGCACGCCGTCGGCCAGCAGCAGCAGCGGCCGCGCGAGCTGGTTGCCCAGCGTGACCGCCAGCAGCAGCGCCGCGAACACCGCCAGGATCAGCACCAGCGTCAGCGTACCCAGATACATGCGACGCAGACCCACGCGCTCCAGCGAGCGCTGCTGGTATTCGTTGTTGGCGTTCTGCACCGCCAGCGCATTGCTCAGCACGCTGGCCGGGATGCGCTGCACCACCATCAGGTAGCGCTCGCCCAGGCCCAGGCGCAGCTCGGTGTTGGGCAGCAGCGCCAGCGCGCGGATCTGTGCGCCGCCCTGCAGTGCCGCCGTGTCGTCCTCCAGGCCCTCCAGCTGGCTGGCCGTGCCGCTGCCACGCGCCTGGCGCAGCATCGCGGGCGCGGGGCGGTCGGGCGTCAGCTGGCGCGCGTCACCGCCGCTCTCCATCAGGATCTGGCCATTGCCGCCCACCAGCGCCACGGTGCGCGCGCCCAGCTTGTCGCGCAGGCGCTCCAGTGCCAGCAGCTGCGGCACACCGGCATCGGCCAGGCCATCGGCGGCATCCCGGGTCTTGGCGGTCAGGTCGGCCACCATGCCGTCCAACGTGCCGCGGCCGAGGTTGAGGCCGGCCTCCAGCGCACTGGCCAGGCGCACGTCGAACCAGGTTTCGATGCTGCGGTTCACGAACTGGTAGGACACCGCGTAGATCAGCACGCCGGGCACCACGCCCACCATCGCGAAGATGCCTGCCAGCTTGAACAGCAGCCGGCTGCCGAAGCGGCCCTGGCGCACCCGCACCACCAGCTGCACCGCGGCCACCAGGATGACCAGCGTCAGCACCACGGCCACCGCCACGTTGACCCAGTACAGCCAGTGGTAGTGACGCTCGAAGAAGCCGCGCGGCGTGGTCGAACCTATGGAGAGCAGGAAGGCCAGCACACCCGCCACGCCGGTGATGGTCACCAGCGAGATCACCCACCCCCACCGAGACCAGCGCGTCATGGCTTGAGGCCGAAGTCCGTTCCGAGCTCGCGCCGGGCTTCGACGCTGAGCGCAAAGCCCGACTGCAGGCCGATCTGCATAGGCCGGGGCAGTTGGGTGACGTCCAGCTTGTAGCTGAACTCCAGGTAGTAGCGGCCGTCGTCCTCGATGTCACGCGGCTCGGCAATGCGCCAGGCGCTCTGGGTACGCAGCGAAGCCAGCGCCTCGGCCAGGCCGGGAAAGCTCTGGTGCAGTCCGCCAGACGAGACCCGGTACTGGCGGGTCAGGGGTTGCCAGGCCAGCCGCCACACACGCTCGGCACGGCCCACCAGCGCATCGCGCCAGTACCAGCGGCTGCGCATCACCTGCGCCTCGGCCACGAAGTACAGCGGCACACCCTTGTGCAACGCGTCTTCCGCGGCGCGGCTGAGCTCGAAGCGCGTCTGGAAGCTCAGCTCCAGGCCGTCGTCGGCGCGCCGGGTGGCCAGCTGGGCCAGCTCCACGCCGTCGGCACGCACCGGCCCGACCCACAGGGCGAGCAGCGCGAGGCACAGCGCGGCGATGACGGCACGGACGGACAACTCAGGTCTTGTGGATCAGGGCGTAGAAGAAGCCGTCGAGCGTCGACGGCCGCGGGGTCGCGCCATTGTCGGCCAGGGGCAGCAGGTGGCCGGTGAACCCGGGTACATCCAGGGAACGGGCGTCGGGCCGGCGTTGCAAAAACGCGTCGAGCTGGGCCTGACCTTCGGCGCGGAACACCGAGCAGGTCGCATACACCAGGCGCCCGCCCGACTTGAGCGTGGGCCACAGCGCGTCCAGCAGCTCGGCCTGGATACGGGCCAGCGCGGTGATGTCGTCGGCGCGGCGCAGCCAGCGCACGTCCGGGTGGCGGCGCACGATGCCCGAGGCGCTGCAGGGCGCGTCCAGCAGGATGGCGTCAAAGGGCTGGCCGTCCCACCAGGCGGCGGTCTGGCGCGCGTCGGCCGCCTTCAGCGTGGCGCGCTGGCCCACGCGGGCCAGCGTGTCCTGCACGCGCGCCAGGCGCTGGGCGTCGGCATCCAGCGCGGTGAGGTCCAGGTCTTGCAGCTCCAGCAGGTGCGCGGTCTTGCCGCCGGGCGCCGAGCAGGCGTCCAGCACGCGAGCGCCGGCGGGCAGTGCCGGCAGGCCCGCATGCGCGCCCAGCAGCAACGGCGCGGCCAGCTGGGCGGCGGCGTCCTGCACCGACACCCAGCCCTGCGCAAAGCCGGGCAGCGCCTGCACCGGCTGGGGCTTGTCCAGCAGCACGCCCTGGGGCGTGACACCACCCAGCGCACGCGCGCCCATGCCCTGCTCCGCGAGCCGCGCCACATAGGCGTCGGCATCCAGTTGGCGGGCATTGACCCGCAGCGTCATCGGCGGGGCCAGGTTGTTCGCGGCCAGCATGGCCTGCCACTGGGCGGGCCAGTCCTGGCGCAGCTTCTCCACCCACCAGGCGGGGTGGTTGTAGGCGCCCAGCGGGTCGTGCTGGGCGGCGGCCACCAGCGCGGCGCGCTCGCGCAGGAAGCGCCGCAGCACCGCGTTGATGAAGCCGGCACTGGCCGGCGCACGCTGCTTGGCGGCCTTGACCGCCTGGTCCACCAGCGTGTGGTCGGCATACATGGGCGCGGCGCCGTCGGCCTCGGGCCACAGCAGCGCCAGTGCGCACAGCAGCAGGCCGTCCACGCGCGGCGGCGGCGTCTTGGGCGCCAGCCGGGTACGCAGCGCCTGGGCCGAGCCCAGGCGGCGCAGCACCGCAAAGCTCAGCGCCTGCGTGCCCGGGCGCAGCTCGGCCGGCACGCGCGCCAGCAGCTCGGTCAGCGAGCGCCCGTCACGCACGCCCTGCACCGCGTCGGCCGCCTGCAGCAGCAGGCGATGAAGCGAGGCTGAAGCGGGCGAGGTCTTGGGGCTATCGGTCATTCCGACAGTGTAGGAGGGGGTTTCCCCGCACAATGCCTTCATGGACGACAAGCCCTCCTCGACGACGCCGGCCACGGTCCCCGTGTCCGAGCGCATACGCTACCGCCTGGTCTCGGCCGGGTGCCGCCACCATGCCAACGACAACATCGCGGCCTTCATCCAGCCCGGCGAGCTCGACGAGCTGCAGGCCGAGGTGCAGGCCAAGATGCAGGAGGTGCTGAAGAGCCTGGTCATAGACACCGACAGCGACCACAACACGCAGGAGACCGCCAAGCGCGTCGCCAAGATGTTTCTGCGCGAGGTGTTTGCCGGCCGCTATGCCCAGGCGCCCAGCGTCACCGAGTTCCCCAACGTGAGCCGGCTCAACGAGCTGATGATCGTGGGCCCCATCACCGTGCGCAGCGCCTGCTCCCACCACCTGTGCCCCATCATGGGCAAGGTCTGGATAGGCCTGCTGCCCAACGAGCACTCCAACCTCATCGGCCTGTCCAAGTATGCGCGGCTGTGCGACTGGATCATGAGCCGCCCGCAGATCCAGGAGGAGGCCGTCACCATGCTGGCCAACGAGCTGCAGGAACGCGTGCAGCCCGACGGCCTGGCCCTGGTGATGGAGGCCGACCACTTCTGCATGCACTGGCGCGGCGTGAAGGACAACGAGTCCAAGATGACCAACAGCGTGATGCGGGGCGCCTTCCTGAAGGACGCCAACCTGCGCCGCGAATTCCTGTCGCTGATCTCCAAAGGTTGAGAACCATGCTCGTCCGCCTGATGTACGCCAGCCGCGCGACCGCGGCCACCACCGACGCCGACCTGGCCGCCATCCTCAAGGCCTCGCGCGAGCACAACCCGGCCGAGGGCATCACCGGCCTGCTGTGCTTTGCCGACGGCGTGTTCGTGCAGGTGCTGGAGGGCGGCCGCAATGCGGTGAATGCGCGCTACAAGCGCATCGTGCAGGACGAGCGCCACCGCGACGTGATCCTGCTGGGCTACGAGGAGATCACCGAGCGCGGCTTCCCCGGCTGGACCATGGGCCAGGTCAACCTGCACCGGCTCAACCCGGCGCTGGTGCTGAAGTACTGCGAGACCGGCAAGCTGGACCCCTACGCGATGAGCGGCCCCGCCATGGCCGCACTGTTCCGCGAGATGTGCGCGTCGGGCGCGATCGCGGTCAGCTGAGAGCAGCCCGGAACGGCCCGCTGCGCGGTCACGCGACGCGACATCGGGCCATCGGAAGTTGAGACGGCGGGCCGGCTGCAGTTGAGCGGTGGTGGCCACGGGCGGTGCTGATGCAGTGAGCCAACGTCGGGCGAAAGGCCTGCAGGCGGTATGCCGTGAGGCACTCCGCGTTCTTGCGTGTTGACACCCTGCAACCTCGCACAGCGGCTTCACCTCCTCCTGTGAAATGCGCCCGCGTTTGCGACGCCCAGCCCCCCTGGCCAGCGCAGACCCAGCGCTAGAGTCGCCCTAACTTACAAAAGCTTAGGAACGGCGACCGTGGCGAACTGGCTGAAAGACGAGATCGATCACGCAGCAGACAAATTGGGGGAAGTCGTCCGGACCGCCGCCCAGGAGATCGGCGAGCAGAGACGCCTCACCAAAGAAGATCTGCAGGACCTGGTCCTCTTCGCTGCACGCGAGTTCGGCAACACCTTGGACCAGCGCATAGAGCGGGCCAAGCAGGAGACGTCAGAACTGGTCACGCACAAGCTGACCGAGTTCACAGACAAGCTGAAGGATGCTGCCGAGATCCAGAAGAAGACGGCACTACGCAACGCGGCCGTGGGCGTCGGCGCAGCGATTCTCGTGAGTCTGGTTTCGCTGATCTTCAAGCAGCGCTTGGGCGGGGCGCTGGATGCACTGGACGTGTACCGGTCCTTGATGTTCGCCATTGCGGCTGGCTATCTCGCCGTGATGCTCTACCGCCTCGTCAGAAAGTATTTTTCAGCGCCCGACCTGACGCGGAACGCGGTGGTGGTGGGCGCCTCGTATCTCGAGATCCTCCGACCCAAGGGGCTGGGCATGCACCTGGCACTGTTCATCCTGGCAATGCTGGGGTGGTTGGTCTTGAACGAGTCCGAGGCAATCGCTGCCTTCCTGCATCAACTCAAAACCTAACGTCATGTCCTACCTGCCACTGCTGAAGGCCGTCCTTCCCTTCATCGCACCCGTCATCAGCGCCACGGCGCCCATATTCACCCGCAACTCCTCAAGCGAGAGCCCAGACGACAAGACGCAGGCCAAGCAAATCGCCGAGCTTCAGAACGCCGTAGAGACCAACGGCCAATCGGTGCGAATGCTGGCCGAGCAGTTCCAGAAGGTTGTCGAAGCCGTCGACGCACGCCAACTGCCCGAGCCAGGCGAAATACAGCGACTGCAGTCACAGCAGCAGCAACTGCTGCAGGATCAGAGCCACCAAACCGGAGCGCTTCAGAAACTGGTCAAAGACGTGCAGATCACCAAGGCGCTGGCGGCCATTGCGCTGGTACTGGCTGCGGCGGCCGTTGCCCTGATCCTCGTCAAGTAAGCCAGCGCAGCTTCGCGATCCGCCCCGCAAGGGGCAGCAGGTCCCCACACTAGAGCGAGCGCGCGTCGCTGAAGCCGTAGAGATTGGCCAGCACCCGGGTCGGGAACTGGTGCAGCGCCTCGTTGTACTGCGTGACCGCCTGGTTGAAGACCTGGCGCGTGAACGCACGCTGGCGCTCCACCAGCTTGAGCTCGGTCACCAGGCCGTCGATGTCGGTCTCGCTGCGCAGCTCGGCATGGTGGTCCAGCAGCGACAGCAGCCGCGTCAGCGCAGCCCCCTGCAAGGCACTGGCCACCGCCAGGCTGCCCACCGGGTCGGGCGACCAGGGTTTGGGGCGGGCGGCCTGCGCGGCCGCCTGGGCCTCGGCCTGGGCACCGGCCAGCGCATCGAAGGTGGCCTGCTCGGTGGGCAGGCGCGGTGCCACCTGGGCCAGCAGCCGGTCGCTCAGCTCGGCACGCGCCTTCAGGTGGGCGTCGTGCTGGGTGAAGGCGTCGCCGATCGCATTGCGCAGCGCCATCAGCCGGTTGTAGGCGCCCACGCCCCAGAAGAACAGCAGCGCGCCGACGACCACGCCGGCCGTCTCCCAGTTGAGCCAGGCGTTCATGCCGACCCGGCGCGGTAATTGGCGTAGCCGCGCGCGCGCAGCTCGCAGGCCGGGCAGTGGCCGCAGCCATGGCCCCAGTCGTGCAGCTCGCCGCGCTCGCCCAGGTAGCAGGTGTGGGTGTCCTCGACGATGAGCTTGACCAGCGCCTCGCCGCCCAGCTGCTCGGCCAGCGCCCAAGTGGCGGCCTTGTCGATGAACATCAGCGGCGTGTCCAGCGTCATGGGCGCGTCCAGGCCCAGGCTCAGCGCCACCTGCATCGCCTTCATGGTGTTGTCGCGGCAGTCCGGGTAGCCGGAGAAGTCGGTCTCGCACATGCCCCCCACCAGCACGCTGGCGCTGCGCCGGTAGGCCAGCGTGGCGGCAAAGGTTAGGAACAGCAGGTTGCGGCCCGGCACAAAGGTGTTGGGCAGGCCGTTGGCCTGCAGCTCGATCGCGCGCTCGCTGGTCAGCGCGGTGTCGCTGATCTGGCCCAGCAGCGACAGGTCCAGCAGGTGGTCTTCGCCCAGCTTGGCGGCCCAGTCCGGCCGCAGCGCCGCGATGCGTTCGCGCACCACGGCGCGGCAGTCCAGCTCGATGCGGTGGCGCTGGCCATAGTCGAAGCCCAGGGTCTCGACCTGGGCGTAGCGGTCCAGCGCCCAGGCGAGCGTGGTGGTGGAGTCCTGGCCACCAGAGAACAGGACCAGGGCTTTGCGGGAGTCGGTTGCTGCGTTCACGGCAGCAGTCTAGAGCCTACGCCAGGCGCAGCGACGGCGGCATGTCGGGCAGCTCACCCGCGGCCGTCAACGCCAGCGCGTCGGCCGTGGTCAGGCCGGCCCAGCGCAGCCGCACGGCCAGCACTTCGCGCGGCAGCAGGGCGCGATGCAGCCGCCAGTCATGTTCGCCCTCGAGGGTCAGGCCGGGCGCGTCACCGACCCGCACGATGAAGTCCGGCCCGGCATCCACGCGCAGCCGCAGCGCGGTGATGGGGCAGTAGCTGACCACGATGTCACGGTCCGCCAGGTTCAGCAGCATCTGCTCGCGCCACTCGAACTGGCAGCGCGGCTGACGCCCCGGCGCGGCGCGCGCCAGCTGCTGCAGTAGACGCTCGACCTCCACCGGCTGCTCGGGCGCCAGCTCCCACAGGATGAGGCCGCGCGCTTCGTCCAGCCGCCGCGTCAATGCCAACGGCCACTCGGCCCGGCAGCGCCCGCGGGCATCGAACTGCCGCAGCGTCAGCTCGGCCGCGCCGAAGCGCGCCCACTCATGCCATTCGTAGGCGCAGGCAGGCCGGATGCCGCGCTCATAGGCCACGGCCTTGACCGGCACGTAGCGGCTGATGCGCTCCAGCGCGATGCGCGGCCGGCCATGGGCATCCACCACGCGGCGCAGCTGCCGGTATTCGCGCTCGAAGGCATCGAACACCCAGGGGGCCGCGGCGCTCTCGTGCGCCTTCAACAGCAAGGCCTCGATCTCCGGCAGGCCCTGGAAGACCGGCGCCTCGCGCAGCGCGCCGGCCACCGCCTGCAGCCGCGCCGCCTCGGCACCGCCGATCTCGTCCAGCCGCAGCGCGGGCCGCTCCAGCACCACCTTGAAGAAGCTCAGCAGCGCCTGCCCCAGCCGCCAATCCAGCGGCTGGCCCGCGCGCAGCTTGCGCAGCACACGCGGCGCGCCAGCGCCCTGCTCGCCCAAGGCTGCGGCCCGGGCCAGCAAGCCGGCCAGGTCCAGCGGCCAGCCCCGCGCATCCACGGCCAGCCCTGCGGCAGGCTGGGCCGCATCGACGAAGGCCTTCAACAGCCACAGCAGCTGCGCCCGGGCCACGGCCGCCGGGCCGGGCCGCGCACGGGCGGCCTCGTCCAGCAGGCGCAGCACCAGCGCCGCGTCGAAGACGACCGTGCGGCGGCGGCGTCTTGCCGGTGCGTCTGCGGTACTGGTCGGCGCCATCGCATCCCCCCAATTGAGGCCCGCGCGGCCATCAGACGGCCGGCTTAAGCCCGGTGCTGGACATTTAAGTCGGCGGCCGTGTCATCACACGCCGGGCCACAGTGACCGCGGGCCATCCTGCCCGAAAACCATGTTCGCTGCCATCCGCACCCCAGGGAGTTCTCGCATGTCATCGCGCCCCCATCTCCGCAGCGTGCTGCTGCTGGCCGTCTGCCTGTCAACCGGCGCCAGCGCCCAGTCCCTGCTGGAACGGCTGAAGGCCGTGGCGGCGGCGGCCAAGGCCTCACAGGCCGCCGACGGAGCCGGCAGCGGCGCCGGCCGCTCCATGGTGGGCAGCGAGGTGGACGGCCTGTTCCGCCGCCATCCCATCACCAACAGCCAGAAGCCCGAGACCTGGCCGCGCGTGGCCATCACCATCACGCAGGTCGCGCCGGCGGCATTCAACAACTACGGCGTGGCTGCGCCCACCATCGCCGCCAACGATTGCGCCACCTACAGCATCACCGTCTGGACCGACGACAAGACCAGCCAGGCCCATGACGGCCTGCGCCTGTGCTACGGCGAGATCTACACCAAGCTGCAGAGCGTGCCGCTGTTCCAGGTGCCCACCTGGGGCCACCGCCAGTTCTGGCAGGGCCAGCCCAACTCCGGCAGCGTGCGCAGCACCGGGCCGCTGCCGCCCATAGACCACTTCCCGACCGACCCCGGCATCCCCGAGCGCTGGCTGGATCGCTACCGCAACACCCTGCCCTTCGTCGCCGGCCCGCTGGCGGTGCTGGGATTCAACTGGAACGACATCAACGACAAGCGGGTCTGGTTCGTGCGCGTGCCGGGGGGCTGAGGCCTGTTAGCCTGCCGCCCTGCTCACACAGACAGGAGGCAGCGATGACACGACTCCAACCGGCCGCCCTGATGGCCCTGGGCCTGCTGGCCACGGCTGCTCAGGCGCAGACGGCCTCGCGCATCGACGAGGTGGTCGTCTACCCCGGCAGTGCCCAGGTGACCCGCCTGGCCCCGGTGGCAGCCGGCGCCCGCGAGCTGGTGCTGACCTGCCTGAGCGCACGCTTCGATGCCGACTCGCTGCAGATCAGCGCGCCCCCCGGCGTCAACCTCGGGCCGGTACAGCTCGAAACCCTGCCGCGCGAGCGCCAGCCCGCCTGCGCGGCCGGCCCGCTGGAAGACCAGATCCGCGCGCTGGAAGACCAGCGCAACACGCTGCAGGCCGAGTTCAATGCGCTGGACGCCAGCCTGGGCTACCTGAAGGCACTGGGCTCGGGCGAGGCGCGCGCAACACCGGCTCCCGGCATCGCCGCCACCGCCGACAGCATCCGCCGCGCCGCGCAGGAGGCGCTGCTCAAGCAGGCGCAGAACCGCCGCCAGCAGGAGGCGCTGGACAAGCAGCTCGCGCCGCTGCTGGGCGAACGCGAGCGCCTGACCCAGGCCAACCCGCAGTGGCGCAGCCTGCGCCTGCGCCTGTCCACCGCCAAGGACGCCGAGATCCGCCTCAGCTACCGCGTGCCCCAGGCCGGCTGGGCGCCCGGCTATCGCGCGCTGCTGGACACCGCCAGCGGCGCGCTCAGCATCGAGCGCCTGGCCCAGGTGTCGCAGCAAAGCGGCGAGGACTGGGCCAACATCAGGCTGCGCCTGTCCACCGTGCAGCCGCGGCAAAACCTGGCCCTGAACGCCCCCTGGCCCTGGAAGCTGGACATCGCACCGCCGACCCCGCCGGTGGCCGAAATGCGCGTCAGCGGCTCGCGCCCCGTGGCAATGGCCGTCGCCCCCGCGCCCATGGCGCCCCCGCCGCCGCCCGAGGCTGAACTGGAGCGCTTCGACACCAGCGTGTTCCAGGGCAGCTTCGCGGCCGAGTTCGTGCTGCCGCAGCGGGTCAGCATCGCCAGCAGCACGCAGCGCGCCAGCCTGGCGCTGGGCAGCGAGAAGTTCAGCCCGCGGCTGATCGCCCGTGTGCAGCCCCAGCAGGAGGCCGCGGCCTATCTGCTGGCCGAGCTGCCCCGCCCCGGCGGCTCCTGGCCGCGCGGCGCGCTGCAACTGGTGCGCGACGGCGCGTTCGTGGGCAGCAGCACGCTGGATGTGGCCGGCAGCAGCACCGAGAAACTGGAAATCCCCTTCGGCCGCGACGAGGCCTTGCGCGTGCAGGCCGCGCCTGAGCAGCGCAGCGGCGCCAACACCGGCTTCATCGGCGCCCGCCTGGAGCGCCGCTATGCGCGCGCCTACACGGTGGAGAACCGTCACGACTTCGCGCTGACGCTGCAACTGATCGAGGCCGCGCCGGTGTCGCAGCACGAGGACATCAAGGTGCAGACCCAGTTCAGCCCCGCCCCCACCACCCAGGCCTGGCGCAACCAGCCCGGCCTGGTGCTGTGGGAGCTGCCACTGGCGGCGGGGGCGGCGCAGAAGTTCACGGCGGACTATGTGATCAGTGCGCCTAAGGAGGCGCAGGTGAGTGGGTGGCGATAAATGGGATCTCTCGCGAACGACTGTGGTTTTGTTCTGAGGCGTTGGCTTGACGCATAGGCCCAGCCGGGATTTCGTCCCGGCGGCCGACCTACTTTCTTGTCCCGACAAGAAAGTAGGCAAAGAAACGGCCCCTGTTCCGCCGCCCCTCGCTGCGCGAGGGGTTCCCTGCGATGCTCGAACGACGAGGCCGCGGCCAACTCGCTTCGTTCGCGATGCTCACTCCGCTCAAACAAGGGCCGCGAGTCAGTTCTTGAGGCGTGCTGCGCACGCGCCTCGCCGTTCTGCGCTTCTCGGCGGCTCCAAAGGGGAAGCCCGAAACAGCCAACAGCCGGAATGCCCGCCGCTCGCGCGGCGGGCAAACCTGGATGGCCAACTCAGCAGAGCGTCGCGAACATCGCACCGCCCACCACTTGTAACAACGCGCCGCTTTTGCCAGAAATTTCATGGGTGATTCGTACGGCACCGGCAGGAATAAATCATTCAATATCAACCACCTGGGAGCGAAAGCGTCACAGTTTTCATGCAGCAAGCTGACTACATAGATGGCGCAAACCGTCGTTCCAGAAAACGTTAGGGTTCTGAATGGCAACACCCGACAAGCCCACCGAGTAGTGTCTCGCTTTCATAGGTCCATGTCTGCCTAGTTCAGAGTGGGCTTCTTGGGCGCAGGCCATCTTTTCTGCCGCTGCTGTGTTCGCTGCTATCGGAGTCGTTTGGTGGCAGCTTCGAGTGTCCAAGCGGCAAAGTCATGAGGCCGCGCTTCTCGTGGCCAGTGGACTGCTGACGCTGGTCGACCAAGTCACGGGCGGGATGCAATCTGTGGAACAAGGTCTGAGTGAACGTATCTCCGGGCAAGACACTCATGGAAACGCCCCTCTGTTCTTGGCAGCCCTGATCGCTACATTGCCCCTGCCTTCAAAAGATGACCTCCTCCTTCTGAATGCAGGGCTTCCGGGCTGCGCGACGAAGTTGCTCCGGGCAAGCAACTCGGCTCGTCAGATACAAACTGCGCTTGAGTTCATTGGAAAGGTTGGCATACCCGCAGGCATGTCGATCGTTGAACTATGCCAACCACTTCAAGTACTGGCGCGCGGTGCTGCCGAGGCCTTCGTTGAAGCAAAGCAAGATCTCGACAGATTTTGTCCGCCATGACAAAGCAAAGCTCGTGCGCCGCAATTGGCCAAACGTTTAATTGCAGCGGAAAACCTTCGGTGGCCGATGAATTCCAACGTTAATCCGCAAAAGCAAAGAGCCGGTCGTCAGACCGGCTCTTTGCTTTGGGGTTTCGGCTGTTGGCTGTTCCGGGCTTCCCCTTTGGAGCCGCCGAGAAGCGCAGCCCGACAAGGCGCGTGCGCAGCACGCTTCAAGAACTGACTCGCGACGCTTGTTTGAACGGAGCGTAGCGAAGTGAGTTCGGCGCGGCCTTGTCGGGCGAGCATCGCAGGGAACCCACCCGCGCAGCGGGTGGGCGGCGGAACAGGGGCCGCTCTTTGCCTACTTTCTGGCGGGCCAGAAAGTAGGTCGCCCGCCGGGGCGAACTCCCGGCACGGGCCTCAGCGGCAAACCAAACTCGCCATCGAAGGACGCCATCAAACCCGTCGCGCCCACTCTGCACCATCCGGCAACCCGGCAGGCCCGAACAGGAAGTGCAGCACCCTCCGCCGACTGACGCCCCGAGACTTGGACGACGCGTGCAGCGTCAGGGGTTTCATGACGATCACGTCTCCCACTTCCGCGGTGCACAGTTGCCCCCCAAAACGGTCACGCATCTGCACCGCCTGCGAGGCGTCCATCACGCCCAACCGATGCGAGCCCGGCACGAAGCGCAACGCCCCATCCTCAGGCCCGCAATGATCGAGATGCACACGCAGGGCCACAAGAGACTCCAGCACCGCCCGCGGAGGCTGCGCGAACAGGCTGCCCTCTTTCGTCGACCAACCGCCCCAGCCAGGAGCCTCGATACGGGTCGCAACCGGAATGCTCAGGTCTTGATGCACGGCCACCAGCCAATTTCGGTCGCTGGACTTCTCGAAATAGGTGCACTGCACCGCCACCGCATCGGGCGGCAACAGCGGGGCAAGCATCACATGGCGACGCAACTCTCTCGCCAGTTCGGCGCACCAGGGCTGATCCAGCAGGCAACGTGAGCCGCCAACAGCACCGACGGCCAAAGCCACCTCGGCCAACGCTCCCGCCCCCGGCAGCACCTCGGCCAGGTGCACAAAACCCTGCCGCTGCAGGGTGTCCTGGGCGCTGCCCATCGCTAACCGCCCTCAGCCCCGAATCTCTCCCTGCCCCAACACCACCCACTTCATCGACGTGAGCCCCTCCAGCCCCACCGGCCCACGGGCGTGGAACTTGTCGGTCGAGATGCCGATCTCGGCTCCCAGACCGTACTCGAAACCATCCGCAAAGCGCGTGCTGGCGTTCACCATCACGCTGGCCGAATCCACCTCGCGCAGGAAGCGCATCGCGTTCGGGTGATTGGTCGTCAGGATCGCGTCCGTGTGATGCGAGCCGTAGCGGTTGATGTGGGCAATGGCCTCGTCCAGCGAGTCCACCACCTTGATGCTGATGATGGGGGCCAGGTATTCGGTGGACCAGTCCTCCTCGGTGGCCGGCACCGCGCCGGGCAGCAGGGCCAGCGTGCGCAGGCAGCCGCGCATCTCCACGCCCTTGGCCTTGAACACCGCCGCGATGCGCGGCAGAAAGGCCGTGGCCTGGGCCGCATGCACCAGCAGCGACTCGGTCGCGTTGCAGGGGCTGTACTTCTGCGTCTTGGCGTTCTCCACCACCACCAGCGCCTGCTCGAGATCGACAAACTCGTCCACATAGCTGTGGCAGTTGCCGTCCAGGTGCTTGATGACCGGCACGCGCGCCTCTGCGGCGATGCGCTCGATCAGGCCCTTGCCGCCACGCGGGATGACCACGTCCACCCACTGCGGCGCGCGGATCAGCTCGCCCACCAGCGCGCGGTCGGTCGTGCCCACCAGTTGCACCGCGGTGCGCGGCAGGCCGGCTTCCTCCAGCGCATCGCCCACCAGCACGGCTAGCGCGAGGTTGGAGTGCAGCGCCTCGGAGCCGCCGCGCAGGATGCAGGCATTGCCGCTCTTGATCGCCAGCGACGCGGCCTCGATGGTCACGTTGGGCCGGCTCTCGTAGATCATGCCGAACACCCCCAGCGGCACCCGCATCTGCCCCACGCTGATGCCGGTGGGACGGCGCTTCACGCCCGTGATCTCGCCGATGGGGTCGGGCATGGCGGCGATCTGCTCGCAGCCCTCGGCCACGGTGGCCAGCGTCTTGGCATCGAGCTTGAGGCGGTCGCGCAGCGGGCCGCTGAGGTCGGCCGCGCGGCTCAGGTCGCGGGCATTGGCCTCGGCCAGGGCCGGGCCGGCCTCGCGCAGGCGCCGGGCCAGGGCCAGCAGCGCGGCATTCTTGGCGG
>NZ_CAJYPS010000002.1 GCF_913777145.1 uncultured Roseateles sp.
GATCCTCGCCGCCGGCTACTCCGAGTCCCAGGTCATCGAGACCCTGCTGGCCATCTCCCTCATCACCTTCACCAACCTCGTCAACCGCGTCAACGACACCACGGTCGACTTTCCCAAGCCCTGAGGCTTGATGCCCGCCTGAGCCGCCCGGCTCAGGCCGCGGCGGCCGACACCTCGGCCGCCACCTCCGCGATGACCCCGCGCAGCCAGCGGTGCGCGGGATCATTGCGGTAGCGCACATGCCAGGCCATCTCCACCGGGAAGGTGCCGAGATCGACCGGCGCCGGCAGCACCTTGAGGCGGGCATCGCCCGCCAGCCGCCGGCAGATCAGGCGCGGCAGCGTCGCGCAGTAGTCGGTCACGGCCACCATCTCCGGGATCGCGAGGAAATGCGTGACCGACACCGCCACCTCGCGCTTGAGCCCATGCTTCTCCAGGCGCTGGAACAGCCCGGCGCGCAGCCGCCCCGGCGGCAGCATGTTGACGTGCTTGAGCTGCTCGAACTGTTTCTTGGTGAGGCGCTCGCCCACCAGCGGGTGGTCCGCGCGCACCACGCAGGCCAGGCTCTCCTCCATCAGGTGCTGGACGATGAGGTTGTCCGGCGGGTCTATGAGCCGGCCCAGCACCAGCGCGGTGGAGCCGGAGATCACGCCGGTGTCCGCCAGTTCGGCGCCGTAGGGCACCAGGCGCAGGCTGATGCCGGGCGCCAGCGCGCGCAGCCGCTCCACGATGGCCGGCATCAGCGCGTATTCCACATAGCTGTTGGGCGCCAGCACCAGCTGCAGCCGGGCCTGGGCGGGGTCGAAGGCCTGGCTGCCCCGGACGAGCTCGTCCAGCCCGGCCAGCGCCTGCGCGATCACCGGCGCCAGCTCCAGCGCCTTGGGCGTGGGCTGCATGCCATAGCGCTCGCGGATGAACAGCGGGTCCTGCAGCAGCGTGCGCAGCCGCGCCAGCGCGTTGGACAGCGCCGGCTGCGTCATGCCCAGGCGCCGCGCAGCGCGGGTGACGCTGCGCTCCTCCATCAGGCTCAGGAAGACCGGCAGCAGGTTGAGGTCGTATCGCATGCAGACATATTGCCAAGGCGATATCTGGAATTCAACGAATAAATTGGATGAATGAGGTGGCGATGCCCACACTGTGAGGGACCGCAGCAAAACGCTGCCCTCCCCCTCTGAAAGGCCCGCTCATGACCACCCCCGCCCTGTTCACTCCCACCCGCCTGGGTGCCATAGAAGTCGCCAACCGCGTCGCGATGGCGCCGCTGACCCGCTCGCGCAGCGGCATGGACGGCCTGCCCTCGCCGCAGGCCGCGACCTACTACCGCCAGCGCGCCTCCGCCGGCCTGCTGATCACCGAGGCCACCAACATCTCGCGCCAGGGCCGCGGCTATGCCTACACGCCCGGCATCTACACCGACGCCCAGGTGCAGGCCTGGCGCGAGGTGACGACGGCGGTGCACGAGGCCGGCGGCAAGATCGTGATGCAGCTCTGGCACGTGGGCCGCATGTCGCATGTGAGCCTGCAGGAGAACGGCGCCGCGCCGGTGGCGCCGTCGGCGCTGCAGGCGGGCGGCAATGTGTTCACCGAGCAGGGCTTCGAGCCGCCGTCCGCGCCGCGTGCGCTGGAGACGGCCGAGATCGCCGGCATCGTGGAAGACTACCGCCAGGCCGCGCTGCGCGCCCAGGCCGCCGGCTTCGACGGCGTGGAGGTGCATGCGGCCAATGGCTATCTGCTGGAGCAGTTCCTGCGCGACAGCACCAACCAGCGCACCGACGCCTACGGCGGCTCCATCGAGAACCGCGCCCGGCTGACGCTGCAGGTGGTGGACGCGGTGGCGTCGGTGTGGGGTGTGGACCGCGTGGGCATACGCCTGTCGCCGCTGTCCACCGCCATCGGTGACACGCCGCTGGACAGCACGCCGCAGCAGACCCACGACTACCTGGTGCGCCAGTTGGGCGCACGTGGCCTGGCCTTCCTGCACGTGGTCGAGGGCCAGATGCATGGTGACGACGGCGCCCGCTTCGACAACGCTGCGTTGCGTGCCGCCTTCGGCAATGGCGCCTACATCGCCAACAACGGCTACGACCGCCAGCGCGCGCTGGACGCCACCGCGTCCGGCAGCGCCGACATGGTGGCCTTCGGCCGCGCCTACATCGGCAACCCCGACCTGGTGCAGCGCCTGCGGGACAACACGCCGCTGTTCGACGCCCCCTTCGAGAGCTATTTCGGCGGTGGCGCACAGGGCTATACCGAGTTCGCGCAGACTCAGGCCGCCTGACCTCTCAAACGACTGGAGAACCCCATGGCACTGAAAGACCTGCTCCCTGGCCAGCTGGGCTTCGGCACCGCCCCGCTGGGCAATATGTTCCGCGACATCCCCGAGACCGAGGCCCGCGCCACCGTGGACGCGGCCTGGAACGACGGCATACGCTTCTTCGACAACGCGCCCTTCTACGGTGCCGGCCTGGCCGAGCTGCGCATGGGCGAGGCGCTGGCGGGCAAGCCGCGCGATGACTACGTGATCGCCACCAAGGTCGGCCGCCTCATCCTGGACGAGGTCGAGGACGTCAGCGCCCGGGACAACGGTGAGAAGGGCGAGGTGTTCAAGCACGGCCGCCCCAACCGAATCGTCAACGACTACTCCGAGGCCGCGACGCTGCGCTCCATCGAGGACAGCCTCAAGCGCCTCAAGACCGACCGCCTGGACGTGGTCTGGGTGCACGACGTCGCGCAGGACTTCTATGGCGACGAATGGCTGGCCATGTTCGAGAGCGCCCGCCGCGGCGCCTTCAAGGTGCTGGACCGCCTGCGCGACGAGGGCGTCATCAAGGCCTGGGGCCTGGGCGTGAACAAGGTCGAGCCCATCGAGCTGCTGCTGGACCTGCAGGGCCCCCGGCCCGACGGCTTCCTGCTGGCCGGCCGCTACACGCTGCTGGACCATGGCCGGGCGCTGCAGCGCGTGATGCCCAAGGTGGTGGAGCGCGGCCTGTCCATTGTGGTGGGCGGCCCCTACAGCTCGGGCGCGCTGGTGGGCGGGCCCAACTTCGAGTACGCGCCGGCCACGCCGGAGATCCTGGCCAAGGTGGCACGCATCAAGGCGCTGGCCGACCAGCACGGCATCAGCATGAAGGCCGCAGGCCTGCAGTTCGCACTGGCCCACCCGGCGATGGCCGCGGTCATCCCCGGTGCCAGCCGCCCGGGCCGCATCGCCGAGGACCGCGCCGCGCTCAACGAGCGCGTGCCGGCCGACTTCTGGCGTGCGCTGCGCAGCCAGGGCCTGGTGCATCCCGACGCACCGCTGCCCATCGCCGGCTGAGGCCCGCGGCCACGCCGGGCGTCAATCCGGCGTGGCCACCCGGCCATGCGCCACGAAGGCCTGGGCGCCGCCCGACAGCGCCTTGCTGCGGTGCTGCACCAGCCACAGCGGCCGCACGATGCGCGGCAGCGTGGTGGGCAGCTGCACCAGACGGCCCTGGGCCAGCCAGTCACCCACCGCGGCGACCGACAGGCAGGCCAGCCCCAGCCCATGGGCTGCGGCGCGCTTGATCGCCTCGGTGCCGCCGAAGCGCAGCCCCTCGTTGAGCCGCTTCAGATGCGGCAGCAAGGCCTGCTCCACCACCTCGCGCGTGCCCGAGCCCGGCTCGCGCAGCAGCCAGGCCTGCTCGCGCAGCGCCGCCACCCCGATGCGCCCCGACGCGGCCGCAGCCAGCACCGGGTGGCCAGGCGCGGCAACGATGACCAGCTCGTCCTCGCGCCAGGGCTGGGCCACCACCTCGGCCTCGTGGCTGGGGCCCTCCACAAAGGCCAGGTCCAACTCCAGCCGCGCGACCGCGCCGACGATATGCGCGGTGTTCTCCACCCGCACATCCACACGCGCCTGCGGGTACTCGGCCAGGTAGGACGCGATCAGCCCGGGCAGCAGGTAGTTGCCTATCGTGGTGCTGGCGCCCACGCGCAGCGGCGTCAGTGCCGCGCCGCCGTGAAATTCGCGCTCCAGATCGGCCGCGCCGTCCAGCACCGTGCGGGCCCGCGCCAGCGCCGCCCGGCCCAGCTCGTTGAGCACCAGGCGCGTGCCCACGCGGTCGAACAGCCGAGTCTCCAGGCCCGCCTCCAGCTCATTGAGCGCCGCGCTGGTGGCCGATTGCGACAGCGCGATGCGCTCGCCCGCGGCCGCGGTGCTGCCGGTATCGGCCACCGCCGCGAACACCGCCAGCTGGCGCAGAGTGATCTTCATGCCCGCTCCTTCCATTCGGAGCCGGCATTCAACCGCAATTTCAGCTAGCCAGTACAACTTTTAAGCGTTGGACCGGGTTGTCTCGCATCTCTAGAGTTCAGCCACGAACTCTGGAATCGCCATGAACACCCCGCTTCACGCCGCCTCCCACCACCCCACCCGGGGCCCACACTGGGCCCAGCTGCTGCCCGGCCTGGGGCTTTGTCTGGCGATCGCGATCGCCGCCATCGAGCTGGGCCGACTGCACTGGCTGGGCGAGCACGGCTTCAGCGCGCTCACCGTGGCCATCGTGCTGGGCATGCTGCTGGGCAACAGTGTCTACGGCAGCTTCGCGGCCACCAGCGGCGCGGGCGTGAGCTTCTCCAAGCAGCGCCTGCTGCGCGCCGGCGTGGTGCTCTACGGCCTGCGCCTGACGCTGCAGGACATCGCCCACGTGGGCTGGGCCGGCGTGCTGATCGACGCGCTGGTGCTCAGCAGCACGCTGGCACTGGCCTGGCTGGCGGGCACCAAGCTGTTCAAGCTGGACCACCACACCGCGCTGCTGGTGGGCGCGGGCAGCGCGATCTGCGGTGCGGCCGCGGTGATGGCCACCGAGCCGGTGCTGAAGGCGCGCGCCGAGAAGGTGACCGTGGCCGTGTCCACCGTGGTGGTGTTCGGCACGCTGGCCATCTTTCTGTACCCGGCGCTGTACACGCTCAACCAGCACTGGGGCTGGCTGCCGGCCGGCGCGCAGGCCTTCGGGCTCTACACCGGCTCCACGGTGCACGAGGTGGCCCAGGTCGTGGCGGCGGCCCACGCCATGGGCGAACAGGCGGCCGACACGGCCGTGATCGCCAAGATGGTGCGCGTGATGATGCTGGCGCCCTTTCTCATCCTGCTGTCCGCCGTGATGGCACGCAGCCAGCGCCACAGCGGCAGCGCACACGGCGAGGCCGCGCACGCTCACACGCGGCTGAGCATCCCGTGGTTCGCCTTCCTGTTCATAGGCGTGGTGGTGTTCAACTCGCTGCAGTGGCTGCCGGCCTCGACGGTGGCCGCGGCCAATGACCTGGACACCCTGCTGCTCGCGATGGCCATGGGCGCGCTGGGCCTGACCACCCACATCGGCGCGATACGCCAGGCCGGCGTGAAGCCTCTGCTGCTGGCCGCGCTGTTGTTCGGGTGGCTGATCGTCGGCGGCGGCGCGATCAATGCCGGCATCACGGCGCTGTGGGGCTGAGCCCCGCGGGTTCAGCAGCTCGCAGCGCCGGCCCACCGCCCCCTCAGACCGCGTTCAGCGGAATCTTCAGGTAGCGCATGCCGTTGTCCTCGGGCGGCGGCAGCTCGCCGGCGCGCATGTTCACCTGCACCGAGGGCAGGATCAGCGTGGGCATGGCCAGCGTCGCGTCGCGCGCCTGGCGCATCGCGACGAAGGCGTCCTCGCTGATGCCGTCGCGCACATGGATGTTGTGCGCGCGCTCCTCGGCCACGGTGCTGACGAAGCGCACTTCGCGGCCGCCCGGCTGGTAGTCGTGGCACATGTGGAGCCGGGTCTCGGGCGGCAGGCTCAGCACCTTGTTGATGGAGCGGTACAGCGTGCGCGCATCCCCGCCGGGGAAGTCGCAGCGCGCGGTGCCGTAGTCGGGCATGAACAGCGTGTCGCCGACGAAGGCGGCCAGCGCGGCGTCGGCGCCGCCGTCGGGCTCACCCACGACAAAGCTCATGCAGGCCGGCGTGTGGCCCGGCGTGTGCAGCGCGCGCGCGGGCAGCGAGCCGATGTGGAAGGCCTCGTCGTCGCGGAACAGGTGGTCGAACTGGCGGCCGTCGCGTGAGAACTCCGGGCCGGCGTTGAACAGCGCACCGAACACCTTCTGCACCGTGGTGATCTGGTCGCCAATGCCCAGTCGCCCGCCCAGCGCCTGGCGCAGATAGGGCGCGGCCGACAGGTGGTCGGCATGCACATGGGTCTCCAGGATCCACTCGACCTCGGCGCCCAGCTCGCGCACCCGCGCGATCAGCCGGTCCGCGCTGGCGGTGTCGGTGCGGCCGGACTTGGGGTCGTAGTCCAGCACGCTGTCGATCAGCGCGCACTTCATCGTCGCGCGGTCCAGCACCAGGTAGCTGACCGTCCAGGTGGCGGCGTCGAAGAAACCCTCGATCTGCATCGTGTGGCCTTGCTGCATGCGAATGCTCCCGGCTCAGCGCTTGCAGGTGTTGATGCCCAGCACCGTGTAGAGCGGGCACCAGCCCAGCGCCCCGGTGGCCAGCGGCACCACGCCCAGCCAGGCCCAGGGGCCCAGCGTGCCGGTGGCGGCCAGCGCGATCAGCACCAGGCCGGCGCTCACCCGCAGGCTGCGATCCAGGCGTCCTTCATTCTTCGTCATGGCGGTCTCCTTGTTGATGGCCTGCTGTCATCAAGACTCGTGCCAGCGTCCCCAGGTTCGCACGCCAACGCAGCAAGCGCCTGTCGCGCCGGGGATTTTTCATGTGGACCGGGCCGGGCTATGCGACCCGGCCGGCCGCGCCAGGCACTGCCACCCGCCAGCCGCTGGCAGTGTTTGGCAGCGCAGACGGCACAATCGGACGCTCGCCCCCCACCCGGCCCCGTCATGCCCCCCACCTCACCGGCGCTGCAGCACGACCAGGTCCAGGCCCTGGTGTCCTACCTGGAGCACGAGGCCCAGCCCATGATCGTGCTGGACCCGGACTACAACATCCTGGCCGCCAACACCGCCTACCAGCGCCAGTTCGGCGCCGCGGAACGGCCCTACCTGGGCCACAAGTGCTACCGCGTGTCCCACCACTACGACCTGCCCTGCGACCAGGCCGGCGAGCACTGCCCCATGAAACGCGCGTTCGAGCTCAAGGGGCCGGACCGCGTGCTGCACATCCACCACACGCCGCGCGGCCCCGAGCATGTGGACGTGGAGCTGCGCCCCATCCTGAACGGCGAGCGCGAGGTCGTGGCCTATGTGGAGCGGCTCAACACCGTGAAGCATGCGTCGGCGCGGCCCAGCCAGGGCGGCCTGGTGGGCAGCTCGCCGGCCTTCAACCGCGCGCTGGAGGCGGTGCAGCGGGTGGCGGCCTCCACGCTGCCGGTGCTGCTGCAGGGCGAGTCGGGCACCGGCAAGGAGCTGTTCGCCCGCGCGGTGCACGAGGCCAGCGAGCGCCGCAACGGCCCCTTCGTGGTGGTGGACTGCTCGGGCCTGCCCGAGGCGCTGTTCGAGAGCGAGCTGTTCGGCCACGAAAAGGGCGCGTTCACCGGCGCCCAGCAGCGCAAGAAGGGCCTGGTGGAGACCGCGGCCGGCGGCACGCTGTTCCTGGACGAGATCGGCGACGTGCCGCTGGGCATGCAGGTCAAGCTGCTGCGGCTGATCGAGTCGGGCACCTTCCGCCGCGTCGGCGCCACCGAGACGCTGCAGGCCGACTTCCGGCTGGTGGCCGCCACCCACAAGCCGCTGACGCAGATGATCCGCGATGGCAGCTTCCGCCAGGACCTCTACTACCGCATCGCCGCCTTCCCCATCCACCTGCCGCCGCTGCGCGAGCGGGCCGGCGACATCCCACTGCTGGTGGACTCCTTCCTGCAGCGCGGCGCCCGCGCCGGCCAGGCGCTGCGGGTACAGCCCGCCGCGATGGCACGGCTGCAGGCCCACGACTGGCCCGGCAACATCCGCGAGCTGCGCAATGCGCTGGAGCGCGCCCGGCTGTACGCGGACGACGGCGTGGTGCGCCCCGAGCACCTGCCCGAATGGCAGGACCCCTGGCCGCCGACGGGGCCGGCCCCGCGCGTGAGCGGCCCCGCCGCCCCGGCGGTGGGCGACGAGGACATCCGCCGGCTGGTGGCCGAGGGCCGCCTGAGCCGGCGCGACATGGCCGCCCAGCTGGGCCTGAGCGAGCGCACCTTCTACCGCCGGCTCAAGGCCCTGGGCCTGAGCTGAACCGAGCGCGCCCCCGGGGCTTTGCCGTCGCGGGCGGCAGCCGGCGCGGCGCTGTGGCCCAATCCTGGCTGCGCCGCCCTGACGCGCCCGCAGCCCGTGAGTCGATTCGCCCCCCCGTCCCTGCACCTCCCTCAACGCCGAACACTGCTGCGCCTGCTCGCTGCCGGGGCGCTGGGCAGCGGCCTGGGCGCGCATGCCGAAGAGGGCCTGCTGCGCCGGCCCTGGCCGCGCGGCCACAAGCTGCCGTCGCTGGACCTGCCCGGCCTGGACGGCCATCCCGGCTGGCGCCCGGCCGACACACGCGGCCGCGTCACGCTGCTGAACTTCTGGGCCAGCTGGTGCGAGCCCTGCCGGGCCGAGATGCCCTCGCTGCAGCAACTGGCCGAGCAGCGCGCCGACGAAGGCCTGAGCGTGGTGGCGGTGAACTTCCGGGATTCGGAAGCTACGATTCGGCGCTTTCTGGCCGCCAACCCGCTGCGCTTGCCGCTGCTGCGCGACGTCGACGGCGCCACCGCCAAGGGCCTGGGTGTGAGCATCTTCCCCAGCACGCTGGCGCTGGCACGCGATGGCCGACCGGCCTTCGTGCTGGTGGGCGCCACCGACTGGAGCACCGACCCGGCCCGCGGCTGGATCACCGAGCTGCTGCGGACGCGCCCGGCCTGAACCGATTTCCTCCGAGGAGTTCCATGTCTGATCTGCAACGTCGCCAACTGCTGCAATCCGCGCTGCTTGCCGGTGTCTCCACGCTGGGCCTGAGTGGCCTGGCCCGTGCTCAGGAGCAGCGCCGCTTCGAGCCGCGCGCCGGCGAGTGGCGCAGCTTCGAAGTCACCACCACAGTGACGCTGCGCGACGCCCAGGGAGACGCCACCGTCTGGCTGCCCGTGCCCTCGCTGGACACGCCCTGGCAGCGCACGCTGGACACCAGCTGGACCAGCAACGGCGGCGAGCTGAGCCTGAGCGCCGACGGCGACACCGGCGCCAAGCTGCTGGTGGGCCGCTTCAAGGCCGGCGGCCCCGCGCCCAGCGTGGTGCTGACCACCCGCATCCAGACCCAGAACCGCTCGGTGGACTGGGCCGCCCGCCCCACCGGCCCGGCCCCCGACCCGGCCGACCTGCGCCGCTGGATCGCGCCCAGCGAGCTGATCAGCACCGATGGCATCGTGCGCAAGGTCGCACAGCAGATCGTCTCCGGCGCCCGCAACGACCGCGAGAAGGTGCAGCGCATCTACGACTGGGTGGTGGTGTCCACCTACCGCGAGCCCAAGGTGCGCGGCTGCGGCGTGGGCGACATCAAGACCATGCTGGAGACCAACAACCTCAGCGGCAAGTGCGCCGACATCAACGCGCTGTTCGTGGGCCTGTGCCGCGCGGCCGGCATCCCGGCGCGCGACATCTACGGCGTGCGCCTGGTGCCCAGCGCCTTCGGCTATCGCGAGCTGGGCGCCAACCCGGCCAGCCTCAAGGGCGCGCAGCACTGCCGCGCCGAGGTCTACCTGAAGGAGCATGGCTGGGTCGCGATGGACCCAGCCGACGTCACCAAGGTGATGCGCCAGGAGACGCCCGAGTGGATCAAGGACGCCGGCCACCCGCTGGTGGTGCCGGTGCGCAAGGCGCTGTTCGGCAGCTGGGAAGGCAACTGGATGGGCTACAACAGCGCCAGCGACCTCAAGCTGCCCGGCGCCAAGCAGGCCAAGCTGGGCTTCTTCATGTACCCGCAGGCCGAGGTGGCCGGCGTGGCGCGCGACCCCTACGCGCCCGACGACTTCAGCTACCAGATCACGGCCAAGGAACTCAAGGCCTGACCCCCATGGCCGCCAGCCCCTCGTCACCCGCCACCGGCCGCAGCGGCCCTGCGCTGGCGCTGGCCGGCCTGGCCGCGCTGCTGGCCTCCAGCTGCTGCGTGCTGCCACTGGTGCTGGTGCTGCTGGGCATCTCGGGCAGCTGGATCAGCCGCTTGCGCGTGCTGGAGCCCTACTCCAACGCGCTGATCCTGCTGTCGCTGGCGGCGCTGGCGCTGGCCGCCTGGCAGATCTACCGGCCAGCCCGCCGCGCCGGCCAGGCCTGCGCCAGCGACGACGCGGCCTGCCAGGTCACGCGCGCCGGTGCGCGACGCTGGTTCTGGTGGGTCGCGCTGCTGGCCGCCATCCCGCTGCTGGTGCCGCTGGTGGCGCCGCTGTTCTATTGAGGACTTGTTGATGACACTCCGCCCCCTGCTGCTCGCCGGCCTGCTGGCGCTGGGCGCCGGCTCGGCCAGCGCCGCGATACGCCAGGTCACGCTGACCGTGCCCACCATGGACTGCGCCACCTGCCCGGTCACGATACGTGTCGCGCTGCTCAAGGTGCCCGGCGTCAGCAAGGCCGTGGTGAGCTATGCGCGCCGCGAGGCCAAGGTCACCTTCGACGACAGCAAGGCCGACGTGGCCGCGCTGACCCGCGCCACCGAAGGCGCGGGCTACCCGTCCTTCCTGGCGGACTGAGCGCCGCCCAGGGCTTGAGAGGTTTTCGGGCGCGCCCGAAAGGCGCGTCAAAACGCCTCTCAAGCGCTCAGGCCAGCGCCTGGTCCACCCAGGCGCTGAGCTGGGCCGCCGACATCGCGCCGCTCTGGCGCGCCACCTCGCGGCCACCCACGAACAGCAGCGTCGTCGGGATGCTGCGGATGTGCAGGCCCTGGCTGGCCGCCGGCGCCGCATCGCTGTCCACCTTCACGAAACGCAGCTCGGGCCGCGACGCGGCCAACTGCTCATACTGCGGCGCATAGGCGCGGCAGGGGCCGCACCAGGCGGCCCAGAAGTCCACCAGCACCGGCGCCTCCGTGCCCTCCAGATAGGGCGCCAGCGACGCGTCGGTCAGCGCCACCGGCTTGTGCGGCGCCACCTCGCGGCCACAGCTGCCGCAGCTGGGGTGTTCGGCCAGACGGTCTTCCGGCACGCGATT
Source organism: uncultured Roseateles sp. (assembly GCF_913777145.1). Lineage (GTDB taxonomy): Bacteria > Pseudomonadota > Gammaproteobacteria > Burkholderiales > Burkholderiaceae_C > Pelomonas. The sequence continues at coordinate 11,089 of NZ_CAJYPS010000002.1, forward strand.
GCGGGTGCCACAGTGGGGGCAGACGAGCAGCATCTTGGAGTCCTCGGGATGACGGCTCCCACACATCGGGCCCGGCGGCCGGAATTAAAGAGCCGGCCCCTGCAAGGCGCGATGGATCAGCAGCGACGCATGGGCGTCATTCGCCGCGTACTGCAATTGCTGCGGGCTCAGCGTGGGGCTGGCCCAGTTGGACGTGGTGACCTTGCGCGACTTGGGCAGGCGCCGCCCCAGCACGATGGCGACCGCGGTCTTGAGCCCCACCGCCTGCTGGTAGCCCAGGCGCCGCACGCTGTGCGACAGGTCGATGGACTGGCCCAGCCTCAGGCCCAGGCGGCGCTGCAGCAGCGGCCGGTCCGAGCTGAGACCGAAGCCCACCTTGACGATCTCGTCCGACTCGATCACCGCGGCCAGAAAGGCCTCCAGGCCCGGCGTGGCCAGCTGCACGATGAAGGCCTGGTCCACGGTGGCGAACTGCACCACATGCGGCCCGGTCTGCGGCGCCCCGGCCGCGAACACCGGCTTGCTCTCGGTGTCGAAGCCCACATGCACGGCCGCGCGCAGCGCCTGCTCGGCGGCGGCCAGCTGCTCGGGCTGGCTCAGCACCTGGATGCGGCTCAGCGGCAGCGCCTCATAGGGCGGCAGCGCCGCGATCTGCTCGTTGGTGGGCCGCGGCAGCGGCGTGGGAGAAGGCATCGCGGCAGTATGCCCCGGGGTGGCCGCACGCCGACACGCCCGCCACGCGCCACTTCACTACAGTGGGCAGCCCACGCCCCGCGAGCACGTCATGACCCCACTCTTCAAGAAGCTGAACCTCGGCGCCGCGCAGGAGATTCATGTGCTGGACGCCCCCGCCTCCTTCGAGCCCGAGTTGGCTGCACTGAGCGGCGTGCGCGTCATGCGCGCCGCCCACGGCCCCGTCACCTTCGCACTCGCCTTCGTGAAGACGCTGGCCGAGGTGGAACAGGCCACCCAGCGCCTCACCGCACAGGCCGCGGCGGACGCCACGCTGTGGATGGTCTACCCCAAGGGCACGTCCAAGGCCTACCGCTGCGAGTTCAACCGCGACACCGGCTGGGCCGCGCTGGGCCAGGCCGGCTACGAGCCGGTGCGCCAGGTTGCGATAGACGCCGACTGGTCTGCGCTGCGCTTTCGCCAGGTGGCGCACATCAAGACCATGAGGCGCGATCCGGCCGGGGCGATCTCGGCCGAGGGGCGGGAGAAGGCGAAGGAGCGCGGGGCTGGCCGCTAGGTCTCGCCGTTTGACGGCAGCTCGTCAAAGAACTCCCACGTCTCAGCACCATCGAAGCGCCGCACGCGGACGGACGCGATGAGCGCCGGGTCGAAGTTGCCGAGGTGAACCCCGTGCCTGGCACCTGCCTGCGGCGCTATCGGTTCCCAGTGCGTGACGCAGCCGCAGGTTCGGCAGCGAATGGTTCTGAGCGTGCGGTCACCCTGGACGTACGCGCTCGTGTTCTCAGGATGCCCCTCGATCTCGACGGTCCCGAATTCGAAGTAGACCCACGGCCCGCCGATTCGGCGGCAAAGCGAGCAATTGCACAAGGTCGCCACGTCGGGCGTTGAGGGCAGCGTCAACCGGACGGCGCCGCAGTGGCAGGAACCTTGGCGCATGGGGGACGGCTCCAGAAGATTTCGCTATTCGTTATTCAGCAGCGACGCTGCTTTCGAGCAGACGCGGCGCGCGGGGGCTGGCGTTCAAATTCAGCGGCGCCGTTAGGCATCCGCTGGAATGCAGAGTTAGCCGGCATTTTTTGGCCTGCCCAGATGGTCATACGAACATCGATTCCCAACGAGGCTAGATCCTTCTGGAAGCCGGGCGTCAGTTCAACCAACGCCACGCCGGAGACGCTGATGAAACAGGCCAGCACAAAATGGCAGCCAAGCTCTTGAAGCGCGCGAATTTCGGTTGTTCGAGGTTCCAGAAGATCAACCCAGATTTGAAGCTGCGGCGTAAACGGGTCATCTTCGTGCCCGCCGGGTAAGTGCTTCTTCCAACAGCCCCATTCGTGCAGGCCGTCAACTGCTCGCTTGGCGTCGCCCCGTTGCCAGCTACTGTCGGGCTCGATTCCGAGGGCTGTGGATACGTCGGAAGGCTTGAGGTTGCTACCCGTGACAACCAGGCTGACGCTACTTGCGAACTCGCGATTGGAGACGTTCTCGGCCACGCTGGCTAACGTTCGAAATGAGCGGCGGCTTGGGCTGGCGCAGCCAGCTCAAGTACGTCCGCTCGATGGAGGGGTTGGCCATCACCGCTCGGGCAGGCTAAATGGGTTGCCCATTACCGCTGTTTCGAACAACCGGAATTTCGCTTGTTCGATCGGAAGGCCGGGGTACTCCTTTGCCACCACCTCTAGATACTTCGAGAAATCTTCCCTCTCTTCCGAATAGTAGCGCCACGGCATTGGCGCTTGAGCGCAATCGAGAGCGAAGTGCCCGATGTAGACGACCTCGCCTGCGGCAATCGAAAAGCTGCCCGCTCTTGATTGGCCATCTGAGACCAGTGTCGTGCGATCGCCGCTGAAGTAGCCGACCTGCGACATCGATTTCGCCGCCTTGATCTTGTAGCTGCTGAGGAGGTACTCACCGGGCTCGACGATCAGTGCGAAGTTCACGAACCCTTGTTTCGCGGGCAACCACGATCTGTCTTCGATTTGGACGTCGGGCTTGTCAGACGCACGTTTTTCGGAGCCCGCACGATCGAAGCCCAGGCTTTGCAACTGCGCGTTCTCAAACGCGCCACACTTCCAACGGCGAGCCCAGTTGGCGGATACGAGGACGAGGGCCTTGTCCTTGGCTACCGCCTCATATGCCGAGAGTGAGAACGGCACTGCCACGTCTCCTGCTGACGCAGCGGCGCAGCCAAGAAAAGCGAACATTCCAAGGGCCGCTGTTCGAAGGACGTTGGATGACATAGGCGGTTCCCTGTGACGGCTAACGTGTTTTAGGGAGGCCGCAGCTGCTGCATAACGCCGACGCTGTCCGCATAACAACACCGCAGCACGCAGCCTCAAGCCCTTGATTCATCGGCGATTTATCCCAGCTTTCAGTCCCGCCCAGGGTACTAAAAAATCCGACAAAAGCGGCACGGGTTACAACTGATCAAGAGCATCAAGACACCCAAACTCATGCGTCGGCAAAGCGGTCACCGGAGGCATTCATCCCCTGGCCAACAGCAGCCGCAGCCCAATGCCCACCAAAAAGCAGAAGAGGCCTTCCGGCCTCTTCTTCAATCGGTCCCCGACGGGCCTCAATGCCCAGTCGCCCCCACTCACTCCACCGTCACACTCTTGGCCAGGTTACGGGGCTTGTCCACATCGGTGCCGCGCGCGCAGGCCGTGTGATAGGCCAGCAGCTGCAGCGGCACCACATGCAGGATGGGGCTGAGCGCGCCGTAGTGCTCGGGCATGCGGATCACGTGCAGGCCGGGCTCGCTCTCGATGGCGGTGTCGCCGTCGGCGAACACATAGAGCTGGCCACCGCGGGCGCGCACTTCCTGCATATTGCTCTTGAGCTTTTCCAGCAGCGCGTCATTGGGCGCCACGGTCACCACGGGCATTTCGGCGGTCACCAGCGCCAGCGGGCCGTGCTTCAACTCACCGGCCGGGTAGGCCTCGGCGTGGATGTAGCTGATCTCCTTGAGCTTGAGCGCGCCTTCCAGCGCGATCGGGTAGTGCAGGCCGCGGCCCAGGAAGAGCGCGTTTTCCTTGCGCGCGAACTCCTCGCTCCATGCGATCACCTGGGGCTCCAGCGCCAGCACGGCCTGCACGGCCACGGGCAGGTGGCGCAGGTCCTTGAGGTGCTCGGCCTCCTGCGCGTCGCTGAGGTGGCCGCGGGTCTGGGCCAGCGCCAGTGTCAGCAGGAACAGGCCCACCAGCTGCGTGGTGAAGGCCTTGGTGGAGGCCACGCCGATCTCGGCGCCGGCGCGCGTGATGTAGGCCAGCTCGCACTCGCGCACCATGGCGCTGGTGGCCACGTTGCAGATGGTCAGCGTGTGCGTCATGCCCAGCGAGCGCGCGTGCTTGAGCGCTGCGATGGTGTCGGCGGTCTCGCCGCTCTGGCTGATGGTGACCACCAGCGTGCGCGGGTCGGGCACGCTGTCGCGGTAGCGGTACTCGCTGGCGATCTCCACGCTAGTGGGGATCTTGGCAATGCTCTCCAGCCAGTACTTGGCCGTGGAGCCCGAGTAGTAGCTGGTGCCGCAGGCCAGGATCAGCACCTTGTCCACCTGCTTGAACACGCGGTAGGCGCCGTCGCCGAAGAGTTCGGGGCTGATGCCGGTCACCGCGTCCAGCGTGTTTGCAATCGCCACCGGCTGCTCGAAGATTTCCTTCTGCATGTAGTGGCGATAAGGCCCCAGCTCGGCCGCGCCGCTGTGCGCGTGCACGGTCTTGACCTCGCGCTGCACCGCGCCGTAGCGGCCGGTGGCGGTATCCAGGCGGCTGATCCAGTAGCGGCCCAGCTGCAGGTCCACCACGTCGCCCTCTTCCAGGTAGACGATCTGGTCGGTCACGCCGGCCAGCGCCATCGCGTCGGACGCGACGAAGTGTTCCTGCTCGCCCACGCCCAGCACCAGCGGCGAGCCCTCGCGCGCGGCCACCACGCGGTGGGGCTCGTCACGGCAGAACACGGCCACCGCGTAGGCGCCCTTCAGGCGCGGCAGCGCGCGCTGCACGGCGTCCAGCAGGTCGCCTTCGTAGCACTGGTCCACCAGGTGGGCGATGACCTCGGTGTCGGTCTGGCTGACGAATTGGTAGCCGCGCGCCTTGAGTTCCGCGCGCAGCTCGTCGTGGTTCTCGATGATGCCGTTGTGCACCAACGCGATGCGGCCCACCGCCTCCACGCCGCTGTTGGGGCCGGCCGAGAAATGCGGGTGGGCGTTGTGCACCGCCGGGGCGCCATGCGTGGCCCAGCGGGTGTGGGCGATGCCGGTGCCGGCGGCGATGCCGTCCTGCTCGGCCTGGGCCTGCAGCTCGGCCACGCGCGAGGTGCTGCGGGCGCGCTTCAAGCCGCCGTCCTGATGCACCGCGACGCCGCAGGAGTCATAGCCGCGGTACTCCAGGCGCTTCAGGCCTTCGATGAGGATGGGGACGATGTTGCGCTGACTGACCGCGCCGACGATGCCGCACATGCTGGGCTCCTGGTTGGAATGGGCGTGATGCTAGGCGGCCCACCAAGAACGAAGCTTGCTCAATCAATGATGATTTGAATGAAAATTTCACCAAGCCAGCCGCTTGAAATTTTCAGTCAAAATCAATCCTTAAATGATTGATCTAGACGCCATCGACCTGCGCCTGCTGGACGCGCTGCAGACCGACGCCTCGCTGAGCAACCAGGATCTGGCGGCCCGCGTGGCGGTGTCGCCAGCCACCTGTTTGCGGCGCGTGAAGCGGCTGCTGGAGGCCGGCGTCATCGAGCGGCGCGTGGCCCTGTTGTCGCCCGACCGGCTGGGCGCGGGGCTGTCGGCCATCCTGGAGATCACGCTGGACCGCCAGGGCGCCGAGCTGCTGGACGCCTTCGAGGCGCGCGCGGTGGCCGAGCCCGCAGTGCAGCAATGCTGGCGCGTGTCGCCGGGGCCGGACTTCGTGCTGGTGGTGCAGGTGGCCGACATGCCGGCCTACCACGCGCTCACCCAGCGCCTGCTGACCAGCGACGCCAATGTGCGCAATGTGAAGGCCTTCTTCAGCGTGAAGCGGGCCAAGTTCGAGCCCCGGCTCACGCTGCCCGCCGAAACGAAACAGGCCTCCTGAGCCCGCTCGCGGCGGGTTCAGCAGGCCTGGTCGGCGCGGGCCGCGGCGCGGCGATTACTGCAGGTTCAGCGCGTTGGTCAGGTCACCCATGGGCGCGCTGCCGGCAGCCTTCAGCCCCGCATCGCGGCGGGCCAGGCCAGGCAGCACATCCAGGCCGAAGCGGCGCGTGATGAGGCGCAGCACCGAGCCGGTGTCATAAGGCGTGTGGTCCACCGTGCCCTTCTTGGCGAAGGGCGAGATCACCACCGCCGGGATGCGGGTGCCGGGGCCCAGGCGGTCGCCGCGCGGCGGGGCGACATGGTCCCACTGGCCGCCGTTCTCGTCATAGGTCAGCACGATGACCATGTTCGACCACTGCGGGCTGGCCTGCAGCTTGGCGATCAGGTCGGCGATGCGCTGATCGGCGTCCGCCACGTTGGCATAGCCGGGGTGCTGGTTGTAGAGGCCCTCGGGCTTGTAGAAGGCCACGGCCGGCAGCCGGCCGGCGGCCGCGTCGGCGACCAAGTCGTGATAGTCCTTCAGGTGGGCCGCGCGGTTGGCGGCCTGGGCCACGGGGTCGAAGCTGGCGTAGTAGTTGAACGGCTGGTGGTGGGCCTGAAAGTCCACCGACGCCAGCGTGGCCACGCCGTTGGCATCGCCCGAGTAGATGACCGTGCGCTTCACGCCCGCGGCCTGCTGGCCGTCCTGCGAGGCCGCGTGCCAGGCGCCGCCATACCAGGCCCAGCGCACGTCGCGGGCGCTGAGCAGGTCGCCTATGGTGGCCTGGGTCTGTGGCGGCAGCGTGGTGGGCTTGGCCGGATCGGCATAGAGCGCATGCGCGCCCTGCAGGTCGGCCGGCGGGTTGCCGCTGGGCTGGTAGGCCGGCTGCATGGTGTTGACCGCGTAGAACTTGCCGTCGCCGAAGTAGTTGGCCGGCGTCAGGTTGCCGCTGCGCAGAAAGCGCGGCGGGCCGTCCAGCGCCGAGGCCTGGGCGCTGGGCGCCGGGGTCAGGTGGGCGCTGTAGCTGCCGTCGGGCAGCTTGTCGACGATGGAGATGCTGGGCTTGGCGGGCGCGGTGTCGGCGTTGGGGTACTCGGGCGCGCAGGCGCAGATCAGGTACTGGTGGTTCAGGAAGGAACCGCCGAACGCGCCCTGGAAGAAGTGGTCGGCCAGCGTGTACTGCTGGGCCAGCTTGAACAGCGGCGAGCTGCTGTAGTCGAAGTGGCCCATCACCAGCGCGCCGGCATCGGCCCAGGCGGCGAAGCCATCGTTGCGACCGCCGTTGATCTGCATCTGGTTCTCGAAGAAGCGGTGATACAGGTCGCGCGTGACCGAGTTCAGGCCCAGCTCGGCATTCGCGCTGCCCTTGAAGGCGCTGCCGATGTCGAAGGGCGCATTGGCCAGGCCCGTGCTCTGTGCCTGCGTAACCACCACCGGCTGGCCCGGTGCGGTGACGCCGCCCCACACCGGCGGCAGCACCGGCAGCACGCGGCCGTCGCGGTCCCGCTGCGGCAGGTAGGCGGCCGTAGGCTTGCCGTCGGCGCCCAGCACCGTGCGCAGGCCGTCGGCACCGGGGAAGCCGCCGTAGAGGTTGTCGAAGGCGCGGTTCTCGGCATAGATCACGACGATGTTGTGCACCTTGTCGCGCAGCGCCGCGGTCAGCGCGTCGCCAGCCGCGGGCTCGGCCGCGTGGGCCAGGCCGCCGAGCGCCAGTTGGGCGGCCAGGGCGATCAGGCCACGGCTGAAATTCATAGCGTTCATGCGTTCATACTCCTTGCGCTTTTGCCGTCCACCGGGCGCTGGATTTTCGGCCAGCGACCGGCGCGCGCCGCGTGTCGTCAGGCACGCCATCATCATGAAGAAATGTCTCTGCACGATTGCTGCCGCCGGCCTGCTGCTGGGCCTGGCGCTGGGGGTGACCCGGCCCGGCCAGGCCCGCGAGCCTGAACGCTTCTACGCCACCCGCTTCGAGCGCCAGCCCGATGCCGCCACGCTGACCGAGCTGGGTCGCCGGCTGTTCCACGAGCCGGCGCTGTCGGCCTCGGGCCGGCAGTCCTGCGCCAGCTGCCACGACCCCGCCCACGCCTACGGCCCGCCCAATGCGCTGGCGGTGCAGCTGGGCGGGCCGGACGGCCGCCGCCCCGGGCTGCGCGCCGTGCCCTCGCTGATGTACAAGCAGACCACGCCGCCCTTCTCGCGCCACTTCTACGACAGCGACGGCGACGACAGCCAGGACCAGGGCCCCACCGGCGGCTTCAACTGGGACGGCCGCGCCAGCAGCGCTCACGAGCAGGCCGCCGGCCCGCTGATGTCGCCCTTCGAGATGGCCAACACCGAGCGCCGCGCGCTGCTGCAGCGCCTGCAGCGCTCGCCCAGCGCCGCCGCGATGCGCGCAGCCTTCGGCGAGCGACTGTTCGAGCAGGACGAGCAGGCCTGGCGCGCGCTGCTGCTGGCACTGGAGGTGTTCCAGCAGAACCCGGCGGACTTCGCGCCCTACCGCAGCAAGTACGACGACTACCTGCGCGGCCGCACCACGCTGAGCCCGGCCGAGGCGCGCGGCCTGGCGCTGTTCAACGACGCCAACAAGGGCAACTGCGCGAGCTGCCACCCCAGCGGCATCAAGCGCGGCGCCTTTCCGCTGTTCACCGACCTGGGCCACATCGCGCTGGGCGTGCCACGCAACCCGGCCATCCCGGCCAACCGCAACCCGCGCTACCGCGACCTGGGCGGGTGCGGCCCGCTGCGGCAAGACCTGGCCCGCGAGCCCGAGTTCTGCGGCCTGTTCAAGACGCCCACGCTGCGCAATGTGGCCACCCGCCAGGTGTTCTTCCACAACGGCGTGATGACCCGCCTGGAGGATGCGGTGCGCTTCTATGCCGAGCGCGACACCCGCCCCGCCGAGTTCTACCCGGTCGATCGCCGCGGCCGGGTGCGCCGCACCGATGACCTGCCGCAGCGCTACCAGGCCAACCTCAACACCGAGCCGCCCTTCGGCGGCCAGCCGGGTGACCCGCCGGTGCTGAGCGCACAGGACGTGGCTGATCTGGTGGCCTTTCTGCACACGCTGACCGACGCGCCGCCAGCCGCCAAGGGCCCATGAAAAAGCGGCCCTCAGGCCGCTTTTCGTTGCGCGCGAGGACCGCGCTGAGACCCCGCTCAGACCGAGCGACGGCGGCGGGCCAGGCTGCCCACCACGGCCAGACCGGCCAGCAGCAGCGCATAGGTCTGCGGCTCGGGCACGGCCACCACCTGGGTGCCGGCGATGCTGGCGATCCAGTCGGCGTGAGAGAAGGTCGCGGTCGAGCCGGACAGGTCGCCATAGCTGGACTTGTTGCCGGTGCGGCCGTTGCAGCCGGTCAGGCTGAAGTAGCCGCAGGCATTGTCCCAACCCCAGGAGTGCACGCCGGACACCACCCACTGGCCGTTCACGAACACGAAGTCGCCACCACCGGAGTCACCGCCGGCGATCAGGCCTTCGTTCGCGCCCAGGCCGGCGTCGCTGGTCCAGGTGCCGCCGTACTGGCTGGCAATGCGGCCCAGCGAGTTGTAGTTGGCGTCGGTCGGGCTGTCGAAGTCCGACATATAGGTGCCGCCCACGTAGAAGCTGGGGTCGTAGACCCACTGATCGCCGTTGATGGTGCGGGTACCGATGTCGCGGTTGAACGTGGAGCTCAGCACGTCGTACGTGTTGTAGGCGTAGTGGCCGTAGTTGCCATCGTTCCAGTTGGTCGCCGAGTTGGTCGAGCCCACCGAGGTCGTGCCGTAGCCCGCCACCAGCACCTGCTTGCCCACGTCGTTGGTCGTGGAGATCTGGTAGCCGTTGATGTTGGTGACCGGCGCGTTCAGCTTGATCAACGCAATGTCAGCACCGGTGTCCAGCGTGCCGTCCCATTTCGGGTTCAGGTAGACGTCCGACACCGAGACGCTGCGCGTCACCTGGGCCGTACCGTTGTACCAGCCGAACTGCACCGTCATGCTGGTGAAGTCGTCGGCGCAGTGGCCGGCCGTCAGCACGTACTGGCCACCGGCCAGCAACGAGCCGGAGCACGCATAGCCCAGGCCGTCGGAGGCAGCGGTGAACGACAGACGGGCCACGCCATCCAGCGCACCAGCCACGCCGTTGAACACCTGGCCCGGTGCGAAGCGCCAGTTGGACGGCGAGGACGTGTTGCCGGTGTTGGGCTCCATGCCGGCGACCAGGTCGGCCGACAGTTGAGCATTGGCGGCATGCGCGGCCTGGCCGAGCATCAGGGCCGCGGCCAGCGCGGCGAGCTTGAAAGCAGGTTTCATCTTGTGTGCTGCAGGAGTTAAAGCAATCCCGGCGCCGCTGACTGCCCGCGGCGAAGAGGCGTCACCATCCTTGCACAACGCTGTCATCTTTACAGCCCGGACACCCCCCAGCAACATGGGGCAGGGATCTACCTAGGCGCAAACCCGTATGGGCAAGCGAGGCAATACCTGGCCCCGCCGGCACCGCCTGCTGGCGCGTTAGGCCTTCAGGATGGCCAGGCCCTTGAGGTAGTCCCCCTCGGGGAAGCACACGGTCTGCGGATGGTCGGCCGCGGCGGCCAGGCGCTCGACGATGTAGCCGTCCACGCCGGCGTCCAGACCCGCGCCGGCGACGATCTTGTGGAACAGGTCCGGCGCGATGCCGCCCGAGCAGGAGAAGGTGTAGAGCAGCCCGCCCTCCTTCAGCAGCAGGAAGGCCAGGCGGTTGATGTCCTTGTAGGCGCGCGCCGCGCGCTCGGCATGGGCCACGGTGGGCGCGAACTTGGGCGGGTCCAGCACGATGGCGTCGAAGCGCCGGCCGTCCTTCAGGCACTGGCGCAGCGTCGCGTTCACGTCCGCATCCCAGGCCTGGTGGCGGGCCGCGTCGAAGCCGTTCAGCGCCACATGGGCCTGGGCGCGCGCCAGCGCCGGGCCAGAGGAATCCACGCTGATGACCTCGCTGGCACCACCGGCCAGCGCCGCCACCGAGAAGCCGCCGGTGTAGCTGAAGCAGTTCAGCACCGACTGGCAGCCGTACTGCCGCACCGCGTCGGCAAAGCGCTTGCGGCTGTCGCGCTGGTCCAGGTAGTAGCCGGTCTTGTGCCCCTCGGCCACATCCAGTGTGAGCTGCCAGGCGTGCTCGCGAATGGTCAGCGCGGTGTCGCCACCGCCGCGCAGCCAGCCGGTCTGCACCGGCAGCCCCTCCCATTCGCGCGCCTGGGCGTCGGAGCGCTCGTACAGCCGCGCCAGGCCGGTCTCGGCCAGCAGCGCGTCCGCGATCACGTCCTTCCAGCGCTCCACGCCGGCGCTGCCGAACTGCGCGACCAGCGTGTCGCCGTAGCGGTCCACCACCAGACCCGGCAGGCCGTCGGCCTCGCCATGCACCAGGCGCCAGGCGTCCGACGCGATGGCCAGCCGCGCCCGCATCGCGATCGCACGCGCCAGCCGGCGGCGGAAGAAGGCCGCGTCGATGCGCTCGGCCTCGTCGAAGCTCCAGGCCCGCAGGCGGATCTGCGACTTGGGGCTGAACGCGGCCCAGCACAGGAACTGGCCGTCGGCCGACTCCACCCTCACGGTCTCGCCCACATCGGCACCGCCGCGTGCGATGGAGCTCTCAAACACCCAGGGGTGACGCTTCTGCAGCGAACGCTCCTTGCCGGGGCGGATGACGATCTTCTTCATAGCTCTCTTATCGGGTCAGGCTGCCAAAGGCATAGCTCAGCGCCAGGTGGGTCAGCGTGCTGGATTGGTCGTGGCCGCGCACGGTGCGGAACTCGCCCACGCCGGCGCGCAGGCGCAGGCGCTCGCCCAGCGGCCACTGCGCCCACAGCTCGGCCTGCGTCACCGCGCCGCCGCCCACCTGCACGCCGCCGCCGCCGGCCGCGCCCACCAGCCATTCGGCGCCCAGGCGCGTGCCACCCCACAGCGCCGGGCTCTGCACGCCCAGGCCAAAAAGGCCGAAGGAGTAGGCGCCCGCGCCGCCCGCGGCCGCGCTGCCGGCCTGGGCGCTGCCGTACAGCCAGCTGGAGAACTCGCGGCTCATGTTGACCGCCAGGTGCGTGACCGCGCGCTCGGCGCCGGTCTTGAAACGCATCTTGGGCATGTAGACCACGCTGGCGCCCAGCTGCTGCTCGCGCACGACGCCATCCGGCGCCTCGCCCAGCAGGCGCGGCGCGGTGTCCAGCGGCATGGCCAGCACCGCGCGCACATAGCCGGCGCTGTAGGCACCGCTGGGCGCATAGGTGTAGCCCGCGTCCAGACGCAGGCTGGGGCCCCAGGGCGTGATCCAGCGCAGCGTGGGCCCGCCGCGCAGCAGCCAGCCGTTGCCGGTGTCGAGGTTGCCACCGCCGGCCAGGCCCGCACCCAGCTGGCCGCCCACGCGCAGCGAGCGCAGGCCGAACAGCGGCCAGTCCTGGCCGATCTGGCCCAGCACTTCCATATAGCCATCGGCGCCGCCCTGCGCGGCGCCGGCCGCCTCCACGCCCCACCAACTGCCGTCGGCAATGTACTGACGCAACTCCGCACCGGCCTTGCCGACGCGCTGGGTGCGCGGCGCGCCGGAGCGGTCGCGGCTGCTGGCACGCGGGCGCTCGAAGCCACCGGTCAGCGCGATCTCGTCAAAGGCCAGACCGGTGCGCTGGCTGGCCCGCCCCAGGCGCCCTGCATCGCTGGGCGAGAAGCTCGCGAAGCTGGTGGCCCGGCCCAGCGTGAAGGCCAGGCCCACGCCGCTCTTCACATTGCCGCTGGGGAAGCGGATCTGCGAGAGGCCCACGCCGGTGTACCAGGCGCCCACCTCGGTACGCAGCGACAGCTCGGGGCGCAGCATCAGGCCGCCGCCGAAACGCAGCTGCTCGCTGGACACGCCACCGCCCGCGCCCACGTAGAGGCTGGCCGCCAGGTGGGTGCTGCTGCTGAGCCGCCAGCGCCGCTGGCCGGTGAAGCCCACGGTGAAGATGCCGCCGTAGTTGCCCTTGGCCGCGCCGTAGAAGCCAGGGCCGAAGCCCCAGTCGTCATCCAGCGCCATCAGATAGCTCAGCGACGCGAACGCAGCGCGCCCGCCATCGGGCATCTTCATCGCGGTCCAGTTGCCCTCCACCGCTGCGGGGCGCACGGTCTGCACACGGGCAAAGGGCTGGTCGTCAGGCGTGGCATGCGTCAACACCGGAGCAAGCGCGAACAGGGCAGCAACCGATCGAGCGGACACCGTAGAGCCGGCTTTGCCGGGCTGACGGTGCCGCCCCTTTGAGGGGTCTGAGGCCGGACACGAGGAGTCCAAAGGACTCCTCGCGCCTGCCGAAGGACAAGCTCGCTGGGCGCGGCACGGCGAAGCCGGTACGGGGTGGTTCATTTCTTTGCGCGAGGATGGGCCGCGTCATAGACGCGTGCCAGATGTTGCAGGTCCAGCTGGGTATAGACCTGGGTGGTCGTGATGTGCGCATGGCCCAGCAGCTCCTGCACCGCGCGCAGGTCGCCGCTGGACTGCAGCAGGTGGGACGCAAACGAATGCCTCAGCATGTGGGGATGCACATGGGCAGGGCTGCCGGCCGCGATCGCGCGCTGGGCCAGCATCGCGCGCAGCGTGGAGCCCGACAGGCGCGCGCCGCGGGCGCCGACGAACAGCGCCGGCTCCCCAGGCGAGGCCAGCTGCGGCCTCAGCCTCAGCCAGGCCTGCAGCGCCTGCGCGGCCGCGTGGCCTATCGGCGTGCTGCGGCGCTTGTGGCCCTTGCCCAGCACATGGACCTCGCCGGCCTGCAGGTCCAGCCAGCCGGCGGCCTGGGCGCCGGCCTGCACGTCCAGACCCAGCAGCTCGGCCGAGCGCAGACCCGCGCCGTAGAGCAGCTCCACGATGGCGCGGTCACGCGCCTCCAGGGCCGGGTCTTGCGCGTCGCCGGACTCGAAGCTGGCCAGCGCCACAGCGTCGTCCACGCCCAGCGCCTTGGGCAGGGGCTTGGGCGCCTTGGGCGCACGCAGGCCGTCGAAGGGATTGAGCACGACCCGGCCCTGCTGGCCCAGCCAGCGGTAGGCGCTGCGCCACACCGACAGCTGCAACGCAATCGTCTTGGCGCCCAGGCCCTCGCGATGCAGCTGGGCCGCGAAGCGCCGCGCCTGCGCCAGGCCCAGCGCGCGCAGCGGCACGCCGGCCGCGGCCAGCAGGCCCTGCAGCCGGGTCAGGCCCTCGGTGTAGAGCTGCAGCGTGCGTGCGCTCAGGCGCTGCTGCACGCGAGCGTGTTGCAGGTAGTCGAGGAAGTCGGCCGGCAGCACGCCGGAGCCGGGCTCCGCGACGCCCGCGTCCGTCATGCGGCGAGCAGCGGCGTCAGCCCGGCGCTGGCGATCTCGCCGACGCGGGTGAGGAAGTCCGTGCCCATCTCGGCGGTGTAGCGGGTCGGGTCGGGCGAGCCCAGCACCAGCAGACCGAAGGGCTTGCCCTCGGCATGGCTGGCGGCGCTCAGCGGGATCAGCGCCAGCGAGGTGGCCACGCCGCCGCTCTCCGACAGGCCCAGCCAGCGGGCGGCCTCGAAGCCGGAATTCACGCCGCAATAGGGCTGGCTGAGGCTGGAGGCGAAGGCCTTCACGTCGGCGCTGACGCTGGCCGCGTATTCCAGCCCGGCCAGCGCGGGCCGCACGCCCCACAGGCGCAGGCCGGCCTGCGGAATCAGGAACTGGTGGCGCAGCTCGGCCAGCAGCACGTCGGGCAGCTCGGTGGGCGTGCTGGCTGCGCGCATCACGGCCAGCGTCCACTGGTGCAGCCGGTTCGCGATGGTCACGTTCTCCTGGCCGTTGCGGATCATGTCGATGATGCGCAGCTCCAGGCCCTTGATCTTCTCGCGCAGCATCTCGGCCTGGCGCTCCTGCAGCGACACCGCACGGCCGCTGTGCGGGTGCTGCAGCTGCACGCTGGCCAGCAGCGCCGAATGGCGCTCGAAGAAGCCCGGTGTGTGCGCCAGGTAGTTGGCGATGTCGGTCTCGGTGATGCCCTGCAGTGCGTCGGCGGGGTTGGTCGTCACAGCTCTATGTCTCCGTCAAAGACTTTGGTCGCGGGGCCGGTCATCAGCACCGGTTGAGAGTCGCCCGCCCATTCAATGCGCAACAGGCCGCCGCGGGTCTGCACCTCCACGGCCGCGTCCAGCCAGCCCAGGCGTATGCCGGCCACCACCGCCGCGCAGGCGCCGGTGCCGCAGGCCAGGGTCTCGCCGGCGTCGCGCTCGAACACGCGCAGCGCGATACGGTCGCGCGCCAGCACCTGCATGAAGCCGACATTCACCTTGCGCGCAAAGCGCGCGTGACGCTCCAGCAGCGGGCCCAGGGTCTGCACCGGCGCGCTGTCCACGTCGTCCACGCGCAGCACCGCATGCGGATTGCCCATGGACAGCACGGCCAGCTCGGCGCCCTCGACCGGCCACAGCTCGAAGCCGTTGACCCGGCGCGGCGTCAGGCCTTGCGCGTCGAAGGGCAGCGCCGCGTGCTCGAAGACCGGCGGGCCCATGTCCACCGTGACCCGCCCATCGGGCTGCAGCGTCAGCAGCAGGCGGCGGTTCATGGTGTCGACCTTGATCTGGCGCTGGTCGGTCAGGCCGGCATCCACCACGTAGCGCACGAAGCAGCGCGCGCCGTTGCCGCAGTGCTCCACCTCGTCGCCGGTGTTGTTGAAGATGCGATAGCGGAAGTCGGCGTCGCCACCTTGCGCGGGCTCGATCACCAGGATCTGGTCGCAGCCCACGCCGAAGCGGCGGTCGCCCAGGCGCCGCATCTGCTCGGGGGTCAACGCGAAGGGCTGGCGGGTTGCATCGATGACCACGAAGTCATTGCCCGCGCCCTGCATCTTGGTGAAGCGCACTTTCATGGGGAGCAATTATCCGGTGGCCACACCTGGGGCCGCCCCAATATCGAGACCCCGCGGCTGCTTGTAGCGGTTGTAGCCCCACAGGTATTGGTGGGGTGCGCGCAGGATCAGGCTCTCCATCGCGGCATTCACCTGCGTCGCGGCCGCCTCGGGCGCGGCATCCGGCGCGATCTGCGGCGCCGGCAGCACATGCACCACATAGCCCTGGCCGTGCGGCAGGCGCTCGCCCCAGATCAGCAGCAGCGCCGCGCCGGTCTGCTGCACCAGGCGGGCGGCCAGCGTCATCGTGTAGGCCGGCTGGCCGAAGAACGGCGCCCACACGCCGAGGCCATCGGGCGGCACCTGGTCGGGCAGCAGGCCGATCGCCTCACCGCGGCGCAGCGCGCGGATCATCTGGCGCACGCCGGCCAACGTGGCCGGGGCGGTGGCCAGGCCGGGGCGCTCGCGCGAGCCGTCCATCAGCTCGCGCAGCGCCGCCTTGCGGTTGGGGCGGAACAGCACGGTAATGGGCGCCTCGGGGCTGGTGAAGCGCTCGGCGATGGCCTGGGCGCAGATCTCGAAGCAGCCCAGGTGGGGCGTGAGCAACACCAGGCCCCGCTTGTCGGCCAGTGCCTGCTGGATCAGCTCGGCGCCGTCCCAGCGCAGCTTGTCCCCGAAAGGCCGGCCCTTTTGCTTGATCCACAGCCAGGGCAGTTCGGCCGCCATGCGCCCGGCCGCCGCGATGCCGCCACGCGCCGCGGCCCAGGGCACGCCCGCCTGGGCTGCGTTGGCCTTGAAGCGACGCCGGTAGGACGGCGAGGCCCAGAAGGTGATCCAGCCCAGCAATGCCCCCAAAGCGTGCAAAAACGCCAACGGGAGTCGGGCCATGAGGCGAAACAACCAAATCATTTTTTATACTTGGCCCATCGCCGAGTTACTGAACAACTTGCGGGGCGATTCACAAATCCTGCTAAAGCGTTCGCCGCGCCTCCTGAGGTCTGGCAACGCCGACCCACCGCAACCAGGAGTTTAAAAGTGGCCAACGACTTCCTCTTCACGTCCGAATCGGTTTCGGAAGGACACCCCGACAAGGTGGCCGACCAGATCTCGGACGCCATCCTCGACGCCATCTTCACGCAGGACCCGCGCTCTCGCGTGGCCGCCGAGACGCTGTGCAACACCGGCCTGGTGGTGCTGGCCGGCGAGATCACGACGAATGCGCACGTCGACTACATCCAGGTCGCGCGCGACACCATCAAGCGCATCGGCTACGACAACACCGAGTACGGCATCGACTACAAGGGCTGTGCGGTGCTGGTCGCCTACGACAAGCAGAGCAACGACATCGCCCAGGGCGTGGACCATGCCTCGGACGACCACCTGAACACCGGCGCCGGTGACCAGGGCCTGATGTTCGGCTACGCCTGCGACGAGACGCCCGAGCTGATGCCGGCGCCCATCTACTACGCCCACCGCCTGGTGGAGCGTCAGGCCCAGCTGCGCAAGGACGGCCGACTGCCCTTCCTGCGCCCGGACGCCAAGAGCCAGGTCACGATGCGCTATGTGGACGGCAAGCCCCACAGCATCGATACCGTGGTGCTGTCCACGCAGCACAGCCCCGAGATGAGCCTGGGCGACAAGATGACGCCCGAGTTCTACGAGGCCATCCGCGAGGAACTGATCAGGCCGGTGCTGCCCAAGGAATGGCTGACCGCCGACACCAAGTATCTGATCAACCCGACCGGCCGCTTCGTCATCGGCGGCCCGCAGGGTGACTGCGGCCTGACCGGCCGCAAGATCATCGTGGACACCTATGGCGGTGCCTGCCCGCACGGCGGTGGCGCGTTCTCGGGCAAGGACCCGACCAAGGTGGACCGCTCGGCCGCCTACGCTGCCCGCTACGTGGCCAAGAACATCGTGGCCGCCGGCCTGGCGCGCCAGTGCCAGATCCAGGTGGCCTACGCGATCGGCGTGGCCAAGCCCATGAATGTGACGGTCTACACCGAAGGCACGGGCGTGATCTCCGACGAGAAGATCGCCGCGCTGGTCAACGAGCATTTCGACCTGCGCCCCAAGGGCATCATCCAGATGCTGGACCTGCTGCGCCCCATCTACAGCAAGACCGCCGCCTACGGCCACTTCGGCCGCGAGGAACCCGAGTTCACGTGGGAACGAACCGACAAGGCTGCAGCCTTGCGGGCTGCAGCTGGCCTGTAAAGGCCACCGCGCGCAAGCGCGGGTCGGTGAGTGGGCGATGCTCATGCCGCGCAGCGGCGTGAGAAGAGACCGAAGGACGGACAAGGCCCAGGCGCTGCGTGCAGCAGCCGGCCTGTAAGCCCGCCGCACACCCATCCGACCTCAAAAACGGCCGCGCTCCTGCGCGGCCGTTTTGCGTTCAAGGGGTCAGGTTTGACCTGTCAGAGCGACCCGATGCACGCGAAGTATTCGTGCATTCGTCTTGATGCCCGGCAAGCCTGTGCGTTGCTCGCATGCCATCGCTCACTCACGGCTTCACAAAGCCGAGCCGGCGCGCTTAGAGTCGGCACAAAGACCGGACCTCCCCTCCTGGAGCGCCGGCGGGCCTGACGATGGAGACGACGATGAACATGATGTCCTTGCGCATAGGCACCCGGCTCGCCCTGGGCTTCGGGGCGGTGCTGGTGCTGCTGATGCTGGCCACCGGCATGAGCTACCGGCAGCTGGGCCTGGTCGAGCCCCAGGTGGCCGACCTAGTGGAACTGCAGTCCCACCGCGACCTGGCGCAGGAATGGCGCACGCTGACCCTGCTCAACCTGACCCGCACCGACGCGGTGGCCCGCGCAGGTGGCAGCGGCCCGGTGGCCGAGACCTTCGCGGAGCCCATCAAGGCCACCAGCCAGAAGATCACCGAGACCCAGGAGCGCCTGAGCCGCGAGGCCGACGACGAGGCGACCAAGGCGGCCATGGACAAGGTGGCCGCCACCCGCAAGGCCTATGTGGAGCAACGCAACCAGGTGTTTGCCCAGCTCAAGGCCGGTGAGCGCGAGGCGGCGCTGCAGCAGCTGGAACGCCAGATGCGCCCGGCCTCCGACGCCTACCTCGCCAGCCTCACCGAGCTGGCCGAACTGCAGGCCCAGCGGGTCAAGCTGGGGCAGCAGAGCATCGTGTCCGGCAGCCGCTCCGCCCGCGGTGTGATGCTGGCGATGGCCGCAGCCTGCATCGCGCTGGGCGCACTGGCCGCATGGCTGATCACGCGCTCCGTGGTGCAGCCGCTGCGCGTGGCCATACGCGAGGCCGAGGAGGTGGGTCAGGGCGATCTGTCGCGCGACATCCGCAGCGCCGGCGCCGACGAAACCGCCCAGCTCACCCGCACGCTGGCCACCATGCAACAGGCGCTGCGTCAGCTGGTGGGCTCGGTGCGCCAGAACGCCGACGGCGTGGCCACGGCCAGCTCCGAGATCGCGACCGGCAACAACGACCTGTCGGCCCGCACCGAGCAGCAGGCCAGTGCGCTGGAGGAAACCGCCGCGTCCATGGAGCAGCTTCAGGCCACGGTGCGGCAGAACGCCGACAACGCGGAGCAGGCCGACCGCCTGGCCCAGGACGCGCGCGAGGTGGTGCGCCAGGGCGGTGAGGTGGTCAGCGAGGCGGTGGTGCGCATGCGCGGCATCGAGGAGAGCTCGCGCAAGATCGCCGACATCATCGGCACCATAGACGGCATCGCGTTCCAGACCAACATCCTGGCGCTGAATGCAGCGGTGGAAGCCGCGCGCGCCGGCGAGCAGGGGCGCGGCTTTGCGGTGGTGGCCGGTGAGGTGCGCACGCTGGCCCAGCGTTCGGCCGAGGCCGCCCGCGAGATCAAGGGCCTGATAGGCGACAGCGTGGAGCGCATCGAGGAAGGCGCCTCGCTGGTCAACCGCGCCGGCGAGAGCATGCAGCAGGTGGTCAGCGCCATCGGCAATGTGGCGGGCATCGTGCGCGAGATCAGCGCCGCCAGCCGCGAGCAGAGCGCCGGCGTGGCCCAGGTGGGTGAGGCCATCGCACAGATGGACCGCAGCACCCAGCAGAACGCCGCGCTGGTGGAAGAAAGCGCGGCCGCCGCCGAGAGCCTGCGGGTGCAGGCCGAGGAGCTGGTGAAGCTGGTGGCGGTGTTCCGCGTCTGAGCGCGGCGCCCCGGGCGGGCCTCACGCCGCCCCGGGTGGCGTGCTCAGTTCGCCAAACGCCAGTCGCCCTTGTCTATGGTCAGCAGCACGCGGGCGCTGTCTTCCAGACCCCAGTGGTCCTTGGCGGTGTAGCGGATCACGCCCTGCGTGATGGTCACGCCCGACGTGGTCTCCAGCGCGTCCTTCAGCGCCGCACGGAACTCCGGCGTACCCGGCCTGGCCTTCTTCAGCGCCACCGGCACCGCGGCCTGCAGCAGCAGGTAGGCGTCATAGCCGTGGGCCGAGAACTGGTTGCGCGAGCCGGCGCCGAACTGCTGCTCGTAGCGGGTCACGAACTCGGTCGCGAGCTTCTTGGACGGGTGGCTGGCCGGCAGCGCCTCGGGCATCACCGCCAGGCCGGCCACCACGAAGGCGCCGTCCACGTCCTTGCCGCCCAGGCGCATCAGGTCGCGCGACGCGGCGCCGTGGGTCTGGTAGATGCGACCCTTGTAGCCGCGCTCGATCAGCGCCTTGTGCGGCATCGCCGCGCCGCTGCCCGAGGCACCGATCAGGATGGCGTCCGGGTGCACCATGGTGACCTTGATCGCCTGTGCGCTGACGCTGGTGTCGGCGCGCGCGAAGCGTTCGGTGGCCAGGGACTTGAGCCCCGCCTTGGCCGCCTGCGCGTCGAAGGCCTTGAGCCAGGTCTCGCCATAGGCATCGGCATAGCCCAGGAAGGCATAGGTCTTCACGCCGTTCTTCTTCATGTGCTCCACCAGCGCCGAGGCCATCAGCGGCGTGGACTGCGCGACGCGGAAGGTCCAGGCGTCCTTGCCATCGGGCAGGTCCACCGGCGAGGTGGAGATCTGCACCGTCTGCCCCTCCAGCGCGACCGCTGACAGCGCCACCGAGGCCGGCGTGGCGGTGGAGCCCACGATCACGTCCACCTTGTCCTCGGCGACAAAGCGCCGACCGTTCTTGACCGACTGGGTGGTGTCGGACGCGTCGTCCAGCACGATGAGCTTGAGCTTCTCGCCGCCCACGCTGTCGGGCCACATCGCGATGCCGTTGCGGGTGGGAATGCCCAGGCCCGAGGCCGGGCCGGTCAGCGGCAGGCTCACGCCGACGGTGATGTCGGCCCGGGCGGTGCCTAGGGCCAGCGCGCCGACGAGGGCCGCCAGCCAGGGAGCAAGGTTTGCTTTCATCGTGTCTCCTGAGTTGTGATTCACCAAGCCTTCTGCGGGCTCACGAGGGGTGGCAGCGCCGCAACCGGCGCCACCGGGTTCAGCCGGCGCCCAGCTTGCGCAACAGGGCCAGCAACTGCTCTTTCTCGGCCGGGCTCAGCGCCGCCGAGATGCGTTCGTCATGCGCCTTCACCGCCCGCTTGTAGCGCTGCAGCTGGCGCGCCCCGGCACGGGTGAGCTGCAGGCTGTAGGAGCGCCGGTCGTCCGAAGCCTGGCGCTCGACCAGGCCCTTCTTCTCGAAACCGTCGATCAACGCCACCACACCGGAGCGCGCAATGCCCATCACCTCGGCCAGGCGGGTCTGCGAGATGCCCGGGTTGTTCTCGACGATGACCAGCGACGAGAAGCGCTGCGGCGTGAGGTCCTCGGCCTCCAGCGCGGCGGCGAAATCCTCGTAGATGCTCAGCTGCGCGCGCCGCACCGCATAGCCGACCAGCTCATCGAGCAGGTCGTAGGCCACGCCCTCGATGCGGGCGTTGAAGTGGATGCGCGTCGCCAAACCGTCTCCTCGTCTTGCGCGCTGCCGCGCTTGTGTTCTTGGAAGCAACTGTTATAGGCTAGAACAATTCGGCGGGCGTGTCATTCTGCGACGCAGCATCCGCCGAGCAAGGAGACAGCCGTGAAAGTGACGATTGCAGGCGCCGGCATAGGCGGGCTCACGCTGGCGCTGATGCTGCATGAGCGGGGCGTGGAGGTGGACCTCTACGAGGCGGTCAGCGAGATCCGGCCGCTGGGCGTGGGCATCAATCTGCTGCCCCATGCCAGCCAGCAGCTGTGCCGGCTGGGGCTGGAGGAAGCGCTGGCCGAGCGCGCCATCGAAACCTCCACCCTCGCCTACTTCAACAAGTTCGGCCAGGAGATCTGGCGCGAGGCCCGCGGCCGCGCGGCCGGCTACGACCACCCGCAGTTCTCCATCCACCGCGGCGAGCTGCAGCTGTGCCTGCTGGCCAAGGTCAAGGAACGGCTGGGGCCACAGCGGGTGCACGAGGGCCATGCCTTCACCGGCTTCGAGCAGAGCGCCGACCGCGTGGCGGCCCGCTTCACGCGGCGCGCCGACGGCCGCACGGTGGAAGTGCTCAGCGACGTGCTGGTGGGTGCGGACGGCATCCATTCCGCGGTGCGCCGCGTGCTCTACCCGCAGGGCGACCAGCCGCGCTTCTCGGGCCGCATGCTGTGGCGCGCGGTCACCGAGGCCGCCCCCTACATGGACGGCCGCAGCATGTTCATGGCCGGCCACCAGGACCAAAAGTTCGTCGCCTATCCGATCTCGGAGCCGCTGCGCCGCGAGGGCCGCGCGCGCATCAACTGGATCGCCGAGCTGCGCGTGCCCCAGGGCGAGCTGCCCGGCACCGACTGGAACCGCGTCGTCGACAAGTCGGTGTTCGCCGCGCCCTTCCAGAGCTGGCGCTGGGACTGGATAGACATCCCCGCGCTGATCGATGGCGCCGAGGCCATCTACGAGTTCCCGCTGGTGGACCGCGACCCGCTGCCGCGCTGGACCTTTGGCCGCGTGACGCTGCTGGGCGATGCCGCCCACCCCATGTACCCGATAGGCTCCAACGGCAGCGCCCAGGCCATCCTGGACGCGCGCTACCTGTGCGACTGCCTGGCGGACGAACCCGACACGCCCTACGCGCTGCGCGAGTACGAGGCCGAGCGCCTGCCGCGCACCACCGGCATCGTGCTGCGCAACCGCATGAACGGGCCGGAGCAGGTGATGCAGATGGCCGAGGCGCGCGCGCCCCAGGGCTTCCGGCACATCGAGGACGTGATCCCGCGCGACACGCTGGAGGCGATCTCGCTGCGCTACAAGCGCCTGGCCGGCTTCGACAAGGACAGCCTCAAGGCGCGCGGCTGAGTCGCCGGAGGCATGGCACGACGGCAAAAAGCCGCCGTCGTGTTGATAGGCCCTAGTCCCCCCGGGCCAGGCGGGCCACGGCGGTGCACCGCAAAATCCGCCCGATGCGCCGCACCCTGTCCCTCTCACTGTTGCTGAGCCCCCTGCTGGTGGCCTGCGCCACCCTCGCCGCGCCCGACCTGGACGCCTTGTTCGGCCCGGCCCGGCCGCAGCGCTACGACACGCCCGCGCCGCCGCCGGCCGGCGAGTCCTATGCACGCAGCATCCAGCCGCTGCTGAACCAGCGCTGCGTGGTCTGCCATGCCTGCTATGACGCGCCCTGCCAGTTCAAGACCACCAGCTGGGACGGCCTGGTGCGCGGCGCCAGCAAGACGCCGGTCTATGACGCGACCCGGCTGCTCGCCGCCGCGCCCTCGCGCCTGTATGTGGACGCGCAAACGCCCTCCGAGTGGCGCACCCAGGGCTTCTTCCCCATGCTCAACGAGCGCACGCCCTCGCCCGAGGCCGACCGCGCACTGAGCCTGCTGCACCGCATGCTGGAGCTCAAGCAGCAGCACCCCTGGCCCAGCGATGCGCGGCAGCAGGCCACGCTGCCGCTCGCACCCGAGCAGCCACAGATGTGCCCCAGCGAGACCGAGATGGACGCCTACGCGCAGGCCAAGCCGCTGGGCGGCATGCCCTACGGCCTGCCGGGGCTGTCCAGCGCCGAGCACGATCTGCTTTCGCGCTGGATCGCGCAGGGCGCACCCTACGAGGGCCCGGCGCCGCTGCCGGCCGGCGTGCAGCGCGAGATTTCGCGCTGGGAGGCCTTCTTCAACGGCGACTCGCTGAAGGAGCAGCTGTTCGCCCGCTATGCCTACGAACACCTGTTCCTGGCCCACCTCTATTTCGGTGGCGACGGCGAGCGCCACTTCCTCAGGCTGGTGCGCTCCAGCACGCCACCGGGCCAGCCCATACGCCTGATCACCACGGCCCGCCCGGTGGACGCGCCCGGCGTGGCACGCGTGTACTACCGGCTGGAGCCCGAGCGCGAGGCCATCGTCGCCAAGACCCACATGCCCTACCGGCTGGACGACGCGCGCATGGCGCGCTGGCGCTCGCTGTTCCTGGGGCCCGAGGTGCAGGTGGAGCGCCTGCCCGGCTATGACGCCGACACCGCGGCCAACCCCTTCGCCACCTTTGCGGCGCTGCCGGTGGGCGCGCGCTACCGCTTCATGCTGGACGAGGCGGAGTTCACCATCATGGGCTTCATCAAGGGCCCGGTGTGCCGGGGTCAGATCGCGCTCAACGTGATCGAGGACCAGTTCTGGGTCAGCTTCCTGGCGCCCTCGCCGGCCTATGACCGGGCCATAGACCAGCTGCTGCAAAAGGCCGCCAAGGTCGCCGCCCTGCCCACCGGCAGCCGCAACACCGATGCGCTGATCACCTGGCTGGAGTACGCCCACAAGGAGAGCGAATACCGGCGCGCGCGCACCGCCCACCTGAACGCCGCGCTGAAGGACCGCGAGGCGCTCAACCTCGACCTGATCTGGGACGGCGACGGCCGCAACGACAACGCCGGCCTCACGGTGTTCCGCCACTTCGACAGCGCCAGCGTGGTCAAGGGCTTTGTGGGTGCGCCGCCCAAGACCGCCTGGGTCATCGACTACCCGCTGCTGGAGCGCATCCACTACCTGCTGGTGGCCGACTACGACGTCTACGGCAATGTGGGCCACCAGCTGAACTCGCGGCTCTACATGGACTACCTGCGCATGGAGGGCGAGTTCAACTTCATCGCGCTGCTGCCCCAGGCGGCGCGCGTGCCCACGCGCGACCAGTGGTACCGCGGCGTGGGCAAGGGCGGGCGCGAGCAGGTCTATGGAGGGCCGGACACCACGCTGACCGTGGACAGCGACATCCGCTACCGCAGCGACGACCCGCGGCTGGAGCTGCTGGGCCTGCTCAAGACCCGGCTCGCGCCGGTGCTCGCCACCCGCTGGGACTGGGCCCGCCACACGCCGGCCGCGCTGCGTGCGCCGCTGGGCGAGCTGGCGGCACTGCAGGGCGAGCCGCTGCAGTGGCTGCCCGAGGCCGCGCTGCTGACGCTGCAGCTGCCCGACGGCTCGTTGCGCGACTACAGCCTGCTGCGCAATACCGGCCATGCCAGCGTGTCCCATCTGCTGGGCGAGAAGCTGGAGCTGCTGCCCGCCGAGAACACGCTGAGCCTGGCGCCCGGCGTGCTGGGCAGCTACCCGAATGCCTTCTACCGCGCCCGCGCTGACGAGCTGCCGGCGCTGATCGCGGCCCTGCGCGGCCTGCGCTCCGAGGCCGACTACGCCGCCTTCACGCGGCGCTGGGCGGTGCGGCGCGACGACCCCGGCTTCTGGGCCTACAGCGATGGTCTGGCCCGGCGCTATGCGCGCGAGCAGCCGCTGGAGGCCGGCGTGCTGGACTACAACCGGCTGGAGAACCGCTGAGGCGGCTCAGGCCGCGCCGCGCAGCGCGTCGTCCAGCACCTCCACCCAGTGCCGCACCGGCAGCTCGGTGCCGCTTTGCAGGTGCTGTATGCAGCCCACATTGGCCGACACGATCTGGGCCGCGGCCAGCGGCGCCAGCGCTGCCAGCTTGCGGTCGCGCAGCTGCTTGGACAGCACCGGCTGCAGCACCGAGTAGGTGCCGGCCGAGCCGCAGCACAGATGGCTGTCCTGCGGCGCGCAGGCGATCTGCATCCCCAGCTCGCGCAGCGCCGCTTCCACGCCGCCCTTGAGCTGCTGGCCATGCTGCAGCGTGCAGGGCGGGTGGTAGGCCAGCGGCCCGGGCTTGGTGCGCAGCCGCGGCTTGAGCAACGGCACGAGATCGGGCAGCAGCTCGCTGAGGTCACGCGCCAGCGCGCTCACGCGCGCTGCCTTGTCGGCATAGGCGGGGTCGTGGCGCAGCGCGTGGCCGTAGTCCTTCACCGCCACGCCGCAGCCTGAGGCGTTCACCACCAGCGCCTCGATGGACTCGGTGTGGCCCGACACCAGCGGCCACCAGGCGTCGATATTGCGGCGCATGTCGGCCAGCGCGCCCTCGTGGTCGCCCAGGTGCTCGCGGATCGCGCCGCAACACCCGGCCCCGTCGGCCACCAGGGTCTGGATGCCGGCAGCGTCCAGCACGCGCGCGGTCGCGCTGTTGATGTTGGGCGCCATCGCCGGCTGCACGCAGCCCAGCAGCAGCGCTACCTTGCGCTTGTGCGTGCGAGTGGGCCAGTCGTGCGCCTGCGGCGGCGCCTTGGGCGGCACCTTGTCCTTCAGCGCGCCGGGCACCAGCGGGCGCAGCGCCTGGCCCACGCGCAGCGCGGGCTTGAACAGCGGCGAGGTCAGGCCCTCCTTCAGCAGCCAGCGCACACGGCGCTCGCCGGCCGGGCGCTCCACCTTGGCATCCACCACGCGCCGGCCTATGTCCACCAGGCGGCCATAGGCCACGCCCGAGGGGCAGGTGCTCTCGCAGTTGCGGCAGGTCAGGCAGCGGTCCAGGTGGGCCTGGGTGTCGCGCGTGGGCTGGGCGCCCTCCAGCACCTGCTTGATGAGATAGATGCGGCCGCGCGGGCCGTCCAGCTCGTCGCCCAGCAACTGGTAGGTCGGGCAGGTGGCGGTGCAGAAGCCGCAGTGCACGCAGCGGCGCAGGATGGCCTCGGCCTCGGTGCCGTCGTGCGTGCCTTGGAACTCGGGGGCGAGGTGGGTTTGCATGTCAGAAGAGTTTGAAGACCAGCGGCGTCAGCAGCGAGGCCAGCACCACCTGCACCCCGAGGCCCAGGCTGGCGTAGGCACCGGCCTCGCGGTCCACCTGCATCGCGCGGGCGGCACCCAGGCCGTGGGCGCAGGTGCCTAAAGCAAAGCCGCGCGCGGTCATGGGCTTCACGCCCAGGCCGTCGAAGATGTACTTGCCGCCCATGGAGCCCAGCATGCCGGTCAGCACCGCGAACACCGCGGCCAGCGCGGGGATGCCGCCCACCTTCTCGGCAATGCCCATGGCCACCGGCGCGGTCACGCCCTTGGCCGACAGCGAGGCCAGGATGTCGGCCGGCATGCCGAAGGCCCAGCCTATGACCACCGCGCTGCCGGCAGCGGTGAAACCGCCCGCAAGACCTGCCACCAGTATGGCCAGCCAGCGCCGGCGCAGCTCCTCGCGGCGCTGCCACAGCGGCCAGGCCATGGCCACCACGGCCGGGCCCAGCAGGAAGTGGATGAACTGCGCGCCGGAGAAATAGGTCGGATACGGCGTGCCGCTGGCCAGCAGCAGCGCCGCGATCAGCACCACGGTCCAGGGCACGGGATTGGCCCAGGGCGCCTGGCCCACGCGCACATAGAAGGCATGCGCCAGCACATAGGCGGCCAGCGTCAGCGTGAGGCCGAACAGCGGCGTGGTGGACAGAAAGACCCAGAGCTGCACGAAGTCCTGCATGTCAGCGCCCCTCGCCGGCCTGCGCGGCGCGGCGCGCCTCGCGGTTCAGAAAGGCGCGCAGCACCAGCGCGGTCACACCCAGGCCCAGGCCGGTGGACAGCAGCACCGCCACCAGCATGCGGCCGCCGTATTCGCCTATCAGGTGCAGGTGGGTCATCACGCCCACGCCCACCGGCACGAACAGCAGCGACAGGTGCATCAGCAGGCCTTCCGACGCCTGCTGCACCGGCTCGCGCAGCGGCGCCCAGTTCAGCAGCGCCAGCATCAGCAGCATGCCCACCACCGGGCCGGGCAGCGGCGCGCGGGTGAGCTTGGCCAGCACCTCGCCCAGCGCCTGACACAGCAGCAACAGGGTCAGTCCACGCAGCAGCGACATGTCAGAGATCCGGGTAGAGCCGGCCGGGGTTGAAGCGGCCGTCGGGGTCGAAGCTGGCCTTGAGCCGCCGGTGGATGGCGGCCAGCGGCGCGGACAGCGGCGTGAACACGCCGGCGCTCTTATCGACCGCGCGGAACTGCGTCGCATGGCCGCCCACCGCGGCGGCGGCCTCGCGCACGCCCTCGGGCGACAGCGGCGTGACCACCCAGCGCTGCGCGCCACCCCACTCGATCAGCTGCTCGCCGGGCAGGCGCAACTCGGGCGCGGTGCAGGGCACGGACAGCCGCCACAGCCTCACCTGGCCACGCTCGCCGGCGGCCACCGCACGTTCGGCGCCGACGAAGAACTCGTCGCTCTGGTCGCGCAGGCCGGTCCAGAAGGGCTGGGCCAGTTCAACCGGGATCTCATCGCCGCCCAGTTGCCGGGTCGCGGCGTCCACACCGGCCTGGGCACCGGCCAGGCGCAGCAGCAGCGCGCCATCCCACCAGGCGCTGGCCTCTATGGGCAGGGGCTGGCCGCCCCAGTGGTTGAGCTGGCGCAGCGCGGCGGTCTGGTCGGCCTCGAAGCGCAGCGTGCGCGTGGCGGCCGGCAGCGGCATCACCTTGAGCGTGACCTCGGCAATCAGGCCCAGCACGCCCAGCGAGCCGGCCATCACGCGGCTGACGTCGAAGCCGGCGACGTTCTTCATCACGGTGCCGCCGAAATGCAGCAGCTCACCACGGCCGGTCACGATGGAGGCGCCGAGCAGGTGGTCGCGCACCGAGCCCAGTGCCGCGCGACTGGGGCCCGACAGGCCGGTCGCCACCATGCCGCCCACGGTGCCGCGGCCGCCGAAGCGCGGCGGCTCGAAGGCCAGGCGCTGGCGCTGGGCGACGAGCAGCGCCTCCAGGTCTTCCAGCAGCGTGCCGGCGCGCACGGTCACGTAGAGCTCGCTGGGCTCGTAGGCGGTCACGCCGGCCAGGCCCAGCGTGGACAGCGGCTCGCCCTGCGGCGCCTCGCCATAGAAACTCTTGCTGCCCTGGCCGGTGATGGCCAGCGGGCCGCGGGTATCGCGCAGGCGGTCCTGCAGGTCAGCCAGCTTCAAAAGCGCTCCAGCTCGGGAAAGGCCAGCAGGCCCCGCTTCACATGCATGCGGCCGTACTCGGCGCAGCGGGCCAGCGTGGGAATCTGCTTGCCGGGGTTGAGGACGCCGGCCGGGTCGAACGCGGCCTTGAGCGCCAGCATCTGCTCCAGCTCCGCGGGGCTGAACTGCACGCACATGGAGTTGAGCTTCTCCACGCCCACGCCATGCTCGCCCGACACCGTGCCGCCCAGGGCGACGCTGCGCTCCAGGATCTCGGCGCCGAAGGCCTCGCAGCGGTGCAGCTGGTCGGGGTCGTTGGCATCGAAGAGGATCAGCGGGTGCAGGTTGCCGTCGCCCGCGTGGAACACGTTGGCGCAGCGCAGACCGTACTTCTTCTCCATCTGCTGGATGTCCAGCAGGATGGTGGCCAGGTGCTTGCGCGGGATGGTGGAGTCCATGCACATGTAGTCGGGGCTGATGCGGCCCGACGCCGGGAAGGCGTTCTTGCGCCCACTCCAGAAGCGCAGGCGCTGCGCCTCGTCGGCGCTGACCTGGCAGCGCGTGGCGCCCGCGGCCTGCAGCACGCGCTCCATGTGCGCGATCTCCTCGGCCACCTCCTCGGGCGTGCCGTCGCTCTCGCACAGCAGGATGGCCTCGGCGTCCAGGTCATAGCCGGCGTGGACGAAGTCTTCCACGGCCGCCGTCATGGGCTTGTCCATCATCTCCAGGCCCGCCGGGATGATGCCGGCCGCGATGACGGCCGCGACCGCGTCGCCGGCCTTGCGCACGTCGTCGAAGCTGGCCATCACGCAGCGCGCCAGGCGCGGCTTGGGCACCAGCTTCACGGTGATCTCGGTGACCACGGCCAGCATGCCCTCGCTGCCTATCACCAGCGCCAGCAGGTCCAGCCCGGCCGCGTCCAGCGCCTCGGAGCCGAATTCCACCGCCTCGCCCTCGGCGCTGAAGCCGCGCACCTTGAGCACGTTGTGCAACGTGAGGCCGTACTTCAGGCAGTGCACGCCACCCGAGTTCTCGGCGATGTTGCCGCCTATGCTGCAGGCGATCTGGCTGCTGGGGTCGGGGGCGTAATAGAGGCCATGGGCCGCGGCGGCCTCGCTGATGGCCAGGTTGCGCACGCCGCACTGCACGCGCGCGGTGCGCGCCAGCGGGTCGATCGCCAGGATCTTGTTGAAGCGCGCCAGCGCCAGCGTCAGGCCCAGCTCGTGCGGCATCGCGCCGCCGGACAGGCCGGTGCCCGCGCCACGCGCCACCACCGGCACGCCGAGACGGTGACAGGTCTTGAGTACCGCCGCCACCTGCTCCTCGGTCTCGGGCAGGGCCACGGCCAGCGGGCGCTGGCGGTAGGCGGTCAGGCCATCGCATTCGTAGGGCGTGGTGGACTCGTCGGTCCACAGCAGCGCCTCGCGCGGCAGCAGCGGCTGCAGGGCCTGCACCAGCCGGGATTGGGCCTCGCCTCTCGCCAGCCCCTCGCTCGTTGCCATCGTGTTGCGCTCCATCACCGCAGACATCCGCTCGCTTGTCGCCATTGCGCGGCGACTGTACCGCCGCGCGCCTGCCCTTGCGGCAGCCTCAGCCGCGCGTGCGGCCGCCGGCCGCCTTCGTCGTGCGTGCGCGGGGCTTCGCGGCCGGCTTGGGCGCGGCCTTGGGCGCTGCCGCCTTGACCTTGGGGGCTGCACCGGCCAGGCCGCGCGCCACACCGCCCACCATGGCGCCGGGCACGCCAGCCGCCTTGCGCAGCGTGTCGCCGGCCGCGTCGAAGGACTGCTTCATCAGCGTGCCGGCCAGATTCTTGGCCGCGTCGGTCGCGCTGTCCTTCATCGCGTTGGCGGCCAGCTGGGTGAACTGCTGGCTCAGAGCGCCCCACCACTGCGTGGGGTCCACCGGCAGCGGCGGCACCTCGTCGGCCTTGGCCGCGGCGCGCGGGGCGCGCGGTTTGGGCGCCGGGGCCGGCGCGGCGGCGGGCGGCGGCACCTCGGGCAGCTTGAGGCTGTCGCGCAGCTCGGCCAGCGGCACGTTCATGGTCTTGAGGGTGGACAGCGTCATGCGCTGCACCTCCAGCGCCTGGATGGTGGTCGCCAGCATGCGGGCGTTCTGCTCCAGCCAGTACTGCACGGTGCGCAGCTCGTCGATGCGTTTGCCCAGCTCCTCCGGGTTGAGCGTGGGCGCCACCCATTGGCCCATGCCGGGCAGCGCGGAACTGGCGTTCTTCACCAGGCCTTGCAGGAAGTCGAAGCCGGGCACGAACTTGGCAAAGCTGTTGTCGCTCATCACCGGGGCCTCCATGTCCCCCGCGGGCCATCCTAGCGGCTGGGGGCGGGCCTGGGCAGCAGGGCCTGCACCTGGAAGCCGCGCGCCGCCAGCAGGCGGGGCAGCGCCTCCGGGCCGCTCATGTGCAGCGCGCCCACGGCCACCAGCAGGCGCTGGCCGGCGTGGTGCAGGGCCTCGATGCGCTCGGCCAGGTGCTGGTTGCGCTCGTCGTTCACGCGCTTGAGCCAGGCCCGCTCGGCCGGCGTGTCGGCACAGCCGCACCAGCTGGCGTAATTGGCCAGGCCCGCCAGATCGCCGCGCGCCCAGGTGGCGGCCAGGCGGCGCAGCGGCGCCCGCACGCGGCCCTGGCGCAGCTCGCGCAGGCCGCTGGCCAGCAGCGCCTCGGTCTCGCCGGGCGCCGGGGCCAGCGCGTCCAGCTGTTCCTGCACGCTCTCCAGCGACTGCACCGGCCGGCGCTCGCGGCGGGCCCACTGGATCAGCATCAGGTCCTGACCGAACAGCGCGTCGAAGCCGTCGCGGCGCGCCTCCAGCAGCATCAGCGTGCTGAGCTGCAGCATCGCGGGCAGCGGGTCCAGCGCGCCGGGCGGCAGGCAGGCGGCGCGGGCCTGGGCCTGCAGCTGCGCGGCCAGGCGCGGCGACAGCGGCTCGGGCGCGTCGGCCGCCGCCAGCGCGGGGCCCACGTCGGCCGGGTCCAGCTCCACGGCCAGCACCTCGGTGTCGGCCCAGGCCGCGCGCAGCGCCGGGCCGGGGTAGGCCCAGTCGGCCTTGCCCACATGCAGGCTGCCGTAGAGGTAGCTGCTGTGGCCGTCGCGCGTGATGCGCCACAGCAGGCCGCGGTCGCCGGCCTGCTCGGCCCAGCGCTGGGCCTGCTCGGGCGTGGGCGGCGTGGGCGTGGGCGGGCAGTCGGCCGAAGAGCCGCCGGCCAGCAGCAGCGCCAGCAGGCCGGCGAGCCAGGTCTTGCGCGTGATCTTCAGGTTCATGGCTGGCCCTCGATGCGCAGCTCGCCCGCCTGCTGGCTGAAGTGCAGGCGCGACAGCACGTCCATGCCCAGCAGCGGCCCGCTGAGGTTGGGCAGCACGGTCACCGGCAGCCGCTGCACGTGCACGCCGCCGTCCAGTTCCAGGTCGATGCGGGCGATGTAGCCGCGGGTCGCCCCGCCGGCGGTCTGCGCCTGCACCGGGCCCAGCGGCGTGAGGCCGGCGCGTTCGGCCAGCGCCTGCGGCAGCGCGGTGGAGGTGGCGCCGGTGTCGACCAGAAAGTCCACCGCCTCGCCATTGACGCGGCCGGGCCAGTGGAAATGCCCGTCCGGCGCGCGGGCCAGCACGATGGCGCGATCCGCCAGCCGGAAGCGGCTGCGCTCGCGCTGCTGCTCCCAGGCCTTGAAGCCCAGGAAGAGCACCAGCATCACGAGCAACCAGATCGTGATCAGCTTGAAGGTATGGGGCAGCTCTTTGGGCGGCACGGACGCAAGGCGGGCAGGCAGGGCCCCAACCATAACCGCAGCCACTGGCCCGCGCGGGGCGGCGCTAGGATGACCCCGGACTCCCGCCCGACACCCCATGATGAACCGCCGACTGCTGGGCCTGGCGCTGGCCAGCCCCCTCGCCGCCGCGCTGCTGGCCCCCGCCGCACGCGCGCAGAGCCTGCCCGACCTGATAGACCGCACCAAGCCCTCGGTGGTGCTGGTGGGCAGCTTCGGCCTGCTGGACAGCCCGCGCTTCGGCTTTCGCGGCACCGGCTTTGCGGTGGGCGACGGGCGGACCATCGTCACCAACGCCCATGTGCTGCCGCCCGAGACGCCGGGGCGCATAGACCGACACTTGGCCGTGCAGGTCTGGACGCCCGACGGTAACTGGAAGCCGCGCATGGCCACGCTGATCACCCGCAACCCCTTCTTCGACCTCGCGCTGCTGCACATTGAAGGCACACCGCTGCCCGCGCTCAAGCTGGCGGCCAAGCCCGCGCGCGAGGGCACGGCGATCGCGCTGATGGGCTTTCCGCTGGGGAACGCGCTGGGTTTCAGCCACGTGACCCATGCGGGCGTCGTCGCGTCGCGCACGCAGATCGCCGAGGCGGCCAGCAACTTCGACGCGCTCAACCAGCGCGCGGTGCGCCAGCTGCGCGAAGGCTCGTTCGAGATCCTGCAGCTGGACATCACCGCCTACCCGGGCAATAGCGGCGGCCCGGTGCTGGACATCGCCACCGGCGAGGTGGTGGGCGTGATCAACATGGTGCTGGTCAAGGGCACCAAGGAGTCGGCGCTGAGCGCGCCCAGCGGCATCAGCTATGCGGTGCCGGCGGCGGAGGTGGCGCGGCTGATCGCCAGCCCGCCACCGCCCGCAGACCCCAAGCCCTGAGGGCTAGCGAGGCTTTCGCTCAGGCGCGCAGCGCCGCCACCGGCGACAGCCGCGCCGCGCGCCGCGCCGGCACCCACACGGCCAGTTGGCCCAGCGCCCACAGCGTCAGCGCGCCGGCCGGCAGGTAGACCCACGGCAGGCGCGGCAGCGCATAGCTCTGCATCAGCAGCTGGCTCAGGCCCAGCGCGCCGGCCAGGCCGATGAGGATGCCGGTGGTGGTGAGCAGCAGGTTCTCCAGCAGGAAGTAGCGCAGGATCTGCGCCTGCGTCGCGCCTAGCGCACGGCGCGTGCCTATCATGCGGGTGCGCTGCTGCACCCAGAAGCTGGCCAGGCCCACGATGCCCATGGCCGTGACCAGCAGCAGCGCAGCGCACACGCCGCCCATCAGCCAGGCCATCGCGCGGTCCTGCGCGAAGAATTCGTCGCGCAGCTGGGTCAGCGGCTTGGAGGACGTGACCACCCGCCCCTGCTCGTTCTGCTCCAGCGCCCGGCTGGCGGCCTTGAGCACCGCGTCCATCTGCGCGGGCTCGGTGCGCACAACGTAGGACCCGCCCGAGCGCACCGGCACGACCACCGCATAGCCGTCCTGGCGGCGGCTCTTGTGCAGATAGGGATGGGTCAGCGTGCCCACCACACCTATCACCGTGACCGGCGCGTCGCCCCCGCCCAGGCCGTAAAGGCGCTGGCCCAGCGCGGAGCGCCCTGGGAAGAACTTGTCCGCCAGCACCTTGTTGATCAGCACCACGCCGATGCGCGCATCGTCGCCCTCGTCATCGCGGGCATCGGCATGAATCTCGTCGGACCGGAAATTGCGCCCTTCCAGCAGCTGCAGGCCGAAGGTGGGCAGCAAATACTCGTCGCTGGCGTACTGGGCCACCGTCACGCGCGCGGCCTGCTTGTCGGGGGACAGAGACACGCCGGAGTTGTTGCTGCTGCCGCCGAACACATGCTGGTTCACCGCAATCGCGGACTTCACGCCCGGCAGCGCGCGCAGCGCCGCGAGGTCGGAGCGCAGGCGCGAGTCAAAGGTGAGCGGATCCTGCGGCCGGCTGCCACGCGCATTCAGCACGCCCAGTTCGGCCTCGGCCAGGCCGCTGTTCACCGACAGCAGCTGGGCGCGGGTCTGGATCATGTGCAGCGCATTGGTGACTATGGTGCAGGTCAGCGCCACCTCCAGCACGATCAGGCCGGCCGCGATCTTGTGGCGGCGCAGCGTGGACAGGATGGGCGCGAAGTCCTGGGTCCAGGCGCGCAGCGTGGTCAGCAGGCCCGGGCGCGCGGCGGCGGGCGGGGTCAGCGTCGTGGTCGTGTTCATCACTGCACCTTGAGTTGAAGGGCCGGGGTCACCAGCGCGGCGCGCCAGGCCGGCAGCAGGCCGGCCAGCAGGCTGGCACCAATGGCGATGGCCAGCGTGATGCCCAGCATCAGCGCGTCCAGCTGCGCGAGGCGGGCGTACTCGTTGGGGCTCTGGCGCACCAGCCACAGGCCGCCCTCGGCCAGCAGCAGGCCCAGGCCCGCGCCCACCAGGCCCAGCGCACCGGCCTCGACGATGAACTGCGCAAAGATGTGGCGCCGCGAAGCGCCGAGCGCGCGGCGCACGCCGATCTCGCCCGAGCGGCGCAGCGTCTTGGCCAGCAGCAGGCCCACCATGTTGACGATGCACACGGCCAGAAAGCCGAAGGCCAGCCAGGTCTGCAGGCGCACATCGGGCGGCAGCACCTCCTGCGCATCCAGCCACTCCATCACATTGCGCAGCCGCAGATTGGTCGGGCGCTCGAAACGCCCGGCGCTGCGCTGCGCCTCGAAGTAGCGCGTCAGGTAGTCGCGGTAGGCCGGGGCGTCCTCCGGCTTGGCCAGCTCCACCCAGTACTGGATCCAGGCGCAGCTGGCCTTGAGGTCCATCGCGCTGCCGCCGTTGCTGCCGCGGCCCCAGCAGCTCATATTGCCCCAGTGCCCCATCTTCAGCGCCATCGCGGTGGAGAAAGGCAGGAACAGGTCCTCGGTGTCCGCGTAGCTGCCGGTGGTGAGGTCGTAGAAGTGCGGCTGCAGCTTCCAGGGCCTGAGCACGCCCACCACCCGCAGCGGCTGGCCGCGCACGATGATCTCGCGGCCCACGGCGCTGGCGCCGCCGAACAGCTTCTCGCTCAGCGCGGACGAGATCACCGCCACGCGCGCCTCGGCCTCGTCGTCGGCCGCGCTCCAGCCACCGCCCTGGGCCCAGGGCGCGTCGAACATCGCGAAGAAATCGGCCGAGGTGTAGCGGGTGAACGAGAAGATGGGCTTGACCTGGGCATCCGGCAGGCTCACCGCGGTGTTGAAGCCGCTGGACATAGACTGGCGCAGGCCCTTCTTGTCGCGCAGCAGCGCGGTCGCGTCGAAGCGGCTCAGGTCCAGCACCGGCTCGGCGCCGGGCTCGTAGCCGATCATGTCGCGCGCATCCAGCTGCACATTGAACAGCCGCGCGCTCTTGGCGGGAATGGGGTCGCCGGACAGCACGTGGTAGACCGTCAGCGTGGTCATGCAGGCGCCTATGCCCAGGGCCAGCGCCAGCACCATCAGCGCCGACAGGCCCTTGGACGAGCGCGCACTGCGCCAGGCCAGTTCGAGGTAGTGGATGAACATCTCAGGGCCTCCCGGGGCCGGATGCCCGCAGACGTTGGGTCGAGGAAATGGGGCGCATGTCAGCGGGTCTCCAGCAGGGCGTTGACGGTGGCGAGCTCGGGGTCGTCCAGCGAGCCGGCCGCGCGATGCAGCGCCAGCAGCGCCAGCACATGGCGGTGGCGCGCATCGGTGCGTGCGTTCTGGGCCTGGCCCAGGGTCTGTATGGCCAGCAGCAGGTCGGTGGTGGTGCGCGTGCCCAGCGTGAGCCCGGTACGCGTGGCCTCCAGCGAGCGCTGGGCTGCGTCCAGCGCGGCCTGGGCCGCGCGCAGCTGGGCCTCGCCCTGGGCCACGGCCTGGTACTGCGCCCTCACCTCGCGCTGCAGCGCGCGCCGGCCGGCCTCCAACTGCTCACGCACCGCCTCGCGCTGGAACGTGGCGCGGTCGGCGGCGGCGCTGGTGGCGCCGCCCGCGAACAGCGGCACCGTGAGCCGCAGGCCCACGACGGTGGGCGTGCGTCCGGCGTCCAGGCTGGACACGCCATCGCCGCGCTGGCGCGTGGTGTCCACGCCCAGGCTCAGCGTGGGCAGGTGACCGGCACGCGCGCCCTCGATGCGACGCACGCTGGCCTGCTCGTCCTGCGCCAGCGCCAGCAGGCCCGGGTTGGCCTGCAGCGCGCGCGTGATCCAGGCGTCCACACCGTCGCGCAGCGGCTGGGCGGAGAAGGCCTCGGCCAGCGGTTGCAGCGCACCGGCCTCGGTGCCGGTCAGCTCGGCCAGAGCCTCGCGCGCATCGGCCACGTCCAGCTCGGCGGCCAGCGTGCTGCTGTGCGCCAGCTCGCGATAGGTGCGTGACTGCTCGGCCTCGACCTGCGCCGCCAGGCCGGTCTTGAAGCGCACCTCGGCCTCGTGCACCTGGCGGTCGAAGGCCTGCTCGTTGGCGCGCGCCGTGGCCAGCCGCGCCTGGGCCGACAGCAGGCCGAAATAGGCCTCGGCCAGGCGGGCACGCGCGTCCTGCTCGGCGGCCTGCAGCCGCAGCTGCTGGGCGCTGGCATCACGCTGGCTGGCCTGCCATTCGCGCAGCGCCGGCAGGTCCAGCAGCGCCTGACTGAGGCTGCTGGTGGCGGTGTGCAGGTGGCCGTCGCCACGCTGCTCGCTGGCGTTGAGGCTCCACTGCGGCAGCAGCGCGGCGCGGGCGACGCGCGCGGCCGCATCCTGCGCGCCGCTGAGCGCGGCGGCCTGGCGCAGCTGCGGATCGGCCTGGCGGGCCTGGCCCCACAGCTGCAGCAGGTCGTCGGCGCGCGCGGCCGACGCGGCCAGCAGCAGGGCCGCAACACAGACGGCGGCGCGGCTCATCGGACGGCCGCCTCCGCCGCGAGGTCCACGACCTGGCCGTCGATCACATGCACATTGCGCTGCGCGCGCGCGGCCAGCTGCGGGTCGTGCGTAACCATCACGATGGTCGCGCCCTCGCGGTTGAGTTCTTCCAGCAGCTCCATCACGCTGCGCGCCATCGCGCTGTCCAGATTGCCGGTGGGCTCGTCGGCCAGCAGCAGGCGCGGCTCGCCGGCCAGCGCGCGCGCAATCGCCACGCGCTGCTGCTGGCCACCCGACAGCTCGGCCGGGTAGTGCTTGGCGCGCGCCGACAGCCCCACGCGGGCCAGCGCATCGGCGGCGCGCTTGCGGCGCTCGGCCCCGCCAAAGCCGCGGTAGCGCAGCGGCACCTCGATGTTGTCCAGCACGCTGAGGTCGGGGATGAGGTTGAAGGCCTGGAAGATGAAGCCGATCTTCTGGTTGCGTATGCGCGAACGCTCGGCGTCGTTCATGCGGCTCACATCGATGCCGTCCAGCGCGTAGCGGCCGCCGCTGGCGGACTCCAGCAGGCCGGCAATGGTCAGAAAGGTGGTCTTGCCCGAGCCCGAGGGGCCGGTCACCGCGACGAACTCGCCCTCGCGGACCTGCAGGTCGAAGTCGCGCAGCGCATAGGTCTCGACCATCTCGGTGCGGTAGACCTTCTGGAGCTTTTCCATCAGCAGCATGGGAATCCTCTGTGTGTCTTGAATCGAAGCGGCGCTCAGTCCGCGATGAGGACGCGGTCCGCGCCCTTGAAGTTGTCGGTGCCGGAGATCACCACGCGGTCACCGGCCTTGAGGCCGGACAGCACCTCCACGCGCTCCAGCGAACGCGCCCCCAGCTTCACGGCCACCTTCTGGGCCACGCCGTCGCGCACCACGTAGGCGATGGCGCCGCCGCCGTCGTCCACGAAGCTGCCGCGCGTGACGCCCAGCACCTGGTCGCGCCGGTCCAGCAGCACACGCACCGACAGGCGCTGGTTCTGGCGCAGCTGCTCGGGCTGGGCCTGGGCAAAGCGCAGCCGTGCCGCCACCTCGCCATTCACCACCTCGGGCGACACCGAGCTGACCTGGCCGGCCCAGCGCTGGCCATTGCCGCTGATCTCGCCGGGCATGCCCACGGCCAGCTCGCGCGCAAAGCTCTCGGCCACCTGCATCTGCACCTCCAGGCGCGACAGGTCGATCACCGACAGCAGCTTGGCGTCGCGCGCCACGTTGGCATGCTCGTCGATGAAGAGCTGGCCCACCTGGCCATCCACCGGCGAGCGCACGGTCAGCTCGTCCACCTGGCGGGCCAGGTCTTGCGCCAGCAGCTGCTGGCGCGCCAGCGCGCTCTTCTTGGCCTGCACGTCCAGCGCCAGGCTGTCGGTCTTGAGCCCGCGCAGCGCCTGCGCCTGCTCGTAGGCCAGGCGGGCCTTGGCCAGCGCGTCCTGGGCGCGCTCCACTTGCATGCGGGCGGTGGCGCCGGCCTCGAAGGCCTGGGTCTGGCGGGCCAGGTCGTTCTGCGCGGTCTGCAGGTCGATGCGGGCCGCATCCAGCGCACTCTGCAGTGCGGCGGTCTGCTGGCGGGCCTCGACCTCGGCACGCGCCAGGTCGGCCCGCAGCGCGTCCACATTGCTGCGCTCCTGGGCCAGGCGGTTGCTGAGCTCGGGCGACTCGATGACCGCCAGCGCCTGGCCGCGCTTGACCG
Source organism: uncultured Roseateles sp. (assembly GCF_913777145.1). GTDB lineage: Bacteria > Pseudomonadota > Gammaproteobacteria > Burkholderiales > Burkholderiaceae_C > Pelomonas. The sequence goes on from NZ_CAJYPS010000002.1 coordinate 50,010, forward strand.
CGTCGCCGGCCTTGACCTGCAGCGTCGCCGCGCCGCCGCCGGACGCATAGAGCGTGGGGCTCTGCGCCGCCACGACGCGGCCCTCGCCGGCCACGTCGCGGGTCAGCGGTGCCAGCTCCACGGTCGCGAAGTTCAGGCGCGCGGCGCTGACCGCCAGCTCGCCGGACCAGCTCTGCCGCAGCCGCGGCGCGCCCCAGGCCAGCGCCGCCGCCGCGGCAAGGGCCGCCAGCGCCCAGGGCCAGCGCCGGCGCGGCGCGCGGTTCAGCGGACGGTCTTGTTCGGAAGTGTCTCGGATGCCAGTGCTCATGCACTCGCTAGCGCAAGCGGCGTGCCAGGCCTTGCGCCCTGCCGAATCAAGCACTTGCGCGCGCACCAGGTGTCCGCGGACACCGCACGGACAGGCCGGACGCGCCGCCCGGACACCCCGGGCCGGACCGTGGAGGCGGCGTTACAGCGCGGTCAGCACCAGATAGGCATAGGCCAGCAGGGCCAGCAGCAGGCCCAGGCCGAAGCTCGAAGACGTGAGGCGAACAGGCATGGAATCCTCCTTGAGCGACTAGCTGCGCAGCAGTTGATCGGCCCCGCGCCAGCGGCCGGGGCCCTGCGGGAACACGGCGGCCAGACCGGCCTCGTCCAGGCCCAGGTGGCGCTGCAGCAGCGGCGCGATCACCTGGCGGAAGTCGGTGCTGACCGCGAGATCGCGCCGGTCCACCAGCGCCGCGTCGTCCAGCCCCGGCCACTCCCCCAGCACGCGCCCGCCCGCCACCGGGCCGCCCAGCAGCCAGATCACGTTGCCACGGCCGTGGTCGGTGCCACCGCTGCCGTTCTGCCGCACCGTGCGGCCGAACTCGCTGATCACCACGACCACGGTGTCACGGTAGGCGTCGCCCAGCCCGTCGGCCAGCGCGGCCAGGCCCTGGCCCAGCGCGCCCAGGTGGCCGGCCAGCTGGCCGCGCGCGCCGCCCTGGTTCACATGCGTGTCCCAGCCACCCACCGAGGTGAAGGCCAGCTGGGTGTGGGGGTCCTTGCGCAGCAGCACGCCCAGGCGCCGCGCGTCCGCCGCGAAGCTGCGCGCGGACGGCGCACCGCCATCGGCGCTGGGGTCCATCGCGGGGGCATCGCCGCCCATGCGACGCGAGATCTCCGCACGCCCGGCGGTGGTCTCGCGCAGCGTGGCGGCCAGCGCCGGGTCGCCGGCATAGAGCCGGCTCAGGCCGGCCTGCAGCTGCGGGTCGTCGATCGCGCGGTGGCGCAGTGCCTGCGGCCCCAAGCCCAGGCTGGCAATGCCGCTGGCCGGCCCCGCGAAGATGCGCGGCGGTGTCGCGCCCTGGCTGATCGCCCGCGTGGGGCTGGGCTCGCCCGGCAGCGCGGCCAGCAGGCGATTCATCCAGCCGTCCGGCGTGGCCTTGCGGCCCGGCGTGCCGGACTCCAGATAGTCCTGCGCATCGAAATGCGAGCGCGTCGGGTCGGGCGAGCCGCTGGCATGCACGAAGGCCAGGCTGCCGTCCTGCCAGCGCGGCTGCAGCGGCGCCAGCGCCGGGTGCAGGCCGAACAGTGCGTCCAGGCGCAGCAGCCCGTCCTCGCGGCCGGGCGGTGCCAGCGCGATGTCGGGGCGGGCCGCCGCATAGGCCGGCTCGCCATAGGGCGCCACCACCGACAGCCCATCCACCGCACCACGCAGCATCACGACCACCAGCTTGCGCGGGGCCACCTGTTGCGCGCGCACCAGGCCGGGCGGCACGCCGGCCAGCGTGAAGGCGCCGAAATGCAGCAATTGGCGTCGCAGCATGGGAGGTCTCCGGGTCAGTACATCAGGAAGTCGGGGCTGGCCAGCAGCAGCGCGCGCTGGCGGGCCGGCGGCTGGCCGGCCAGCACCTGGCGGGTGGCGGGGCCGGGCGGGCCGCCCAGCAGCGGCGCCAGTTCCTCGGGGGCCAGCGTGCTGCGCGCGCCCAGGCTGGCCGCCAGCTGCACACGCTGGGTCAGCGCCTCGGCATTGCGCCAGGCCTCGGCGGTGGTCTTGTAGCCCTCGGGGCTGGCCGCGCCGTACAGCGGCTGACCGGCCTGGGCCAGCCCGGCCAGCAACGGCTGGGGCGCGTCCGCCGGCAGGTCCAGCGCGCGCAGGCTGGACACCAGGTAGCGCCAGGGCGTCTTGAACTTGGCGCGCACCGTGCCGCGCTGCCAGAACTCCTCGGAGCGCAGCAGCGTGCGGGTCAGCTGGTGCAGGTCGCCGTCGCTGCGCAGGAAGTCGTCGGCCAGGCGCTGCACCAGCGCGGGCGGGGGCTGGTCCGCGACCAGGGCCTGGGCGAAACGATGGGCCAGGTGGCGCGCGGTGGCCGGGTGGCGGGCCAGCAGGTCCAGCGCCTGCTCGCCCTCGGCCTGGCCGGCGGGCGCGATGCGCCGGCCCAGCCAGGTCTTGCCTCCGGTGTCGTGACGGCGGGGGTCGAAGCGGAAACCGTCGCCCGGCGTGCCGGCCGCGATCGCACGCGCGTCCAGCCCCCAGCCGGTCAGCACGCGCGCCAGCTCGGTGACGTCCTGCTGGGTGTAGCCGCCGTCCACGCCCAGCGTGTGCAGCTCCATCAGCTCGCGCGCGTAGTTCTCGTTCAGCCCGCCGCGGGTGCCGGGCCGGCCGGCCGCGGCATTGCGGGCGTTGTCCAGGTAGATCAGCATGGCCGGGTGGCGCGCGGTCGCCCCCAGCATGTCGCGGAAGCGCCCCAGCACATGGGGCCGTATCGCGCGCTGCTCGTAGTCCGCCACCAGCAGGCCCACCGGCGCCTTGCCGGCGAACACGTTGAAGTGGTTGAACCAGAACTCGGTCAGCACCTCGACCAACTGGGCCGGCTGCTCGCGGGCGCGCAGCAGCCGCGCCACGCCGGCCTGGCGCTGCAGCTCGCGCAGCGCGGCACGCTCGGGCATGACCTGCCCCTCGGACCTGGCCTCGGCCTGCGCCTCGGACCGGCGCTGAGTCCGACGCGCCTGGCGCAGCGCGCGCTCGCGGTGCAGCAGCTCGTTGGGGCTCAGCGTCAGCAGCTCCAGCCCGGCCAGGCGGGTCTGCAGCGCCGCCGGTGTCGGCAGACGCTCGGGCTGCAACTGCTCGCCGAGGAAGCGCTCCAACCAGACCTCGGCGCCCTGGGCGGCGATGTCCTGCAGATCCTGCCGCCTCGGGCCATAGGTCAGCCGGTTCAGCGCATGCAGCGCCCGCTCCTCGGCCGACAGCGGTGCCGGCAGGTCCGCCCGCGCATGGCGGGTCAGCAGCAGGCCGGTGCCCAGCAGGGCACCACTGGCGAGGAAGAATCGGCGAGGCGTCATGGGGCGGCTCCGTCAGCGTGGCCGCAGGATGGCGCCCCTGCTGCGCCGCGATATGAGGGCGGCGCAAAGAAATGTGTCGCCGCGACCGCTGGCCGCAGGCGGGCCTCAGCGCCGCTGCACGCCCAGCGCAAGCAGGCCCTGGACCAGGCGCTCCCAGCCAGCGGCGTCCAGGCCACCGGCCGCCGCGCTGTCCTCCAGCTCGCGGGCCAGCGCCGACAGCGCCGGCTGGCCTATCAGCTGCAGCACCGCCTTGAGGCCGTGGGCCGCACGGCGCAGCTCGGCCGCATCGCCGCGCGCACAGGCGGCGTCGCCCTGTGCGATGTCGTCGCTGAAGCGCTCGATGCAACCAGACAGAAAGGCCTCGAACAGCGCACGGTCGCCGCCGAAGTGCTGCTGCACCGGGTCGGCCACCGCCTCGGTCGGGCCGGACTCGGCCACCGGCGCCGCGGCGCTCAGCAGCTGGGACACGCTGTCCAGCAGCGCGCTGAGCGCGACCGGCTTGTGCAGGATGCGCCGCACGCCCAGGCCCGACAGCAGCTCGTGGCGCTGGGCGTTCAGGCCGGCGCTGAACACCACCCAGGGCGGCGCGCCGGCCTGCAGCGCCAGGCCCTCGCGCAGCAGGCTTTCGGTGGAGCCATCGGGCAGCATCAGGTCGCTGATGACCAGCCGCCAGCCGCCCTGGGCCAGCGCCGCGCGCGCGTCGGCCAGGCTGCGCACATTGGTGAGCTGCAGGCCGGGCAGCTCCTCCAGCGCCATCTCGACAAAGCGCGCGATCGAGTGGTCGTCCTCGATCAGCAACAGGCGCTCAGCCATCTCAGACCGGGGCGGACGCGGCGGCGCCGCGGGTGGCGTCCACCAGCAGGCGCGGCAGCAGGGTGACGAGTTCGGTCTTGTGCACCACCGGCACGCCCTGCAGCGCGAACGCGTAGGGCGCGCGCTGGGCCTCGTCCAGCGCGGTGACCACGATCAGGCGGCTGCGCGAGAACTGCGGGTGGGAGCGCAGGCTGGTGATCAGCGCGGCGCCATCGATGCCGGGCAGCAGGATGTCGATCAGCAGCAGGTCGGGCTCCAGCCGGCCCGCCATGGCCAGGCCGGCGATGCCGTCGGAGGCCACATGCAGCTCGGCGCGCGGCAGCTCGCGCTTCACGATCATGCTGATGAGGTTCTGGAAATGCACCGAGTCCTCGATCAGCAGCAGCGTCAGCGGCCTCGGAGCGGGTGGCGTCGGGGCGGGCGCGGCGCTGCCGGCGAGAGGCGTGCCGCTGCGGCTGCTGAGCCAGGCATCGACCGACGCGCGCAGGATGCGCCGATGGCCGCCAGGCGTCTTCCAGGCTTGCAGCTCGCCGCGGTCGACCATCAGCTGCACCGACCGGACCGCCATGCCCAGGCGCTGAGCTGCCTCCGTGGTGGAGCAGGTATCCGGGACCATTGGATCGGGGGAGGAGGTGCGATTCACCCGCGACATTTTGCCGAATTCGGCGGGCCTTCAAATCATGTCTTATTTGATAGAAACTGCAACTCAGCCAGAATTGCATCCAAATATGCCAATTGGAGCCCCCATGCCCGCCACAGCCGCCCCCCACGTCGCGACTTTGCTGGCGTTCGAGACCGGCGCGACGGCCCAGATGGAACGCCTGCTGGACGACCTGGGCCGCATGTACCACGAGCGCAACAGCGCGCTGGAAGCGCTGGAGGCCGCCCATCTGGACACGCTGATGCGGCTGGCCGTGGCGGCCGAGCTGCGCGACGACGACACCGGCGCCCACATCGTGCGGCTGGGCTATCTGGCCGGCGCGCTGGCCCGCCGCCTGGGTGTGGACGAACAGGGCGCACAGATGCTGAGACTGGCCGCGCCCATGCACGACATCGGCAAGCTGGGCGTGCCCGACGGTGTGCTGAAAAAGCCCGGCGCGCTGACGCCCGAGGAACGCCAGCTGATGCAGACGCATCCGCGCATGGGGGCCGATATCCTCGGCAACTCGGCGATCCCGGTGTTTGCGCTGGCGGCCGAAGTCGCGCTGCATCACCACGAACGCTGGGACGGCACCGGCTACCCGCATGGGCTGGCCGGCGAGGCCATCCCGCTGTCGGGGCGCATCGTGGCCGTCGTGGATTACTTTGATGCCCTGACCATGGACCGCTGCTACCGTCCTGCCTTTGCCGATGACCGGGCGCTGGCCATGCTGGCCGAGCAGAGCGGCCAAGCCTTCGACCCGGGCGTGGTGGCGGCCTTTCTGGCCCACGCGCCCGAGCTGATGGCGCTGCGCGACTGGGTCAACCAGACGCAGCCCGGCTTCGTCCAGCTGAGTGCGCTGGGCGAGAACCGGGCACCGGCCCGGCCCGCGCTGGCCGGCACCGACCTGCTGCGCGAACGACTGGAGATGTGAGATGACTGCCCTGCCCCTGCTGCGCCGCGGCTGTGCCGCCCTGCTGAGCCTGGCCTGCGCATTGGCCGCGGCCGGGCCGGTCAGCCAGCGCGTGAAGAGCAGCGGCGAGCTGCGCGTGTGCATCTGGCCGGACTACTACGGCATCTCGCTGCGCCACCCACGCACCGGCCAGCTCACCGGCATAGACATCGACCTGTCGGCCGAGCTCGCCGCCGACCTCAAGCTCAAGGCCCGCTATGTGGACTCGTCCTTCCAGACCCTGGTGGACGACCTGCTGAACGACCGCTGCGACGTGGCCATGTTCGCGGTAGGCATCACGCCGCAGCGCCAGCAGCAGCTGCGCTTCACGCGGCCCTACCTGGAGAGCGACATCTATGCGGTGACCACGCGCAGCAGCCGCGTCGTGCAGCGCTGGGAGGACCTGGACCGCCCCGGCGTGCGCGTCGCGGTGCAGGCCGGCACTTTCATGGAGCCGGTGATGAAGGGCGCGCTCAAGCGGGCCACGCTGGTGGTGGTGCAGCCGCCCGCCACGCGCGAGCGCGAGCTGGAGGCCGGACGTGTGGACGCCTTCATGACCGACTATCCCTACAGCCGCCGCCTGCTGGACAACGCCGACTGGGCCCGTCTGGTGGCCCCCAGTACACCCTTCCACGTGCTGCCCTACGGCTATGCGGTCAAGCCCGGCGACACGACCTGGCTGGCCACGGTGGACGACTTCGTCGCCCGCATCCAGCACGATGGCCGCCTGGCCACGGCGGCCCAGCGTCACGGCCTGGCCGCCATCGTGCGCAAGAACTGATGCAGACACCTCCGCGCTGGCGCCCCAGCACGCTGATCGCCGCGGCGGGCAGCCTGCTCGCACTGCTGGTGCTGGTGGGCACCGGCGTCAGCCTGCTGCGCGACCGGGAGGAGCTGCGCAACGAGTCTTCGGAGCGGCTTGCGCTGCTGGCCCGCGTGCTGGAAGACCACGCGGCACGCGCCATCGATTCCTCGCAGATCGCCCTCACCGGCCTGGCCGACGTGGCGGCGCGCGGGGCACCGCCCGAGGTGCTGCAGGCGCTGCTGGGCCAGACCCAGACCAGCCTGCCGTTTCTGCGCGGCGTCGCGCTGCTGGACGCCAACGGCCAGGTGCTGGCCGCGGCCGATCCGGCCGATCGCGGCATCCGCATCGACCCGCAGGCGCTGGGCACCTGGCCCGCCCCCGGCAGCGACGCGCTGGGCCGCTTCGTGCCCACGCGCAGCCTGGTGGGTCTGCGCCTGGATGCGCCGGCGCTGCCGGTGCCGCGTGGCGTCGGCTTCTTCCCGCTGCTGCGCACGCTGCGCCTGCCGGGCGGCCACAGCGCGTTGCTGGTGGCGCTGCTGAACCCGGACGCGATCGCCAACTTCCAGCAGGTCACGCTGAGCGACGAGGTCAGCGCCGCCGCGCTGCTGAGCCTCAACGGCCAGGTGCTGGCCGCCACCGACCGCGCCGAGTTGCTGCCTGGCGACCGCGCGCTCGCACTGGGCGCGCCCGGCGCACCGCTGGCGCGGGTGCTGTCGGGCAGCGAGCACGGACTGTGGCGGGGGGCGGGCCTGCGCGCCGAGCCGCAGCTGGGCGCCTATCGGGCGCTGCGCGCGCGGCCGCTGCTGGTGGTGACCGAACTGCCGCAGGCCGAGCTGACGCGGCAGTGGATGGACGACCTGCGCAGCACCGGCCTGCCCGCGCTGCTGGTAGCCGCGGCGCTGCTGATGCTGTCGCTGGTGGGCGCGCGTGCGGTGCGCACCCGCGAGCGCACGCAGCAGGCGCTGGCCCAGGCGCAGCAGCGCATCGCGGACCGCGAGCGCGAGCTCAGCGCCATCTTCGGCAGCGTGCAGGACCTGCTGTTCCGCACCGACGCCGGGGGTCAGGTCATCTTCATCAACGAGCGCTACAGCCAGCTCAGCGGCCAGTCGGTCGCGCGGGCCACGGGCCGCCCACTGCACGAGGTGTTCGGCGGCTCGGCCGCGGTGGCCGCCCTGTTCCACCCGGCGCCGGCCAGCGAGGAGGAACCGCCGCGCCGCGCCCGCGCCGACTGGACCGACGCCAGCGGCCAGGCGCGCAGCTTCGAGGTGACGCTGGTACCGCTGCGGCGCCAGACCGCGGCGCTGGAGTGGGTGGGCAGCGCCACCGATGTCAGCAGCCTGATGCGCGCCCAGGCCGAACTGAACGCCCAGCTGGGCCTGGCCCGCTCGCTGCTGGCCAGCAGCCCGCTGCCCATGTCGGTGCTGGACCGCAACAACCGCTACCTGGACGTGAACCGTGCGTGGGAGCAGTTCACCGGCCGCCAGCGCTCGGCAGTGCTGGGCCGGCGCGCCGCCAGCTACCTGCCGCCCGCCGAAGCCGCGCTGCACGACGCGCGCGACGCCGAACTGCTGGAGACCGGCGGCGAGACCCGTTACGAGGCGGTCTGGCATGGCCGCGACGGCCGCCGGCGCGATCTCTACATCAGCAAGTCCACCTTCCCCGATGCCAGCGGCCGCCCCATGGGCATCGTCGTGAGCTTCATGGACATCAGCGAGTTCCGCGAGGCCGAGCGTGCCACGCGCGCCGCGCGCGATGCCGCGCTGGCCAACTCCCAGGCCAAGTCGGAATTCATCGCCAATGTCAGCCACGAGCTGCGCACGCCGCTGCAGTCCATCCTGGGCTTCTCGGAGCTGGGCCGGGCGCGCACCGGCGCGCAGCAGCCGCGGCTCAGCGACATGTTCAACGACATCCACCGCGCCGGTCAGCGCATGCTGGGCCTGGTCAACGACCTGCTGGACCTCAGCAAGATCGAGCAGGCCAACGACCCGCTGCAGCCCGAGCGCCAGGACCTGCGCCCGCTGCTGCGCGAGGTGGCGGCCGAGCTGCAGCCGCTGCTGGACGCCCGCCGGCTGCGGCTGGACTGCCGCCTGGGCGGCGCCCAGATCGTCGCGCTGGTGGACGCGCCACGCATGCAGCAGGTGCTGCGCAACGTGCTGGCCAACGCGATCAAGTTCTCCCCCGAGGGCGGGCTGATCGAGATCAGCGCGCGCTACGACGCGCAGGAACACATCTGCCTGGAAGTGGCGGACCGCGGCCCCGGCATCCCCGAGGCCGAGCTGGACAGCGTGTTCGAGGCCTTTGTGCAGTCCAGCGCGACCAAGGACGGCTCGGGCGGCACCGGCCTGGGCCTGGCGATCTGCCGCCGCATCATGAATGCCCATGGCGGCCGCATCTGGGCCAGCAACCGCGAAGGTGGCGGTTCGGTGCTGCACCTGCAGCTGCCTGTCGCCCACTTCGGCGACACCGCGCCTGCCACGCTCTGAGCCCCCGCCGCGCCCACCTGGGGCGCCCGCGCGTGACTTACGGCACAGTCGATAAATTTGATATTTGATATCATGTTTATCAATTGGAGACCATCATGCACGCCAGCCTTGCGGAAATCCTAGAGAACCAGAAATCGGGCCTGTTGTGGGTCAGCCAGGACGGCGTGGTGCGCTACGCCAATGGCGAGGCCTGCACCCGGACCGGCCTGGCGTCGGGCGGCAAGCTCTACGACCCCGACCTTGCCCGGGCCGTGGCCCGCGCGGTGATCGCCCGCGTCAGCGCGGTGGTGAACGCGCCCGGCCGACCGGCCAGTGCGGGCGAGCCGGTGCCCGAACTGCAGTGCCGGGTCGTGCCGGGCCTGTCGCGCGACGACGCCTTCGTGTTCATACGCGACAGCAGCGGCGCCGACACCGGCTCGGCCTACGACAACCTGATGCAGGTGATACGCACCGACCTGCGCACGCCGCTGCAGGAGGCCCAGCGTGCGCTGGGCCTGCTGGACCGCGAGCTCGCCTTGCATGCCGAACCGCTGCTGGAATCCGTCGGCGAGGTGCTGCAGGTGCTGGACAAGATCTCCGACCTGGCCGCGCTGTGGAACAGCGGCGCGCTGATGGCGGACGACCGCATCGAGCTGTGGCCGCTGCTGCAAAGCGTCTGGGGCGAGTTGCAGCCGCAGGCCATGGACCGCCATGTGAAGGTGCGCTTCCAGGCCCAGCACGAGCTCGCCAACCTGGCCACGCTGTACGGCAGCGAGCCCTGGATGCGGCGCGTGCTGCTGGAGTGCCTGGAGGCCGGGATACGCGCGGCCGCCCCAGGCAGCCAGCTGCTGATCGAACACCGCCAGCTGGGCCCTCGCGCCCTCATCGTGTTCCGCAACAGCGGCGTGTTTGCACGCCTGACCACCGGCGTCGAGCTGGAAAGCCGCCGCCCGGCCGCGGGCTCCCCGGCCGCGGCGCGCGAGCGCATCGGCTTCCAGCTGTGCCGCCACATCGTCGCGCTGCATGGCGGCGAGCTGCGCGAGGAGCACGAGGACGGCGACCGCCACTTCCTCATCGACCTGCCCACCGGCGCGCCGCATCGCACCAGCGACCCGCAGATGGACATCGCCCAGGCCCAGCGCTACGCCAGCGATCTGGCCGAACTGATGGCGCGCTCACGTCGCGCCCCGCAACCCTGAAAGGAGCGAACCATGAAGCGCGTCCTCATCGTCGAAGACCAGGCCGACATCCGCAAGCTCATCCACATGACGCTGGAATTCGAGGCCTACGAGATTCACGAAGCCGCCGACGGCGCCCAGGGCCTGCGCCTGGCCTCCGCGCTGCGCCCCGACCTCATCCTGCTGGACGTGATGATGCCGGGCGAGCTCGATGGCCTGCAGGTCTGTCAGCGCATCAAGCAAGACCCGACCCTGGCGGGCATCAAGATCGTGCTGCTGACCGCCCGCGGCCAGGCGCGCGACCGGGAGGCCGGCACCAAGGCCGGCGCGGACGACTATCTGGTCAAGCCCTTCAGCCCGCTGCAGCTGATCGACACCATCGAGCGGCTCACCGAAACCGTTTGAGCGCCGCCCAAGCGCTGACCTGACACGGCCCGGCTCCCGCCGCGGCCGCGGGAGAACGTCATGCCCAGCCCCTACGCCATCGCGCGCCTGCTGCTGCCCACGCAATGGCGGCTGCGCCACCAGATGCTGTGGCTGCTGGCCGGCATCACGACGCTGGCCATGCTGCTGCTGATGCAGATCTCCAGCCTGCGTCTGTCCGGCGTCGCCACCGACAGTGCGCGCCACTGGGCCGAAGCCATCGCCCACACGGCCGCCGGCGCCGCCGCAGAACGCATCGCGGCCAACGACCCTGCCGGCCTGGAACGCAGCCTGCGTGAACTGGCCACGCTGCCGGGCCTGCAGCACCTCGAGGCCCGCGATGGCCGCGGACTGCCGCTGCTGCGCCTGCGCATCACCCCCGACCGCCGCATCGTCGCCGGCGACGCCGCCGGCACGCCCGGCGCCGACATGGTCTGGGCTCCCATGGGCCCGGGCGGCCGCGACGGCAGCGTGGGCGTGAGTTTCTCGGCCCGCAGCGAGCTGCTGAGCCTGGACGCCCTGCGCTTCGACACGGTGCTGGCGATAGGCGCCAGCGGCCTGCTGAGCATGATCTGCGCGTCACTGCTGCTGGGCTGGGCGCTGAAGCCGCTGCAGCGCGTCGCGCGCTTCTCGCGCACGCTGGGCGAGACGCCCGGGGCGCAGCTGCACGAGCGCACCGGCAGCCGCGAGGTGGGCGAGCTGGCCCAGGCCCTCAACGAGGCCTCGCTGACGCTGCGCCAGCAGCTGGACGCGATTCGCTGCAGCGACCTGCGCACCCAGGGCATCGTCGATGCGGTGCCCGACGCCATCATCGGCGTGGACGAGCGCGGCCTGGTGCTCAGCGCCTCGCCCGCGGTGGCCAGCGTGTTCGGCTGTGAACCGGTGCAGCTGCTGGGCCAGCCGCTGGCCGAGCTGCTGCCCGGCCTGGACGGTCCGGCCGCCGAGCGCCGCACGCTGGACGGGCTCTACATGCGTGCCAGCGCCACCCAGGTCGCGCGCTTCGAGATGGACGCGCTGCGCCATGACGGCACGCGCTTCCCGGCCGAGGTCTCGCTGGCGCGGCTGGCTCCGCGGGCCGAGGACGGCCCGCAGACCATGCGCTATGCCTGCGCGGTGCGCGACCTCACCGACCAGCGCCTGCTGGACGCCATGCTCAACCTGTACGTGCGCGCGCTGGAGTGCAGCAGCAACGGTGTGGCCATTGCCGACCTGGGCCTGCCGGGCCGGCCGCTGATCTACGCGAACGCTGCGTTCGAGCGCATCACCGGCTACACCCGCGAGGAGGTGACCGGCCGCGGCGGCGACCTGCTGCTGGGCGAGGACACCGACCAGCCCGAGGCCCGCCAGCTGCGCGCCGCCATCGACGAAGGCCGCAGCGCCAGTGCGGTGCTGCGCCACTACCGCGCAGACGGCAGCCTGTTCTTCGACGAGGTCGCGGTGGCGCCGGTGCTGGACGAACAGGGCCAGCCCCGGCACTACGTCTGGATACTCAACGACGTGACCGAGCGCGAGCGCACGCGGCTGGCGATCGCGGAGCGCACCGCGCGGCTGAACGCCATCTTCGACCTCAGCCCGGACGGCTTCGTGGTGTTCGACCGCGAGGGGCAGCTGGTCTATGCCAACCCGGCCTTCCTGGCGATGACCGGCTGGAGTGGCGCGGCGCTGGCCCAGGGCCTGCACCTGGCCGAGTTCGACCTGGCGCTGGCCGGCCTGTGCGGCGCCGACGCGCCCTATGTGCCCACCCGCAGCAGCGACCCCGATGACAAGGACCGCATCGAGCTGCTACAGCTGGTGCGCCCCCGGCCGCGCACGCTGACCCGGCTGACCCGCCACAACGCGGGGGGGCAGGGCGAGTCCATCCTCTACTTCCGCGACGTCACCCACGAGACCGAGGTGGACCGCATGAAGAGCGAGTTCCTGACCACCGCGGCGCACGAGCTGCGCACGCCCATGGTCAGCGTGTTCGGCTTCACCGAGCTGCTACTGCAGCGGCCGGTGCCCGAGGGCCGACGGCGCGATGTGCTGGAGACCATACACCGCCAGTCCTCGCTGCTGATCGCGATGATCAACGACCTGCTGGACCTGGCCCGCATCGAGTCCCGCCAGGGCCGCGACCTGCACCGCGAGCGCGTGCCGCTGGGCGAGCTGGTGCGCGACACGGTGGAGCGCATGAGCGGCGCGCTGACCGGCCATGAGCTGCACCTGGAGCTGGAGCCGGCGCATGCCGCCCTGGCGCTGTGGGCCGACCCGACCAAGACCTCGCAGGCGCTGACCAATGTGCTGTCCAACGCGATCAAGTACTCGCAGCCCGGCAGCGTGGTGCGGCTGAGCAGCCTGCGCGACGGCGAGCAGCTGGGCCTGGTCGTCAGCGACCAGGGCATAGGCATGACACCGGCGCAGCTGGCCCGCGTGTTCGAGCGCTTCTACCGCGCCGACCCCAGCGGCAACGTACCGGGCACCGGCCTGGGCATGAGCCTGGTGAAGGAGATCATGGAGCAGCAGGATGGCCGCGTGGAGGTGCGCAGCGAGCCCGGCCAGGGCACGGTGGTGACGCTGTGGCTGGCGCTGAGCACGGACCGCGCTGGCGCCATGCTGGCCCCGCCCGCGGGCTGACGCCCAAGCGACAGCCCTGCGCGCCGCCGCGCGCAGAATCGTCCGCATTCAAAGAACGGACGAGGAGACCCCATGAGCGCACGCGCCGGCTTCACCCGCATGGACGAGAGCACCCGCGAGGACTGGGCGCTGATCGTGCCCGAGGCCATGAAGATGGCCCGCACCCTGCCCGACCGCGTGCTGGACCACCTGCGCCTGCTGGACGGCGACTTCGGCGGCTTTCCGGTGGACCGGCTGACCCACTGCCTGCAGACCGCCACGCTGGCCCACCGCGACGGCCGCGACGAGGAGTACGTGTGCTGCGCGCTGCTGCACGACATCGGCGACACGCTGGGCAGCTTCAACCATGCGGACATCGCGGCCGCCATCCTCAAGCCCTTCGTCAGCGAGGCCAACCTGTGGATGGTGCAGCAGCACGCGATCTTCCAGGGCTACAACTTCTTCCACCACCTGGGGCTGGACCGCGAGCTGCACGCGCAGTTCCGTGACCACCCGCACTACCAGCGCACCTGGGAGTTCGTGGAGCGCTACGACAACCCGGCCTTCGACCCGGCCGCCGAGGCCCTGCCGCTGGACTTCTTTGAGCCCATGCTGCGCCGCCTGATGCGCGAGCCGCGGCAGTCGATCTACAAGGCCGCGCTGCGCGCGGCCTGAGTCTTCAGGCGCCGGCGGCCGGCTGCGCTGCGGCCAGCTCGCGCGTGCTGCCGCGTCGGCCATAGGCCCACAGCGTGGCGCACAGGCTCAGCGCCGCGGCCAGCGTCATCCACAGGCCCGGCGCCGCGCGGTTGCCGGTGGTCTCGATCAGCCAGGTGGACAGCAGCGGCGTGAAGCCGCCGAACAGCGCCGTGGCCAGGCTGTACGCGAACGAGAAGCCCGACGTGCGGATGTGCGAGGGAATCAGCTCGGTCAGCGCGACGATGGTGGCGCCGTTGTAGCTGCCGTACAGGAAGGACAGCCACAGCTCCACCACCAGCATGCGCTGCACGCTGGGTGCGTCCACCAGCCAGCTCATCGCCGGGTAGGCGCTCAGCACCGCCAGCAGCGTGGTGGTGATCATGATGGGTGCGCGGCCGATGCGGTCCGACAGGCCGCCCATCACCGGCAGCCAGAACAGGTTGGACAGGCCCACGGCCAGCGTGACCATCAGGCTGTCGGCGGTGCTGAGCTTGAGCACGCTCTTGCCAAAGGTGGGCGTGTAGACCGTGATCAGGTAGAAGGACACGGTGGTCATCACCACCAGCAGCGTGCCCAGCAGCACCGTGCGGCGGTGCTGCACCAGGCCGCGCAGCACCTCGCCGAAGCTGGGGCGGTGCGGCGACTTCAGGAAGGCCTCGGTCTCCTGCAGCGAACGCCGGATCACGAAGATGGCCGGGATGATGAGGCAGCCCACGAAGAAGGGGATGCGCCAGCCCCAGGCGTCCACCGTCGCCTTGTCCAGCCACTGGTTGAGGCCATAGCCCAGCAGCGCCGACACGACGATGGCCAGCTGCTGGCTGCCCGACTGCCAGCTCACATAGAAGCCGCGCCGGCCCGGCGGCGCGATCTCGGCCAGATACACCGACACGCCGCCCAGCTCCACGCCGGCCGACAGGCCCTGCAGCAGCCGGCCTATCAGCACCAGCGCCGGCGCCAGCAAGCCGATGGTCTCGTAGCCCGGCACGAAGGCCACCAATGCCGTGCCCACGGCCATGATGGCCAGCGTCAGCAGCAGGCCCTTGCGCCGCCCCATGCGGTCCACATAGGCGCCCAGCACCACCGCGCCCAGCGGCCGCATCAGAAAGCCCGCGCCGAAGGTCGCGAAGGTCAGCATCAGCGACGCGTACTCGCTGCTGGCCGGAAAGAAGGCCTTGGCGATCGCGGTGGCGTAGAAGCCGAACAGGAAGAAGTCGAACATCTCGATGAAGTTGCCGCTGGTCACGCGGACCACGGCTCCCAGACCGGATGGGCGCGCACGCGGCGCAGCGGTGGATGAATGCATGTTGTCTCCTGGTTGGAACTTATGAGAGCCCGGCGGCGTCAGCGCGCCTTGGGCTGCAGGCCGGTGGCCGCGATCAGCGGCGCGCTCTCGGGCGAAGCCAGCGCACGGATGAAGGCGCGCGCCTGCTCCGTGTGGGCACTGCCCTTGGCGATGGCCGCCGCATAGGGCGTCACGTGCTGGATCTCGTCGGGCAGGTCGGCCACGATGTCTATGCCGGCCACCGGTTGCAGCTCGCTGCGCTGCTGGCAGCCCAGCGCCACCTCGTGGCGCGCGACGATCTCACCCACCGGCGTGGCCGGGATCTGCCGGCCCTTGGCCTTGACCTCGGCCGCGATGCCCAGGCGGTCCAGCAGCTGGCCCTGGATGTACTCGCCGCTGGCGCTGTCCGACCAGGCCACCGAGGGTGCGGCCAGCAGCGCCTCGCGCACCTTGGCCACCGTGGAGAGGTCCGGGTGCGGCGCACCGGCCGCCACCGCGCAGGCGATGCGCGAATCCGCCAGCACCACCTTGCTGCCGGGCACCAGCTGACCCTGGGTCATCAGGCGGTCCAGCGCGCTGCCGACCATGATGACCACATCGATGGGCTCGCCGCGCTGCAGCCGCGCGGGAATCGCGTCATGGGTCTGGCCCATGGAGGGCCCCCACAGCAGGTTCACCGGCCGGCCCTGGGCCTGCTCACGCGCGGCCAGCGCGCGGAAGGCCGCCGCAAAGCCACCGGACGACACCACGTTCAGGCGCACGCCCTCGGTCGAGGCCCCCGCCGCAACCGGCGCCGCCTGCGCCGCCTGCGCCGCCGCGGCGCCCACCAGCGCCAGCGCGCCCACCCAGCCGCGGGCCTTGCTGCCCCAGCACATGTCCAGCATCACATCACTCCTTCAAGGCCGCGGCCCACCCCTGGGGCGGCCGCGTGCCGGCATGCTGAGCGTTGGGGCCATGCTTGGCCAGTGCAATGTTCGATACCATCGTTGCATGAGAAGCAACGGTTTCGACCTGGACCAGCTGCGCGCCTTCGTGGCGGTGGCCGACCGGCTGAACTTCCGCCAGGCGGCCGAGGACATCCACCTGTCACCGCCGGCGCTGAGCCGGCGCATCGAGCGCCTGGAAGCGCAGCTGGGCGCGCGGCTGTTCGAGCGCAGCTCGCGCGCGGTGCGCCTGACCCGCACCGGCGAGGCCTTCCAGCAGCGGGTGCGCAACATCCTGGAGGACCTGGAGGCCGCGGTGCTGGGCATAGACGAGCTGGTGTCCGGCCAGGGCGGCCGGGTCACGGTGGCCTGCGTGCCCTCGGTGGCGCTGCGCCTGCTGCCGGCGGCCATCCAGGCCTTCCAGCGCGAGCTGCCGCGCGTGCAGGTACGGGTGCAGGACGACGCGATGCAGGTGATCGCGCTGAGCGTGCTCAGCGGCGAGGCGGATTTCGCGATCGGCTTCGCCGCCGGCGAGGAGCTGCCGGGCTTGCAGGTGGAGACGCTGCTCAGCGACCCCTATGTGCTGGCCGTGCCGCGCGAGCATGCGCTGGCACGCCGCAAGCGGCTGCGCTGGCAGGAGCTGAAGGACTGGCCGCTGGTGGGCCTGATGCGCGGCGGCGGCAACCGCCAGCTGCTGGAGCGCCACCTGGACGACATCGCGCTGCCGCTGCGGCCGCAGTACGAGGCGGCCCATGTGGCCGCGCTGCTGGGCCTGGTGGAGGCCGGCCTGGGCGTGGGCGTGGTGCCGTCGCTGGCCCTGCCTGCCGATCACCCCCGGCTGCAGGCGGTGGCGCTGGTGGAGCCGGCACTGAGCCGCGAGCTGGCGCTGATCACGCCCAGGGCGCGCCGGCTGGGGCCGGTGGCGCAAAGGCTGCTGGAGCAGCTGCGCCAGCAGGTCGGCTCGGGACAGGCCGGCAAGGCCTGACCCCGCGGCACTCGACGCTCAGGCGCCGACCGCGCCCTGCTCCTCGTCCTGGTGGCGACCGGCGCCATTGCCATACAGCCACAGCGTCGCGCCCAGGCTGATGGCGGCGGCCATGGTCACCCACAGGCCCGGCGCCGCGCGATTGCCGGTCACCTCGATCAGCCAGGTGGACACCAGCGGCGTGAAGCCGCCGAAGATGGCCGTGGCCAGGCTGTAGGCGAACGAGAAGCCCGCGGTGCGGATGTGCGGCGGGATCAGCTCGGTCAGCGCCACCACGGTGGCGCCGTTGTAGCTGCCGTACAGGAAGGACAGCCACAGCTCCACTTCCAGCATGTGGGCGAAGCTGGGCGAGGCCACCAGCCAGCTCATCGCCGGATAGGCGGTCAGCAGGGCCAGCAGCGTGGTCGCGATCATGATGGGGGCGCGGCCTATGCGGTCCGACAGCGCGCCCATGACCGGCAACCAGAACAGATTGGACAGCCCCACGGCCAGCGTCACGATCAGCGCGTCCGAGGTGCTGAGCTTGAGCACGCTCTTGCCGAAGGTGGGCGTGTAGACCGTGATCAGGTAGAAGGACACCGTGGTCATCACGATCAGCAGCGTGCCGAACAGCACGGTGCGGCCATGCTGCACCAGGCCGCGCAGCACCTCGCCGAAGCTGGGGCGGTGCGGCGACTTCAGAAAGGCCTCGGTCTCCTGCAGCGAGCGCCGGATCACGAACAGGCCGGGGATGATGAGGCAGCCAATGAAGAAGGGAATGCGCCAGCCCCAGGCGTCCAGCTCGCTGCGCGGCAGCAGCTGGTTGAGGCCGTAGCCCAGCAGCGCCGACACGATGACCGCCACCTGCTGGCTGCCCGACTGCCAGCTCACGTAGAAGCCCTGACGGCCCGGCGGCGCAATCTCGGCCAGATACACCGACACGCCACCCAGCTCCACGCCGGCCGACAGGCCCTGCAGCAGCCGGCCCAGCAGCACCAGCGTGGGCGCCAGCAGGCCGATGGTCTCGTAGCTGGGCACGAAGGCCACCAAGGCCGTACCCACCGCCATCAGCGACAGCGTCAGCAGCAGGCCCTTGCGGCGGCCCATGCGGTCGATGTAGGCGCCCAGCACCACCGCGCCCAGCGGGCGCATCAGAAAGCCCACGCCAAAGCTTGCGAAGGTCAGCATCAGCGACGCGTACTCGCTGTCGGCCGGGAAGAAGGCCTTGGCGATCGCGGTCGCGTAGAAGCCGAACAGGAAAAAGTCGAACATCTCGATGAAGTTGCCGCTGGTCACCCGGACCACGGCTCCTGCACCGGACGTCTTGCGCGCTGCCGACATGGGCATCTCCGAAGCTAGATGCAGGTCAGGCTAACACGCTGACTTTTCGGAGCGCGCTACAAAACTTAACCCCTACGACACACAGGGCCGGGCGCCGCCGGCCTCAATGCAGCGCGGACAGGAATTGCTGCAGTTCAGGCGTCTGCGGGGCCCCGAAGAGCTGCTCGGGCGGCCCCATTTCGTGCACTTTGCCCTGATGCATGAAGATCACGCGGCTGCTGACCTTGCGCGCAAAGCCCATCTCGTGCGTGACCATCATCAGCGTCATGCCCTCGCGCGCCAGGCCCTCCACGACCTGCAGCACCTCGCCCACCAGCTCCGGATCCAGCGCCGACGTGATCTCGTCGCACAGCAGGATGCGCGGCTCCATCGCCAGCGCCCGCGCGATCGCGACACGCTGCTGCTGGCCACCCGAGAGCTGGCTGGGGAAATGGTCGAACTTCTCGGCCAGGCCCACGCGGCTCAGCAGCGCTCGCGCGCGGCTCTCCAGCTCGGCACCGGCGAGCTTCTTCACCAGACCCGGCGCCAGCATCACGTTGCGCCCGGCGCTGAGGTGGGGGAACAGGTTGAAGGACTGGAAGATCATGCCCACGCGCTGGCGCAGCTCGCGCAGCGCGGCAGCGTCGTCCACGCGCAAGGCCTGACCCTCCACCTGCAGCGCGCCGCGCTGGAAGCGCTCCAGCCCGTTGATGCAGCGCAGCAGCGTGCTCTTGCCCGAACCGCTCTTGCCGATGATGCAGACCACCTCGCCGGGCTGCACGTCGAGATCGATGCCGCGCAGCACCTCGTGCTGGCCGTAGGCCTTGTAGAGCCCGCGCAGGTGCACGGCGGGCACCGCGGGCGCGGCGGTGGAGTCAACCGGGGACATGCCATTTCCTTTCGAGTGAACGGGCCAGCTGGCTCACCGGGAAGCACAGCACGAAGTACAGCAGCGCGACCAGGCTGTAGACCAGGAAGGGCTGGAAGGTGGCGTTGGTGATCATGGTGCCGGCCTTGGTGAGCTCGATGAAGCCGATCACCGAGGCCAGCGCCGTGCCCTTGATGACCTGCACCAGGAAACCCACCGTGGGAGCGACCGCGAGGCGGCCGGCCTGCGGCAGCACCACATGGCGCAAGAGCTGACCCCGGCTCATCGCCAGACTCTCGGCGGCCTCCCACTGGCCGCGCGGCACGGCCAGCACGCAGCCCTGCCAGATCTCGGTCAGGAAGGCGCTGGTGTAGAGCGACAGCGCCAGCGCGGCCGAGGTCCAGGCCGAGGTCTCCACGCCCAGGAAGGCCAGGCCGAAATAGGCCAGGAAGAGCTGGGTCAGCAGCGGTGTGCCCTGGAAGACCTGCACATAGGCGGCCACCAGGCGGCGCGGCGCGCGGCCCGGGCTCTGGCGCCACAGCAGCAGCGCCAGCCCCAGCAGGCCGCCGCCCACGAAGGCCAGCAGCGACAAGCCCACGGTCCAGCGCGCAGCCAGCAGCAGGTTGCGCAGGATGTCCCAGACGGTGAACTCAACCATGGGCACCTCCCAGCCAGCGCCGGCCCAGCGCATTGAGCACGCGGCGCAGCGTCATCGCCAGCAGCAGGTAGAGCGCCGCCGCGACGATGAAGGACTCGAACGCGCGGAAGTTGCGGCTCTGGATCAGGTTGGCCGCCTGGTTCAGCTCCTCGGTGGAGATCTGGCCGCACACCGACGAGCCCAGCATCACGATGATGATCTGGCTCACCAGCGCCGGCCACACGCGCCGCAGCGCCGGCGGCAGCACCACATGCACAAAGGTCTGGGCCGGCGTGAGGGCCAGGCTTTGCGCGGCCTCGATCTGGCCGCGCGGCGTAGCGCGCATGCCGGCGCGCACGATCTCGGTGGCGTAGGCGCCCAGGTTCACCACCATCGCGATCACGCTGGCCAGCTCGGGGCTGAGCTGCACGCCCAGCGCCGGCAGGCCGAAGAAGATGAAGAACAGCTGCACGATGAAGGGCGTGTTGCGGATCAGCTCCACATACAGGCCCACGCCCCAGCGCAGCGGCGCCGGCCCCTCGTTGCGCGCCCAGGCCGCGGCGATGCCCAGCGCCACGCCGGCCACGGTGGACACCGCGGTCAGGCCCAGCGTCCAGGCCACGCCCTTGGCCAGCAGCGGCCACTGGGCCAGCACCGCACCGAAATCAAGCTCGATGGCCATGGCCGCCTCGGCTTACTGCGGCAGGTTGCCGGCCGGGCGCTTGAGCCACTTCTGCGAGAGCTTGTCCAGCTCGCCCGCCGCCTTGGCCTGCGCAATGATCTCGTTGACCTTGGCCAGCAGCGCGTCCTCGCCCTTGGCCACGCCGATGTGGTTGGGGCTTTCCTTCAGCAGCAGCTTGAACTCCGCGCCCAGCGCCGGGTTGCGCTGCATCATCACCTCGGCCACCGACACGCCGGTCGCAATGAACTGGGTCTGGTGCGCGACGAAGGCGGCGACGGTCGCGTTGTTGTCCTCGAAGCGCTTGATCTCGGTGCCGGCGGGCGCGAGCTTGGTCAGCTCCTGATCCTCGATGGCGCCCCGGGTCGCGCCCACGCTCTTGCCGGCCAGTTCGGCCAGGCTGGTGAGCTTGCTGCCCTTGGGCCCGAAGATGCCCTGGAAGAAGGGCGAGTAGGCGGCCGTGAAGTTGATGACCTTCTCGCGCTCCGGGTTCTTGCCCAGCGTGGAGATCACCAGGTCGGCCTTCTTGCTCTGCAGGTAGGGAATTCGGTTGGGGCTGGACACCGGCACCAGCTCCAGCTTCACGCCCAGCTTGTCGGCGATCAGGCGGGCCATGTCGATGTCCAGGCCCTGGGGGGCCATGTCCACGCCGACGAAGCCGTAGGGCGGGTAGTCGGTGGGCACGGCCACCTTGATCAGCTTGTTCTTCTGGATGTCAGCCAGCGCGGTCTGCGCCTGCGCGAGACCCGCGCTGGCGGCCATTGCGAGGCCCAGGGCGGCGGACAGGATTTGGCGTTTCGTCAGGCTCACAGCAGATCTCCTAGGTAGGTGGCGGAGGCAGGGGAGGCGTCGCGCGCGGCGCTCGCCGGTGGGGAAGCGGGGGGCTGGACCGGGGCCAGGGCTTGCCTGAGCTCGGCCAGCGGGTCGTCGTCGGGCGCGGCGCGGCGCAGCGCCTGCTGCACCTGGCCGATGTGGGCGGCCATCAGCGCCTCGGCGCGGGGGCTGTCGCCGGCCTGCAGCGCCTGCACGATCTCCACATGCTCGGCGCAGGACTGCACCGCGTCATGCGTGGACTGGTAGAGCATCGCGATCAGCGTGGTGCGCGCGGTCAGGTCGCGCAGCAGGTCGGCCAGCAGCTGGTTGCCCAGGCATTCCGCCAGGCACACATGAAAGTCGCCCAGCAGGTAGCTGCGCCGGCCCACGTCGGGCCCGGCCAGCGCCGCCTGCTCTTCGGCCAGATGCTGCTGCAGCCGCGCCAGCTGGGCCGCCTGCATGGGCTGGGCGCAGCGGATCAGGCCGGTCTCTATGACGCGGCGCGCATCGAAGGCCTCGCGCGACTGCGCCTCCGAGGGTTGGACGACGAACCAGCCGCGCCGCGAACTGACCGTGACGATGCCGCGCGCGGCCAGCTGCATCAGCGCCTCGCGCACCAGCGTGCGGCTGCAGTCGAACAGCAGCGCCAGCGACTGCTCGCCCAGCCGGGCCCCGGGCGCGAGCTTCTGCGCCAGGATGGCGGCCACGATGCGGTCGGCGATTTCGCTGGAGGACATGGTGAGCCCTCTGCAGCGAGAACCGTGCCAACGGTGCACAGGCCTTGTATGCAAGATTTGCGCACCAAGCGTGCATGCCCAGCCGGAACTTGGGGCGGCCCGCACCGCGCCGGGGCGCGCCCTGAGCTCAGCCCTAGTCCGCTGGATCAGGGAGAACTCGGCCTTTGACATGCCCGCCGGTCACGCGGGGCCTCGCTAACATCACGCCCGCCGCCGCCCTCCATGCCCGCAAGACTCGCTGCCCTGCTGCTCACCGCCCTGCTCTGCGGCACCACCCAGGGGCAGGCCTTGCAGATCGTGGGCACCGATGTGCCGCCGCTGATCTACCAGCATCAGGGCCGTGTGCAGGGCTTTTGCGTGGACCTGGTGCAGGCGCTCCAGCAGCGGCTCAAGGACGACGCCCCCATCCAGTTGCTGCCCTGGCCGCGCGTGATCGCGATGGCCCAGACCTCGGCCGACGTGCTGCTGGTCTGCCCCAAGCGCACCCGCGAGCGCGAAGACCGGTTTCAGTGGGTGGGGCCGCTCCACACCTCGCGGACCTTCTTCTACGTGCGCGCCGACAGTCCGGTACGTCTGCGCAGCCTGGAGCAGGCCCGCACGCTCAGCGGCGTGCTGCTGCCGCGCGCGTCCTATTCGTATGAATGGCTGCAGGCCCAGGGCTTCGACAACCTCAAGCCCATAGGCGGCACCGGCATCAACCCGCTGCGCATGCTGATGGCCGGCCGCGAGCCGGCCCTGGTGCTGGAGGACACGCAGCTGCAGGCGCTGCTGGACGAGGCCGAGTTGCCCGCCCACAGCGTGCGCCCGGCCTACCTCGCGCTGGTGACCGACGGCTACCTGGCCTTTTCAACCGCCACCGCGGCCACGCGCGTGCGCGCCTGGCAACAGCAGCTGGACCAGATGAAGCGCGATGGCAGCTACGAGGCGCTGCACCAGCGCTGGTTCGGGCGCAAGCCCGGCGCCGAGCTGATGCGTACGGGCCTGCCCGCCTCCGGGCGCTGAACCCGGCGCCCGCGGCGCTCAGCGCCGCTGCGGCTTCACGACCCAGGCATCCATCCAGTCCGCGCCCGGGCGCCGGGCGGCGGTGTCGCGCGGCGCGCTGGGGCCGCTCACGCACAGGCGTGACACCTGGGCCGGCGCACGCGGGCGGGCCAGCGCTTCGGAAGACGGCGAGCGGGGATGGCGGTCGCGCATCGGGAACTCCTTCATCACAGCGCCGCAACAGCTTTGGGGGCGGCGTGGACTCACTGTAGGCCGCCGGGTGTCAAGACCGTGTGCAGCCTCGGTGAACAAGCGTCAAGGCCGCATCAAGAACACCCCCGCCCGCCGCCGGTTCAGGCCCCGAGGGCGGCGATGGTCTGCTCCGCGTCGGCCAGCGCCTGCTGGCGCACCGCGTCGCCCATGGCCACGCCCTCGGCGCGCACGATGCGCACATCGGTGATGCCCAGGAAGCCGAACACCGCGCGCAGATAGCTTTCCTGGTGCTCCAGCGCCTCGGGCGCGGCGCCGTCGGCATAGCGGCCGCCGCGGCTGGACGCAATGATCAGCGTCTTGCCGCCGGCCAGGCCCTCGGGGCCCTTCTCGGTGTAGCGGAAGCTGCGCCCGGCCTGCGCGATGCGGTCTATCCAGGCCTTGAGCTGGCTGGGCACCGAGAAGTTGTACATGGGCGCGCCCAGCACGATCACGTCGGCAGCCAGGAACTGGGTCAGCAGGCGCTCGGTCACCTCGTTCTCGCGGCGCTGGGCCTCGGTCCAGGCCGCCTCGGGCAGGCCCATGCGGGGCGCCAGCGCCGCGCCGTCCAGATGGGCCGGCGGCTCGGCCGCCAGGTCCAGTGTCTGCACGTGGGTGCCGGGATGCTGGGCCTGCCAGCGGGCGGTGATGCGGCGCGTCAGCTGGCGCGACACGGAGGCTTCGCCCAGCGGGCTGGAATCGACTTGCAACAGTTTCATGGAGCGCTTTCTCAAGCAATGGCAATGGCTTGATATTGCCGACAAGACAAACTATCGATAAGCCCGCAAGATCAGAACTTTTCGTCCCACAGGCAGAACAACCATGCAGGACCTGAACGACATGGCCTATTTCGCCGAGGTGGTGGAGCGCGGCGGCTTTTCGGCCGCGGCGCGGGCGCTGGGCCTGCCCAAGTCACGCCTGTCGCGCCGGGTGGCGGAACTGGAGGCCCGGCTGGGCGTGCGCCTGCTGCAGCGCACCACCCGCAAGCTGTCGCTGACCGAGGCGGGCGAGCTCTACCACCGCCACTGCCAGGCGATGCGCGAGGCCGCCGACGCGGCCGGCGAGGCCATCGCCCAGGTGCAGAGCGAACCCCGCGGCACCGTGCGACTGAGCTGCCCGGTGTCGCTGGCCCAGGACGTGATAGGCGCCTTGCTGCCGCAGTTCATGGCCCGCCACCCCCTGGTGCGCGTGGAGATGCAGGTCACCAACCGCGTGGTGGACCTGGTGCAGGAAGGGCTGGACGTGGCGCTGCGTGTGCGCAGCACGCTGCAGGACAGCGGCAGCCTGGTCGTGAAGCGGCTGGGCCAGAGCAACGGCGTGCTGGTGGCCAGCCCGGCGCTGCTGGCGCAGCACGGCACGCCCGCGACGCCCGAGGCGCTGACGCGCCTGCCGTCGCTGGCGATGTCGGCCCAGGACGGGCGCAGCCCGATGTCGCTGCTGGGCCCGGAGGGCCGGCGCCTGGAACTGCAGTTGCAGCCGGTCTATGTGGCCGACGACCTGCTGACGCTGCGCAGCGCCGCGCTGGCCGGCACCGGCATGGCGCTGCTGCCGGACTTCATGGTGCGCGCCGCGCTGGCCGACGGGCGGCTGCAGCAGGTGCTGCCGGGCTGGGCGCCGCCACCGGGCGTGGTGCACGCGGTCTTCCCGTCGCGCCGCGGCCTGGCGCCCGCGGTGCGGCGCCTGCTGGACTTCCTGGGCGAGCATGTCACCGACGACAGCCTGCAGGGCTGCCCGGCCCACACGCCGGGTTGCTGAAAGCGCTCAGCCCTCGTCGGGGCAGTGCTGTATCTCCACGGTCGTGTGCACGATCTCCTCGTGCACCGACAGCCAGCGCCGCACCTCGGCCGGCGTCAGGGTCTGGTCGTGCGTGACCAGGCCCAGCGCACAGGCATAGCTGGCCTTGCCGACCCGCCACACATGCAGGTCGGCAATCATGGTGTGGCTGGCCGCGCCCTGCTCGGCGATCACCTCGCGGATCTCGTCGACGACCGGGTGGTCCATCTCGCGGTCCAGCAGCACCTTGGCGGTCTCGGCGATCAGGTTCCTGGCCCAGGCCGCAACCACCACCGCACCGACGATGCCCATCACCGGGTCCAGCCAGCTCCAGCCGTACAGCCAGCCGCCGGCCAGCGCCACCAGCGCCGCCACCGAGGTGGCCGCGTCCGCCAGCACATGCACATAGGCGGACTTGAGGTTGAGGTCGTGGTGGTGGTCGTGCGGATGGTCGTGACCGTGGTGGTGATGCCCGTGGTCATGGCCGTGATGATGGGCCGCGCCCAGCAGCCAGGCCGACACCAGGTTCACGCCCAGGCCCAGCGCCGCGATCGACATCGCCTCGGGGTAATGGATGGCCTCGGGGCGGAACAGCCGTTCCACCGAGCCATAGAGCATCAGCACCACGATGACCAGCAGGAACACCGCGCTCGCAAAGCCGCCCAGCACCTCGATCTTCCAGGTGCCGAACGCATAGCGCGGGTCACGCGCGAGCCGGCGCGCGGCGGTGTAGGCGAAGGTGCTGAGGCCTATGGCCACCGCATGGCTGCTCATGTGGAAGCCATCCGCCAGCAGCGCCATGGAGTTGTAGAACCAGCCGGCCGCGATCTCCGCCACCATCATCGCGGCGGTCAGCCACAGCACCCAGCGCGTGCTGCGCTCGGCGGCGGCATTGCCGGCGTCGAAGACATGGTCGTGCTGCCAGGCACTCAGGTCATGGGTGTGCATAGGGTTCAGACTCTCAGAACAGTTGGCCGACGTTGAACAGCGTCAGCAGGCCCAGGATCGCGAAGATCACGGCCGCGATGCCGTGCACCAGTTGCATAGACACCTTCTTCGCGATTTTGTCGCCCAGGAAGACCGCCGGCACATTGGCCAGCATCATGCCCAGCGTCGTGCCCATCACCACCTGCACGATCTCAGGGAAGCGCGCGGCCAGCGCCACGGTCGCGATCTGGGTCTTGTCGCCCATCTCGGCCATGAAGAACGCGATCACCGTGGTGCCGAACACGCCGAAGCGGCGCGTGGCGGCGGCGTCTTCCTCGTCGATCTTGTCGGGCACCAGGATCCAGCCGGCCATGGCCAGGAAGGACAGGCCGATGACCCAGCGCAGGATGTCCGGGCCCAGCGCATGGGCCACCCAGCCGCCGACCGCACCGGCCGCCGCATGGTTGACCAGCGTGGCCACGAAGATGCCGAGGATGATGGGAATCGGGCGGCGAAAGGTCGCGGCCAGCACGATGGCGAGCAACTGGGTCTTGTCGCCCATCTCACCGAGTGCGACGACGCCGGTGGACACGAGAAAAGCTTCCAAAAGGGATCTCCACGGGCCGGCACGAACAACCAAAGACCACGCCGCACCCCGGCCCAATCCGGTGGTGGCGCGGTCAAAGGTCTTGCCAGGCTGGATGCTGCCTGCGCCATGGCGACACGCGGTGTCGGCCAAGTGTGTTGACGCAGGCCCCTGCGGGGTGCAGGGCGGCTACTCCCCAATGACGAAGCGCAGACTATAGCCGAGCCGCCCCGCCCACCCTCAGAGCTGCAGCCGGCCCAGCACCCGCGGCGCGGGCTCGAAGCGCATCAGCACGATCTCGCCCGAAGCCGGAAACACGCCCGACAGCGCGGTGATGTTGACCTGGTGCGTGACCACCAGCAGCGCGCCCGGCCCGCGCCAGGCGGCCAGACGCCGGCGTGCGGCGTCCACGAAGCCCCGCTCGCGCTGCGGGTCCTCGAAGAAGGAGTTGAACAGCGGCTCGGGCTGCGGCGCGGCCAGGCCCAGCAGCTCGGCGGTCTCGCGGGTGCGGCACCACTGCGAATG
Source organism: uncultured Roseateles sp. (assembly GCF_913777145.1). Classification (GTDB taxonomy): domain Bacteria; phylum Pseudomonadota; class Gammaproteobacteria; order Burkholderiales; family Burkholderiaceae_C; genus Pelomonas. Next base: position 77,141 of record NZ_CAJYPS010000002.1, read on the forward strand.
CCACAGCGCGCCGACCGGCAGCTGGCGCGCCCGCAGCGCTTCGCCTATGCGCCGGGCCTGGGCGCGGCCTTGGTCGCTGAGGTTGCGCTGGCTGCTGCAGTCGTCCAGCCGAATGCCGGGCGGGTCGCCGCCGCCGGGCGCCAGCGCGTGGCGCATCAGCAGCACCAGGCCGTCGGGCGTTCGCAGCGCCTCGTCCTCGGGCGCGGCACGCAAACGAGCCGCCGCCAGCAGCGACAGCGCGACCAGCCCCTGGCGTCGGGTGAGCCTCATGCCGGCCTCAGCGCACCAGCGGCCGCACCGCGGTGAAGCCACCGTCCACCGGCAAGACCTGGCCCGTGATGCGGCCGGCCGCGGGCGACAGCAGCCAGTCCATCACCGCCGCCACCTCGTCCGGCCCCTGCACGCCGTCCGGGTGGGGCAGCGGGTACTGGCGCGCCGCGGCGGCCCGCATCTCGGGCGCGCGGGTCAGGCCGGCGCTCAGCGGCGTCTCGGTCAGGCCCGGCGCCACCACGTTGAAGCGCAGGCCCTGCGGCGCATAGGTGGCCGCGGCGCTGCGCGCCAGGCCCTCGACACCGGCCTTGGCCGCCGCGATCACCTCGTGGTTGGCCACGCCCACGCGCGCCACCACCGAGCTGCACAGCACGGCGGAGCCGGGCCGGCCGGCCGCGCGCAGCGCCTCCACCCAGGCGCTGAGCGTGTAGACCGTGCTGTCCAGGTTGACCCGCAGCAGCTCGCGCGCCTGCACGGCCGGCGTGCGATGCAGCGGCGCGATCAGCGTGCTGCCGACGCAGTGCGCCAGCAGCGCCGGCGGCTCGCCCCAGGCCTCGCGGCAGGCGGCCACCGCCTGGGCCGCACCCTCGGGCGTGCTCGCGTCCACCGCCAGATGCAGCTCGGCCGCCAGGTCCGCCAGACGCTGGGCGTCGCGGCTGGTCACCGCCACGCGCAGGCCGCGGGCACGCAGCCGGGCCACCAGCGCCCGGCCTATGCCGCCGGCGCCGCCAGTGACCAGTGCGGTTTGAAATGCTTGCGCCATCACGCTTCTCCTGCGATCAGGGCCGGCGCCGTGACGCCGGTCTCCAACATCATGTCCGCCAGCGCCCGGCCAGACAGCCAGGCGCCCTCCACGCCGTCGCCGGCCAGGTAGTCGCCACACAGGCCCAGGCGGGTCCGCGGGTCCCAGCGGCCGCGCGACGCGGGCGCCAGTGGCGGCGGCACCGGCCGGGCATAGCGCCAGCGGTGCGCCCAGCAGGCCTCCCAGGCCTCGGGCCCCAGGCCCAGCTGCGCGCTCACGGCCTCGCGCAGCAGCGCCTCCGGGGCGTCGGCCGGCTGCTCCAGATGCTGGGCACTCCAGGCCGGCGTCGCCTGCGCCACCCAGATCTCACGGCCCGGCGGCACGCTTCGCCCCGGCAGGCTGGCCTGGCGCACCAGGCGGGCCAGCGGCCCCTGAGCGGGGCGGGCCTGGTCCCAGTCCGGCGCGGGCACAAGGCTCACGCCCATCCAGGCCCAGCAGGCCTGCATGGGCCAGGCGGCCAGTTCGGCGGCCCAGCCCGGCCGGTGAGGCCGCAGCAGCGCCGCCGCCTGGGCCGGCGGCAGGGCCAGCACCACGGCCGACAAGCCCTGCGCCAGCAAGCCGTCGGCCCCCTGCAACGCCCAGCCGTCGTCGGTCGTCTGCAGCGCCGTGACCGTGTGCGGCAGCGCCACCTCCAGGCCCTCGGCCAGCGCCGCGCACCAGGACTTCATTGCCGGCGCGCCCACCCACTGCGGCGCGGCCGCGCCCACGACGGGCTCGCGCGGCGCCCAGGGCCGGACCCAGCCCGCGACCGCGGCATGCCTCAGGGCCTGCGCAAAGTCCGGGTGAGCGGCCTCGAAGGCCGGCACGCCATGGTCGGCCGCGGCCTCGCGAGCCAGACCGTCCACGCCGGTCCAGGCCAGGCGGCGCGTGGCCATGCGCCCGCCCACTCCGCGCGATTTGTCGAACACCCGCACCGACACGCCGGCCTCCGCGAGCCGGCGCGCACAGCTCAGCCCCGCCAGGCCGGCGCCCACCACGGCCACCACGGGCGCGGCGCTCACGCGCCCCTCCGCCACAGCGGCCGCAGGCGCAGAAAAACCGCATAGGCCACGCGCAGCAGCGCCCGGCCGGACGCGTGGTCCAGCCAGCGGGTGCGGCGGCGCCAGCTGGGCAGGGAACGCCACAGCAGCAAAAAGGCGTCGGCCCCGACATGCAGGCGGCCGGCGTCGTCACGCACATGCAGGCGGGCGAGCGCCTCGGCACGGCCCAGGTCGGGTGCCGGCGCCTGGGGCGGGCTGAGGTCCTGCCACTGGATCTGCTCGGCCGCGGCGGCGCGCTGGTACAGCGCGATCTCGCGGGCGCAGACCGGACAGGCCCCGTCGAAATACACGACCGCGCAACGGGATTGAGGGAGCGGCTTCACGTTTGCTTCAAATTCAGTTCAATATTCGCTTTGTACGGCTGATGCGGCCGGTTCAACGGACTCAAAATGGTTCAAAGCCTGTTCAAGACCGGCGTCGTCGCCCACATCGTCGGCATGCCCGCCAACACGCTGCGCGTCTGGGAGCGCCGCTACGGCCTGCACTGCCAGCAGCAGGACGAGCACGGCCACCGCCTCTACACACCCGACGACGTACAGCGCATCGCGGCGCTGCGCCAGCTCACGCAGCAGGGCCATGCGATAGGCGTGGTGGCCGGCCTCAACCAGGCCGAGCTGCGCGAACTGCTGGCCACGCAGAGCCAGGTGCGCGAGGCCGCCCGCCAGACCGGCAGCGCGCCGAGCGCGCCGGCCCGGCGCCTGCAGGTGGTGGGCGCGGCGCTGGCCACGCGGGTGCGGCGCTGCGCGACACCGGCCGAGCTGCGCATCGTCGCCACCCGCGACCGCTGGCCCGCGCCGTCCGAGGAGCTGGCCGCGCCCGACGAACCCGGCGACCGCATCGCGCTGCTGGTGCACCTGCCCTCGCTGCACGCGGCCCAGGCCGAGAGCCTGGCCGCGGCGGCCGCGGCCCAGCGGGTGCCGGCGCTGCTGGTGGTCTACAGCTACAGCAACAGCAGCACGCTGCAGCGCTGTGCGGAGCTGGGCATCAAGACCTGGCGCGACACCCACAACGACCGCGCGCTGGTGGGCTGGCTGCTGGAGTCGCTGGCGCCCGAGCCCACGGCCCCCGTGCCCGCCCCCGCCCTGGGCGGGCCGCTGCCACCGCCGCAGTTCGACGAAGCCACGCTGCAGGACTGGGCCGCGCGCCGCTCCGACATCCGCTGCGAATGCCCCTCGCATGTGGCCGAGCTGCTGCTGCGGGTGCAGCAGTTCGAGGCCTACAGCGCCGACTGCGAGCACCGCGACAACGCCGACCGCCTGCTGCATGAGCAACTGCATCGCCTGGCCGGCAACGCGCGGCGGGTGTTCGAGGAGGCGCTGCAGCTGGTGGCGCGGCACGAGCAGCTCTAGACCCGCCCGGGGCGCTGCCAGAATCACGCCCTCCGCCAGCCCTGCCCCACCGCGATGCGCCTGCTCCTCGTCGAAGACGACCCCATGATCGGCGACACCCTGCGCGAGGCGCTGCGTCGCCAGGGCTTTGCGGCCGACTGGGTGCGCGACGGCCAGGCGGCGGACGCGGTGCTGGCCAGCGAGCGCTTCGACGCGGTGCTGCTGGACCTGGGCCTGCCGCGGCGCAGCGGCATCGAGGTGCTGAAGACGCTGCGCGCACGCGGCGACGTCACGCCGGTCATCGTGCTGACCGCGCGCGACGCGCTCAGCGACAAGGTGGCAGGTCTTGATGCCGGCGCGGACGACTACCTGATCAAGCCCTTCGAGCTGGACGAGCTGCTGGCCCGGCTGCGCGCGGTCACGCGCCGCGGCGGCGGCCGCGCGACGCCGATGCTGGAAGTGGCCGACCTGCGGCTGGACCCGGCCACCCGCGAGGTCACGCGCGCGGGCCGGCCCATCCTGCTGTCGGCGCGCGAGTTCGCGCTGCTGGAGGCGCTGCTGGAACGCCCCGGCGCCATCGTGTCGCGCGCCCAGCTGGAAGACCGCCTCTACGGCTGGGGCGAGGAGCTGGAGAGCAACGCGATCAGCGTCTACATGCACCAGCTGCGCAAGAAGCTGGGCGCCGACCTGCTGCACACGGTGCGCGGCCTGGGCTATTACGCCGGCCCCGAGAAGGGCGGCGCCGCATGAAGCTGCTGGGCACGCTGCGCGGCCGGCTGTTCGCGCTGCTGGCGGCGCTGGGCACGGTGACCGCATTGGCCGTGGGCGGCGCCACCTATGTGAGCGTGCGCGCCGAGGCCGACGAGCTGTTCGACTACCAGCTGCGCCAGACCGCGCTGTCGCTGCGCGACCAGGGTCGCATCGCCAGCGACGAGGCCGCCGCGCTGGCCGACCCCAGCCTGGACTACCTGGTGCAGATCTGGTCGGTGCAGGGGCTGGAGCTGTATTCCAGCCGGCCCCAGGGCATGTCCGAGCCGCTGCCGCCGCGCGCGGTGCTGGGCTTCTCCAACCTGCGTCTGGGCACGCAGGACTGGCGCGTGTACAGCGCCGCCACGCCGCTGCGCGTGGTGCAGGTGGCCCAGCCGCTGCGGGTGCGCCAGCGCCTGGCCGCGCTGGCCGCGCTGCGCAGCGTCGCGCCCATCGCGATCGCGCTGCCGCTGGTGGCCGCGGCCATCTGGTGGCTGATCGGCCTGTCGCTCGCACCCATCGCGCGCACCGCCCACGCGGCCCGCGCGCGCAATGCCAACGCGCTGGACGCTCTGCCCACCACCGGCCTGCCAGGCGAGGTCGCGCCGCTGGTAGACGCCTTCAATGCGCTGCTGGCGCGGCTCGCCACCGCCTTCGACGTGCAGCGCAGCTTCGTCGCCGACGCGGCCCACGAGCTGCGCACACCGCTGACCGCGCTCAAGCTGCAGCTGGGCCTGCTGCGCGACTCCGCGCCCGGCCCCGAGCAGGACGCCGCGATTGACCGGCTGCGCGGCGGCATTGACCGCGCGGTGCGGCTGGTGGAGCAACTCCTGACCCTGGCCCGCGCCGAGCCCGGCGCCCCGGCCGACCCGCGCCCGCTGGACCTGGCCGAGGTCGCCCGCCAGGCCGTGGCCGACGCCCAGCCGCTGGCCGAGCGCGCCAGCGTCACGCTGCAGCTGGAGGCACCGCAGCCGGTCATCGTGGAGGCCGACCCGCAGGCCCTGCGCAGCGCGGCGCGCAACCTGGTGGACAACGCGCTCAAGTACGGCGCCCGCACCGTGCGCGTGCAGGCGCTGCGCGAGGCCGGTGGCCGCCTGCTGCGCGTGGACGACGACGGCCCCGGCATCCCGCCCGAACAGCGCGAGCGCGTGTTCGACCGCTTCCAGCGCGGCGAAAGCGCGCAGGCCGAATCTACCCAGGGCAGCGGCCTGGGCCTGGCCATCGTGCGCGCCGCCGCCCGCCAGCAGGGCGCCGAGGTCACGCTGGGGGACGCGCCGCTGGGGGGCTTGAGGGCGGAAATCCGCTGGAGCCCCGCCTCTTAACTTTCACCTCACCTTCGCCTCATCGAGGACTCATCCGGGCTTCCTAGAGTGGCTTCAACGGTTGCAGACGCAGCCGCCCAAGCCAAGGAGCCCCCATGTCCAAGATGACGCTTACCGCCACCGCCTCGGCCGCGCTGCTGGCCGTTGGCTTGACCGCCAGTGCCGCCGCCGCCGGCTGGTCGCTGCCCGACTGGCTGCATCGCAGCGGCAACAACAACACGACCACCGTGGCCGACGCTGGCGGCTCGGGCGGTGCAGGCGGATTCAGCGCCGCCCCGGCCGCGCCGCTGCCGCCCACCCAGCTGCCCAACTACCGCGCCATCGTGCAGACCCAGGGCCCGGCCGTGGTGGGTATCACGGTGGCCGGCCTGCACACGGTCAATGCCGAGGACCAGCAGGGCGGCGATGCCGCCAGCATGCCGGGCTTTGGCGACGACCCCTTCTTCCGCTTCTTCCGCGGCATCCCCGGCCTGCGCATGCCGCCGCAGGGCGCCCAGCCCTTCCGCGGCCAGGGCTCGGGCTTCATCATCAGCTCGGACGGCCTGATCCTGACCAACGCTCACGTGGTGCGCGAGGCCAAGCAGGTGACGGTCAAGCTGACCGACCGGCGCGAGTTCCCGGCCAAGGTGCTGGGCAGCGACGCCGCCACCGACATCGCGGTGCTCAAGGTGGACGCCAAGAACCTGCCCACGGTGCAGCTGGGCGACCCGCGCCAGTCGCAGGTGGGCGACTGGGTGCTGGCCATAGGCGCGCCCTACGGCTTCGAGCAGACCGCCACGCAGGGCATCGTCAGCGCCAAGGGCCGCTCGCTGCCCGGTGAAAGTGTCGTGCCCTTCATACAGACCGACGCGGCGGTCAACCCCGGCAACTCCGGCGGCCCGCTGTTCGATGCCAGCGGCCGCGTGATCGGCGTGAACGCGCAGATCTGGTCGCAGAGCGGCGGCTTCCAGGGCCTGGCATTCGCGATTCCCGTGGACGTGGCCCTGCATGTGAAGGACCAGATCGTGGCCCACGGCAAGGTGGACCACGCCCGCCTGGGTGTGACGCTGCAGGACCTGTCGGCCCCGCTGGCCTCGTCCTTCGGCCTGCCCTCGCCGGACGGCGCGCTGGTGTCCAGCGTGACGCCCGACAGCGCGGCCGCCAAGGCCGGCATCAAGGCCGGTGACGTGATCACCGCGGTCAACGACCAGCCCATCCATGTGGCGGGCGATCTGTCCAGCTATGTGGGCCTGGCCCGCCCCGGCGACAAGCTCAAGCTGCAGATCTGGCGCGACAAGAGCCACCACAACGAGACCGTGGCGCTGGGCCGCGCCGAGCGCGACGCGAGCGAGGCCAATGCCGGCGGCGGTGGCGGCTCGCTGGGCCTGGCGGTGCGCCCGCTGGACCGCAACGAGCTGCGCGGCTCCGGCCTGGATCACGGCCTGCTGATCGAGAACGTCAGCGGCCCGGCCCAGCTGGCCGGCGTGCAGCCCGGCGACGTGCTGCTGGCGCTGAACGGCAAGCCGGTGCAGAACGTGGAGCAGATCCGCGAGGTGCTGAAGAGCAAGCCGGCCCAGGTCGCGCTGCTGGTGGCCCGCGACGGCCAGCAGATCTTCGTGCCGGTGCGCCTGGGTTGAGCCCCAGCCGCTGAAGGGCCGGTTCGGCGGCCCTGCTTGATTGCGCCGGCGCGGTGCCCGAACCCCGCGCGAGTCAGGAGATTTCCATGGACACCACCCGCACCCTCAGCGCCCTGCTGCTCGCCACCGCCTTCGCGGGCGCGGCCGACGCCGCCACGCAGCGCCCCACGCCGGCCATGGCCCGCACCGCGGACCAGGAGCGCCGCATCGACGTGGCCGCCGAGCAGGGCCGCATCACGCCCCACCAGGTACACCAGCTGCAGGCGGCCCGCGAGGCGCTGGCCCGCCAGGCGCGCGAGCTGGCCGAGCAGCCCCACCCGGACGTGATGGCCCAGCTCGCGCTGAGCCACCGCCTGGACCGGCTGGACTGGGCCATACAGAGCGGCAACACGCAGTTCCTGCACGCCCACCAGCTGGCGATGCGCGGCTGACCGTGCCGCGCCGGCCGCGGCGCTCAGGCCATGCCGTTGTCCACCAACTCGGCAAAGCACGGGCGCGCGGCCAGGCGCGTCATCCAGGCCCGCAGCGCCGGCAGCTCGGGCCGCGTGATGGGGGCGTTGAGCCAGCGCTGGGTGGACAGGCCCAGCACCACGTCGGCCAACGTGAAGCCCTCGCCCGCCACATGGGCGCCGCCCTGGGCCAGATGCGCGTCCAGCAGCGCCATGTGGTGGTTCCAGCCCTGGATGCCGGCCTCTATCGCCTCCGGCGCCGCGGGCTGGCCGCGCACCAGCGCCATGAAGGCCACGCGCCAGCTGTTGTTCAGCTCGCCGGCCTGCCAGTCCATCCACTGCTCCACGCGGGCACGGGCCTGCGGCGCGGACGGCAGCAGCGCGGTGTCGCCCGCCTTGGCGGCCAGGTAGCGGCAGATGCTGTTGCTCTCCCAGAGCACGAAATCGCCGTCGATCAGCACCGGCACCAGGCCGTTGGGATTGAGCGCGAGATAGTCGGCCTCGCGCGGCGAGCGAAAGCCCTGACCCCAGTCCTCGCGCGCCAGCGCCAGGTCCAGTTGCGCGGCGGTCCACATCACCTTGCGCACATTGATGGAGGACAGGCGGCCCAGCAGTTTCATCGTCATCGCGCGATCCGGGAGTGAGGAATGGCGCGATGGTAGGCGCGGGCTATCCTGCACCGATGCGACGTGTACTGATCATCGACGACCACCCCGGCATCTGCGAGGCGCTGGAGCTGCTGCTGTCGCTGCACGACATCGAGGCCCGCAGCGCGGCCAGCCCGGCCGAGGGCCTGGCGCTGCTGGAGCAGCAGCCCTTCGGCCTGGTGATACAGGACATGAACTTCAGCGCCGACACCACCTCGGGCGAGGAGGGCGAGCAGCTGTTCCGCGCGCTGCGCGCACGTCGGCCCGACCTGCCCATCATCCTGCTGACCGCCTGGACCCGGCTGGAAGCCGCGGTCGCGCTGGTCAAGGCCGGCGCGGCCGACTACCTGGCCAAGCCCTGGGACGACGCCAAGCTGCTGGCCAGCGTGGAGAACCTGCTGGAGCTGGGCGAGGCGCACCGCGAGGTGGCCCGGCTGCGCGAGGCCGGGCGCGCGCGGCGCGCGGCGCTGGCGCGGCGCTTCGACCTGCAGGGCCTGGTGTTCGGTTCGGACGCGATGCTCACGCTGCTGGAGCTGGCCGGCCAGATTGCCGCGGCGCCGGTGCCGGTGCTGATCACCGGGCCCAATGGCGCGGGCAAGGAGCGCATCGCGGCCTTCGTGCATGCGAACTCGGCAGTGAAGAGCGGCCCCTTCGTCGCGCTGAACTGCGGCGCGCTGCCGGCCGACCTGATCGAGGCCGAGCTGTTCGGCAGCGACAGCGGCGCCTACACCGGCGCGGCCAAGGCGCGTGTGGGGCGCTTCGAGGCGGCCGACGGCGGCACGCTGTTCCTGGACGAGATCGGCAACCTGCCTCTGGCCGGCCAGGTCAAGCTGCTGCGCGTGCTGGAGACCGGCCAGTTCGAGCGCCTGGGCTCCAGCAAGACCCGCCAGGTCAAGGTGCGCGTGCTGTCGGCCACCAATGCCGACCTGCGCGCCATGGTCAAGGCCGGCAGCTTCCGAGAGGATCTGTTCTACCGCCTCAACCTCATCGAGCTCAAGCTGCCCGCGCTGGCCGAGCGGCGCGACGACGTGCTGCCGCTGGCCGAGCACTTCCTGGCCGGCCGCGCGCGGCTGGCCGACGCGGCGCGCGACGCGCTGCTGGCGCACCGCTGGCCGGGCAATGTGCGCGAGCTCAAGAACGTCATCGAACGCGCCGCGCTGCTGGGCGGCGGCGGCGAGATCACGCCAGCGCTGCTGGGGCTGGAGGACGCCGCCCCCGCACCGCGCAACCTGGACGAGCCCAGCCGTGACGCGGTGCTGGCCGCGCTGGCCGCGGCCGGCGGCGTGGTCAGCCGCGCGGCCGGCAGCCTGGGCCTGTCGCGCCAGGCGCTGTACCGCCGGCTGGAGCGCTACGGGATAGAGCCATGAGCCTGTCGCTGCGGCTGCGCGCGCTGCTGGCGCTGGCGCTGGCCGCGCTCACCGGCCCGGCCTGGTACGGCGCGCTGACGCTGTGGCCGCTGCCTGTGCTGCAGCAAGACCTGGCCCGGCTGCTGGGCCTGCCGCTGGCCCTGCCCTCGCCCGCCCAGGCGCTGGGCCTGAGCGCGCTGCTGACGCTGCCGGTGCTGCTGTGGCTGGCGCACGCCTGGGTCGCGCCGCTGGCGCGGCTGGCGCGCGCGCTGGAGGGCACGGTGCTGGCCTACCGCGATGGCGACTTCAGCCAGAGCCTCAGCGCCGGCGGCCCGCGCGAGCTGGCCGGCCTGATGGCGCGCCATGCGGAGCTGGGCCTGACACTGCGCGAGCAGCGTCAGCACCTGGCCCAGCGCGAGCTGCTGCTGGACACCGTGGTGCAGAACTCGCCGGTGGCGCTGCTGCTGGTGGGGCCGGGCGGGCGCATCGCCATCGCCAACCTGGCCGCACGCCAGTTGCTGGGCGAGGGCCGCAGCCTGGTGGGGCGCGACATCGCCGACGTCAGCGCGCCGCTGCCCGAGGCGCTGCGCGAGGCGCTGGCCAGCAACGAGGACCGGCTGTTCGAGGTCACGCTGCCCGATGGCCGCGAAGAAACGCTGCACCACTCCACCCGCGCGTTCCGGCTGCAGGGCCAGGCGCACCGGCTGCGACTGCTGCGCCACATGACGCGCGAGCTGTCGCGCGCCGAGGTGGCGACCTGGAAGCGCGTGATCCGCGTGCTGAGCCACGAGCTGAACAACTCGCTGGCGCCCATCTCCTCGCTGGCCCACAGCGGCGCGGAGCTGGCGCGACGCGGCCAGGTCGAGCGCCTGCCCACGGTGCTGGCCAGCATAGGCGAGCGCGCCGCCCATCTGCACGGCTTCCTGAGCGGCTACGCCAGCTTCGCCAAGCTGCCCGCGCCCAAGCGCGAACGGGTGGACTGGCCGCCCTTCCTGGAGCGGCTGGCGGCGCTGGGTGAGTTCCGGCTGGACGGTCCGCTACCCGCGCAGCCGGGCTGGTTCGACGCCGCCCAGATCGAACAGGCGCTGCTGAACCTGATCAAGAACGCCCGCGAGGCCGGCGGCGACCCGGCCGAGATCTCGCTGCAGCTGCAACTGGGGGGTGGCGAGTTGCGCATCGAGGTGCTGGACCGCGGCCCCGGCATGAGCGAGACGGTGCTGGCCCAGGCGCTGCTGCCGTTTTATTCCACCAAACGCGCCGGCACCGGCCTGGGCCTGGCGCTGGCACGGGAGATCGCCGAAGCCCATGACGGCCGCATCGCGCTGGCCAACCGCCCGGACGGCGGCCTGCGCGTGGCCCTGAGCCTGCCGCAGCCCGCCATCCCGATGGATGGGGATGGAAAGCCGCTCCAGACCTGACAGACTCCGCCGGTTCCTGGTCGACCGTCACCGGAGTTCTCCATGTCGCTGCGCACCCTCCTGGGCCTGGGCCTGCTGGCCGCCACGCAACTCGCCACGGCGCAATCGCAGTACCGGCTCGCCGCCGACGCGAGCGCGGGTTATTACAACTTCGTGCAGAACACCAGCCCACTGTTCGGCCTGGACCCCAGCGGCAACCCCAACACCATCTCGGGCTCGGTCTTCTACGGCAGCGACTACCTCAGCGCCTACGCCTACGACCGCAACACCCCCGCCCCCGACCTGCGCGTGGGCGGCACCTGGGCCGGCGACAGCGCGCAAGGCATGACCCCGGTCACCGCCAACGCCTACGCGATGACCGGCTGGGGCAGCAACCATGCCAGCGCGTCGGTGAGCGGCTTCACGCCGGTGGCCCAGTCCTACAGCGGCAACTTCCTCGATGGCAGCGGCACCAGCTGGCCCATGCAGGTGAACAGCCAGAACTACGCCTATGCGAGCAGCCGCTCGACCTGGGAGGAGCTCTACCAGATCGGTGGCGGCACCGGCACCGGGCAGTTCACCGGCAGCATCCACATCGACGGTGTGCTCAGCCCGCTGGGAGGCGCCGGCCGCGCCGGTCTGAACTGGACGCTGAGCACCTTCTCCGGCCAGGTGGTGGCCTCGGTAGTGGCCAGCTACGACGCGAGCGCCGACAGCTGGACCAAGAGCGTGTTCAGCAACGGCGCCTGGGTCGCCAGCAGCGGCAATGGCCTGCTGGCGCTGAACGAGGACGTGGTCAGCAGCTACAGCTTCGCCTACGGTGCCGCGCTGTATCTGCAGTCCGACCTGCAGACCTGGGTGGATGGCAACGCCTCGGCGGACTTCTCCAACACGGTGCAGTTCACCGGCATGCGCCTGCCCCAGGGCGCGGCGGTCTATGTGGTGTCGGGCACCGAAGCGGCCGACTACGGCATCAGCTTCGCGGGCGACGGCAGCGGCACCATCTGCGACAACCTCAGCTGCGCGCTGGCCCCCGTGCCCGAGCCGCACAGCTACGCGCTGCTGCTGGCCGGCCTGGGCCTGCTGGGCTGGGTGGCCCGCCGACGCGCCTGACCCAGTCCAGGCGCGCACAAATGCGCGACAAGGGCGGCCACGCAGCCGCCCCAGGGCGACCAGGGCGCTGGCGGCTGTTGCCACGGCCTAACATGCGGCGCCATGCGCATGCCCAATCTCTCCCTGCCGCCGCCGGCGGCCCCCGTCCCGCTGGACGAGGGGATGGCGCTGGGCGTGTGGCGGGTGCGCCAGCCCCTCAGCGACGGTGAGCAGGCGCATGCGGGCCAGTGGTACCGCGCCGAGCATGGCCGTGCCAGCGAACAGCAGGCCGCGGTGCTGGTGCTGGACCGCAACGACCAGGGGGCCGGCGTGATGCTGCGCTATGCCGACCAGGCGGGCGATCTGGCGCGCCTGCAGCACCCGCAGATTGCCGTGCCCAGCGACAGCGGCGTCACGCCCCACGGCCACCCCTACCTCATCGTCGAGGGCGAGCATGGCAGCCCGCTGCTGCCCCAGCTGGCCGAGCTGACGCTGGACCAGCGGGTCACGCTGCTGGTGGAGCTGTGCGAGGCGCTGCGCTCGGCCCACCAGCAGGGCTGGCTGCTGGCCGAGCTGGACCCGGCCATGATCTGGCGCGACCGCCAGGGCCGTCTGCGCCTGATGGGCCTGGGCCTGGCCCGCATTCCGGACCCCACCGATCCCTTCGACCGCGGCCTCAGCCTGGGCGCCGCGCCGGCCTTCGTCGCGCCCGAGCGCCGCGCTGGCGGCCCGCCCAGCCTGGCCAGCGAGGTCTACAGCCTGGGGGCCTTCGCCCAGGGCCTGCTGGCGGGCTGGCTGGAGACCTCGGCCGGCCTGGCGCCGCGCCGGGAGCTGCTGGCCGCCGCCTGGCCGGCCCAGCCCGTGGCCGAGTTGCAAGCCCTGGAGGCGCTGCTGGACGCGGCGCTGTCGAATCACCCCGAGCAGCGCCCGGTCGGCGCCGAGGCGCTGGCCGACGAGTTGCGCGCCTGGCTGGGCCAGAGCGGCCGACGCGAACTGGCGGCCGGCCCCAAGGCCAGCCCCCTTGCGCCCGCGGGCGCGCGCCGCTGGTGGTGGCTGGGCGTGCTGCTGGCCGGCCTGCTGGTGTCGGCCTGGCTGCTGCGCAGCGGCCCGGTGCCGGCCTCCGACACGCCGGCAACGCAGCCCGCGTCGACCCACGCCGGCTGAGCCGCTCGCGGGAGCGCACAACGCGGGGTTTCCAAGTGGCCCGCGCGGACGGACGCTGGGCAACAATGCCGGCCTCCCCGCACCGGAGTCCTCGCCCGTGATCCCCCATCATCCTCGCGCGCTGCCCTCGGCGCCTCGCCACTGATGGCGGCCGCCCTGCCCGGCCTCCGGGCCGCCTGGCCGGCGCTGCAGGATCTGCAACTGCACCTGCCCGCCCGTCGCGCCCAGTGGCTGGCGCTGCTCGCCGCGCTGGCCGCCGGCGCGCTGGGCCTGGGGCTGGCGGCCCACCATCCGCTGTCCGGCCCGCTGGCCTGCGCCGCCTGGCTGGGCGTGGCGCTGCTGGCCGCGCTGTTCTGGGTCAAGACGCCGGTGCTGCTGCTGGCGCCGCTGCCGCTGGTGGGCCTGGCGCCATGGAGCGGCTGGATCACCTTCGAGGAACAGGACCTGCTGGTCAGCGCCTGCGCCTGCGGCGGCTACCTGGCCTATGCGCTGCAATTGAGCGCCCGGGACCGGGCGCCCGCCTGGCGCCAGGCGCTGGGCTACTCGCCCGTGGCCCGGCTGCTGATGGCCGGCATGGCTCTGTGCGCCGGCATCGCGCTGTGGCGCGGCATGGCCAACGCCGGCGGCTTCCAGTTCGGCTGGTTCCAGGGCTATATGGAGCCCATGAACGCCGTGCGCAATGCCAAGGCGGTGTTCTGGGTGCTGCTGCTGCTGCCGCTGTGGCGCGCGGCGGCGGCGGCCCGGCCGCGCGGCTTCTCGCGCGGTGTGCTGCTGGGCCTGCTGCTGGCACTGGCCGCGGGCAGCGCGGCCGCGCTGTGGGAGCGGCTGGCCTACACCGCGCTGCTGGACTTCTCCACCGACTACCGCAGCACCGCGCTGTTCTGGGAGATGCACGTGGGCGGCGCGGCGCTGGACGGCTTCCTGATGATGACCCTGCCCTTCGGCGTGCTGGCGCTGCTGCGCACGCGCTCGCCCTGGCGCTTCGGCGTGGCGCTGGCCATCGTGCTGCTGGCCGCCTATGCCTGCCTGACCACCTTCTCGCGCGGCGTCTACCTGGCGCTGCCGCTGGCCCTGGTGCCCATGGTGCTGCTGGCCGATGCGCAGCGCCGCCGCGCCGCGGCCGAAGGCCTGATCAGCAGCCACCTGGACAGCACGCTGGGCGAGGTGGACCAGCCGCTGCCGCGCCTGGCCAAGCTGGGCGCGCTGGCGATGGCGGCGGCGTTCGCGCTGGCCGCGGCGCTGGTGTTCGGCGGCGGTGGCTACCGCGGCCTGCTGGCGCTGCTGGGCGCGCTGGTGGTGCTGCTGACCATGCCGGCCAGCCTGTGGCGGCCCAGCCTGGGCCAGCGCCTGACCGCGCTGGTGCTGGGCGCGCTGCTGGCCACGGTGCTGGGGGCTGCGAGCTGGGCGCTGTCGCTGGCCGTGCCCAAGGCGGCCTATGTGATGCACGGGCTGGTGCTGCTGGCCTGCGGCCTGCTGCGCTGGCGCGACCGCCCCGGCGTGAGCGGGCCGCTTTACATGACCGCCGTGACCACCGCCTGGTTCTGGCTGCTGGCCACCATGGTGGTGGTGGCCGACAGCTGGGGCGGCAGCACCGGACGCTGGCCGGCGCTGAGCGCCGCGCTGGCGCTGGCCGCGCTGTGGGCGCTGATGCTGGTGGATGCCCGCTTCTGGCCGCTGCGCCGCGGTGGGCCGCACGGCTGGCGCCAGCGCGCGCTGCTGGTGGCGGGCCTGGTGCTGGTGATGGCGGTGGTGGCGGCGCTGGGCGGCGGCTCCTACCTGCGCGACCGGGTCTCGACCTGGAAGCAGGACGGCCAGCTGCGCCTGCGCCACTGGAGCGACAGCCTGCACCTGCTGCACGGCGGCCGAGAATGGCTGCTGGGCAAGGGCAGCGGCCGCTTCGTGGCCAGCAATCTCTACGAGGGCTCGCTGGACAACCACATCGGCGACTACCGCGTGCGCGACCAGGGCGGCGAGCGCTTCCTGGCACTGGCCGGCGGCCTGCACATGCTGGGCAACAGCGAACAGCTGCGGGTCAGCCAGCGCATCGCGGTGCCGACGCCCGGTCTCGCACACGTGGACCTGCGCGTGCGCACCGAAGTGGCGGCACTGCTGGTGCTGCAGCTGTGCGAGAAGAACCTGCTCTACCCCGACAACTGCCAGAGCACGGTCGCCAAGCTGCAGCCCGCCGCCTCAGACGAGTGGCAAGACCTGACGCTGGAGCTGGGCCGCGTGGGTCAGTTGGGCGGGCGCTGGTGGGCGCCGCGCTTCGTGACCTTCTCGATGTCGCTGGACAGCCGCGGCGCCAAGGTGGACATCGCGCGTGTGCAGTTGCGCGACGCCAGCGACCGGCCGCTGCTGAAGAACGGCGACTTCCAGCGCGAGATGGCGCACTGGTTCTTCACCAGCGACCGCAACCACCTGCCCTGGCACATCAAGAACGCGGCCCTGCATGTGCTGTTCGAGCAGGGTCTGCTGGGCCTGGCGGTGATGGGGACGGCCTACCTGCTGGCGCTCGCGCGGCTCAGCTTCGGCCATGGGCGCGACCACCCGCTGGCGCCGGCCGTGGTGGCCGGCCTGATCGGCTTTGGCGTGGTGGGCGCCTTCGACAGCCTGCTGGACGCGCCGCGCATAGGCTTTGTGTTCTTCACACTGCTGCTGCTGGGCCTGGGCCTGCGCGCACTGCCCGGCGAGGGCGTGCACCGCCTGGCCTGAGGCCGGCGTCCGACAGGCTCAGCTCTCGGGGCAGTTGCAGGACGAGAACAGATTGTCGCGCAGCGTCAGCAGACGCTCGCGGTACTCGCGCATCTCGTCCGGCGTCAGCTTCATCGCCGAGCCCACGCAGCTGGGCAGGGCCTGGGCGGCTTCGCGCAGCGCACGGCCCTCTTCGGTCAGCGTGATGATGACCTGGCGCTCGTCGCGGGTGCAGCGGCGCCGGCTGATCAGACCGCGCGCCTCCAGCCGCTTCAGCAGCGGGGTCAGCGTCGCGGTGTCGAGAAAGAGCTGGCGGCCGATGTCCGAGACGATGAGCTCGTCACGCCGCCACAGCACCAGCATCACCAGGTACTGCGAGTAGGTCAGCCCGAGCTTGTCCAGCAACGGGCGGTAGACCTTGTTCAGCCCCAGCATGGTCGAGTACACCGCGAAGCAGAGCTGGTTGTTCAGATCCTGAACCGGATCGTCGGTGCAATTCGTTTCCATGATGGGACTGTACTTCCAGCCATCGCTTACTTGGCGTAGGCGGCGTGGGCGCGTTCGGCGCTCAGCAGTTGCTGGTAGCGCTGCTCGGCCTGGGCGCGGGCCTGGTTCTTGGCGGGGCTGTCACCTTCCATGCGGTCCAGATCGGCCAGACCGGATTGGCGATAGGCGCGCAGTTCCAGCACCACGTCTTCACGGTTGCGCTCGCTGGACATCGCGACGACCGAGGCTTGCGCAGGCAGGCCGGCGGCGACGCGCAGTTGCTGGTAACGCTGCTCGGCCTGGGCGCGGGCGGCCTGGTCTTGCGTGCGGTCGGTGTCGACGCGGTCCAGATCGGCCAGGCCCGAGGCGCGGTAGGCGTTCAGGTCGGCAGCGACTTCGGCACGGGTCAGCGTGGACTTGGTGGCCGTCGTGGCGAACGAGGGCATGTTGTTGTCGCCATAGGCCTGGGCGTTGCCCACGGTGATGGCAAAGGCAGCAGCGCTGGCGAGCAGGGTGAAAACGACCTTCATGACAATCTCCTAAGACAGATGTGAAACAAACAGATTCCGCCGGAGCGGGGACCTCAAACGCTTGACGGCGACCAGGTGAGTCGCTTGCTGATATGTCGCTTGCTACTTATCTGGCACCTGCCTTCGCGTGTCGGCGTTGGCATGGACTGAACTTTATATCGCTCGCTATACATTAGCAAGCGATTAGTCTTTGAGATTCGCTATGGTCGTGATGCAGTGCACCAATTGCCGGGCCGGCGATCCAGGCGCGGCCCGGGCGCCTATCATCCGCGCCCCATGTCCCACGCAGTGCCGACCGCCGGTCTCAACCCCGCCCAGCTGGCGGCCGTCCACCACCTGGACGGCCCCTGCCTCGTCATCGCCGGCGCCGGCTCCGGCAAGACCCGCGTCATCACCACCAAGATCGCGCGCCTGCTGCAGGCCGGCTACCGCGCCAACCAGATCGCGGCCATCACCTTCACGAACAAGGCCTCGCAGGAGATGCGCGAGCGCGCCAAGGCGCTGATAGGCGCACGCGCGGCCAAGGACCTGGCGATCTCCACCTTCCACTCGCTGGGCGTGCGCCTGCTGCGCGAGGAAGGCACGCGCCTGGGCCTGAAGGAGCAGTTCTCCATCCTGGACAGCGACGACGTGCTGAACGTGCTGAAGGATGCCGGCGGCACGACCGACATCAACCAGGCGCGCGGCTGGCAATGGACCATCTCGCTGTGGAAGAACCAGGGCCTCACGCCCGAGCAGGCGGCGCTCACCGCGAAGAACGAGGACGAGCGCGTGGCCGCGGCGGTGATGGTGCGCTACCAGGAGCGCCTGGCGGCATACCAGGCGGTGGACTTCGATGACCTGATCACGCTGCCGCTCAAGCTGCTGTCCACCGACGCCGAGGCCCGCGCCAAGTGGCAGAACAAGCTGCGCTACGTGCTGGTGGACGAGTACCAGGACACCAACGCGGTGCAGTACGAGTTGCTGAAGGCGCTGGTGGGCGAGCGCGGCATGTTCACCGCGGTGGGCGACGATGACCAGAGCATCTACGGCTGGCGCGGCGCCACCATCGAGAACCTCAAGCGCCTGCCGCAGGACTACCCGGCGCTGAAGGTGATCCCGCTGGAGCAGAACTACCGCTCCACCGGCGCCATCCTGCGCGCGGCCAACAACGTCATCCAGATCAATCCCAAGCTGTTCCAGAAGACGCTGTGGAGCGACTTCGGCGATGGCGAGCCCGTCGCACTGGTGCCCTGCGACGGCGAGGAGCACGAGGCCGAGCGCGCGGTGGCTCGCATCAACGCGATACGCAGCCAGGTGGCCGCGCCGAAGTTCAGCGACTTCGCCATCCTCTACCGCGCCAACCACCAGGCGCGCGTGTTCGAGCAGGCGCTGCGGCGCGCGCAGATTCCCTACAAGGTCTCGGGCGGCCAGAGCTTCTTTGACAAGGCCGAGATCAAGGACCTGTGCGCCTGGCTGCGCCTGCTGGTGAACCAGGACGACGACCCCGCCTTCCTGCGTGCGGTCACGACGCCCAAGCGCGGCATAGGCCACACCACGCTGGGCGCACTCAGCAAGTTCTCCTCGCAGTGGAAGTGCTCCATGTTCGAGGCGCTGTTCTCCGAGAGCCTGTCCACCGCGGTGAACGCGCGCGGCCTGGCCAGCCTGCACGAGTTCGGCCGCTACGTGAACGAGCTGCAATACCGCGCCCGCACCACCGAGGGCGACGTGGCCGGCCGCGCGCTGATGATGGAATGGCTCAAGGACATCGCCTACGAGCAGCATCTGCTGGAGAGCGAGGAGAACGAGAAGGTCGCCCAGGCGCGCTGGGGCAATGTGCTGGACTTTGTCGACTGGGTGGCCAAGCGCTGCGGCGGCCAGCACAGCGAGGAAGACGGCATCAGCTTCATCGAGCCCAAGCAGAGCGTGCTGGACGTGGCGCAGACCATCTCGGTCATCCTGTCGCTGGCCGAGCGCGGCGAGGAGCAGGACCAGGTCACGCTGATGACGCTGCACGCCTCCAAGGGCCTGGAGTGGCCGCATGTGATCCTGGCCGGCGTCAACGAAGGCCTGCTGCCCTTCAAGAGCGAGGACGAGGAGATGACCGCGGCCCGCCTGGAGGAAGAGCGCCGGCTGATGTACGTGGGCATCACGCGGGCGCGCACCACGCTGGCGGTGTCCACGCTGCGCCGCCGCAAGAAGGGCCGCGACATGGTGGCCGGCATCCCCAGCCGCTTCATCGCCGAGATGAAGCTGCACGAGGGCAACCCGGCCCAGCGCGAGGACCCGCGCGAAAAGCTCAAGCGCCTGCGCGAGGAACTGGCGGCCAAGGCCGCTGCCGCGGCCGACGCGCAGACGCCCAAGCCCTGAACCCGTCGGGCTGCTGAGCACGCGCGGCCCACATTCGGGCCGCGCATAAGCCCGCACGTTTTGCTTCGTTGGCCGGCGACGGGTCACGCCCTAGCCTTGCTCGGTTTTCGCATGAGAGCCCAGCCATGAGCACCGCCACCCTGGACCACCGCCCCGACACGGCGGGCACCGACACCCTGCAGATCCGCCCGCTGCCCGGCAGCTTTGCCGCCGAGGTGCTGGGGCTGGACCTGGACCGCCCGCTGGACGACGCCCGCTTCGCGCGCCTGCACCGTGCCCACCTGGCCCACCCGGTGCTGGTGTTCCGCGACCTGCGCATCACGCCGGCGCAGCAGGTCGCGTTCAGCCGCCGCTTCGGCCCGCTGCAGATCCACGTGCTGCACCAGTTCCAGCTGCCCGGCCACCCCGAAATCCTGGTCGTGTCCAACATCGTGGAGAACGGCCAGCCGCAGGGCCTGGGCGACGCGGGCCACTACTGGCACTCCGACCTCTCCTACGTGGCCAAGCCCAGCCTGGGCTCCATGCTGCTCGCCCAGGAGCTGCCCTCTGAAGGCGGGGACACGCTGTTCGCCGACCAGCATGCAGCCTGGGACGCACTGCCGCCCGAGCTGCAGCAGCGCGTGCGCCACCTGCAGGCCGAGCACTCCTACCTGGCCAAGTACGAGGAGCTGCGCGCCCGCAGCCCCTGGCGGCCCAAGCTCAGCGCCGAGCAGATCGCGCAGGTGCGGCCCAGCGTGCACCCGGTGGTGCGCCGCCACCCCGAGACCGGCCGCCTGGGCCTGTTCGTCAGCGAGCACTTCACGACCCGCATCGTCGGCCTGCCCGAGGCCGAGAGCCGCGCGCTGCTGGACCAGCTGTTCGCGCACAGCACCCGGCCCGAGTTCCAGTACCGCCATGTCTGGCGCGAGGGCGACATGGTGTTCTGGGACAACCGCTCGGTGCTGCATCTCGCCACCGGCTGCCCCGCCCACCTGCGCCGCCGCCTGCACCGCACCACCATCGAAGGCTGAGCTCGCCCACCCCGTACCGGCTTCGCCGGCCCCCTCAAGGGGGCGCTGCTGATGGCCCGGCAAAGCCGGATCCACCGCAGCCGCTGGACAAACACCCCACTGACCCACGAATCCATGCTGTCACGCAACATCCTGCGCCGCCTGGCGCTCGCCGCCCTCATTGCGCTGCCGCTGGCCGCCCAGGCCGAGGGCCGCATCCGCATCGCCGAGCAGTTCGGCATCGTCTACCTGCTGCTGGACGTGGCCAAGGACCAGGGCCTGATTCAAAAGGCCGGCAAGGCCCGGGGGCTGGACGTGCAGGTGGAGTTCGTCGAGCTCTCCGGCGGCGCGGCAGTGAACGAGGCGCTGCTGTCCGGCGGCATCGACATCGCCGGCGCCGGCGTGGGGCCGCTGCTGACGCTGTGGGACCGCACCTATGGCAAGCAGAACGTGCGCGGCGTGGCCTCGCTGGGCAACTTCCCCTACTACCTGGTGAGCACCAACCCGGCGGTCAAGTCCATCGCCGACTTCTCCGACAAGGACCGCATAGCCACGCCGGCCGTGGGCGTGTCGGTGCAGTCGCGCATCCTGCAGCTGGCCAGCGCCAAGCTGTGGGGCGACGCCGCCTACAACCGGCTGGACCGCCTGCAGGTGGCCCTGCCCCACCCCGAGGCCACGGCGGCGCTCAGCAAGGGCGGCACCGAGATCAACGCGCATTTCGGCAACCCGCCCTTCCAGGAGCAGACGCTGGCGGCCAACCCGCAGGCCCATGTGGTGCTGAGCAGCTACGAGGTGCTGGGCGGCCCGGCCTCGGCCACGGTGCTGTACGCGACCGAGAAGTTCCGCCGTGACAACCCGCGCACCTACCAGGCCTTCGTCGAAGCGCTGAGCGAGGCGGCCCGCCGGGTGAAGGCCGACCCCGAGAAGGCCGCCGACATCTACCTGCGCACCAACAAGAGCAAGGTGGACCGCGCACTGCTGCTGAAGATCATCAAGAGCCCGGAGGTGGAGTTCAAGCTGACGCCGCAGAACACCTTCGCGCTGGCGGACTTCATGCACCGCGTGGGCGCGATCAAGAACAAGCCGGCGTCGGTGCGCGACTACTTCTTCGACGACGCCCATCTGGCGGGTGGCAGCTGACCGCTCCAGAAACCAAACCAGATCAAGCCGCGCCATGACCGCCATTCCCTCCCACGAACGCGCCGCGCTGGCGGCCCCGCCCCCGGCAGCCCCGCTGCTGCAGGTGCGCGACCTGACGCTGGCCTACCGCAGCGAACAGCAGCTGATACGCGCCACCCACCAGGTGTCCTTCGACGTGCTGGAGGGCGACCGCTATGTGCTGCTGGGCGCGTCGGGCTGCGGCAAGAGCTCGCTGCTGAAGGCGATCGCCGGCTTCATCGCGCCGCAGTCGGGCGAGATCCGGCTGCAGGGTCAGGTCGTGCGCGAGCCGGGACCGGACCGGGTCGTGGTGTTCCAGGAGTTCGACCAGCTGCCGCCCTGGAAGCGCGTGCTGGACAACGTCGCCTTCGGCCTGACCGCGTCGCGCCAGTGCGGCCGTGACGAGGCCCGCGAACGCGCGGCCCAGGCGCTGGCCACCGTGGGCCTGACGCGCTTTGCCGACGCCTTCCCCCACCAGCTCAGCGGCGGCATGAAGCAGCGCGTCGCGATCGCGCGCGCGCTGGCGATGCGACCGCGCGTGCTGCTGATGGACGAGCCCTTCGCGGCGCTCGACGCGCTGACGCGGCGCAGCCTGCAACAGGAGCTGCTGTCGCTGTGGCAGGAGCTGCGCTTCACGCTGCTGTTCGTGACCCATGCGATCGAGGAGGCGCTGCTGGTAGGCAACCGCATCCTGCTGCTGTCGCCCCACCCGGGCCGCGTGCGTGCCGAGCTGGACGCCGAGGCCTTCGGCTTCACCAGCCTGGGTAGCGAGGCTTTCCAGGCCCAGGCCCAGCGCATCCACCGCCTGCTGTTCGAACACGCCGCCGCATGAGCACCTTCAACCCCGCCCGCCCCGAGTTCGAACGCCCGCTGCCGCCGCTGCCACCCCACAGCGCGGAGCAGCCGCTGGCGCTGGGCGCTCGCCTGTGGCAGCGCGACGGCCTGCGCCAGCTGCTGGTGCTGGCCCTGCTGGCCCTGCTGTGGGAGGGCGCGGCACGCTGGGCCGACAACGAGCTGCTGCTGCCGACCTTCAGCCAGGCGGCGGTCGCATGGTGGAGCGATCTGCGCAGCGGCGAGCTGCTGCTGCGCACCGGCGTGTCGCTGGCGCTGCTGCTGCAGGGCTATGCGTTGGGCGTCGCGGGCGCGTTGGCGCTGTCGGCGCTGGCAGTGGCCACGCGGCCCGGGCGCGACCTGCTGGCCACGCTGACCTCGCTGTTCAACCCGCTGCCGGCGATCGCGCTGCTGCCGCTGGCGCTGCTGTGGTTCGGCCTGGGGCCGGCCAGCCTGATCTTCGTGCTGGTGCACGCGGTGCTGTGGCCGGTGGCACTGGCCACGCTGTCGGGCTTCCAGGGCGTGCCCGAGACGCTGCGCATGGCGGGCCGCAACTACGGCCTGCGCGGACTGGGCTATGTGGTGCAGATCCTGGTGCCGGCGGCGCTGCCGGCGCTGCTGTCGGGGCTGCGCATAGGCTGGGCGTTCGCGTGGCGCACGCTGATCGCGGCCGAGCTGTTCTTCGGCGCGTCCTCGGGCCGCGGCGGCCTGGGCTGGTACATCTTCCAGAACCGCAACGAGCTGATGACCGACCATGTGTTCGCCGGCCTGGCCACCGTGGTGCTGATCGGCTGGGGCGTGGAGCGCCTGGTGTTCGACAGCATCGCGCGCGTCACCGTGCGGCGCTGGGGCCTGCAGCGCTGAGCCTCAGATCGCCAGCGGGTCCACGTCGATGGCCCAGCGCAGCAGGCCGCGGAACTCGGCCGCACGCTCGCGCTTGAGCGCCAGCAGCGCCGGCACCCAGTCACGCAGAAAGGCCTGCAGGCGGGCGCGCTGCGGCGCCTCCACCAGCATCTGCAGCCGCTCCACATTGGCCACCCGCGCCACCGCGTGCGGCACGGCCGGGTAGACCAGCACGCCGGCCGCGCTGGGCAGCTCCTGCGCCAGCTGGGCCGCGGCGGCCAGAAAGGCTTCGGCCACGGCCACGGTCTTGGCCTCGGCGCGCAGCAGTGCCAGGTGCACGAAGGGTGGCAGGCCGGCGCTGCGGCGCTCGTCCAGCTGGGCGCGCGCGAACTGCGCGTAGTCGTGCTTTTGCAGCGCCTGGAACAGCGGGTGCTCGCGGTGCCAGGTCTGCACCCACATCTGGCTGCGGCCCTGCAGCGAGGCATCGCGCCCGGCGCGGCCGGCGGCCTGCATCAGCAGCGCGAAGAGGCGCTCGGGCGCACGGAAGTCGCTGCTGAACAGCGCACCGTCCGGGTTGACCGCGGCGACGAAGCGGATGCGCCGGAAGTCGTGGCCCTTGGTGATCATCTGCGTGCCGATCAGGATGTCGACCTCGCCGTCATGCACAGCCTGCAGCTGCGCCTCCAGCTCGCCCTTGTGCTTGGTGGAGTCGGCATCGATGCGCAGGATGCGCGCGCTCGGCATCGCCTCGGCCAGCTGCTCCTCCAGCCGCTCGGTGCCGCGGCCCAGCGGCGCGATGTCGGGGTTGCCGCAACTGGGGCAGGCGCGCGGCACGCGCTCCGAGAAGCCGCAGTGGTGGCAGCGCAGCGTGCGGTCGCGCTTGTGGAAGACCCGCCAGGCGCTGCAGTGCGGGCAGTCGCTCTTCCACTGGCACTCGCCGCAATGCAGCACCGGCGCATAGCCGCGCCGGTTCAGGAACACCAGGCTCTGCTCGCCGCGCGCCAGGTGCTCGCGCAGCGCGCTCAGCAGCTGCGGCGTCAGCGCGCTGGTGAGGCCGGCGGCCAGCGGCAGCGCCTTCATGTCGAACAGCGTGACCTCGGGCAGCAGGCCGCCGCCTATGCGACTGGGCAGCTCCAGGCGCTGGTAGCGGCCGGTCTCGGCATGCTGCCAGCTCTCCAGCGAGGGCGTGGCCGAGCCCAGCACCACCGGGATGCGGCGCTCGTGCGCGCGCCACACGGCCAGGTCGCGGGCCGAGTAGCGGGCACCGTCCTGCTGCTTGTAGGAGGGGTCGTGCTCCTCGTCGACGACGATGAGCCCGAGCTCGGGCAGCGACGCGAACACCGCCAGCCGCGTGCCCAGCACCAGGCGCGCCTGGCCCAGGTGGGCGGCCAGCCAGTTCTGCAGGCGCTGGGCCGGTGTGAGCCCGCTGTGCAGCGACACGATGGACGCCGCGCCCGGCAGCTGCGCCGCGAAGCGCTCGCCAAAGCGCGCCTCCAGCTGCGGGGTCAGGTTGATCTCGGGCACCAGCACCAGCACCTGCCGGCCGGCCGCCAGCGCGGCCTCGGCGGCGCGCAGGTAGACCTCGGTCTTGCCACTGCCGGTCACGCCATACAGCAGCAGCGGCGCGGGCGCCGCCTCGGCCGGGGCCAGCGCGGCAGCGATGCGCGCCACCGCGTCGGCCTGCTCTGGCGCCAGCTCGGGGCGCGGCGGCTCGGGCGCGGGTGCGGGCGCGGCCTTGCGCTGCAGCTTGCGCAACCGCGCATCCAGCTGCGTGGCGCTGAGCTCGCGCAGCTGCGGCGGCAGCACCGCGCTGGCCAGCTCGCCGACGCTGCGCTGGTAGTAGCCGGCCGCGAAGGCCAGCAGGCGGCACCAGTCCTCGCCCAGCGGCGGCAGCGCGTCGAACACCTCCAGCACCGTGCGGCAGGCGACGTCGGGGTCGCCCTCGGGCGCGCCGGGCCAGACCACGCCCAGCAGCTCGCGCCGCCCCAGCGGCACGCGCACCAAGGTGCCGGGTGTCAGCGGACGCTCGCAGAGGTAGTCCAGCGGGCCGGCCAAGCCGCTGTGCTGCGGCGCGTCCACGGCCACCCGCAGGCGCACCAGCTCAGCGCTCATCCGGCCTCAGCTCAAGTGCATTGGGAGAGAACAGCGCCAAGTCCATGATTCTCAAACGCCCCACAGGCTTGCCCACAAGATCTGTGGATAAGTTTGTGCGAAAACCGCACAAGGCCGGTTCCGCCCACGAACAGCCCGACCCGGCAGCTTTCGCCACACCGAAAGGGACAAGGCCGGTTCACCCATGAAAATCAATGACTTGCATCAAGTCCGTGGAAACGTGGAGCTGCACTGCAGCATGAACCGACCGCGCCACTCGCAACCGTCAATCTGGGGATAAGTCTGGGGGAAAGCCCGGTGGCGAAATGCCCGGGCCATGGTTTCAAGCCTCAGACGGCCACACGCAGGCGGCGCGAATGCTGGTGCACCTCGTCCACCAGCTCGGCCACCGCCTCCGGCGGCGTGAACTGGCTGATGCCATGGCCCAGGTTGAACACATGGCCGCCCCAGCCGCCGTCCGCGCGCTGAGGGCGACCGAAGGAATCCAGCACCGCGCGGGCCTCGGCGCGCACCGCGGCCGGCGGCGCGAACAGCACATTCGGGTCCAGATTGCCCTGCAGCGCGACACGGTCGCCCACGCGGGCGCGCGCCTGGCCGAGGTTCATGGTCCAGTCCAGACCCACCACATCGGCGCCCGCCGTGGCGATCTCGTCCAGCCACAGGCCGCCGCCCTTGGTGAACAGGATGCGCGGGATGGTCTGGCCCTGGTGCTCGGTCTTGACCTGGGCCAGCACGCGGCGCGAGTACTCGAGGCTGAAGCGCTGGAAGGCGCCATCGGCCAGCACGCCGCCCCAGGAGTCGAACAGCATCACGGCCTGGGCGCCGGCCTCTATCTGTGCGTTCAGATAGGCGGCCACGGCCTGGGCGTTCACGTCCAGGATGCGGTGCATCAGGTCGGGGCGCGCGTACATCAGGCTCTTGACCTGGCGGTAGTCGTCCGAGCCGCCGCCCTCCACCATGTAGCAGGCCAGCGTCCAGGGGCTGCCGGAGAAGCCGATCAGCGGCACGCGGCCGTTCAGCGCCCGGCGTATGGACGTGACCGCGTCGAACACATAGCGCAGCTTGTCCAGATCCGGCACCTGCAGCGCGGCCACGGCGGCCTCGTCGCGCACGCGGGTCGCGAACTTGGGGCCCTCGCCCTGCTGGAAGCTCAGGCCCAGGCCCATCGCATCGGGCACGGTCAGGATGTCGCTGAACAGGATGGCCGCGTCCAGCGGATAGCGCTCCAGCGGCTGCAGCGTGACCTCGGTCGCGTAGTCGACATTGGTGGCCAGCCCCATGAAGCTGCCGGCCTTCTCGCGCGTGGCGCGGTACTCGGGCAGGTAGCGGCCGGCCTGGCGCATCAGCCAGACGGGGGTGTGCTCGGTGGGCTGGCGCAGGCAGGCGCGCAGGAAGCTGTCGTTCTGGAGCGGGGCGAAAGGCATGGGGCCGGATTATCCGGCCCCGGCCCGCTGCGGCACACCGGCGCGCGTGGCTTCAGGCCTTGTCGCTGATGCGCATCAAGGTTTGCAGGCCGGCCCAGTCCTGGCCGGGCTCCAGGCGCACCGGACGGCCCACCGACGCCGCCTCCACGCACAGCATGTGGCGATAGCCGTCGGCCGGCATGTCGGCCAGCGCGGCGCACTTCTCGGCGCCGGGATTCCAGACCACCACATCCTCGAAGCCCTGCTGGCCGATCAGCAGCTCGCGCGTGGCCGAGATGCCCTGCTCACGCAGGGCCAGGTCGTGCTGGGCGTTGAAGTAGATGCGGTCCAGATCCTGCAGGCCCGGGCTGCCGGGCAGCAGCAGGTCGCTGCGCTGGCGCTGCTCCTCGCCGGTGACCGAGTTGAGATAGTGCAGGCCGGCCAGGCCCACCAGGCTGGTGTCGTCCAGCTCGTTCAGGCCCAGGTAGGTGTGCAGCGCCGCGGTGAACTCGAACGGCGTGTCGCCCTTGTTCTCGCAGGACAGCTCCATCTCCAGCATCTGCCCGCTGACCCGCACGCACATCTCCAGCTCGAAGGCATGGGGCCAGACCATGCGGCTGGCGGCATCGTCCACCAGGCGCAGCACGGCCAGCGCGTCATCCGCGCCCTGCTCGGCCCGCGCCAGCTGCCAGGGCTTGGTGCGCGCGAAGCCGTGCTTCTGCAGCGGGCCGCGGCCGGCGAACTGCGGGAAACACACCGGCACGCCGCCGCGTATTGCCTGACCATTGGCATACACCGCCTTGGGCGACAGGTAGAGCTGCTCCACGCCGCCGGCCGGCACCCAGGACACGACATGGGCGCCATGCAGCAGCAGCACGGCGCGGGCGCCATCGGGGGCGACGAGTTCGAGGGCGTCTAGGCCTTGGTAGCGGGTCAGGGCAATGGCTTGGGGCATGGCAGGTATCCGGAAAAGACAACGCCCGCCGAGGGCGCTCGGCGGGCGGTCATCGATGCAGCGCGGGCGCTGCATTCGTTGAGAGCTGGGCCGCATTTTCGCAGCCCGCCCAGGGTGGGGCTCAGGGCTTGCCGTAGTTGGGAGAGCGCGGGCCGAACAGCAGGCCGTTGGGTCGGCCGGCGGCCAGCAGGCGCTGGCTGGCCAGGCCCGCCATCGGGTGGCTGCGGTCCGTCGTGGTGGCCACGATCTGGTCCACCACCGCCTTGACCAGCATGCCGATCAGGCCGCCCTGGCTGTTGTTGGCCTGCTCGGCGCTGGACGCGCTGGCCGAGCCTTCCCACAGCAGCTGGCCGCTGCGCAGGTCTACCAGCTTGGCCTCCAGCGTGACCGCGGTCTCGCTGTTGACCACCTTGTAGACCGAGCCGTAGCGCAGCACCTTCACGTACAGGCCGGCATCGGCGCCGAAGATCTCGCGCAGCTTCTGCACCGGGATCTGCTGCGCCTCGTCCGAGGTCTGCACGCCGTTGGCCTTGAGGGTCTCGTCCACCAGGGACACCGGCATCACGTAGTAGCCCGACTCGGCCAGCGGCTGGGTCATCTGCGCCATCACGCTGGGCACGGCCATCACCTCGGGCGTGCCGTTCACCGGCGGCAGCACCAGGATGGAGGCCGGCTTGGCCTGCTTGTAGGCGCTGTAGTCGTAGGGCTGGGGCGGCGTGGCGCAGCCCTGGATCAGCAGCGACAGCGCCAGCCCGCCGCCCAGCGCAATGAGTCGACCGAATTTGGAAATCACGTTCATCGCTCCCTCGTCAGC
Organism: uncultured Roseateles sp.; assembly: GCF_913777145.1. Taxonomy (GTDB): domain Bacteria; phylum Pseudomonadota; class Gammaproteobacteria; order Burkholderiales; family Burkholderiaceae_C; genus Pelomonas. The sequence goes on from NZ_CAJYPS010000002.1 coordinate 105,522, forward strand.
TCTTGGACGCATCGGCCGTCGGGCCGCCCGCCTTCTGTTGGGCACCCTGGCCCGCGCTCTTCAGCACGAAGTCCACATAGGCCGCAGACTCGGGAAAGGCGGTGCGCTCCGCCTCCAGGTAGCGCCGGCCCGCGACCTCGTCGCCGGCCTTGAAGTACAGCAGCGCCAGGTGGGCGCGCATGCCCGGCGGCGAGGCCTCGCCCTGCGCCTGGTTCTTGTCGACCTGAGCCTGCAGCGTCTGGATCTGCGTGGTCAGGTCGGCGCCATTGGCGCGCAGGTGGTCATAGACCGCCGGCTGGTAGCCGGCCCATTGGTAAAGCGGCTTGGGGCCGGGCTGGGCGCAGCCGACCAGCGCGAGTGCGCCCGCCATCATCAGCAGATGTCGCATGGGGCTCCTCAGCGCGCCGGCTTCCAGGCGCCGCTGTCGATGCCGGCGGTCAGCGCGTTCACCGCCTCGCGAATCGCGAGGTCCAGCACCTTGCCGTTCAGCGTGGCGTCATAGCCGGCGGTGCTGCCAAAGCCCAGCACCTCACGCTCGGACAGGCTGTACTCGCCAGCGCCCTGCACCGAGTACACGACCTCCGAGGTGGTCGAGTTCACGATGTTGAGCGTGACCTTGGCATAGGCCACCTGGCTCTTGCCGCGGCCCAGCAGGCCGAACAGCTGCTTGTCGCCCACGTCCTTGCGACCGAACTCGCTGACCGCGCCGGTGATCAGGTAGTCCGCACCCTTGATGGCCTGGGCCTGGCCCTTGTACTGGGCTTCCTGGCGCGCCTCGGCCAGGTTGTCGCGGTCCAGCACGCTGAAGCGGTTGGTCTGCTGCAGGTGCGAGATCAGGATGGTCTTGCTCTGCGAACCCAGGCGGTCCACGCCGTCCGAGAAGATGCCGCGCTGATAGCTGCTGCGGTTGTCGAACTTGCCCACGCTGATGGGCGCGCGGGCGCCCTGGTAGGCAGGCGCGGCCGCGGCGGCCACCTTGGGCACTTCCAGCGAGCGCGACTGTTCGGTGGTGGAGCAGCCGGCCAGCGTGAGGCTCAGCACGGCCAGGCCTGCGGCCAGCGGGATCTTGCGTTGTGTCATGGGTCTCCCCCTTGTATCGAGCGGACGAGTCTAGCCACGCCCCCACGCCGCCCAGGCGTCGGACCGCCAGGGATTTCACACACACAACAAAAAAGGCGACGGGAAATTTCCCGTCACCCTTGCGGTGATGCCGCGGCGCCCTCAGCGAGGCGCGCCCTCGGGGGTCACTTCTTGCGGAACTTGGCGATCGCAGCGATCTGGGCCGCCATCGCGGCGAACTCGCTTTGCGCCTTGGCGAAGTCGATGTCGCTCTTGGCGTTCTTCATCGCTTCCTCGGCCAGCTTCTTGGCCTCGGCAGCCTTGGCCTCGTCCAGGTCCTTGCCGCGGATGGCGGTGTCGGCCAGCACGGTCACGCGATGCGGCTGCACCTCGAGGATGCCACCGGCGACGAAGACGAACTCTTCGCTGCCGTCAGCCAGCTCGACGCGCACGGCGCCCGGCTTGATGCGGGTGATCAGCGGCGTGTGCTTCGGCAGGATGCCGAGTTCGCCACTCTCGCCCGGCAGGGCGACGAACTTGGCCTCGCCGGAGAAGATCTGCTCTTCGGCCGAGACCACGTCGACGTGGAGGGTTGCCATGTTCAATCTTCCTTAGCTAACCATAAAGAGGGTTCAGTAAGCGAGCAGACGGTGGGCTGGCTAGGCGCCGCGCGGAGGTGGACTCGCGTCCACCGAGCACGGCAACAACGCCAGCGCGCCGTGTGCGAAGTCTTACTGAATCTTCTTCGCCTTTTCGAAGGCTTCGTCGATGGTGCCGACCATGTAGAACGCCTGCTCCGGCAGGTGGTCGCACTCGCCGGCCACGATCATCTTGAAGCCGCGGATGGTTTCCTTCAGCGGCACGTACTTGCCCGGCGTGCCGGTGAACACCTCGGCGACGTGGAAGGGCTGCGACAGGAAACGCTGGATCTTGCGCGCGCGGGCCACGGCCAGCTTGTCTTCCGGCGACAGCTCGTCCATGCCCAGGATGGCGATGATGTCGCGCAGTTCCTTGTAGCGCTGCAGCACGGCCTGCACGGCACGGGTGGTGCTGTAGTGCTCTTCGCCGACCACGTTCGGGTCGATCTGGCGCGAGGTGGAGTCCAGCGGGTCGACGGCGGGGTAGATACCCAGCGCGGCGATGTCACGGGACAGCACGACGGTCGCGTCCAAGTGGGCGAAGGTCGTGGCAGGCGACGGGTCGGTCAGGTCGTCCGCCGGCACGTACACGGCCTGGATGGACGTGATGGAGCCGACCTTGGTCGACGTGATGCGCTCCTGCAGGCGGCCCATTTCCTCGGCCAGCGTCGGCTGGTAGCCCACGGCGGAGGGCATGCGACCCAGCAGTGCGGACACTTCGGTACCGGCCAGCGTGTAGCGGTAGATGTTGTCCACGAAGAACAGCACGTCACGGCCTTCGTCACGGAAGGACTCGGCGATGGTCAGACCGGTCAGGGCCACGCGCAGACGGTTGCCCGGGGGCTCGTTCATCTGGCCGTAGACCATGGCGACCTTGGAGTCTTCCAGCTTGTCCTGGACCACCACGTTGGAGTCCGACATCTCGTGATAGAAGTCGTTGCCCTCACGGGTGCGCTCACCCACGCCGGCGAACACGGACAGACCGCTGTGCGCCTTGGCGATGTTGTTGATGAGCTCCATCATGTTCA
>NZ_CAJYPS010000003.1 GCF_913777145.1 uncultured Roseateles sp.
CCTGTGCGATCGAAGCCAGCAGCATCGGCATCGTCGAAGGCCGGCTGGCCGGCAGCGCGGTGCGCGTGGCGGTGTTCACCAACTTCACGCAGGACCACCTCGACTACCACCTCACCATGGACGCCTACTGGGCGGCCAAGCGGGCGCTGTTCGACTTCCCCGGCCTGCGCGCCGCGGTGGTGAACCTGGACGACGAGCGCGGCGCTGCGCTGGCGCTGCAGCTGTCGGCGCTGGACCTGTGGACCGTGGGTGTGGAGCGCGCCGACGCGCGCCTGAGCGCGCGCGGCCTGCACTACACGGGCGCCGGCCTGGCCTTCACGCTGCACGAGGGCGGCGCGGCGGTGCCGGTGCAGACCGGCCTGATCGGCGACTACAACGCCTCCAACCTGCTGGGCGTGGCGGCCGCGCTGCGCGCCCAGGGCCATGGGCTGGCCGACGTGGCGCGCGTGCTGGCCGAGGTCACGCCGGTGCCGGGCCGCATGCAGCGCGTGGGTCATGGCCGCGAGCTGCCGCTGGTGGTGGTGGACTACGCCCACACGCCCGACGCGCTGGACAAGGCGCTGGCCGCGCTGCAGGGCCTGGCCGCGGCGCGCGGCGGCCGGCTGGTCTGCGTGTTCGGCTGTGGCGGTGACCGGGACCGAGGCAAGCGGCCGCAGATGGGCGCGATCGCCCAGGCGCGTGCGGCCCAGGTCATTGTGACCAGCGACAACCCGCGCACCGAGCAGCCCGCTCGCATCCTGGCCGACATCGTCGCCGGCGCACCGCAGGCCACCGTCATCGAAGACCGTGCCGAGGCCATCCAGGCCGCGGTGCTGGGCGCGCAGGCCCGGGACGTGCTGCTGATCGCCGGCAAGGGCCACGAGGACTACCAGGAGGTGCAGGGCGTGCGCCGCCCCTTCTCCGACGTGGCCCAGGCCCGCGCCGCGCTGCTGGAAAGGGCCGGTCTGTGAGCGTGGAGCACGGTTTCCTGTCGCTGAGCGAAGCGCTGGCGTTGCTGCAGGGCCAGGGCGTGGCCGCCCGTCTGGTGGGCGACGGCGCCACGCGCTTTGCCCGTGTGCACAGCGACACGCGCACGCTGCGCGCGGGCGACCTGTTCGTCGCGCTGCGCGGCGAGCGCTTCGACGCGAATGACTTCCTGGCCCAGGCCGGTGCTGCGGGTGCGGTGGCCGCGCTGGCCGAGCGCGGTCTGGCCGCGGCCGGTCTGCCGGGCCTGGAGGTGGCGGATGCCAAGGCCGCGCTGGGTGCGCTGGCCGCCGGCTGGCGTGCGCGCCAGCAGCTGCCGCTGATCGCGGTGACCGGCTCCAACGGCAAGACCACCACCACGCAGATGATCGCGGCCATCCTGCGCGCCTGGGCGGGCGAGGCGGCGCTGGCCACCGAGGGCAACTACAACAACGACATCGGCGTGCCGTTGACGCTGCTGCGCCTGCGCCATGACGAGGGGCTGAGCCACCGTGTCGCGGTCGTCGAGCTGGGCATGAACCACCCGGGCGAGATCGCACCGCTGGCCGCGATGACCGCACCCACGGTGGCGCTGGTGAACAACGCGCAGCGCGAGCACCAGGAGTTCATGGCCACGGTCGAGGCCGTGGCGCGCGAGAACGGCCAGGTGCTGCAGGCGCTGGGCGCCAGCGGCTGCGCGGTGTTCCCGGCCGACGACGCCTGCGCGCCGATCTGGTTCGAGCTGGCCGGCAGCCGTCCCCACCTGACGTTCGCGTTGCAGGGCGAGGCGGACGTGACCGGCCGCGCCGACTGGCAGGGCGAGCACTGGGCGCTGGAGTTGCACACGCCGGCTGGGAGCGCGCCGGTGGCGCTGCACATGGCGGGCCTGCACAACGTGCGCAATGCGCTGGCCGCCGCAGCCTGCGCGCTGGGCGCTGGCGTGCCGCTGGCCACCATCGTGCAGGGGCTGGAAGCCTTCCGCGCGGTCAAGGGCCGCTCCGAATTCAAGCGCGACGCCGCCGGCCGCCCGCTGATCGATGACAGCTACAACGCCAACCCCGACAGCGTGCGCGCGGCCATCGAGCTGCTGGCCGCGCTGCCGGGCGAGAGCTGGCTGATCCTCGGTGACATGGGCGAGGTGGGCGACCAGGGCCCGGCCTTCCACCGCGAGGTGGGCGCCTACGCGGCCGAGCGCGGCATCGCCCAGCTCTGGACCGCCGGTGCTGCCGCCCGCGATGCGGCCGCGGCCTTCGGCCCGCGCGCCCGCGCCTTTGGCAGCACGGCCGAGCTGGTCGCGGCCTTGAACGAACAACCGCGCGTGGCCCAGACCCTGGTCAAGGGCTCGCGCTTCATGAAGATGGAACAGGTGGTGGCCGCCCTGCAGGCCGGCACCGTCAAAGGAAACGACCATGCTGCTTAGCCTGGCCCAGTGGCTGCAGGGGCTGTACCCGGACCTGGGCTTTCTGCGCGTCTTTCAATACATCACCTTCCGTGCGGTGATGGCGGCGATGACCGCGCTCTTGATCGGCCTGGCCTTCGGCCCCTGGGTGATACGCCGGCTGACCGAGATGAAGATAGGCCAACCCATACGCGCCTATGGCGTGCAGCAGCATCTGAGCAAGAGCGGCACGCCCACCATGGGTGGCGTGCTGATCCTGATCGGCATCGGCGTGGCCACGCTGCTGTGGTTCGACTGGAGCAACCGCTTCGTGTGGATCGTGATGCTGGTGACCATGGGCTTCGGCGCCATCGGCTGGGTGGACGACTGGCGCAAGGTGGTGGACAAGAACCCCGAGGGCATGCGCAGCCGCGAGAAGTTCTTCTGGCAGAGCCTGATCGGCCTGATCGCCGCGCTGTACCTGGCGTTCAGCGTGTCCGAGACCTCCTTCCTGGGCGTGGTGCAGCTGTTCTTCCGCTGGGTGGCCAGCGGCTTCTCCACCGAGCTGCCGCCGCGCGCCGACCTGCTGCTGCCCTTCTTCAAGACCATCTCCATGCCGCTGGGCGTGTGGGGCTTCGTCGCGCTGAGCTACTTCGTCATCGTGGGCACCAGCAATGCGGTGAACTTCACCGACGGCCTGGACGGCCTGGCCATCATGCCGGTGGTGCTGGTGGGCGGCGCGCTGGGCATCTTTGCCTACCTCACCGGCTCGTCGGTCTATGCCAAGTACCTGCTGCTGCCCTACATCCCGGGTGCGGGCGAGCTGCTGATCTTCTGCGGCGCGCTGGCCGGCGCGGGCCTGGCCTTTCTGTGGTTCAACACCCACCCGGCCCAGGTCTTCATGGGCGATGTGGGCGCGCTGGCGCTGGGCGGCGGCCTGGGCACGCTGGCCGTGATCACGCGCCAGGAAATCGTGCTGGGCATCATGGGCGGCGTGTTCGTCGCGGAAGTGCTGTCCGTGATGATCCAGGTGAGCTGGTTCAAGTACACCAAGAAGCGCTATGGCGAAGGCCGTCGCATCCTGCTGATGGCGCCGCTGCACCACCACTTCGAGAAGAAGGGCTGGAAGGAGACCCAGGTGGTCGTGCGCTTCTGGATCATCACCATGCTGCTGTGCCTGATCGGCCTCGCCAGTCTCAAACTCCGCTGACGCGATGAAGCTGGAACTGCCGCTCTTCGCCGACCAGCAGGTGCTGGTGCTGGGCCTCGGGGACTCGGGTCTCGCGATGGCGCGCTGGTGCGCGGGCTTTGGCGCGCGCGTCACCGTGTGGGACTCGCGCGAGCAGCCGCCGCAGCTGGCGGCGCTGCGCGAGGCACTGGGCGAGGCGGTGCGTTTCGTGTCGGGCACGCTGGCGGCCGAAGACCTGCAGGGGCTGGACCGCGTGTTCAAGAGCCCGGGCCTGTCGCCGCTGGATGCGCGCCTGGCCGCGGTCTATGCGAGCGGCCTGCCGGTGCAAGGTGAGCTGGACCTGTTCGCGCAGGCGCTGGCCGCGCTGAAGGCCCAGCACGGCTATGCGCCCGCGGTGCTGGCGATCACCGGCACCAATGGAAAGACCACCACCACCTGCATGACCGCGCTGCTGGCCGAGCGCGCCGGCCGGCGCGTGGCCGTGGCTGGCAACATCGGCCCTACGCTGCTGGACACGCTGGTCGACGCGCTGGCACGCGAGCCCGAGCCTGTCGGCGAGCCCGATGAGGCGAACGAGCCTGCCGAGCCAGTTGAAGTCGCGCCAGTTGTCGAGGCCAGTGGCGAGACCGAGCAAGACCCGGCCCCCGAGGCCGGCGAGGTGTTGTCCGAAGCGCCGGCCGAGGCCGCGCCCGCCGTGGAGCTGCCACCCGAGGAGGCCCCGCTGCCCATCGCGCCGCCGCCGCCGCGCGGCCCGGTGTTCGAGACCCTGCCCGAGGTCTGGGTGCTCGAACTCTCCAGCTTCCAGTTGGAGGGCGTGGTCGGCTTCGACCCCACGGCCGGCGCCGTGCTCAACCTCACGCAGGACCATCTCGACTGGCATGGCGACATGGCCGCCTACGGCCGGGCCAAGGCCCGCATCTTCGGCACCGACATGAGCAGCCCCACGGTGCTGGTGGTGAACCGCGATGACGCGGCGGTCGAGGCGCTGGTGCCGGCGCCGGTATTCGTGAAGGGCACGCGCGGCAAGCCCGGTCGCACGGTCGCGCGCCGCGTGGTGCGCTTCGGGCTCAACGCGCCCACCGCGCCGGGCGACTTCGGCCTGGTGGACGAGGGCGGCCTGGCCTGGCTGGTGCGTGCCCGCGAGCTGGACCCGACGATCAAGAAGCGCCGGGGCGACGAGGACGAGCCGCTGTCCATACAGCGCCTGATGCCGGCCGACGCGCTGCGTGTGCGCGGCCGCCACAACGCCGCCAACGCGCTGGCCGCGCTGGCGCTGGCCACCGCCGCGGGTTGCGAGCTGGCGCCCATGCTGCACGCGCTGCGCGACTACCGCGGCGAGCCGCATCGCGTGGAGCCGGTGGGCGTCATCGACGGCGTGGAGTTCTTCGACGACTCCAAGGGCACGAATGTGGGCGCGACCGTGGCCGCCATCACCGGCCTGGGCGCGGACCGCGCGCCGGCCCGGCTGGTGCTGATCCTGGGTGGCGACGGCAAGGGTCAGGACTTCGCACCGCTGTCCGAGCCGCTGCAGCGCCATGCGCGCGCGGTCGCGCTGATAGGCCGTGACGCGGCCCAGATCGACGCGGCCATAGGCGCGGACCTGGCCGAGCTGGGCACGCTGGTGGATTACCTGCCCACGCTGGAGGCCGCCACCGCCTGGGCGCTGGGCCAGGCCCGGCCCGGCGACAGCGTGCTGCTGAGCCCGGCCTGCGCCAGTCTCGACATGTTCCGCAACTACGCCCACCGCGCCGAGGTCTTCGTCGCCGAGGTGCAGCGCCTGGCGGATGAGCGGGGGGCCACGCTGTGATCGCTGTCGCCACGCTCAAGGACTGGAGCCAGCGCGTCTTCAAGCGCGAGGAGGGCGCCGCGGCCGTGCCGGTGCGGGACTGGGTGTCCACGTCCGCCGGCCGGCCCACGCAGTTGCAGGGTTTCGACGTGACCATGGTGTGGGTGGTGGTCGCGCTGATGGCCTTCGGCCTGCTGATGGTCTATTCGGCGTCCATCGCGCTGCCGGACAGCCCGCGCTTCGCCAAATACCTGCCCACGCATTTCCTGACTCGCCATCTGGTGGCGATCGGCTTCGGGCTGATCGCCGGCCTGATCACGGTGCAGATCCCGGTCGCGACCTGGGAGCGCTGGGCGCCCTGGGTGTTCGTGGTGGCGCTGCTGCTGCTGGTCGCGGTGCTGATCCCGGGCGTGGGCAAGGTGGTGTATGGCGCGCGGCGCTGGATCCCGCTGGGGGTGATGAACTTCCAGCCCTCGGAGCTGGCCAAGTTCGGCATCGCGCTGTACGCGGCCAACTACATGATGCGCAAGATGGACGCCCGGGAGAACTTCTTCCAGGCGGTCACGCCGATTGCGATCGCGCTGGCCTTCGTGGGCCTGCTGCTGCTGGCCGAGCCGGACATGGGCGCCTTCATGGTGATCGCGGCGATCGCGATGGGCGTGCTCTTCCTGGGCGGCGTGAACGGCCGCATGTTCTTCCTGATCGTCGCGGTGCTGGTGGGCGCCTTCGTGCTGATGATCACCTTCAGCGACTTCCGCCGCGAGCGCATCTTTGCCTACCTCAACCCCTGGGACGAGAAGTACGCCCAGGGCAAGGCCTACCAGCTCACGCACAGCCTGATCGCCTTCGGCCGCGGCGAGTGGCTGGGCCAGGGCCTGGGCAGCAGCGTGGAGAAGCTGCACTACCTGCCCGAGGCCCACACCGACTTCCTGCTCGCGGTCATCGGCGAGGAGCTGGGCTTCGTCGGCGTGGCCCTGGTCATCCTGGCCTTCTTCTGGCTGACCCGCCGCTGCTTCCTGATCGGCCGCCAGGCGATCGCGCTGGACCGCGTGTTCGCCGGCCTCTATGCGCAGGGCATAGGCATCTGGATGGGCGGCCAGGCCTTCATCAACATGGGCGTGAACCTGGGCGCGCTGCCCACCAAGGGCCTGACGCTGCCGCTGATGAGCTTCGGCGGCTCGGCCATCCTGATGAACTGCGTGGCGCTGGCCGTGGTGCTGCGCATCGACCTGGAAAACAGGCAACTCATGCGCGGAGGTCGCGCATGAGCGCGCGCCATCTGGTGATCCTGGCCGCCGGCACCGGCGGCCACATCATTCCGGGCCTGGCCGTGGCCGAGGAAATGCGCCGCCGCGGCTGGACCGTGTCCTGGATGGGCACGCCCGCCGGCATGGAGCACCAGCTGGTGCCGGCCGCCGGCATCCCGCTGGACGCGCTGCCCTTCGCCGGCCTGCGTGGCAAGGGCCTGGCGCACACGCTGCGCGGCGTGGCGGGCTTTTTCAAGGCCTTTGCGCTGGCCCGTCGTCTCTACAAGCAGCATGGCGCGAGTGCGGTGCTGGGCATGGGTGGCTATGTGTGCGTGCCGGCCGGCCTGGCCGCGTGGTTCGCCGGCTTGCCGCTGCTGCTGGTGAATGCCGACGCGGCGCTGCTGATGAGCAATGGCGCGCTGCGCCGTTTCGCGCGCCGTATCGCGTTCGGCTTCGACGGCGCGGCCGCCGCGGCCACGCCGAATGCGGTGGTCACCGGCAACCCGGTGCGCGAGGCCATCGAGGCGCTGCCCGGCCCGGCCCAGCGCCTGCAGGGCCGCAGCGGTCCGCTGCGGGTGCTGGTGGTGGGCGGCTCGCTGGGCGCGCGCGCGATCAATGCGGTGCTGCCGCAGGCGCTGGCACTGTGGCCGGCGGATGCGCGCCCGCAGCTGCGCCACCAGACCGGCAAGGCCAACCTGGCCGAGGTGCAGCAGGCCTATGCGGCCGTCGGTGTGCAGGCCGAGGTGCTGCCCTTCATTGACGACATGGCGGCGGCGCTGGCCGACGCCGACCTGGTGATCTGCCGCGCCGGCGCGATCACGGTCAGCGAGCTGTGCGCGGCCGGCAGCGCGGCGCTGCTGGTGCCGCTGGTGGTCAGCACCACCTCGCACCAGCGCGACAACGCGGTGTTCATGGCCCAGCATGGCGCGGCGCTGCACCTGCCGCAGACCGAGCTGACGCCACAGCGCCTTCACGAGCTGGTGGCGGGCCTGGACCGTGCGCAGCTGGTGGCCATGGGCGACAAGGCCCGCGCGCTGGCCCGGCCGCGCGCCGCCGCGCGTGTGGCGGACGAGATCGAGGGGATGCAGCGATGAAACATGCCGTCCAGAAGCTGCATTTCGTGGGCATAGGTGGTGCCGGCATGAGCGGCATTGCCGAGATCCTGCACAACCTGGGCTTCACGGTCAGCGGGTCGGACGCGGCGGAGAGCGCCACCACGGAGCGCCTGCGCGCGCTGGGCTTGCGGGTGGAGATCGGCCATGCGGCGCCGCACATCGGCGACGCCCAGGTGCTGGTCACCAGCACCGCGGTGGCGGCCGACAACCCCGAGGTGCAGGCCGCGCGTGCGCGCCAGCTGCCGGTGGTGCGCCGCGCGGTGATGCTGGCCGAGCTGATGCGGCTGAAGTCCGGCATCGCGATCGCCGGCACCCATGGCAAGACCACCACCACCTCGCTGGTCACGTCCATCCTCGTGGAGGCCGGGCTGGATCCGACCTTCGTGATCGGCGGCAAGCTGAACGCCGCAGGCGCCAACTCGCGCCTGGGCCAGGGCGAGTTCATCGTCGTGGAGGCGGACGAGAGCGACGCGTCCTTCCTGCACCTCAACCCGGTGCTGTCGGTGGTCACCAACATCGACGCCGACCACATGGACACCTACGGCCACTCCTTCGAGCGGCTGCAGCAGGCCTTTGTGGATTTCCTGCACCGCATGCCCTTCTACGGCGCGGCCGTGGTCTGTGTGGACGACGCCGGCGTGTGCGGCATCCTGCCCCGCATCGAGCGGCCGCTGCGCACCTATGGCCTGTGCGAGGGCGCCAGCGTGCGTGCGCAGGATGTGCAGGCGCTGGCCGGTGGCGGCATGAGCTTCACCTGTCTGCGCGAGGGCCATGGCCCGCTGGCCGTGCGCCTGGCGCTGGCCGGCGAGCACAACGTGCGCAATGCGCTGGCCGCGATCGCGGTGGCCACCGAGATCGGCGCCGACGACGCCGCCATCCAGCGTGCGCTGGCCGGCTTCTCCGGCGTGGGCCGCCGTTTCGAGAAGCACGGCGAGTGGCCCGCGGCCGATGGCGGCCGCTTTGCGCTGGTGGACGACTACGGCCACCACCCGGTGGAGATGGCGGCCGTGCTGGCCGCCGCGCGCGGCGCCTATCCCGGCCGCCGCCTGGTGCTGGCCTTCCAGCCGCACCGCTACACCCGCACCCGCGACTGCTTCGCGGACTTCGCCCGCGTGCTGGGCCAGGCCGATGCGGCGCTGCTGACCGAGGTGTACTCGGCCGGCGAGGCCCCCATCGCCGGGGCCGACGGCCGGGCGCTGGCCGCGGCCGTGCCGGGCGCGCAGTTCGTGCCGCGCGTGGCCGACATGCCGGCCGCGCTGGCCGCGCTGACCCGCGACGGCGATGTCGTCATCGGCATGGGCGCCGGCTCCATGAGCACGCTGCCGCGGGCGATTGAAGACCATTTCCGAAAGGCTCAGGCATGAGCAACACGAGCATCGATCTGAACATTGACGCGGCCGCGCTGGGCAAGGTCGCAGTGCTGATGGGCGGCCACAGCGCCGAGCGCCCGGTCTCGCTGATGAGCGGTCAGGGCGTGCTGGACGCGCTGCGCTCGCTGGGCGTGGACGCCCACGCCTTCGACCCGGCCGAGCAGCCGCTGCAGGCGCTCAAGGACCAGCACTTTGCGCGTGCCTTCATCGCGCTGCACGGCCGCGGCGGCGAGGACGGCGCGCTGCAGGGCGCGCTGGAATGGCTGGGCCTGCCCTACACCGGCTCCGGCGTCACCGCCTCTGCGGTCGCGATGGACAAGACGCTGACCAAGCGCCTGTGGTCCACCGCCCAGCTGCCCACGCCGCAGTACCTGGCGCTGTCGCGCGCCGAGCTGAGCCGCGAGCGGGTGCGCACCATCCCCGATGTGCTGGGCCTGCCGGTGGTGGTGAAGCCGCCGCACGAGGGCAGCAGCATTGGCATCACCAAGGCCATGGGCTATTCCGACATGGCCGGCGCGGTGGAGCTGGCGCTGGGCTTTGACGACGAGCTGCTGTTCGAGCAGTTCATCGAGGGCCCCGAGCTGACCTGTGCGGTGCTGGGCGAAGGCGAGGGCGCACAGGCGCTGCCGCTGATCGAGATCCGCGCCGAGGCCGGCAACTACGACTACGCCAACAAGTACGAGACCGACAGCACGCAATACCTGTTCGGCTCGCTGCCCACCGCGCTGGAGGCCGAGATCCAGCAGCTGGTGCTGCAGGCCTACCGCCTGCTGGGCTGCCGTGGCTGGGGCCGGGCCGACCTGATGCTGCGCCGCGTCGACATGAAGCCCTTCCTGCTGGAGATGAACACCAGCCCGGGCATGACCTCGCACTCCCTGGTGCCCAAGGCCGCGCAGGCCGTGGGCGTGAGCTACCCGCAACTGTGCCTGTGGCTGCTGGCCCAGGCCCGTCTCGACCACGCATGAACACCGCCGCCGCCAGCATCGCGCTGCCGCCCGACGTCCGCCTGATGAATGCGGTGTCGGCGCTGCTCGTGCTCGCGGTGCTGGGTGGTGCGCTGCTGCTGGCCGGGCGCTGGGCGATGCGCCTGCCGGTGTTCAATGTGCGCGGCATCCAGGTGGTGGGCGATGTGAGCCGCAACAGCGTGGCCTCGCTGCGCGCGAACGCGCTGCCGCGGCTGCGCGGCTCCTTTCTGAGCCTGGACCTGAAGGACGGGCGCGCCGCGTTCGAGGCCGTGCCCTGGGTGCGGCATGCGGAGCTGCAGCGCATCTGGCCCATGCGGCTCAAGGTCCGGCTGGAGGAGCACCGCGCCGCCGCCTACTGGGAGCCGCGCCCCGACGGCGCGGACGCCGACTCCGAGTCCACCACCGAGCGCGCGCTGGTGAACAGCTTCGGCGAGGTGTTCCAGGCCAACCTGGGCGATGTGGAGGACGAAGACCTGCCGGTGCTGTCCGGCCCGGCGCACTCGGCCGGCGACATGCTGGCCATGTGGCGGGCGCTGGAGCCGGCGGTCGAGCGGCTGGATGACGAGATCGAGCGGCTGGACCTGTCCGGCCGCGGCTCCTGGCGGGCGACGCTGGGCAAGGGCGCCGTCATCGAGCTGGGGCGTGGCAGCCAGGCCGAGCTGGTGCAGCGCTTCGAGCGCTTCACGCGCACGGTGGTGACGGTGGAGGCGCGCTACCACGCGCCGCTGCTGGCCGCCGACCTGCGCCACGCCGATGGCTATGCGGTACGCCTGCGCGGCGTCACCACCCAAACACCGGGAAAACCCGCAAACAAGAAACGTTGAGGACGGACATGGCCAAGGAATACAAGGATTTGGTCGTCGGCTTGGATATCGGCACGGCCAAGATCATGGCGGTGGTGGCCGAGGTATTGCCCGGGGGGGATTTGCGCATCGCCGGCCTGGGGGTGGCCCCCTCGCACGGGCTCAAGCGCGGCGTCGTTGTGAATATCGACGCGACGGTGCAGTCCATTCAGCAGGCGCTGAAGGAGGCCGAAATGATGGCCGACTGCAAGATATCCCGGGTTTACACGGGGATCACCGGCAGTCATATCCGCGGCCAGAACTCCACCGGCATGGTCATCGTGCGCGACAAGGAGGTCACGCCGGTGGATGTCACACGCGTGGTGGAAACCGCCAAGGCCATCAATATTCCCAATGACCAGCGCCTGTTGCTGGTCGAGCCGCAGGAATTTGTCATCGACGGCCACGAGGTCAAGGAGCCCATCGGCATGAGCGGTGGCCGGCTGGAGGTCAAGGTCCATATCGTGACCGGGGCCCAGAGCGCGGCGGAAAACATCGTCAAATGCGTGCGCCGCTGCGGCCTGGAGGTCGAGCAGCTGGTTTTGAATCCCAGCGCGTCCAGCCTGGCGGCGCTGACCTCGGACGAGCGTGACCTGGGGGTGGCGCTGGTGGATATCGGCGCCGGCACCACCGATGTCGCGATATTCACCGGCGGCTCCATTCGCCATACCGCGGTGATTCCCATCGCCGGTGACCTGATCACCAGCGATATCGCGATGGCGCTGCGCACGCCGACCAAGGACGCCGAGGAGATCAAGGTCGAACACGGCGTGGCCAAGCAGTTGCTGGCAGAACCCGCCGATCAGGTGGAGGTTCCGGGTCTGGGTGACCGCAGCCCGCGGATGTTGTCCAAGCAGGCACTGGCCGGCGTGATCGAGCCGCGGGTGGAGGAAATCTTCTCGCTGGTGCACCAGGTGATACGCGACAGCGGCTACGAGGAATTGCTGTCCTCCGGCATCGTGCTGACCGGCGGCTCGGCGGTGATGCCGGGCATGGTGGAACTGGCCGAGGATATTTTTCTGAAACCTGTCCGCCGCGGGCTGCCCACCTATTCCGGCGCCCTTTACGACATGGTGGCAAACCCCCGCTCGGCGACCGTCATGGGTCTGCTGGAGGAGGCCAGGCTGGCGCGTACCCGAGGTTTCAAGGCGGCCCAGCAGGCCGGCTCCGTACAAACCCTGCTCGGCAGGGTCAAGGATTGGTTCATGGGGAATTTCTGAGCCCCTAGAGCCCTCCGAAAACATCAAAAATTTGTTTCACCAGCTAGTCTTTCACAGGTGCCCAAGGCACAATTGCTGTAGGAGGTTTCATATGCCTATCGAGATGATCGAAGAGTTTGACCAGGGCACCCAAATCAAGGTGATTGGCGTCGGTGGCGGCGGCGGCAATGCGGTCGACCACATGATCGCCCAGGGTGTTCAAGGCGTGGAATTCATCTGCGCCAATACCGATGCGCAGGCATTGAACCGATCCAAAGCCGATCAATTGCTGCAACTGGGCTCCACCGGCCTGGGCGCGGGCGCCAAACCCGAAATGGGCAAGGCTGCGGCCGAGGAGGCCGAGAGCCGCATTCGTGAATCGATTGCCGGCGCCAATATGCTGTTCATCACCGCCGGCATGGGCGGTGGCACGGGCACGGGCGCCGCACCCGTGATCGCCCGCGTGGCCAAGGAAATGGGCATCCTGACGGTCGGCGTGGTCACCAAGCCCTTCGAATTCGAAGGCGGCCGGCGCGCCAAGGCCGCCGACAGCGGCCTGACCGAGCTCGAGGCCAATGTGGACTCGCTGATCGTCGTGCTGAACGACAAGTTGCTGGATGTGCTGGGTGACGACGTCACGCAGGATCAGGCCTTTGCTCATGCAAATGACGTGCTGAAGAACGCCGTTGGCGGCATTTCGGACATCATTCACATCCCGGGCCTGGTCAACGTCGACTTCGAGGACGTCAAGACCGTGATGAGCGAGCCGGGCAAGGCCATGATGGGCACGGCCCAGGCCACGGGTCCGGATCGCGCGGCCAAGGCGGCCGAGGCGGCCGTGGCCTGCCCGTTGCTGGAGGGCATCGACCTGTCCGGCGCGCGTGGCGTGCTGGTGCTGATCGCCGCGAGCCGCAGCAACTTCAAGCTGAGCGAGTCGCGCAATGCGATGAACGCGATCAAGCGCTATGCGTCCGAAGATGCGCACATCATCTACGGCACGGCCTATGACGAGAGCCTGGGCGACGCGCTGCGCGTCACGGTGATCGCCACCGGCCTGTCGCGTGCCCGCCAGGCGGCACCGCTGCAGGTGGTGCAGACCCAGCAGGTGGTGCGTACCGGCACCGACGGCATGCCGGTGCTGACCCAGGCGGTCGCGGTGGCGCAGGCCGCCAGTGTCACGCAGGCCGCGCCGGCCGGTCTGGGCCTGGGCGATTTCGCGAACAGCAATGTGCCCAGCGTCTGGCGCCATGGCCGTTCCGGCAGCGCCGCGGCCAAGGTGGAGGCGCTGTCTTCCAACGGCATGGACGAGATCGAGATTCCGGCCTTCCTGCGCAAGCAGGCCGACTGACGCCCTCCCGGGCCTCGCGCGACAGCGCGCCTCGCGACAGCGGGCGCGCTGTTTTGTTTTGGGCGCCGGCGTTCAGTCGCCGCGCAGGAAGTCCACCGCCTGCCGGATCACGTCCGGGTCGGCCAGCAGCCGGCGATGGCCCAGGCCGGGCGTGGGTTGCAGCCGTGCCTGCGGCCAGGTGGCCCGCAGCGCTTCCGACGTGGCATAGGGCACGACGCGGTCCTGCGGGTCGTGCAGCACCAGGCCGGGATGGCGCAGGCCGTCGCGCAGCTGGGCCAGGTCCAGGCGCGCCAGCGGCTGGCCGATGAAGCGCTCGGCCCAGCCGGCAAAGGCGCGGCGGTCGTCGCCTTCCAGACCGTGGGCTGCCGCCATGCCGTAGACCACCGGCGTGAGCGACGAGGGGCCGGCCAGGTGCACGCTGCGCTGCACCCGCACGCCGCGGCTGAGGGCTGCCAGCACCGCGGCCGACCCCATGGAGTGGCCGACCAGCGCGTGCAGCTCGCCGATCTCGGCGCTGAGGGCCTGGACCGCCCGCGCCGCGTGTTCGACGCTGGCCTCGTGGCCGCTGGATTCACCATGGCCGGGCAGGTCGAACAGCGTGACCGAGAAGCCTGCGGCCTGCAGCGCCGGCAGCCAGGGCAGCCACTGGGTCGCCCGGCCGTTCCAGCCATGCACCAGCAGTACGCGCGGACCCTGGCCCAATGTCCAGCGCGCCAGCTTCTGGCCCTCGTGCACCAGCGCGGGCAGGGCACCGGGTGCCAGCGCCGCCAGCTCCTGCGGCGTGGCCGGGATGCGCTCCGGCGCAGAGAAGGCATGGCGGGCCGCGGCGAGGCGGCCGTCGGTTTCGGCGGGCAGCAGGGCGTGCGACATGATGGGCTCCCGGTCAGCCGGCGTAGGCGGGCTTGTCGCTGGACAGGCTCTGCTTGACCTGGCGGCTGATGTCGTCCGCCAGCACCTCGAAGTCGCCGCGCTCGACGCCCGCCAGCGTCAGCCGGGCCACGTCCAGCGGAGCCGACTTGGGCGCCTCCAGGCCGCGTGTCATGTCGGTGTCCATGTAGCCCACGTGCAGGCTGGTGACCAGGGTGCCCTGGTCGCGCAGCTCGTTGCGCAGTGCATTGCTCAGCGACCAGGCGGCGGCCTTGGACGCGCTGTAGGTGGCGACGGCCGGGAAGGTGAGCCAGCTCAGCACCGACAGCACGTTCACGATCGCCCCGCCGCCGTTGGCCTTGAGCGCCGGCGCGAACGCGCGTGCCATCAGCCAGGGGCCGAAGAAGTTGGTCTCCAGTTCGGCGCGCGCCTTGTCCAGGCCGTCTGCTGCCAGCGCCTGGCCGGTCAGCGAGATGCCGGCGTTGTTGATCAGCAGCGTGACGTCGCCACATTGGGCGGCCGCCGCGGCGACCTGCGCCGGGTCGGTGACGTCCAGCGCCACCGGGATCACGCCGGGCAGCTGGATGCTGGCCGGGTCGCGGGCGGCGGCATAGACCTTGGCGGCCCCGGCTTCTAGGGCGGCCTGCGCGAAGGCCAGGCCCAGGCCACGGTTGGCCCCGGTGATGAAAACGACGGCGTTGCGGATCTGCATGATGGGTCCTCGTATTTTGATGTCGACTGACATCTTTGAATAAATGTCGTTCAACATTTAAAATAAGTCAAGCCAGCCCAGACAACCCGTCGGAGTCCGCCATGAAAGTCACACGAGCCCAGGTCGAGCTCAACCGCGAGCGCATCCTCGACAGCGCCGCCCAGCTGTTCCGCGAGCGCGGCTTCGACGGCATAGGCCTGAACGACCTGATGCAGGCCGCCGGCCTCACGCGCGGCGGCTTCTACGGGCACTTCGAGTCCAAGGAGGACCTGGCCGCCCAGGCCAGCCGACGCGCGCTGGCCGCCAACCGCGAGCACTGGGGCCAGCTGGGTGACCGCGCGGGACTGGAGCGCTGGATCAAGGGCTATCTGTCGGCCGCCCATGGTGAGCACCTGGGCGAGGGCTGCGCCTTCGCCGCGCTGGCCGGCGATGCGGCGCGCGCGACGCCCGCGGTACAGCAGGCGTTTGCCGAAGGGGTGGAGGAGTTGCTGGCGGTGCTGGCCCCGCAGTTACCTGAGGCCGAGCCGGCCGAGCGCCGACAGCACGCGCTGGCACTGCTGTCCTCGCTGGTGGGGGCGCTGCTGCTGTCACGCGCGGTGGGCGAGCCCGGCCTGGCGCGCGAGCTGCGCCAGGCCACCCGCGAGCAGGCGCTGGCCGCCCTGGGTTGAGTCCGCAGCCGGCCCGGTCCGGCGCTGTGGCATGCTCGCCGCCATGTGCATGGCCGCTGGCAGATTCCCCGTCGTTCTGCTGAGGTGCTGGGTCCTGCGTCTGCTGTGTCTGCTCGGGCTGCTGTGGGCCGTCGCGCTGAGCCCGGCCGTGGCGCAGCGCCTGCCTCAGCCCAATGCGCCCCAGGGCCGCATGCTGTCCATCGATGTGCCGGCGCCCACCGAGCGCGCCATCAGCCGCTGGAGCCGCGCGCAGCTGGAGGCCTGGTGGGCCGCGCTGCGCCGTCAGGCGGTGTCCGGCCCCGAGGGGCTGAGCCTGCCGCCCGAGCTGCTGCCGCCGCAGGAAGGGTCGGCCTGGCAGCCGGTCCAGCTGCCCGATGTGCGCCACCGCCCGGGGGCGGCCGACGTGTCCGACGCGCAGGGCTACGAGATGCGCTGGTACCGCGTGCGCGTGCCGGCCCATGACGACCAGCCCATGGCGCTGTACCTGCCGCGGCTCAGCACGCTGACCGCGGCGGTGCTGGGCCACACCGAGCAGGGCTGGCGGCTGCTGCTGGACAACCAGCCGGTGGCGCGCGACCAGTGGGTGCAGCCCATCTGGCTGCCGCTGCCGGCCGCCGGCCGCGGCATGGACATCGTCATCGCGCTGCCGGTGCAGGCCGACGGCTACCACGTGGTGTCGCGCATCTGGGTGGGGCCGCGGGCCGAGCTGGAGAAGCGCTGGCAGTGGCGGGCGCGGCTGCAGTCCGGCCTGCCCCAGGCCATCAGCCTGACGCTGGTGGTGCTGGGCCTGTTCGCACTGACGCTGTGGCTACGCCGGCCCAGCGAGAGCATCTACGGACTGTTCGCGTTCGGCGCGGCTGCCTGGCTGGTGCGCAATCTGCACTACTACGCCAGCCCGCCGGCCCATCCGCTGCTGCTGGACTGGTTCTGGTGGGCCACGCATGCGTCCGCGGCCTGGGTGACGCTGTTCGTGCTGCTGCTGGCGCTGCGCTTCGCGAGCCGGCGCCAGCCCTGGGTGGAGCGGGTGCTGGTGGGCGGCGTGGCGCTGGTCAGCGTGCTGAGCATGCCGCTGTGGCTGCAGCAGATGGACCTGGTGGTGCTGCAGTACACGGTCACCGCGCTGCTGGCCGGCGGCGGCACGGCCTGGGTGGCCTGGCTGGCCTGGCGTGAGCGCCGCGTGGAGCTCAGCCTGATGGCGCTGGCATTGCTGGTGGGCCTGATGCTGGGTCTGCACGACCTGGCCCTGCTGGCCGCCTGGGCCTGGCCCGAGCATGTCTACCTGATGCCCTTCGCGACCATCATCGTGATGGTGTGCTTCCTGTACGCGGTGCAGAGCCGCTACATGGGCGCGGTCGAGCAGGTGAAGGCGGAGAACAGCCAGCTGCAGGAGGACCTGGACGAGCAGGCCGAGGCGCTGCAGGTCCAGCACGAGCAGCTGCGCGAGGCCGAGCGCCAGCAGGCGCTGCTGCTGGAGCGCCAGCGCCTGATGGCCGATATGCACGACGGCCTGGGCTCCTCGCTGCTGTCCGCGCTGGTGGCGGTGGAGCAGGGCCAGATGTCGCAGGACCATGTGGTGGAGGTGCTGCGCGAATGCGTGGACGACCTGCGCCTGGTGATCGACTCGCTGGAGCCGGTGGGTCATGACCTGGTGTCCCTGCTGGCCACCATGCGCTACCGCCTGGGCAAGCGCCTGCAGAGCGGCGGCCTGCAGCTGGACTGGGACGTGCAAGACCTGCCCCCGCTGGCCTGGCTGGGCCCGCCGGAGGCGCTGCACGTGCTGCGCCTGATGCAGGAGGCGCTGAACAATGTCGTGAAGCACGCCCGCGCCAGCCGCGTGCGCCTGGTGACCCGCCACCATGGCAGCCAGGTCGAGATCCGCATCGAGGACGATGGCCGGGGCTTCGACACCCAGACGGTGCGCCAGGGCCGCGGGCTCAAGAGCCAGCTCAAGCGCGCGCAGCATCTGGGCGGGCGGCTGCGCATCGACTCCATGCCGGGCGGCGGCACGCGGCTGTCGCTGCGCCTGCCGGTGGAGCGCCCGGGCGCGCAAGGGCAAGCCTGATCCGGGACAATGGCGGCATGGTCAAGCAACGCACTTTGAAATCGCTGACGCGCGCCGTCGGCGTGGGCATACACAGCGGCCAGAAGGTCGAGCTGACGCTGCAGCCGGCGCCGCCCGACACCGGCCTGGTGTTCCGCCGCGTGGACCTGTGCCCGCCGGTGGAGATCCCGGTCACCGCCGCCTCGGTCTGCGACACCCGCATGGCCACCACCATCAGCCCCGGTGGCGATCCCGGCGGCCCCAAGGTCCAGACCATAGAGCACCTGCTGTCGGCCTGTGCCGGCCTGGGGCTGGACAACCTCATCATCGACATCAACGCCGACGAGGTGCCCATCCTTGACGGCTCGGCCTCCAGCTTCGTGTTCCTGCTGCAGTCGGCCGGCATACAGCAGCAGGACGCGCCCAAGAAATTCCTGCGCGTGAAGAAGCCGGTGGAGGTGCGCCAGGGCGAGGGCAAGAAGCTGATGTGGGCGCGGCTGGAGCCGCATCACGGCTACACGCTGAGCTTCGAGATCGAGTTCGACAACCCGGCCGTGGCCGCCACCGGCCAGCAGTTCGTGTTCGACATGGGCTCGGGCGCCTACAAGAAGGAAATCGCCCGCGCGCGCACCTTCGGCATGACCTCGGACATCGAGCTGATGCGCTCGCGCGGCCTCACGCTGGGCGGCTCCATGGACAACGCCATCGTCGTGGACGACTACAAGGTGCTGAACGCCGAGGGCCTGCGCTACGACGACGAGTTCGTGAAGCACAAGATCCTGGACGCGATCGGCGACATGCAGGTGGTGGGCCACCCGCTGCTGGCGGCCTACACCTCGTTCAAGGGCGGCCATGCGCTGAACAACAAGCTGCTGCGGGCGCTGCTGGCCGACCCCGACGCCTACGAATTGGTGCAGTTCGACGACGAGCGGGCCGCGCCGGCCGGTTTCGCCGAGCTGGCCCCGGCCTGGTGACGACATGGTGATCGCCCGCCTGCTGATCGGCCTGCTGCTGTTCGCTGCCGTCGTCTGCTTCGCGCTCTACATCGCCACCCGCCAGCCGCACTGGCGTCGGCTGGGCCTCATCATCGTCAAGTGGACCGTGATCGCCGGCCTGGGCTTTTTCGCGGTGCTGATCCTGGAGCGGCTGGCCTTGCTGCTTTGAGCCCGGCACGCGCCCCAGTGCTCGAGGGGATGCCGTCGGGCGCCTAAATGCGCACAATCGGCACTGGTCGCCGTCTTACTCCCGGCGGCCAGGCCTGGCGGCCGGTGTCGCCGGGCGCCGTATGCCAACGTGGCCGGGGGGCCGGAAGGTGTGCGGTCTTGACAGAGGATTGATACGAAGTCGTTCAGGGCCGCTCCGCATGGGGCGGCCTTTTTTTCGCCCACGATGGGCGCAGCGCTTCAGCCCAGGTAGCGCTGACGCAGATGGGCCTGGAAGTGAGCCGGGTTCAGCGCCTCGCCGCTGGCGCGCAGCACCAGCTCCGGGGTCTCGAAGCGGCTGGCCGCCTGCCAGACTCGGGTGTTGAGCCAGTCGAACACCGGCGCCAGCTCGCCGCGCGCGATCTGCTCGTCCAGCGCGGGGTGCAGGCGGCGCATGCTGGCAAACCACTGGGCCGCATACATCGCGCCCAGCGTGTAGCAGGGGAAGTAGCCGAACAGGCCCGCCGGCCAGTGCACGTCCTGCATGGGGCCGTCCTTGAAGTTGCCGCGGGTGTCGAGATTCAGAAGCTCGGCCATCTGGGCGTCCCACAGCGCCGGGATGTCGTCCACCTCGGCCTCGCCCTCGATCAGCGCATGCTCGATCTCGAAGCGCAGGATCACGTGGGCCGGGTAGGTCACCTCGTCTGCATCCACGCGGATCAGCCCCGGCTGCACGCGGGTCAGCAGCTTGTGCAGATTGGCGGGCTCGAAGGCCGGCTGGGCGCCGAAATGCTTCGCCAGCAGCGGCGCGAGCAGACCGGCGAAGGCCGGGTGGCTGCCCAGCTGCATCTCGAAGCTCAGGCTCTGGCTCTCGTGTATGCCCATGGAGCGGGCACGCGCGATCGGCTGGCCCAGCAGCTCGCGCGGCAGGTTCTGCTCGTAGCGGCCATGGCCGGTTTCGTGGATCACGCCCATCAGCGCGGGCAGGAAGTCGTCCTCGCGGTAGCGCGTGGTCATGCGCACGTCCTCGGGCACGCCGCCGCAGAACGGGTGGGCGCTCTCGTCCAGCCGGCCGGCTTCGAAGTCGAAGCCCATCAGATGCATCGCGTCCTGGCCCAGCGCGCGCTGGGCCGCGACCGGGAAGGGCCCGACCGGGCGTATCACCGCCTCGCCGGCCTGGCGCGCGCTCACGTCGCGGATCAGGCTGGGCAGCCAGCCGCGCAGCTCGCCGAACACGCGCGCCACTTCGGCCGAGCGCATGCCGGGCTCGTACAGGTCCAGCAGTGCGTCATAGCGCGACAGGCCGGCCTGCTGGGACAGGTGTTGCGCCTCCTCGCGCGCCAGCCGCAGCACCTCGCGCAGATGCGGCACGAAGCCGGCCCAGTCGTTGGCCGGGCGCAGGCTGCGCCAGGCATGCTCGCAGCGGCTGTTGGCCAGGCTCTTGGCCTCCACCAGCGCTTGCGGCAGCGCATTGGCGCTGCGCCAGGCACGGCGTATCTCGCGCAGATTGGCCTGCTGCGTGCCGTCCAGCGGCTCGGCCGCGGCCGCGTCCAGCAGCGCCGGCAGCGCCGGATCGGTGGCCAGCTCGTGCAGCAGGCCGTCCATCTCGGCCAGCGCCTGCCCGCGCGCCTCGGCGCCGCGGGTCGGCATGAAGGCGGACTGGTCCCATTGCGTGATAGCCTGCAGGTGGCCCAGCCGGTACAGGCGCAGCTGGCGGCGGGCGAGGTCGTCGTAGGCGGGGGTGGTGCTCATGAGATCCAGTCCGGAGGAATCAGCCACAGCAGCGCGGCGGTGTAGAAGACGAAGCGCAGGAACTTGCCCAGCGCCATCCAGCCCACGCAGGGCCAGAAGGGCAGGCGCAGCCAGCCGGCCACCGCGCACAGCGGGTCGCCGACGACGGGCAGCCAACTCAGCAGGCAGGCCTTGGGGCCGAAGCGTTGCAGCCAGGCCAGCGCCCTCGGGTTGGGGGGCGACTTGTGGCGCGCGGCCTCGACCGCGCGCTCCGCGCCATAGCCCACCCACCAGGAGGTGATGCCGCCCAGCGTGTTGCCCACGGTGGCCACCAGGATGGCCGGCCAGAACAGCGCCGGGTCGGCCTTGACGACCAGGTAGAGCGCCGGCTCCGAGCCCAGCGGCAGCAGCGTGGCGGACACGAAGGCGATCACGAACACCGCCACCAGCCCCACCTGCGGCAGGGCCAGCGCGGCCAGAAGATCGTGGATGAGATGGCCGAGCCAAGCTTCCATGCCTGCATTGTCAGGCCGTCGACAGGGGGCGGGCGGCTATACTCTTGCCTCTTTTTTGAGCAGAACCCGTGCAGATCGGCCCCTACACCCTCCCAGAACACGACGGGGCAGCGCTCTTCGTGGCGCCCATGGCCGGGGTGACGGACCGCCCGTTCCGCCAGCTCTGCCGGCGCCTGGGCGCGGGCTATGCGGTCAGCGAGATGGTGACCTCGCGCAAGGACCTGTGGAACAGCCTCAAGACCTCGCGCCGCGCCGACCACAGCGGCGAGCCCGGGCCCATCGCGGTGCAGATCGCCGGCACCGATGCGGCCATGATGGCCGAGGCTGCGGCCTACAACATCGCCCGCGGCGCCCAGATCATCGACATCAACATGGGCTGCCCGGCCAAGAAGGTCTGCAACAAGTGGGCCGGCTCGGCGCTGATGCGCAACGAGCCGCTGGCGCTGGAGATCGTGGAGGCCGTGGTGGCGCAGTGCGCGCCGCACGGCGTGCCGGTCACGCTGAAGATGCGCACCGGCTGGAGCCTGGAGGAGCGCAACGCCCTGCGGCTGGCGCGCGCCTTCGAGGCGGCCGGCGTCGCGATGCTGACCATACACGGCCGCACCCGCGAACAGGGCTACAAGGGCCTGGCCGAATACGACACCATCGCCGCGGTCAAGGCCGCGCTGCGCATCCCGGTGGTGGCCAACGGCGACATCGACTCGCCCGAGAAGGCCCGTCAGGTGCTGGACTACACCCGCGCCGACGCGCTGATGGTGGGCCGCGCGGCCCAGGGCCGGCCCTGGATATTCCGCGAGATCGCGCACTACCTGGCCACCGGTGAACACCTGGCCCCGCCCACGGTGGCCGAGGCCTGCGCCTGGCTCACCGAACACCTGCTGGACCACTACAGCCTCTACGGCGAAGCCAGCGGCGTGCGCAGCGCGCGCAAGCACATCGGCTGGGCCGTGCGCGGCCTGCCCGGCGGCGAGACCTTCCGCCAGCACATGAACACGCTGGAGAGCAGCGACGAGCAGTGGCGCGCCTTGCGCGACTGGTTCGATGCGCTCGCCCAGACCTTCGAGCGACTGCCGCCCGCCGCGGCCGCCGCTCCCGATGACGCGACCGAGGCGCTGGACGCCGAGGCCTGCGTCGCCTGAACCTCCCCCGCCATGAGCGCACAAAAGAACAACACGCCCAACCCCATCGACGCCTGCGTGCGCGACAACCTCGAAGCCTTCTTCCGTGACCTCGACGGTCAGGAGCCGCACTCCATGCACGAGATGCTGGTGAAGCTGGTGGAGAAGCCGCTGCTGGAGATCGTGATGCGCGAGGCCGGGGGCAACCAGAGCAAGGCCGCGCAATGGCTGGGCATGAACCGCAACACGCTGCGCCGCAAGCTGACCGATCACAACCTCTGAGCCTCTGAGCACAACCATGGCACTCACCGCACTCCTCTCGGTCTCCGACAAGACCGGCATCCTCGAATTCGCCCAGGAGCTGCATGCTCTCGGCGCCAAGCTGCTGTCCACCGGCGGCACCGCCAAGCTGCTGGCCGACGCCGGCCTGCCGGTCACCGAGGTGGCCGAGCACACCGGCTTCCCCGAGATGATGGACGGGCGCGTGAAGACGCTGCACCCCAAGATCCACGGTGGCCTGCTGGCCCGCAGCGATCTGCCCGAGCATGTGGCCGCGATGCAGCAGCACGGCATCACCCGCATCGACATCCTGGCGGTCAATCTCTATCCGTTCGAGGCCACCGTGGCCAAGCCCGGCTGCACGCTGGAAGACGCGATCGAGAACATCGACATCGGCGGCCCGGCCATGGTGCGCAGCGCGGCCAAGAACTGGGGCGACGTGACGGTGCTGACCGACGCCAGCCAGTACGCCGTCGTGCTGGCCGAGCTCAAGGCCAGCGGCAAGACCAGCGACAAGACCCGCTTCGCCTGCTCGGTGGCCGCGTTCAACCGCATCGCCCAGTACGACGCCGCGATCAGCAACTACCTCTCCAGCCTGCAGGAAGACGGCAGCAAGGCCGAGTACCCGGCGCAGATGAACAGCAGCTTCGTGAAGGTGCAGGACCTGCGCTACGGCGAGAACTCACACCAGACCGCCGCGCTCTACCGCGACCTCTTCCCCGCGCCCGGCTCGCTGGTGTCGGCCAAGCAGCTGCAGGGCAAGGAGCTGAGCTACAACAACATCGCCGACGCGGATGCCGCGTGGGAATGCGTGAAGAGCTTCGAGGCGCCGGCCTGCGTGATCATCAAGCACGCCAACCCCTGCGGTGTGGCCGTGGGCCTGAACCCGGCCGAGGCCTATGGCAAGGCCTTCAAGACCGATCCCACCAGCGCCTTCGGCGGCATCATCGCGTTCAACCGCGAGGTGGACGGCGCGGCTGCGCAGCTGGTGGCCAAGCAGTTCGTCGAGGTGCTGATGGCGCCGTCTTTCAGCGCCGAGGCGCTGGAGGTGTTCAAGAGCAAGGTCAATGTGCGCCTGCTGCAGATCGCACTGCCTGCCGGTGGCACCCGCCCCTGGGACCAGGGCCGCAATGCGCAGGACGTCAAGCGCGTTGGCTCCGGCCTGCTGGTGCAGACTGCCGACAACCACTTCCTCAAGCGCGAGGACCTCAAGGTCGTGACCACGCTGCAGCCCAGCGCCCAGCAGCTGGACGACCTGATGTTCGCGTGGACCGTGGCCCAGTACGTGAAGAGCAATGCCATCGTGTTCTGCGCTGGCGGCATGACGCTGGGCGTGGGCGCCGGCCAGATGAGCCGGGTGGACTCCACCAAGATCGCCGCGATCAAGGCGGCCAATGCCGGCCTGTCGCTGCAGGGCGCCGCGGTGGCCAGCGATGCCTTCTTCCCGTTCCGCGACGGCCTGGACGTGCTGGCCGACGCGGGCGCGAGCTGCGTGATCCAGCCGGGCGGCTCCATGCGTGACGACGAAGTGATCGCCGCCGCCAACGAGCGCGGCATCGCGATGGTCTTCACCGGCATCCGCCACTTCCGTCACTGAGGACGGACCGAGAACAGGCCCTGCGGCCTGTTCGACGCCGTCCGAAGGCCTCGCGCCATGCAGGGCGCGAGGCATGACATGGATCATCGGCCATCTCGGGGCCGATGGCATGAGGGCGGCCATGAGGACGGCCCGACTAGACGCCCCCCTCTAGTTCCCCGCTCCTCCACGAGTCCAGCCTTGGCGTTAGCCTCGCGGTGTCCACACAAGAACACCGGAGACAGCCTTGGACACCGCACTGCACGAGCGCCTGCATCTGGCGCTGGGCACCCAGCGCCGCGCCTTCGAGGCCGAGCGCCAGCCATCCTACGAGGTGCGTCGCGACCGCCTGCGCCGTCTGCGCGCCATGACCCGCCAGCACGCCGAGGCGCTGGCCGCCGCGATGGCGCAGGACTTCGGCCACCGCGCCCGCCAGGAGTCGCTGCTGGCCGATGTGTTCACGGTCGAGTCCGCCGCCGGCCACGCGATGCGGCGCCTGCGTCGCTGGATGAAGCCGCGCCGTGTCGAGACGCCGCTGCACTTCCTGCCGGGGCGCAACCTCCTGATGCGCCAGCCGCTGGGCGTGGTGGGCATAGTCTCGCCCTGGAACTACCCCTATTACCTGGCGATGGCGCCGGCCGTGGCCGCGCTGGCGGCCGGCAACCGGGTGCTGATCAAGCCCTCCGAGCTGACCCCGGCGACCAGTGCGCTGATGGCGCAACTGGTGGCCCAGCACTTCGCGCCCGAGGAGATGCAGGTCATCGCCGGCGACGCCGAGGTCGGCCGGGCCTTCACCGAGCTGCCGCTGGACCACCTGTTCTTCACCGGCTCCACCGCGGTGGGCCGGCTGGTGGCCCAGGCCGCGGCGAAAAACCTGACCCCGGTCACGCTGGAGCTGGGCGGCAAGTCGCCGGCGCTGGTGGACCGCAGCGCCGATCTCGCGCAAACCGCCGCGCGCCTGGCGGTGGGCAAGCTGTTCAACGCCGGGCAGACCTGTGTCGCGCCCGACTACCTGCTGGTGCCGCGCGAGTTGGTGGAGCCGCTGGCCCAGCGTCTGCTGGCCGAGATGCGGCGGCTCTACCCGCACATCGCCGGCAATGCCGACTACACCGCGATCTGCACGCCCCGCCATCTGGCGCGGCTGCAGGGCCTGCTGGACGACGCCCAGGCCCGCGGCGCGCGCGTGCTGCGCAGTCACACCGACACGCCCGAAGACCGGCGCCTGGTGCCGGCGCTGCTGCTGGACGTGCCGCCCGATGCGGCGGTGATGCAGGAGGAGATCTTCGGCCCGCTGCTGCCGGTGCTGGCCTATGACCGGCCGGAGGACGCCATTGCCCACGTCAACGCGGGCGAGCGCCCGCTGGCGCTGTACTGGTTCGGGCGCGACCGCGCGGCCCGCGAGCAGGTGCTGGCCCAGACGCTGGCCGGCGGCGTGACCGTCAACGACTGCCTGTGGCATCTGGGCCAGGAGGAGCAGCCCTTTGGCGGCGTGGGCGCCAGCGGCATGGGGGCCTATCACGGCGAGTGGGGCTTTCGCAGCTTCAGCAAGGAGAAGCCGGTGTTCCTGCAATCCCGCTGGGCCGGCACACGGCTGTTCCAGCCGCCCTATGGCGCGACCTTCGAGCGCCTGCTGGCGCTGCTGCGGAGGCTGGGCTGATGCAGCGCCGCCGACTGTTGCAGCTGGGGCTGGGCGCGGCCGTGCTGATGGGCGTGGCCGGTGCGGGCGTGGCGGTGTTCCGGCCGGGCCTGGACGGCACGCGCCTGAGCGCCGCCTCGCGCCAGCTGATGGCCCGTGTGGCCGAGGCGGTGCTGGACGGCCTGCTGCCCGCGGCCGGCCCGGCGCGTGAGCAGGCGCTGCAGGCACAGCTGCAGCGCGTGGACGAGGCGGTGGCCGCGCTGCCGGCGCCGCTGCGTGCCGAACTGTCGCAGGCGCTGGGCCTGCTGGCGCTGGCGCCCGGTCGCTGGGCGCTGCTGGGCCTGCGCAGCGACTGGGGCCAGGTCTCCACCGCCGAGCTGCAGGCCTGCCTGGACGGGCTGCGCCTGTCCGGCCAGTCGCTGCGCCAGCAGGTCTATCACGCGCTGCGCGACCTGCACAGCATTGCCTTCTTCACTGCGCCCGAGAACTGGCGCCTGGCCGGCTACCCCGGCCCCCAGGAGATCTGATGAGCAGCCTGCAAGACCCCATCCTGGAGGGCCTGGCGCGCGGCTGGAAGGTGCACGGCGGCCCGCACGCACCGCTGCGCGCGGCGCTGGACTGCGATGTCGCCATCATCGGCAGCGGCGCCGGCGCCGGCATCACCGCCGAGATGCTGGCGCGCGCCGGCCTGAAGATCGTTCTCGTCGAGGAGGGCCCGCTGCGTTCCAGCCGCCAGTTCCGCCAGCGCGAGGCCGACGCCTACCCCCAGCTCTACCAGGAGGCCGCCGGGCGCAAGACCCGGGACCAGGCGATCAACATCCTGCAGGGCCGCTGCGTGGGCGGCTCCACCACGGTGAACTGGGCGGGGGCCTTCCGCACGCCGCCCGAGGTGCTGGCCCACTGGGGCGAGCGCTTCGGCCTGAGCGACTTCAGCGCGGCCGCGATGGCGCCCTGGTTCGAGCAGGTGGAGCGCCGCCTCCACATCTCCCCCTGGCCCACCGAGCCCAATGCCAACAACGACGTGCTGCGCCGCGGCGCCGAGGCGCTGGGCCTTGCCGCCAAGGTGGTCAGCCGCAATGTGAAGGGCTGCTGGAACCTGGGCTCCTGCGGCCTGGGCTGCCCCACCAATGCCAAGCAGTCCATGCTGGTCAGCACGCTGCCCACCGCACTGGACCTGGGCGCCACGCTGCTGGTGCAGACCCGCGCGCGCCGCCTGCGGCTGAAGGACGGCCGCGTCGACGCGCTGCTGGCCGAGCCGGTGACGCTGGACGGTCAGGTCAGCGGCCCGGCGCTCACCATCACCGCCCGGCATTACGTGGTGGCGGGCGGCGCGATCAACTCGCCCGCGCTGCTGCTGCGCTCCGACGCGCCCGACCCCCACGGCCTGCTGGGCCGTCGCACCTTTTTGCACCCCACGGCCGGCGGCACCGCGCTGTTCGAGACCGAGGTGGCCGGCTGGGCCGGTGCGCCGCTGTCGGTCTATGTGGACCACTTCCTGCACCAGGCGCCGCTGGACGGCCCCATGGGCTACAAGCTGGAGGTGGCGCCGGTGCACCCCGGTTTTGCGCTGACCAATGGCGGCGGCCTGGGCCCCGAGCTGGCCGAGCGCGCCCGCCAGATGCCCCGCACCCAGCTCATCATCGCGTTGATGCGCGACGGCTTCCATGCGCAGTCGGCCGGCGGCCGCGTGCTGCTGCGCGACGACGGCAGCCCGGTGCTGGATTACGCGCTCAACGACTACCTGCTGGACGGCGTGCACCGCGCCTACCTCAGCATGGCCGAGATCCAGTTCGCGGCCGGCGCCCGCACGGTGCGGCCGGTGCATGAACAGGCCGCGCCCTACCGCAACCTGGCCGAGGCCAGGGCGGGCATCGCGGCGCTGCGCATGCAGCCCTTCATCGCCACCGTGGGCAGCGCCCATGTGATGGGCGGCTGCACCATGGCGGCCGACGCCGGCCGCGGCGTGGTGCGGCCGGACGGCCAGCACTGGCAGATCGCCAACCTGTCGGTGCACGACGGCTCGCTGTTCCCCACCAGCCTGGGCGCCAACCCGCAGCAGACGGTCTACGGCCTGGCCAACAAGCTCAGCGCCGGGCTGATCCAGCGCCTGGGCGGGCGGGCCCAGCCTCTTGCCTAGGCGAGTGGCCTAGGCCGGCCTGGGCAGGGGTCTCGGTGCGAGCCCCTCCTGAAGGCCAGGTCTTGAATCCGGACGGCTCAGCGTCAGATCGGGAGCGCACACTGGTGGCGCATCGCTGCCCGTGAGCGATGGCTGCAGAGGAGTCCCCCATGAAACTGCCCCGATTGATGATGTACTGCCTGGCCCTGCTGGGCGCGCTGTGGCTGGGTGCGGCCCAGGCCCTGCCCAGCGTGGACGAGGTGCAGGCCGCCACCCAGCGTGGCGACTATGTGGCCGCCGAGAAGATGATGCGCGAGGTGGTCGCGGCCAAGCCCGGCAGCGCGCGTGCCCACTATGTGCTGGCCGAGATCCTGGCCCATGAGCGTCAGTTCACCGAGGCCCAGGAGCAGGCGCGCAAGGCGCGCTCGCTGGACCCGTCCATCAAGTTCACCGACCCCACCCGCTTCAAGGCCTTCGAGGAGCTGCTGGCGCGCGAGCAGCGCGGCCAGAGTGCGCCGCCGCGGCTCAGCAGCGCCGATGCCGGCCTGCCCGCTGCGCTGCCGCGCCCGGCGCCGGCCCCCGTGCCCGCGCCGGCCCAGGCCTCGGGCGGTGTGCCCGTGTGGCTGCTGCTGGGCGGCGCCGTGGTGTTCATCCTGGCTGCCGCGGCCTGGATGCGCCGCCGCGCGGCCGATGCCGCCACCGTGGTCTACCCCGCGCCGGCGCCCGCTTACGGCGGCGCGGCTGGCGGGGCTTATGGCGGCGGCTACGGCGCCGCGCCCGCACCCGGCTACGGTTATGCGCCCCAGGCCCCGGCGCCCAGCGGCCCCGGTCTGATGGGCGTGGGCCTGGCCGCGGCCGGTGGCGTGGCCGCCGGCATGCTGGCCGAGAAGCTGCTGCACGAAGGCAGCCGCGACGACGGCGGCGAACGCCGCTACCGCGATGACAGCGCCGGCAGCGCGGCGGCCGCGCCCGGCGGGCTGATCCCCGGCAGCTTTGCCGACACCGGCGACGACGAGGCCGCCCGCGAGCTGAGCTCGCGCAGCATCGACTTCGGCACCGGCAATGGCTGGGACGATGGTGGCGGCTCGGCCGACACCGACACCGGCAGCAGCGGCGGTTCGGACGACTGGTGAAGCCCGCACGGCCGCGCGGGGCGGGCCACGGATAATCCGCCCCATGTCGCTTGCCGTCCTCACCGGCCAGTTGCTCGCCTCGGTGGCGCGTCTGATCACCGGGGCCCAGGGCCACTGGAAGGGCTGCCCGCCGCTGGCGGAGCAGCGCATCTACATCGCCAACCACCAGAGTCACTTCGATCTGGTCCTGATCTGGGCCGCCTTCCCGCATGAGCTGCGCGCCCACACGCGCGCCATCGCGGCGCGCGACTACTGGACGACCTCGGCGCTCAAGCGCTGGCTCACCACCGAGGTCTTCAACGCGATCTACGTCAGCCGCACCCGCGCCAACCCCGACGAAGACCCGCTGGAGCCCCTGGTCGAGGCGCTGTCCCACGGCGACTCGCTGGTGTTCTTCCCCGAGGGCACGCGCTCCAACAAGGGCGACCCCCAGCCCTTCAAGAGCGGCATCTACCACCTCGCCCAGCAGTTCCCCGAGGTGCCCATCATTCCCACCTGGATAGACAACGTGCAGCGCGTGATGCCCAAGGGCGAGGTCGTGCCGGTGCCGGTGCTGTGCACCGTCACCTTCGGCGAGCCGCTGTGGCTGCGCGAGGGCGAGAGCAAGGCCGACTTCCTGGTGCGCGCCCGAGACGCGGTGATGGCCCAGCGCCCCGACCCGCTGCGCGTGCAGCAGACGGCGGAGCCGGTCTGATGGGCTGGCTCAAGCAACTCACCACCAGCGAGCAGGTGGCGCTGCTCTTCGTCGTGCTGTTCGGTTTCCTGATGCTGCTGAGCATCGGCCTGTTCCTGAACTCGCTGCGCGAGCGGCCGCTGGAAGACGCCCGCCGCCCCTCGCGCCTGAGCTGGGAGCGCGTGCGCCCCGACCTGCGCGCCGCGTGGGTGGGCGGCTGCATGTTCTGGGCCGCGTGGATCTCCGGCCCGCTGGGCGCGACCGCGCTGTTCGCGCTGTGCTCCTTCCTGGCGTTGCGCGAGTTCATCACCATGCTGCACACCCAGCGCAGCGACCACCGCACGCTGATCGTCGCGTTCTTCCTGCTGCTGCCGGTGCAGTACATGCTGTGCGGCACGCGCTTCTTCGACCTGTTCACCGTGTTCCTGCCGGTCTACGGCTTCCTGGTGCTGCCCATCGTCAGCGCGCTGGCCGACGACCCCCACCGTTTCCTGGAACGCAACGCCAAGATCCAGTGGGGCGTGATGGTCTGCGTCTACGGCCTGTCGCACGCGCCGGCCGTGCTGCTGCTGGACTTCCCCGGCTACACCGGCCGCGGTGCCTTCTTGCTGTTCTTCCTGGTGATGGTGATGGCGGCCTCGCAGATCGCGCAGGAGAT
Organism: uncultured Roseateles sp.; assembly: GCF_913777145.1. Taxonomy (GTDB): domain Bacteria; phylum Pseudomonadota; class Gammaproteobacteria; order Burkholderiales; family Burkholderiaceae_C; genus Pelomonas. Next base: position 30,247 of record NZ_CAJYPS010000003.1, read on the forward strand.
CGCGCGGCGCTCGCTGCGCAACCGGCCCATCGCGCGGCGCATCAGCCGCAGCTTCTCGATGCGCGCCTGGTGGATAGGCACGCTGGCCGGCGCCTTCACCGGCGGCCTGCTGTACTGGATCACGCCCTTCAAGGCCGGCCAGGCCTTTGTGATGGCACTGCTGGCGGCCGGCGCGGGCGGCTTCGGCGGCCTGGTGATGCGCGCGCTCAAGAAGGACGCCGGCATGCGCTACTGGGGCAACCGCAGCTCCATCACCGGCGCCGTGGGCCTGCTGGACCGCATCGCGGTGCTGTGCTTTGCGGCGCCAGTGTTCTTCCATTCGGTGCGCTGGTACTTCCAGTTGCCGTTGGGATCACGATGAGGCCATGAGGATCCTCGGCATCGACCCCGGCCTGCAGACCACGGGCTTTGGCGTCATCGACGCGGACGGGCCGCGCCATGCCTATGTGGCCAGCGGCACCATCAAGACCAGCGGTGTGGCGGTGGGCGATCTGCCGGCGCGCATCAAGATCCTGCACGAAGGCATCTGCGAGGTGGTGGCGCGCTACCAGCCGCAGTGCGCGGCGGTGGAGATCATCTTCGTGAACGTGAACCCGCAGTCCACGCTGCTGCTGGGCCAGGCCCGCGGCGCGGCGCTGGGCGCGCTGGTGTCGCGCCAGCTGCCGGTGAGCGAATACACCGCAGTGCAGATGAAGAAGGCCATCGCCGGCCATGGCCAGGCCAAGAAGGAGCAGGTGCAGCTGATGGTGCAGCGTCTGCTGAACCTGCCCGGTGTGCCGGGCAAGGACGCGGCCGATGCGCTGGGGCTGGCCATCATGCACGCGCATGCCAGCGTGAGCTTTGATGCGATGAGCCGCAGCACGGAGTTGACGCGGCGGCAGCATGCGATCTTCAAGGGTGGGCGGACGTATTGAGGGTCAGGTCTTGCGGGGTGCTCGCTGTTGAGTTGCTCCGGGTGCGTTTGGCTTGATGGGTGAGGCCCATGCCGGGAGTTCGCCCCGGCGGGCGACCCACTTTCTGTCCCGCCAGAAAGTGGGCAAAGAGCGGCCCCTGTTCCGCCGCCCCTCGCTATGCGAGGGGTTCCCTGCGATGCTCAAACGGCGAGGCCGCGGCCAACTCGCTTCGTTCGTTTCACTCACTCCGCTCAAACAAGGGCCGCGAGTCAGATGTTGAGGCGTGCTGCGCACGCGCCTCGCCGTTCTGCGCTTCTCGGCGGCTCCAAAGGGGAAGCCCGGAACAGCCAAATACAAAAGCAAAGAGCCGGTCTGACGACCGGCTCTTGCTTTTGCGTATTAACGTTCGAGCTAAGCTGCCGTGGCGGGGCAGCTTGATCGAATACGAAGGGACTTCCCACCTTCTGGCCCACGGCGTCGAGGCGCCAAGATTGATAGTGCGAATCGTCAATCTGCAGCCATGTGAAAGGGGAAGCCCATGAACGAGATTACCCGAGTCGGGGTCGATCTGGCCAAGCGCGTGATCCAGGTTCACGCCGTCGATGCAACAGGCCGCGTGGTGGCCGCCAAGGCTTTGCCCGCCGAAAAGTTCGCCGCCTGGTGCGCGCAACTGCGTACAGGTTGCATCGTGGCAATGGAGGCCTGCGGCGGCGCTCACCACTGGGTGCGCAAGCTGCGCTGCCTCGGGCTGGATGCGCGCCTCATCGCCGGCCACTTCGTCACGCCCTACCGCATGGCCGGCAGGGGCGGCAAGAACGACGCCAACGATGCCGCCGCGATCTGCGAGGCCGCCGGCCGGCCGCACATGCGCTTCGTGCCGGTGAAGACGCCCGCCCAGCAAGCCCTGCTGGCCATCCACCGCCTGCGCGAAGGCTACAAGGAAGACCGCACTGCCTGCATCAACCGCATCCGCGGCCTGCTCACCGAATTCGGCATCGTCTTCGCGCAGAGCCCCGAAGCATTGCGCTTGGGCCTAGCCGATGTGCTGGAAGACGCCAGTAACGAGTTGCCCGGCATCGCCCGGCTGGCACTGCAGGAAGCCCGGCTGCACTGGATCGAGCTGGAGTGCCACATCGCCAGTTGCGACGAGCGCATCGCCGCGCATGTGCGATCGGACGCGCAGGCCAAGGCGGCGGCCCAGCGCAGCGGCATCGGCCCCGTGACCGCCTCGGCGCTGGTCGCCACGGTGGGCGACTTCACGCAGTTCAAGAACGGCGCGCAGTTCGGCTCATGGCTGGGCCTGGTGCCCCGGCAGAACTCCAGCGGCGGCAAGACGGTGCTGGGACGCATCACCAAGCGCGGCGACGACTACCTGCGCACGCTGCTGATCCAGGGTGCCAAGTCGGCCGTCATGACGGCGCACAAACGCAGCGACAAGATCTCGCAGTGGCTAGTGCAGTTGCTGGCCCGCGTGGGCTGGCAGAAGGCCGTGGTGGCGCTGGCCAACAAGAACGCGCGCATCGCCTGGGCGCTGCTGGCCAAGGGGCGCGAGTTCGATCCGAACTACGTGTCGGTCAAGCCTGGTGAGACCGTGCCGATACCGGCTGTGACTCCGGCCTGAAACCCATGCACGACCCGACAAGTTCTTCCTCGTAGACGTGCGTTCGAAGATGCAATTCACAGGTCAGACCGGCAGCAGGCAAGCTCGACTAACCCTGTGCCGCGCCCATGGTGGCGACGGCGGCGAGTGAATGGAGCCCTGCTGAGCGGTTGGTATCTGGGCCCGCACCGAAAGCCGAGTGAGTGCAACAAGGCCGCCTGTAAATGTGCAGTCTGTTCTCTGTGACGCTGCATCAAACCCGAACTCAGGTCTTGAGAAAAACAGCGAAGGCGACTATCGGATACCGCCTACATCAATCCGGTTGATTAACCGGGAAGTCCCTGTAGATGGGTTAGGCATCAGTGCGCTGCGATGCTTGACGGCGAAGTTGGACGATCGGGCCGCTGCCCGCGGCTCCGCTTATAGTTTGTGACGACGACTCACGCACCCAGCAAATATGCCGATCACATCAGAGCAACGGACGCTACTAAGCACAGCCTTCCGGCCGCACGCACCGATCGAAGAGCCTAGCTCATTCATCGGGCGAGAGAGCGAGCTCGAGCGTGTACGTGACGCTATCACTTCCCCTGGACTTCACGTCGTCGTCTATGGTGAGCGCGGATGTGGAAAGACCTCGCTGGCGAATGTCGCGACTTCTGCCGTGCCGCGACTTCAGGTGTTCTGTGAGGAGAACGCTACCTTCGCGACGCTGCTTCGTGATGCTGCTCTGAAGTATCAAGCCCTGCACCCAAGTGAGGTGGTGTTCGATGCGATCTCGGACTCGATCCGGACCCGGGGCGTTACCTTGCCCGCGAGCGCGCTGACGGGCAACATGTTCCTCCAGCTCTTAGCGCCGGGACAAGCCCTGTGCATAGTGTTCGACGAGCTCGATCGAGTGCAGGACAGGGGCCTGATTGCGTCGTTGGCGGAGCTTGCGAAGAACGCTGCTACTTATCACCAGAACCTGACGCTTGTGATGGTTGGCGCAAGCGAGACGGCAGATGGACTGCTTGCAGGACATCTGTCCAACTTCCGAAACCTCCGGCAAGTCCCATTGAATAGGATGAGTCCAGTCGAACTCGGTGGCATTCTGTCTCGTGGTGAAGGGGTGCTTGGTATCTCGTTCGGTGCTGCTGTAAAGACCGAAATGATTGTTATGTCTGATCACATGCCCTACTACCTGCACCTGCTTGCGACAAATGCTGCGAAAAGCGCAATGAACAGAGATGCGTCGCAGGTTTCACCTCAGGACCTTAGAGCTGGCGCACAGGCAGCGGCTGCGGACGTTGACCATACCCTTCGTGAGACGTACGAGTTTGCGACGGCCTCGGAGAAGGGCTCGCACATCTATCGCCGACTAGTCTGGGCGATGGCGAGCATGGACTCTGTGGTCTGCAACGTAGGGTCCATCAATGAGCTTGCAAATCAGATTGCAGTGGCAGAAGGGGATCGTGACGTGACGCCGCAAGCTCTGGGCGCTGCTATCAGACGACTTACCTCGGATGACAAGCGCGCGATAGTCGCGCAGGTTCTGGCGGGGAACTACAAGTTTAAGCACCCTCTGATGAAGGGCTTCGTGAGGCTGGCTCGCCATAGTCAATGACTCACGTAGACCTTGAAGCCGAGATTCGGCAGACTGTGCAGGCCTACTGGAGAGTTCGGGCGTCACTTCGACTTCAGGCGCCCGGCGATGCGATTGCGCATCAACGGCTTGGCTTTGAAGGAGTGGTGGAAGTGGGAAGCATGTCCGGCTTACTCAGTAACGAGTCAGTTGGGCAGGCGCATGCCGCGCTTTCTGAATACGCGGCAACTCGCTTAGCCAGAGATATGTTTACCGCGCTTATCGCCGCGTTCGAGCGACGGCTCGTATCGAGAATCGTATCCGGCGGCGGTGACGGCTCAGGGACTCTTGGCGCGCTACAGCGGAAGGTCGAAGGTTTAGTAGTCGTTCCTCAACTACTGCGAGAGGACTTGGTCGAGGTTCGGGAGCGGAGAAACGCGCTCATCCATCACGACGGGCTTGCCGACTCCAAACATGTAGCCGCTGCAGCGCTAGTTCACCCTCGCGCGCCTACTTTCGTTCCGCTTTTGAGTGTGGGGACCACTGTTGTGCCTGATGGTTCGTACCTGACCTATGCTGCAGACGTATTGGTTCGGTACTCTGCAGCGCTATGAGTGCTCGGGCGTTGACGGTAGACTGAACTACGGCTGGGCGAAGAGTTGGTTCTAATGCCTAACGTCGGAGTTGACCGGCACGCACCGGCAAGGCGCCGCGAGACGTTTGCTCCCGAGCAGGGCGTGCGGCGCCTTGCCGGTGCGTTTTCGCGTCGAACGACCTGTTAGCCCGCACCTCTACTCTCTCCATAGCAGGCTGTTTTGGGCATCCGGCATGTTCGTATGATCGGAGGCTGGGATGTGCGGCGACTCCTGGGCCAACGCATCAATCCGCTGTCGAATGGCGTCAAGGCGAACGTTATCTTCTTCGGGCTGGGAAAGCCACAACTCAAGCTCGCGGCCGACTGCGTTGTATTTGGAGCCCGCCGTACGGTGCTTTTCAGCCTTGTCATTGAAGCCGAGAAAGGACTGGAGCCCCGAAAGGATTGCGGCTGCAATGCTCAGAACTCCTACAGTCACCTGCCACCAAAACTCGGGCTTCGACTGCAGCGTCGCAAAGACCGACGTGCCGACAATCGTGGCGAATACCACGGTCGGGAGCCCCAACCAGAAATTCAAGCGAGAAAAGCGCTGGGCAGCTCGGTAGTGGCTGTAGCCTACGTTTGAGGCGCGTTCGTACCAGCGAACAGCGACGGGACGAGAGAACATAGGTCTAGCGCGCAGTAGGCTGCAGAGCTTGGAAGACTTGGCGGGCTACTTCGAAGATGGCTTCTTGCTCTTGCACTGTCCCCTCGACCGTTACTCGGGAGACTGCCCAAGTTCTCGAGAAGTCACCACCTAGAGATTCGGTCGTAGGGTCGCGAATGACTTTGGTGTCGTATGCATCAAGTGCCCTCGTCAGCCTTGCAACGTACTCGTCAAACGGCACGCGGTTCGTTCGACAAGTGTAGTGGTCCAGCAGAACAACGAGTTCTTTCTTCATTTCCTCTCCTCGTGGGTGTGTGTGACGCTCGGATTCCCGTGCGGGCTAACGTGTCATGGAGCGACAGCCAGCGCCTCTTATCAAGCAGATTTGCTGCATAACAAAGATGGCATTGGATGTTGTAAGCGGTTGATTTGCAATGTTTTATCCTTTCGGCTGCTGTACTAACAGCTCGCCAAATTTCTGACAAAAGCGGCACGCTGTTACAAGTAGCTGAGGCATGGATGGTCACAAAGCTCCGCTGAGTTGGCCATCCAGGTTTGCCCCGCCGCGTCAGCGGCGGGGCAAACCGGCTGTTGGCTGTTCCGGGGCTCCCCTTTGGAGCCGCCGAGAAGCGCAGAACGGCGAGGCGCGTGCGCAGCACGCCTCAAGATCTGACTCGCGGCCCTTGTTTGAGCGGAGCGAGCGCAGCGAACGAAGCGAGTTGGCCGCGGCCGAGGTGACCGAGAAGCGCAGGGAACCCCTCGCACAGCGAGGGGCGGCGGAACAGGGGCCGCTCTTTGCCTACTTTCTGGCGGGCCAGAAAGTAGGTCGCCTGCCGGGGCGAAATCCCGGCATGGGCCTCGCGCATCAATCCAAGCCGAACTCGTAGTTCGAGCGGTATCCAAGCCCGCTACCGAACCAACAGCGAGTCATTCAACCCCGAACCTCCACCCCCCTCAACAACCTCAACCCGTTAAACACCACAAGCAAACTCGCCCCCATATCCGCAAACACCGCCATCCACATCGACGCGTTGTCGAACAGCGCCAGCCCCAGGAAAGCCGCCTTGATGCCCAGCGCCAGCGCGATGTTCTGCCACAGCAGCGCCTGCGTGCGGCGCGACAGGCGGATCAGCTCGGGCAGCTTGCGCAGGTCGTCGTTCATGATCAGCACGTCGGCCGCCTCCAGCGCGATGTCGCTGCCCCGCGCGCCCATGCCCACGCCCAGCGCTGCGGCACTCAGCGCGGGGCCGTCGTTGATGCCGTCGCCCACCATGGCCACCGGGCCGCGGGCGCCCAGCTCGCGGATGGCCTCCAGCTTGTGCTGCGGCAGCAGCTGGACGCGCACCTCGTCCAGCCCCAGCTGGGCGGCCACCGCACGCGCGGGCAGTTCGGCGTCGCCGCTGAGCATCACGGTGCGCAGGCCCAGGGCCTTCAGCTGCGCGATCGCAGCGGCGCTGTCGGGCTTGAGGGTGTCGGCCACCGCGAACAGCGCCAGCACGCGCTGCTCGTCGGCCAGCAGCGTGACGCTGCGGCCCTGGGCCTCCTGGGCGCGCAGCAGCGCCTCCAGCGCGGGTGAGCACTGGCCGCGTTCCTCCATCCAGCGGTGGTTGCCCAGCACATAGGCCCGGCCGCCCACCTCGCCGCGCACACCGCGCCCGGGTTCGGCCGCGAAGCCGGCCACCGGCCGAAGCGGCGCGTCCAGGCCGGCGGCCAGTGCCTGCGAGACCGGGTGGTCCGAGCGCGCCGCGAGGCTGCGGGCCACGGCCTGCAGCGCCACCTCCGGCAGGTCCGGCGCGGCCGTGCCGGCGCCGCTGGTGCTTTGCTGCGCCACCAGGCGGGGCTGGCCGGCGGTCAGCGTGCCGGTCTTGTCCAGCGCGATCACGCGCAGCCGGCGCGCCTGCTCCAGGTGCACACCGCCCTTGATGAGGATGCCGCGCCTGGCCGCCGCGGCCAGGCCGCTGACCAGCGTGACCGGTGTGGAGATCACCAGCGCGCAGGGGCAGGCGATCACCAGCAGCACCAGCGCCTTGTAGAGCGCGGCCAGCCAGCCCCAGCCCAGCAGCAGCGGGCCGGCCAGCGCCACGGCCAGCGCCAGCATGAACACGGCCGGCGTGTAGACCGCCGCAAAGCGGTCCACGAAGCGCTGCATGGGCGCGCGCTGGCCCTGGGCGGCCTCGATGGCATGAATGATGCGGGCCAGCAGCGAGTCGCTGGCGGGCTGGGTCACTTCCACCAGCAGCTCGCCGCCCTGGTTGATGGTGCCGGCGAACACCTCGTCGCCGGGCTGCTTGTCCACCGGCAGGCTCTCGCCGGTGATGGGGGACTGATCCACCGTGCTGCGGCCCTCGCGCACGCGGCCGTCCAGCGCGAAGCGCTCGCCGGGCCGGGTGCGCACCAGCGCGCCCACGGCCACGTCGCGCGCGTCCTGCGCCAGCCAGTGGCCGTCGGGCTGCTGCACCTGGGCCTGGGGCGGCGACAGCGCCAGCAGACCCGTGACCGCGCGCCGCGCGCGCTCGGCGGCGCGCGCCTCGATCAGCTCGGCCAGCGCGTACAGCGCCATCACCATGGCCGCCTCGGGCCACTGGCCGATCACGAAGGCGCCGCTGACGGCCACGGCCATCAGTGCATTGATGTTGAGCTGGCCACGGCGCAGCGCGGCCAGGCCCTTGCGCAGCGTGCCCAGGCCGGCCAGCGCGATCGCGAGCGCCGCCACCGCCATGCCGGCCAGCTGCCAGGGCAGGGCGGCGGGCGCGAAGTAGTGCAGCGCCTCGGCCGCCACGGCCACGGCCAGCGCGGCGCCCAGGCGCATCAGCTCGCGGCGCTGGGCGCGCGCGGTGTCGGCCGCGGCGGGCGGCGCGCTGAGGCGTTCGCTGGCAAAGCCCAGCTGCTGCAACGCGGCCTGCACCGCGTCCCAGCGCTCGGCGGGCGCGTCCACCGCCAGCGCGCGGCCGGGCAGATCGAAGCGCAGGCCGGCCACGCCGTCCAGCGGCTCCAGCGCGCGGCGTATCTGCGCCTCCTCGGTGGGGCAGTCCATGGCCGGCACGCGCAGCAGCAGGCCGCCGGCCGAGGCGCTCAGCGTGGCGACCTGGGCCGGGGCGTGATCGTGGTGGCCGTGGCCGCAGGGCGAGCAGGCGTCGTCCGCGTGGGCATGGGCATGGGCATGGGCATGGGCATGGGCATGCCCGTGGGGCTCGCGGGCGTGGCTGTGATCGCCAGGGCCATGCTCGTGATCGTGGCGGTGGGCCGGGGCGTCGGCCGGTGCGGTGGCGTGGTCGTGCCCGCAGCAGCCGGCGGCGGGGTGGGCATGGGCGTGGTCGGCGGAGGACATGCGGTTTCTCGTAAGCTCGCCGCTATTGAAATCCCTGTAGCCGCTACAGAGTCAAGCCCTGCGGCGCTGCCCCTCCTTTGCTGACCCGCGCCATGAAGATCGGTGACCTTGCCGCTGCCGCCGCCACGCCGGTGGAAACCATCCGCTACTACGAGCGCGAGGGGCTGCTGCCCGCGCCGGCGCGCACGGCCGGGGGCTTTCGGGTCTACGAGGCCCAGCACCGCGAGCGCCTGCAGTTCATACGCCACTGCCGCGGGCTGGACATGTCGCTGGACGAGGTGAGGGCGCTGCTGCGCTTTCGCGACCAGCCGGGCGCGGACTGCGGCGACGTGAACGCGCTGCTGGACGAGCACATTGGCCATGTGTCGCAGCGCATCAAGGAACTGCGCGCGCTGGAGAAGCAGCTGAAAGGTTTGCGCCAGCGCTGCGGCAGCGCGCGAGCGCCCGAGCAGTGCGGCATCCTGCAGGGCCTGGCCGAGGCCGCGCCCGCCAGCCCTGCCGAGGCGGGGCCGCACCGGCGCTCGCTGCACGGGCACTGAGCGCCAGGCACAGCGCGCCAAGATAAAGCCCCGCCGGCTTGCGCGCGGCGGGGCGGTTCAGGCCGGGGCCGTGAAGGGTCAGGCCTTGCGGCGGCGGGCCATCAGGCCGACGGCACCCAGGCCGCCCAGCAGCAGTGCCCAGGTTTCGGGTTCGGGCACGGGGGCGGCAGTGAAGCTCAGCGAGGCCGAGCCGGAGTCGCTGGTGCTGATCTGGTAGAAGGCGTAGGGCGAGCCGAAGCCGTCGAACAGGTTGACATCCATCGCACCCTGGAAGGTGGCGTTCAGGCCGATGACGGCGCCGTTGTCCACCACCACGTCGGCGGCGCCGGTGATTTCCTGGGCCAGCGTGAAGGTCTGGCCGCCCAGCGTGAAGTTCAGGCTCAGCAGCTTGAAAGTGCTGTCGTCGTAGCTGAAGGTGCCGGCGAAGGTCTGGCCCAGCAGGGAGCCGCCATCGAAGGCGTCGCTGCTGAAGGCGCCCAGCACGGTGTCGGCCTGGGCGGCCAGGGCGGCCGCGCCGAGGGCGGCGGCGATCAGGGTCTTGCGGATCATGGCGTTACTTCCTTTGATCAGAACTTGAAGTTGGTGGCCGACATCAGAGCGGCGCAGGAGACGTTGTTCAGCTGGGCCAGCGCACGGGCACGCTGCGGGCCGGCGCTGCCGTCGGCGTCGATGTTGACGATGGCGTTGGCGCCCGAGGTGGTGCAGGTCACATAGCCGGCGGCCAGCGGGTCGGCGCTGGCAATGCCCAGCGAGGCCAGCAGCTTGGTCAGCACCAGCGTGTCCTTGCCGGGCACGAAGTCGGTGATGGTGTCGCCGGCATCCAGCATGCTGCTGTAGACGAACTGGTTCTTGCCGCCCTTGCCGGTCAGCGTGTCACGGCCGGGGCCGCCTTCGATCACGTCGTCGCCATCGGTGCCGACGATGACGTCGTTGCCGCTGGTGCCGGTGATGGTCTTCACCAGGTTCAGGCCCATGACCATGGGGTCATGGTCGGACGAGCGGTAGGGCGTGGGCGTGTAGAAGTCCGGGCTGCCGGTGCTGGCGAAGGGCACCTTGAACTCGGTGTTGTAGTCGATGAAGGTGGGCTCGTCGGCGTTGATGTGCCAGGAGGTGGCGTACACGACCTTGGGTGCCAGCGTCGCGGTCGCGAAGCCGTGGTCCAGGCGGCCGGAGGAGCCATCGAACACGTAGGAGTAGTCCAGCGGGTCGAAGGCGCCCACCATGTCGACGATGCTGCCGTCATCCGTCAGCGCGGCGATCGGGTCTTCCTTGGCGTAGGAGTTGAAGTCACCCAGCAGCACCACGTCGTTGGTGCCGGCCGTGCTCTTCACCGTGCCCAGGAAGGTCTTCAGGCGGTTGGCCTGTTGCACGCGCAGCGCGTTCCAGCAGCCCTGCAGGCCGTCGTCCGCATCGGCACCGCTGCCGCTGGGGCAGGAACCCTTGGACTTCAGGTGGTTCACGACCACCGCGAACTTCTCGCCGTTGGGCAGCGCGAAGCCCTGGGCCAGCGGCGGGCGGCTGTTGACGCTGTCGGCGTCCGAGATGGTGGCACCGTTCAGCGTGAGCTTGCCGGGCTTGTAGATCATCGCGACGCGGATGGCGTCCGTGCCCACGCCCTGGGCGGGCAGCGGCACGCTGGCGTAGGTGCCGGCGCCCATCGCGGCGTTCAGCTGGCTGACCAGGTAGTTCACCGTGGTGTTGCCGCTGTTCTGGATCTCCATCAGGCCCACCACGTCGGCGTTCAGCGCGCTCAGCTCGGCCACGGTCTTGGCCAACTGGCGGTTGAACTCGGTGAGGTTGTCCGCGCCGCGGCAGTTGCTGTTGGACGTGGCGCCGCCCAGCGAGCAGCCGGCTGTGCCGGTGACGAAGCCGCCGTTGGTGAAGCTGGTGAAGAAGTTCAGCACGTTGGCGCTGGCGATGCGCACATTGCCGCCGGTGACCTGGGGCGTGGCGACGCGCGGGTTGGTGCGCGCGAAGCTGACCGCGGCCACGTCCAGCGGCACGATCTTGTACATGCCGAAGCCGGTGTTGCTGCTGGTGGCCAGGCCGTAGTCGATGACGCCGGTGATGCTCTCGGCGGTGTCGCCGGCGCGCAGCGTGTTGTCGGCGCCGATGAAGGGCGCGGGGTTGGGGTTCTGGGCGGTGGAGCCGTCGTCCAGCAGCACGGAGCGGCGGGCGTTGTCGGCCTTCAGCGCCAGCGCATCGGCGCCCGGGCGCAGCACGTTGGTGGGCGTGTAGACGCGGCCACCGGCGGCCAGCGTGGCCTGGCCGAAGCGGCCCAGGAAGTAGTTCTGCTGGGCCATCAGCGGGCCGCGCAGCGTGACCACCATGCCTTCATAGGCTTCCAGGCCGTCGGCGGCCAGCGTGGTCAGGTCCACCTCGACCGGCGTGATGCTGTTGCCGCTGCTCAGCACGGTGATGCCGGTGGGGCTGGTCAGTTCGGTGACCGTGTGGGCCAGCGTGTCGGTGTTGCCGGCGGCGCCGGTGTTGAACTCGGTCACGGTGGCCGACAGGCGCACCAGCTGGCCGACCAGCACGGTGGGCGCGGTGCTGGTGTAGACGAAGATGCCGTCGGAGGTGGTGGGGTCGTTGTCGCCCACCGGGTCCTGCATGTAGAAGCCGGTGCTGGTCAGCTTGGTGACCACGCCGCTGGTGGTGACGGTCGCGCCGGCCATGGGGCTGGTGGCGCCCGAGCCCTGGATGGCCGGGATGCTGGTGAGGCCGCTGACCGCGACCTTGAAGCTGCAGGACGCGGTCTGGGCCTCGTCGTTGTCCCACTTCAGGCTCAGCGTGTAGGCGCCTGCGGACAGGCCGGCCGACAGGTTGATGGACTGCGTGGCGGCCACGCCGTCGGCGCTGGCGGCGACGAAGTCACCCAGCGTGATGCCGGCGGGCAGGCTGCCCACCACGCTGACCGCGTTGACGCGGCTGTCCGCATCGCTGGCGCTGACCGTGAAGCTGGACGCGCTGCCGGAGGCGGTGGTCACGTCGGGGCAGCTGGGCACGATGGGCTGGTTGACCGGCGTGCCGCCGCCACCGCCGCACACGTTCAGCGGCGCGCTGCTGTTGCGCGGGGCCACGGTGCCCACGGTGAAGTCGGCGCTGTTGTTGTCGGTGTCGGTACAGCCGTTGCCGTTGCGCGAGGCGGAGGCGGTGGCGCTCAGCACCGCGGTGGGCGTGCCCTCGGTGGCCGAGGCGCTGCCGTAGGAGACCAGGTCTTCCGCGCCGGTGGGTGCGGCGCCGCTCAGCGCAGTGCTGCTCTTGACCAGCGCCACCTTGCCCGAGGCGGCGGCCATCGCGATGCTGCCGGTGGTGCTGTCGCTCGGCACGTCGGTGGTGCCGCCGGTGCCGGCGGCCTGGCGCACGATGTAGTACTGGCCCGCGGCCAGCGTCACCGAGCCGGTGATGGGCGTGACCTGCCAGCTGGTGCCGGTGGCCGATGCGTACTGCACCGACCAGCCGGTGATGGTGACCGGCGCGCTGCCAGCATTGAACAGCTCGATGAAGTCCTGCTTGTAGGTGGCCCCGGTGTTGCCGCCCCCGCCATAGACCTGGCTGATCACGACACCGCTGGACGAGGCCAGCACGGCAGGTGCCGCGAAGGCCGCGGCAAGGAGGGAGACCAGGGGGCGTAGTTTCATGACGGGTTAGTAAGAAATGAGGGGACGGCGCGCATGCTATTGATCCTTGATGACGATTTGATCCACCGCATTCGTGGGGGTGGTGTCGGGCATGATGCCGGCCCATGTCCGCAGATCCGTTTTTCCTCGGGGTTGGTCCCTATGTCGCGACTGGCCCAGGGGTGCAGGTCGGTCCGCAACCTCCGCGTAAACCCGAGGATGGCCGATTGGTACTCAGGGAAAGTCCCGCCCGCCCCGCCGGCCCCCGGCTGAGGGGTCAGGTGTGGCCTGCAGGCCGCGCCGCGGGGCCGGGTCTTGCGCCAGGGGTCCGGGCATGAGCCTCACCCGCATGCTGGGCGGCTTTGTCCGCCAGCACTGGCGCGCCTATGGCGGCGCCGCCGCGATGCTCAGCTGCATCGCGCTGCTGACCGTGTGGATTCCGCACCAGGTTGGCCAGGTGGTGGACGGTCTGGTGGCCGGGCGGCTCGGTGGCACCGCGCTGCTGCTGCCGCTGGCCGAGCTGGTGGCGGCCGGTGGCGTGATCTATCTGCTGCGCGTGGGCTGGCGGCTGGCGCTGTTCAAGGCGGCCTACCGGCTGGGTCAGCGTCTGCGCGAGCAGCTGTTCGCGCGGCTGGCGCTGCAGGGGCCGGCCTTCTTCCAGACCCAGCGCACCGGCGAGCTGATGGCGCTGGCCACCAACGACATCGACGCGGTCGAACAGGCCGCGGGCGAGGCCATGCTGGCCGGTTTCGACGGCACGCAGACGCTGCTGCTGGTGCTGGCCATGATGACCGTGGCCATTGACTGGCGCCTGGGCCTGGCGGCGCTGCTGCCGTTTCCGTTGATGGCGCTGGGCTTCTGGTGGATCTCGCGCCACCTGCAGCAGGCCGCACAGGACTCGCTGGCCCGCTTCGGCGACCTCAACCAGCAGGTGCAGGAGAGCCTGGCTGGCGTGCGCACGCTGCGCGCGCTGGGCCTGGTGGACCAGAGCCGCGAGCGCTTCGGCACGCTGGCCCGGCAGGCGGCCGAGGCCAGCTTTCGCTCGCAGCGCTGGGAAGCCGCCTACGAGCCGGTGGTGGGCATGACGCTGGCCAGCGCCACCGCGATCGCGCTGGCCGGCGGCGGCTGGCTGGTGGCGCGTGGCGAGCTCAGCATCGGCCAGCTGACCGCGTTCACCATGTACCTGGGCCAGCTGATCTGGCCCATGTTCGCGGCCGGCTGGGTGCTGTCGCTGCTGGAGCGCGGCCGGGCCGCCTGGGGCCGGCTGTCCGCGGTGCTGGAGGCGCCGCTGACGCTGCAGGACCGCGGCCGCCAGGCGCTGCCGGGCGACCTGACGCTGCGCGCCCAGGGCCTGAGCTACCGCTACGGCGACACGGCCACGCGGCCCGCGCTCGCCGAGCTGGACTTCACGCTGCCGCCCGGCCGCACGCTGGGCCTGGTGGGCGCGACCGGCTCGGGCAAGTCCACGCTGGTGCGCCTGCTGCTGCGCCAGGCCGAGCCCCAGGCCGGCGCGCTCACGCTGGGCGGCACGCCGCTGCCCGAGCTGCCGCTGGACGCGCTGCGCGCCCACATCGCCTGGGTGCCGCAGGAGCCGTTTCTGTTCTCGGCCAGCGTGGCCCGCAACATCGCGCTGGCCCGCCCCGAGGCCAGCCGCGCGGACATCGAGGCCGCGGCCCGGCTGGCCGCGGTGCATGACGACATCGCGCGCCTGCCTCAGGGCTATGACACCGAGGTGGGCGAGCGCGGCGTGACGCTGTCGGGCGGCCAGCGCCAGCGCGTGGCGATCGCGCGGGCGCTGCTGAGCCAGGGCGTGGGCGCGGCGGCCCACGACGGCCCGCCGCTCTTGGTGCTGGACGACGCGCTGTCGGCGGTGGACACCGGCACCGAGACCGCCATCCTGCAGCACCTGCGCGAGCTGCGCGCCACGCGGCCGGAGCGCAGCGTGCTGGTGATTGCGCACCGGCTGTCGGCGGTGATGGAGGCGGACGAGATCCTGGTGCTGCGCCAGGGCCGCGTGATCGAGCGCGGCACCCATGGCGAGCTGCTGGCGCTGGGCGGCTGGTATGCGGCGCAGTGGCGCTACCAGCAGATCGAAGCCAGCCTGGAGGCCGCATGAAGACCGAACGTCCGTGGGACAGCGTGGGCCTGCTGCTGGAGGCGGCGCGGCCCGAGCGGCGCTCGCTGCTGTGGGGCGCGCTGTGGCTGGTGGCCGCGGCCGCGCTGGAGGCGCTGGCGCCGCTGCTGGGCAAGCGCTACATCGACCTCTACCTGCAGCCGCGCCATTTCGACCTGGGCGCGATGGCCGCGCTGCTGCTCACGCTGCTGCTCAGCGGCTGGGCCGCGACCTGGATTCGCTATGCGCAGCTGACCCGCATGGCCGGCGTCGCGCGGCGCTCGGTGCTGCGACTGCGCGAGCGGGTCTATGCCCATGTGCTGGCCCTGCCCATGGCCTTTTTCGACAAGGCCATCACCGGCCAGCTGGTCAGCCGCGTCACCAATGACACCGAGGCGGTCAACCAGCTCTACCGCCAGGTGCTCTATGTGATGCTGGACTCCGGCATCGTGGTGCTGGGCTCCATGGCCGCGATGGCCTGGCTGGACTGGCGGCTGATGCTGGTGGTGGCCACGCTGGTGCCGGCCATGGTGCTGATCATCACCGGCTACCAGCGCCTGTCCGCGCCGGCGGTGGCGCGCACCCGCGAGCTGCGCAGCGACATCAACGCGCAGATGGCCGAGGCCATGGCCGGCATGGCGGTGCTGCAGGCCAGTGGCGCGGCGGGGCGTTTCGGCGCGCATTTCGGCGCCACCAACGCCGCCCACCGGGAGGCGCGCGTGGACGAGCTGCGCGCCAATGCCTGGCTGCTGCGCCCGGCGCTGGACCTGCTGAACGTGCTGCTGCTGGTGGTGGTGATCTACGGCTTCGGGCGGCGCGAGATCATCGGGCCGCTGGGCGCGCTGGAGGTGGGCCTGCTCTATGCGTTCCTGAGCTACATCGCCCGTGTGGTGGAGCCGCTGATCCAGATCACCATGCAGTTCGGCCAGCTGCAGCAGGCCATGGTGGCGGCCGCGCGGGTGCGCCAACTGCTGCAGCAGCACGAGGCGCCGCCGCTGCCGGCCGACCCGGCCGCACGCATCGCCCACGGCGGGCTGCGCATCGAGGGCCTGGGCTTTGGCTACGACCCGGCGCGGCCGGTGCTGCGCGGGCTGGACGTGGACATCGCGCCCGGCAGCTTCGTGGGCATCGTCGGCCACACCGGCAGCGGCAAGAGCACGCTGCTGTCGCTGCTGCTGCGCTTCTACGCGCCCCAGCAGGGCCGCATCCTGGTGGACGGCCGGCCGCTGGACGCGGTGCCGGACGAGGCCTTCCGCGATGCCGTGGGCCTGGTGCCGCAGGAGCCGCTGCTGATGTCGGCCAGCGTGGCCGAGAACATCGCGATGGGCCGGCCCGGCATCACGCCGGCCGACATCGAGGCCGCCGCGCAGGCAGCGCGCGCGCATGACTTCATCAGCGCGTTGCCGCAGGGCTATGCGACCCGGCTGGGCGAGGGCGGGGCGCGCGTGTCCACCGGCCAGAAGCAGCTGATCGCGATGGCGCGCGCGCTGGCTGGCCGGCCGCGCCTGCTGCTGCTGGACGAGGCCACCAGCAACATCGACAGCGCCACCGAGCGCCGCGTGGGCGAGGCGCTGGCGGCGCTGCGCGGCCAGGTCACGGTGATCGCGATCGCGCACCGCCTGTCCACGATACGGGCGGCCGATCAGATCCTGGTGCTGCACCACGGCGAGCTGGCCGAGCGCGGCGACCACGAGGCGCTGATGGCGCGCGACGGCGGCCTCTACCGCCGCCTGGTGGAGCTGCAGACCCTGGCCCCGCCGGACGAAGACGAGGCCGCCTGACCTGGGTCAAGGCGGGCCGGCGGCGCCCGCCCTAGGCTGGGTGCCTTTCTCGCTGCCCCGACCTGCCATGACCCGCCCCGCCGTTACGTCCGCCGATGCCCAGGTGCTGATCTCCGGCGGCGGGCCGGCCGGGCTGGCGCTGGCCTGCGCGCTGCACGACCGCGGCCTGGCGGTGCAGGTGCTGGAGCAGGCCGACGAGGCCACGCTGGCCCAGCCGGCCGACGATGGCCGCGAGATCGCGCTGACCCACCGCTCACGCGCGCTGCTGGAGCGCCTGGGTCTGTGGCAGCGCCTGCCCGAGGTGGCGCCGCTGCGGCGCGCCCGCGTGATGTCCAGCGGCTCGCGCACGCCGTTGCCCTTCGAGGCGCCCGGCCAGGACCTGGGCTGGCTGGTGTCCAACCGCTGGCTGCGTGCGGCCGCCTGGGCCGGCGTGCAGGCGCGCGGTGTGCCGGTGCTGTGCGGCCGGCGCGTGGTGGGCCTGGCGCGCGACGCGCAGCGGGCGCGCCTGCAATGCGCCGACGGCGCCGAGCTGGCCGCGCCGCTGGTGGTGGCGGCCGACAGCCGCTTCTCGGCGCTGCGCCGCCTGGCCGGCATCGGTGCGCGCCACCACGACTTCGGTCGCAGCGCGCTGCTGGTGCCGCTGGCCCACGAGCGCGATCACGAGGGTGTCGCCCAGGAATGCTTTCTGCGCGGCCACACGCTGGCGCTGCTACCCATGAGCGGCAGCCGCAGCTCGGCCGTGTGGACCGTGCGCAATGCCGAGCTGCCGGGCCTGCAGGCGCTGGACGACACGCAGCTGGCCGCGCGCATAGAAGCCGCGGCCGGCGGCGTGCTGGGGCCCATGCGGGTGGTGGGAGGCCGTCATGTCTACCCGCTGGTGGCGGTGTGGGCCGAGCATTTCGTGGGCCCGCGCCTGGCGCTGATCGGCGACGCGGCCGTGGGCATGCACCCGGTCACCGCGCATGGCTACAACCTGGGGCTGTACGGCGTGGAGGCGCTGGCGTGGCGGCTGGATGCAGCCGACCCTGGCGCGCCCGGGCCGCTGGCCGCCTTCGAGGCCGAGCATCGCCGCGCGGCCGCGCCGCTCTATGTCGGCACGAATGCGCTGGTGCGCTTCTTCACCGACGACCGCGAGCCGGTGCTGGCGCTGCGCCGCGCGGTCATCAACCTGGCCCGTCACCTGCCGCCGCTGCGCGCCGCGATCACGCGCCGGCTGGTGGACGCGGCCGCCTGAGCGTCAACCGCCTTCAGCGGCGCGCCAGCGCCAGGTCTTGCGGCGGCAGCGCCTG
Organism: uncultured Roseateles sp.; assembly: GCF_913777145.1. Classification (GTDB taxonomy): domain Bacteria; phylum Pseudomonadota; class Gammaproteobacteria; order Burkholderiales; family Burkholderiaceae_C; genus Pelomonas. Next base: position 48,212 of record NZ_CAJYPS010000003.1, read on the forward strand.
CCACTGCGCCTGCAGTTGCGCCAGCCCGCGCGGATCGCCGCCCTCCGTCTGGGCCTGGGCGCGCTGCACGGCCGTCTGCAGCGTCTGCCGGGCGCCGGCGGCATCGCCCGCGGCGGCCAGCGCCTGGGCCAGCCGGCCCTCGGTGCTGGCGGCCAGCGGTGTGTCGCCCTCACCGCCGGCGCGCGCGCACTGCAGCGCGGTGCGCAGCGCCGCCACCGCCTCGGCCGGCCGGCCCTGCTGCAACAGCACGGCGCCCAGCTCGCGCAGCACGCGCAGGCGGTGGCTGTTGGCCGGGCCGAAGCGTTCGACGATGTTGGCGTCCGCCGCCAGCAGCTCGGCCCGCGCCTCGTCCAAGCGCTGCTGGCCCGCCAGTGCCATCGCCAGGATGGTGCGGCGGCGGTAGACCAGCGGATGGCGCGGGTCGAAGGTCGCGCGCACCAGACGCTCGGCCTCGGCCGGCCGGCCCGCGGCCAGCTGGGCCAGCGCCAGATTGCTGTGCAGCGTGGCGCGCAGCTCGCTGTCCTCGGGCCTCAGCAGCGCCAGCGCGGCCTGCAGCTGCTGCAGCGCCGGCTGGACCTGGCCCAGATTGGTCAGCACCACGCCCATCGCGTTGTGGCGCCGTACCTGGGCGAGGCGCTCGGGCAGCGGCAGGGCCTGCAACTGCTCGGCCGCCTGCAGCGCTGCCTGGTAGCGGCCGATGCGGTTGAGCGTGAAGGCCAGCGCATACAGCAGCGGCTCCTGGGCGGCCACGTCACCCACCTCGCGGTAGGCGGCGGCCGCCTCGCGGTAGGCCCGGGCGGCGGTGTCGGACTGGCCCAGGTTCTCGTAGACCCGGGCCAGCGCGGCCAGCAGCGGCGCGCGGCGCGCGGGCTGGTCGCGCAGCTGGGTGCTGAGGCGCTGGTGGCCCTGGTCCAGCAGCTGCTGGGCAGTCTGCTGAGCCGCGCGCGGTGTTTGGAAGGAGTCGGCCGCGTTGAACAGACCCACCAGGAAGTCGTTCACCTCGCGCGCGCTGCGGGCCTCGCGCTGCGCCAGCTGCTCGGCCGCGCGGGCGCGGTCGCGCTCGGCCGCCAGCCCCCAGGTGAAGCCCGCGGCCAGCAGGCCCAGCGCCAGGCCGCCGGTGGCCCAGCGCCAGCGCCGGCGCAGCAGCTTGCGCAGCCGGTACAGGCGCTGCCGCTCCAGCGCCTCGACCGGCCGATGCGCCAGCAGGCGCTGCAGCTCGCGCTGCAGCGAGCCCACGTCGCCATAGCGCTGGCCCGGGGCCTCGGCACAGGCGCGGGCGAGGATGGCATCGACCTCCGCATCGCGCCCGCCGCCCAGCGGGCGCAGCGGCTGCAGCAACGTGCGCAGCAGCCGGCCCAGGCTGTAGATGTCGCTGGCCACGCCCGGCGTGCGGCCGGACTGCTGCTCGGGGCTGGCATAGCCGGGCGTGACGCCGGCCGAGCCCAGCGGCGAGCTGCCCTGCAGCCGGGCGATGCCGAAGTCCAGCAGGCGCACGCGGCCCTCGCGGTCCACCAGCACGTTGGAGGGCTTGAGGTCGCAGTGGATGACCAGATGGCGGTGCGCATAGGCCACGGCCTCGCACAGCGAATCGAACAGGGTCAGGCGTTGCGCCAAGCCCAGCTGGCGGTGCTGGCACCAGCGGTCCAGCGGCTCGCCGTCCACGAACTCCATCACCAGGTAGGGCCAGCCGCGCAGCTGGCCGCCGTCCAGCAGCCGCGCGATCTGCGGGTGTTCCAGGCCGGCGAGGATCTGGCGTTCGTGCTCGAAGCGCTCGCGCGCATCGGGCAGGGCCACGACGGACAGCAGCTTGACCGCGGCGAGTTGCTCGTAGGCGCCGTCGGCGCGCTCGGCCAGAAAGACCCGGCCCATGCCGCCTTCGCCCAGCGGGCGCAGCAGCCGCCAGGCGCCCAGCTGCTCGCCCTCGCGGGGCGGCTGGCCCTCGGGGCGAGCGCTGCCGGGGCCGCAGGCCAGCCGCGAGGTGGGCAGCTCGGCGTCGGGCACCGGGTGGGCAGGCGTCGAGGGCTGGGCGGGCACTGACGGCATGGCCCCATGCTGCCATGGGGCCGGTCGTGACGGCCCTGGGGCTGCCACGGAGAGTGGCGTCAGGCCGCGGCGGTCTTGCGGGCGGTCTTGCGCGGCGCGGCCGCCTTGGGCACGGCCTTGCGGGAGGCGGCCTTCACGGCCGGCTTGTCGGCGGGCTTGGCCGCCGCACGCTTGGCCGGCGCGGGCTTGGCCGCGGCACTGGTCTTGGCAGCGGTGCGCGCGGCCGGCTTGGGGGCGGCCTTGGCCGAGGCCTTGCGGGCCGCAGGCTTGGTGCGGGCGGCCGGCTTGAGGCCGGCGGCCGCGCTCAGCGCCTCCAGGCGCTGGGTGAGAGCTTCGAGGTCGCCGGCCGAGGGCACGCCCAGGCTCTTGAGCGCCTTGGCCACGCGCTGCTCGAAGATGGTTTCCAGCTTGTCCCAGTGCTGGCCGGCCTTGCTGCCGACCTCGCCGGCCATGCCGGTGAACTTGCTGGCCATGGCGCTGAACTTGCCCTCGGCCGCGGACTGGGTCTTCTTCTGCAGCTTCTGGCCCTCGGCCACCAGCGCCTCGAACACCTTGGAGCCTTCGCCCTGGGCCTTGTGGAAGGAGGCCAGGCCGGCCGCCCAGATCTGCTGCGCGCTGTCCTTCACGCTCTGGGCCACCGATGAATCCAGCAGTCCGGCGGGGAAGCCTGTCTCTGCTGCGGCCTTTTGCTTGGCGGCCATCTTCTGGAGCTTCTTGACCATGGGAGAGTCCTCGCGTTGGGGTTGGCCTGCCTCGCGGCAGGGGTCGGGTCACTATAGGCCGCACAGGGGCGCTGTAGCGCACCGAATCCTAGTGCCTGGGCTCTACGTTCCAGGGCCGACGCGGCCCCGGGAAAGCGCGGAGCGGCCGGGGGCGTCGATGCGGAAGAATCCGGCGCACAGCAGGCGCCCGCCCAGGAGCGCACAGGAGACAGCCATGCGTTATTTCGTCACCGGGGCGACCGGCTTCATCGGCCGGCGCCTGGTCAAAAAGCTGCTCGCGCGTCGCGGCAGCGCGGTCTACTTTCTGCTGCGCGAGCAGAGTGCGGCCAAGCTGCCGGAGCTGCTGGCCTACTGGGGCGTCAGCAAGGCGCGCGCGATTCCGGTGACCGGCGATCTGTGCGCGCGCCGCCTGGGCGTGGACGCTGCCACGCTGGCCGAGCTCAAGGGCCAGATCGACCATGTCTACCACCTCGCGGCGGTCTACGACCTGGGCGCCGACGAGCAGGCCCAGGTGGCCGCCAACATCGAGGGCACGCGCGCGATGCTGGAGTTCGCGCAGGCGGTGCAGGCCGGCCATGTGCACCATGTGTCGTCCATCGCGGCCGCGGGCCTGTACGAGGGCGTGTTCCGCGAGGACATGTTCGACGAGGCCGAGCACCTGGAGCACCCGTACTTCCGCACCAAGCACGACAGCGAGAAGCTGGTGCGGCGCGACTGCAAGCGGCCCTGGACCATCTACCGCCCGGCCATGGTGGTGGGCGACTCGCGCAGCGGCGAGATGGACAAGGTCGACGGGCCTTACTACTTCTTCAAGCTGATCCAGCGCATGCGCCAGCTGCTGCCGCCCTGGATGCCCAGCATCGGCCTGGAGGGCGGGCGCATCAACATCGTGCCGGTGGACTTCGTGGTCGATGCACTGGACTACCTGTCCCACCGCGTGGAGGCCAGCGGCCGCTGCTTCCACCTGGTGGACCCCAAGGGCTACCGCGTCGGCGATGTGCTGGATATCTTCGGCCGCGCCGCCCACGCGCCGCGCATGAACCTGTTCGTGAACGCAGCGCTGCTGGGCTTCATCCCGCGCAGCGTGAAGAAGGGGCTGATGGCGCTGGCGCCGGTGCGCCGCATACGCAATGCGGTGATGAAGGACCTGGGCCTGCCCGAAGACCTGTTCACCTTCATCAACTACCCCACGCGCTTTGACTGCCGCGAGGCCGAGGCCGCGCTCAAGGGCAGCGGCATCGCCTGCCCCGACCTGAACGACTACGCCTGGCGGCTGTGGGACTACTGGGAGCGCCACCTGGATCCCGACCTCTTCATCGACCGCTCGCTGCGCGGCGCGGTGGCGGGCAAGGTGGTGCTGGTGACCGGCGGCTCCTCGGGCATAGGCCTGGCCGCCGCCTGTCGCTTCGCCGAGGCGGGCGCCACCACGCTGATCTGCGCGCGCGACCCGGCCAAGCTGGATGACGCGCTGGCCGAGATCCGCGCCAAGGCCGGCCGCCATGCGCCGGTGCATGCGCTGGCCTGCGACGTGGCGGAGGAGGCCGGCTGCGCGGCATTGCTGGACTGGTGCGCGGGCTTTGGCGGCGTGGACTTCCTCATCAACAACGCGGGGCGCTCGATACGCCGCGCGATCGAGTCCAGCTACGACCGCCTGCACGACTACGAGCGCACCATGCAGCTCAATTACTTCGGCGCGCTGCGGGTGACGCTGGGCCTGCTGCCGGCCATGGTGGCCAAGAAGCGCGGCCATGTGGTGAACATCAGCTCCATCGGCGTGCTGACCAATGCGCCGCGCTTCTCCGCCTATGTGGCCAGCAAGGCCGCGCTGGACGCCTGGACGCGCTGTGCCGCCAGCGAATACGCGGACACCGGCGTGACCTTCACCACCATCAACATGCCGCTGGTGCGCACGCCCATGATCGCGCCCACCAAGATCTACAACAACGTGCCCACGCTGGCGCCCGAGGAGGCGGCGGACATGATCGCCCAGGCCTGCATGAGCCGGCCGGTGCGCATCGCGACCCGGCTGGGCGTGGCCGGCGAGCTGCTGCACGCGGCCGCGCCGCGCGTTGCGCAGATCGTGATGAACACCAGCTTCCGCATGTTCCCCGACAGCGAGGCCGCCAAGGGGGAGAAGGGCCGCGGTGCTGGCCTGTCGCCCGAGGCGATCGCGTTGCAGCAGATGATGCGGGGCATTCACTTCTGATGAGGACGAGCGATGCTCAGAGGACAGCGCGTGGGCCTGCGCCACGTGACCGAGGACGACCTGCCCTGGCTCAAGCGCGTGAGCGGTGACCCGCAGCTGCGCGGCCCCTTCACCGGCACCCGCATGCTGGCGCCGCACAAGGTGGATCAGCGCTGGCGCGAGCATGGCTTTGCCAGCGAGGATGCCGAGCGGCTGCTGATCTGCCACCTGATAGACGGCAGTGTGATCGGCGACGTGGTGCATTTCTCGGCCGCGCGCTACACCACGGCGCGCGAGATCGGCTGGTCGCTGACGGAGGTGTCGCTGCGCGGCCAGGGCCTGGCCAGCGAGGCCGCGGCGCTGCTGGTGGACTACCTGTTCGAGAACCTGGAGATCAACCGTCTGCAGTGCGGCATGTCGGTGCACAACCATGCATCGCGCCGCGTGGCCGAGAAATGCGGCTTCCAGCACGAGGGCGTGCAGCGCGGCGTGGTGTTCGTGGGCGGCGAGTACGTGGACAGCCATCTGCTGTCCATGCTGCGCAGCGACTGGCAGGCCCTGCGCCAGCGCGGCGCCTGATGCGCTGCGCGCTGCTGCAGCCGGCCATGCACTGGACGCCGGCCGGCAATCTGCACGAGCTGCTGGACGCGCTGCCGCGTGCGGCGGCTGCCGGTGCGCGCCTGCTGGTGGGGCCGGAGCTGGGCCTGAGCGGATTTCACCGCCGCGTGCCCGAAAGTTTTGCGCCGCAGGCCTTGGACGCGGCGCTGGCCGAACTGCAGCAGGCCTGTGCGGCCTCATGCATCGCGCTCGCCGTCGGTCTGCCCTGGCGCATGCCGGACGGGCGCGTGTTCAACAGCCATCTCTACCTGGACGAACGCGGCGAGATCGCGGGCCGGGTGGACAAGCGCGGCCTCACGCCCAGCGAGGCGACCGTGTTCGCGCCGGGCGGCGTGCGCGGCTGGACGCCGCTGGCCGGCGCGGCCGTGAGTTCGGTGCTGTGCCGGGAGACGCTGGACGGCGAGCGGCTGCTGCCGGAGTGGCGCCAGGTCTTGCCGGCCGCGCCGCGCCTGCTGCTGTGGCCCAGCTTCATAGGCGCGTCGGATGCGGAGCAGGCCCGGCTGACGCGCGCCTACCGTGCCGGCGCCGCGCAGCTGGCCGCGGGCCTGGGCGCCTGGGTGCTGCAGAGCAACTGGCCGCAGTCGCTGAACGATGAGGCCGCGCGCGGGTTGGGTGCCAGCATGGTGCTGGCGCCGGACGGCCGCTGTGTGGCGGAGCTGGCTCCGGACGAGCCGGGGCTGTGGGGGCTGGCGCTGGGCGAGGCCGGCGCCGAGATCACCCGGCTGGCCTGAGACCTCAGCCGTTGCTGGCCGAGGCGGCGGGGGCGACGGCCGGTGCGCGCATCACGCGGGTCTTGCCGCCGGTGGTGACCAGGATGACCGGGTCACCGGGGTTGAAGTTCTCGTTGCCCTTGGCCTGGATCACCGAGCGGCGCTCGCCGTTGCGCAACTGCAGGATGATTTCCAGCGCGTCTTCCTTGGTGGCGGCGCGTTCCACCGCGTTGCCTATGACCGCGCCGGCCACGGCACCCAGCACACCCACGACCTGGCTGTCGCGGCGGCCGCCCACCGAGCTGCCGGCGATGGCGCCGGTCACACCGCCGGCCACGCCGCCTATGCCGCTCTGCGAGCCGTCCACCGTCACGCTGCGCACCGACAGCACGGTCGCGTCCTGCACCTGGGACATGCGCTGAGCCTGGTCGCGTTGGACCACGTCGGGGCTGGTGGTCGAGCAGGCCGACAGCACCAGGGCCGCGACCACGGTGAGGGAGGTGATCAGTTTGGTCATGCGTATCTCCGAGGCAGGATGTTCCCGCCAACGGTCAACATTGTCCCGGCGTTGACGCCTGCAAGCGCCTTGCAACAACTCTTTACCCTTGCGGGGCACGGGCCGTTCAGGCGTGCAGGCGGCTGGAGCGCGGCACGCAGGCCAGCAGGAACTCCATCTGGTCGGCCAGGATGCGGCGCCCGCGCAGGATCATGTCCTCGTGCAGGCTGGGCACATAGGGCAGGTAGAGCAGGCTCATGTGGGCCTCCTCCGGCAGGCGGCTGCCCTTGCGGCCGTTGCAGCCGCGGCAGGCGGTGATGCAGTTCATCCAGCTGTCCTGGCCGCCGCGCGACGTGGGATGGATGTGCTCGCGGGTCAGGTCCTCGGCCGCGAAGTGGTGGCCGCAGTAGGCGCAGACGAAGCGGTCGCGCACGAACAGCTTGCCGTTGGTGAGTGCCGGCGTGGTGCGCCAGGCCCGGCTGGGCACCGCACCGCGCACCGCGACGATGGGGTGGACCTCGATGCGGGACTGCTGGCCCGTGATGCGCTGCCAGCCGCCGCGCAGCACCTGGCAGGGCTCGCCCAGCGTCCAGGCGACGCCGTCGCTGGCATAGATGACCGCTGCTTCACGCGTGCTGATCCACGCTTGCGGCCGACCGGAGACATCGAGTTGCAGCACTTCCACAGCACCAACCTCCTGCGCTGAGCCTACTTCAGTTTGGGGGAGCGGCTCAAGCGCGCCCGCGTGACGCTGTGGCGGGCTCAGGGTGATCCCGGAGCCGGCCGTGAATTAGGCGCATCACCCTAGAAATCGGTCGGGCAAGTCATCAACGGTCACGTCGGCGACTGCAAAATAGAACGATCGTTCGTTTTATTCTTGCGCCCCGTGACCGCCTTGTCCGCCTCCCCCAAGAAAGCCGCCGCCCGGGCTCCGTCCCGGGCCGGGCGCTCCTTGCAGAAGGGGCAGCAGACGCGTGCGGTCATTCTGGAGGCCGCGCTGGGTCTGGCCTCGCACATGGGCCTGGAGGGCCTGTCCATAGGCGCGCTGGCCGACGTGACCGGCATGAGCAAGTCCGGCGTGTTCGCGCATTTCGGCTCCCGCGAGGAGCTGCAGATCGCGGTCGTCACCGAGTATCACGCGCGCTTCGAGGAAGAGGTCTTCTTCACCGCGATCCGCGAGCCGCGCGGCCTGCCGCGCCTGCGCGCGATGTTCGAGCGCTGGGTGCGGCGCGTGTCCGTGGAGGTGGACTCCGGCTGCATCTACATCAGCGGTGCGGTGGAGTTCGACGACCGGCCCGGCCCGGTGCGTGATGCGCTGGTGGGCATGGTCAAGGCCTGGCACGCCGCGCTGCACAAGGCGATCGAGCTGTCGGTGCAGGAGCAGCACCTGCGTGCCGATGCCGATGTGGACCAGATCGTGTTTGAGTTGCACGGGCTGATCCTGTCCCTGCACCATGACGCGCGCTTCATGCGCAGCCCCGGCGCGCTGGCGCGAGCTGGCGTGGGCTTCGAGCGCGTCATTCATTTCTATGCGTCGCCGCTGGGTCTGGAGATCGACCAGGCGCGCAAATCTCCCAAGAATGGCGCCACCCGGCGCTGAAGTCTTCAACCCCGTCTCTGAACCCGCCAGGAGTACCCGATGCCCCACTACCAACCGCCCCTGCGTGACATGCAATTCGTCATGCACGAGCTGCTGAATGTCGTCGACGAGCTGAAGATGCTGCCGGCGCATGCGGACATCGACGCCGACACCATCAACGCCGTGCTGGAAGAAGGCGGCAAGTTCGCGGCCGAGGTGATCGCCCCCATCAACCTCAGCGGCGACGCCGAGGGCTGCAAGCTGGACAAGACCACCCACGAGGTCACGCCGCCCAAGGGCTTCAAGGAAGCCTACAAGCAGTATGTGGAAGGCGGCTGGCCTGCGCTGTCCTGCGACCCCGACTTCGGCGGCCAGGGCCTGCCCCACCTGGTGAACCAGTTCTTCTACGAGATGCTGAACTCGGCCAACCAGGCCTGGACCATGTACCCGGGCCTGAGCCACGGCGCCTACGAGGCACTGCACGCCCATGGCACGCCCGAACAGAAGGCGCTCTACCTGCCCAAGCTGACCAGCGGTGAATGGACCGGCACCATGTGCCTGACCGAGCCGCACTGCGGCACCGACCTGGGCCTGCTGCGCACCAAGGCCGAGCCCCAGGCCGACGGCAGCTACAAGATCACCGGCCAGAAGATCTTCATCTCGGCCGGCGAGCACGACATGGCCGAGAACATCGTCCACCTGGTGCTGGCCCGCCTGCCGGACGCTCCGGCCGGCTCCAAGGGCATCTCGCTGTTCGTGGTGCCCAAGTTCAACGTGAATGCCGACGGCTCCATCGGCAGCCGCAACGGCATCTATTGCGGCGGCCTGGAGCACAAGATGGGCATTCACGGCAATGCCACCGCCCAGATGGTGCTGGACGGTGCCGTCGGCACGCTGGTGGGCGAGCCCAACCGCGGCCTGGCCGCGATGTTCGTGATGATGAACGCCGCCCGCCTGGGCGTGGGCAACCAGTCGCTGGGCCTGACGGAAGTGGCCTACCAGAACGCGGTGGCCTATGCGAAGGACCGCATCCAGATGCGTGCGCTGTCGGGCCCCAAGGCGCCGGACAAGGCGGCCGATCCCATCATCGTGCACCCCGACGTGCGCAAGATGCTGCTGACCGCCCGCGCCTACGCGGAAGGCGCCCGCATGCTGCAGGGCTACACCGTGCTGCAGCTGGACAAGGCGCTGAAGAGCGATGACGAGGACGAGCGCAAGGAGGCTGATGCCGAGGTCGCGCTGCTGACGCCCATCATCAAGGCCTTCATCACCGACAACGGCTGGATCGCCACCTCGCACTGCATGCAGGTGTTCGGCGGCCACGGCTTCATCCACGAGTGGGGCATGGAGCAGTTCGTGCGCGACGCGCGCATCAACATGATCTACGAAGGCACCAACACCATCCAGTCGCTGGACCTGCTGGGTCGCAAGGTGCTGGGCAACAACGGCGCCACGCTGAAGAAGTTCGGCAAGAAGATCGCCGCCTTCATCGAGGAAGAGGGCACGAACGAAGCCATGCAGGAGTTCGTGAACCCGCTGGCCGACCTGGGCGACAAGGTCAACAAGCTGACGCAGGAAATCGGCATGAAGGCCTTCGGCAACCCCGACGAAGTCGGCGCCGCGGCGGTGGACTACCTGCGCGTGGTGGGCCACATGACCTTCGCGTTCTTCTTCGCCCAGGCCGCCAAGATCGCGCTGGCCAAGAAGGATTCCGGCGATCCGTTCTACACCGCCAAGCTGGCGACCGCGCGCTTCTACTTCGCCAAGCTGCTGCCCGAGACGGCCAGCCTGATCCGCACCGCACGCGCCGGCCTGAGCCCGCTGATGGAAATGGACGAGGCGCTGTTCTAAGAGGCTTGCCAAGCCCGCCGCCCGCCGCATAACGCTAGGAGACAAGATGAAAGCCCTGATCGCCGCGAGCCTGCTCGCTCCCGCGCTGGCGCTGGCCCAGGCCACGCCGGTGGGCCTGTGGAAGACCATAGACGACGACGGCAAGACCGCGAAGTCGCTGGTGCGCATCACCGAGCAGGGCGGTGTGGTGGTGGGCAGCATAGACAAGCTGCTGGACCCGACCACGCCGGCCGATGCCAAGTGCGACAAGTGCCAGGACGACCGCAAGAACCAGCCGCTGCAGGGCCTGCAGATCCTGCGCGGCCTGAAGGCGGACGGTGACGGCACCTGGACCGGCGGCGAGGTGCTGGACCCCAACAACGGCAAGACCTACCGTGCCCGGCTCAAGCCGGTGGACGGCGGCAAGAAACTGGAACTGCGCGGCTACATCGGCCCGTTCTTCCGCACGCAGACGTGGATACGCGTCGAGTGAAGCAAACAACCCTGGAGAATCCCATGAGTCGATTCCAAGTCCGCAAGGTCGCCGTGCTCGGCGCCGGCGTGATGGGCGCGCAGATCGCCGCCCATCTGGTCAATGTGAAGGTGCCGGTCGTGCTGTTCGACCTGCCCGCCAAGGAAGGTCCCAAGAACGGCATCGTCAGCAAGGCGGTCGACGGCCTGAAGAAGCTCAAGCCCGCGCCGCTGGGCGACGCCGCCGATGCGCGCCTGATCCAGCAGGCCAACTACGAGGACCACCTCGAACTGCTGAAGGACTGCGACCTCATCATCGAGGCCATCGCCGAGCGCATGGACTGGAAGCTCGATCTCTACACCAAGATCGCGCCCTTCATCGCCCCGCACGCCATCGTGGCGTCCAACACCTCGGGCCTGAGCATCACCAAGCTGTCCGAGGTGCTGCCTGAAGAAATCAAGCCGCGCTTCTGCGGCATCCACTTCTTCAACCCGCCGCGCTACATGTACCTGGTCGAGCTGATCACCACGCCGACCACGCGCCCGGAGATCCTGGACCAGCTCGAAGCCTTCGTGACCACCTCGGTGGGCAAGGGCGTGGTGCGCGCCAAGGACACGCCCAACTTCGTCGCCAACCGCGTCGGCATCGCCGGCATGATGGCCACGATGATCGAGGCCGAGAAGTTCGGCCTGTCGGTGGACGTGGTGGACGACCTGACCGGCAAGAAACTGGGCCGCGCGTCCAGCGGCACCTTCCGCACGGCGGACGTCGTGGGCCTGGACACCATGGCCCATGTCGTCAAGACCATGCAGGACAACTTGAAGGATGACCCCTTCTACAGCACCTATGCGACGCCCGCCGTGCTGGCCGGCCTGATCGCCAAGGGCGCGCTGGGCCAGAAGACCGGCGCCGGCTTCTACAAGAAGGTGGGCAAGGACATCCAGCGCCTGGACTTCGCGACCGGTGAGTACGTCGCCGGCGGCAAGAAGGCCGACGAGATCGTCGCCCGTATGCTGAAGAAGGCCCCGGCCGACCGCCTCAAGCTGCTGCGCGAATCCAGCAACCCGCAGGCCCAGTTCCTGTGGGCCATCCTGCGCGACAGCTTCCACTACGTGGCCGTGCATCTGGCCGAAGTGGCTGACACCGCGCGTGAGATCGACTTCGCGATGCGCTGGGGCTTCGGCTCGCAACAAGGCCCGTTCGAGCTGTGGCAGGCCGCGGGCTGGAAGCAGGTCGCCGAATGGATCTCGGCCGACATTGCCGACGGCAAAACGCTGTCCAGCGCGCCGCTGCCCGCCTGGGTGTTCGAAGGCCCGGTGGCCGAGGCCGGTGGCGTGCACACGCCGCAGGGCTCCTGGAGCGCTCATGAGGGCAAGTTCAAGCCGCGCAGCGCGCTGCCGGTCTATGCGCGCCAGCCCTTCCCGGAAAGTCTGCTGGGCACCGGTGCGGCCGATCCGCTGAAGAGCGGCATCGAGCTGTTCAAGAACGACGAGGTCCGCGTCTGGACGCTGGACGGCGAGGTGGTCATCGCCTCCATCACCGCCAAGCTGCACCTGATCAGCCCGGCCGTGACCGAAGGTCTTTTGCGCGCGGTCGAGATCGCCGAGAGCGCCTACCAGGGCCTGGTGATCTGGAGCCCGGACGATGTGTTCTCCGCCGGCGCCAATCTCGAAAGCCTGATGCCGGTCTTCATGAAGCTGGGCAGCAAGGGCATCGCGCCGGAAGAGAAGAAGCTGCAGGACATGATGCTGCGCCTGCGCTATGCCCAGGTGCCGGTGGTGGCCGCGATGCGCGGCCTAGCGCTGGGCGGTGGTGCCGAGCTGGCGGTGCACTGCGCCCGCCGCGTCGCCCATGTCGAGAGCTATGTGGGCCTGGTGGAAGTGGGCGTGGGCCTGATCCCCGGCGGTGGCGGCCTGACCTACATCGCCCGCCGCGCCGCCGAGATGGCCGCGGCCGGCAATGCCGGCGCCGACATCCTCACCTTCCTGAAGGATGGCTTCCTGACCGCGGCCACCGCCAAGGTCGCGACCTCGGCGCACGAGGCGCGCAAGAACGGCTTCCTGCTGGACAGCGACATCATCGTCCCCAACAAGGACGAACTGCTGTTCGTCGCCACGGCCACCGTCAAGGGCATGGCCGAGGCCGGCTACCGCCCGCCCCACAAGGCGCTGTTCCCGGTGGCGGGCCGCAGCGGCATCGCCACCATCAAGGGTCAGGTCGCCAATATGCGTGACGGCGGCTTCGTCAGCGCGCACGACTACCACCTGGCCGCGGCGATCGCCGACGTGGTCTGCGGTGGCGAGGTCGAAGCGGGTTCCCTCGTCACCGAGGAGTACCTGATGGCGCTGGAGCGCAAGCACTTCTGCGCGCTGCTGGACAACCCGAAAACGCAAGAGCGAATCATGGGCATGCTGCAGACCGGCAAGCCCGTGCGCAACTAAGGAGCACGTCATGACCAAGCAAGTTCAAGACGCCTACATCGTCTCCGCCACCCGTCTGCCAATCGGCAAGAGCGGCCGCGGCTACTTCAAGAACACCCGGCCGGACGAGATGCTGGTCAAGGTGATGCAGGCCGCGCTGGCCCAGGCCCCGGGCCTGGAGGCCGCGGCCATCGAGGACGCCATCGTCGGCTGCTCCTTCCCCGAGGGCGAGCAGGGCATGAACATCGCCCGCGTCGCGTCGGTGCTGGCCGGCTTCGGCCCCACCATCGGTGGCGTGACCATCAACCGCTATTGCGCGTCGGGCATCACCGCGGTGCAGATGGCGGCGGACCGCATCCGCGTCGGCGAGGCCGACGTGATGTTCGCTGGTGGCGTGGAGTCCATGTCCATGATCCCCATGGGCGGCAACAAGCCGTCCCTGAGCCCGCTGATCTTCGAGCGTGACGAGAACATCGGCATCGCCTACGGCATGGGCCTGACCGCCGAGAAGGTGGCCGAGAAGTGGAAGATCAGCCGCGAGGCGCAGGACGCCTTCTCGGTGGAATCGCACCGCCGCGCCGTGGCCGCGATGCAGGCGGGCTACTTCGACGCCGAGATCACGCCCTTCGACGTGATCGAGCGCACGCCCAACCTGGCGGACGGCACGGTCAACATCAAGACCCGTACCGTCAAGCTGGACGAAGGCGCCCGCCCCGACACGTCCATGGAAGGCCTGGCCCGGCTCAAGCCGGTGTTCGCCGCCAAGGGCAGCGTCACGGCCGGTAACAGCTCGCAGACCTCGGACGGCTCGGGCGGTCTCATCATCGTCAGCGAAGCCGCACTCAAGCGCTACAACCTGACGCCGCTGGCCCGCTTCGTGTCCTTCGCGATCAAGGGTGTGCCGCCCGAGATCATGGGCATTGGCCCCATCGAGGCCATCCCCGCCGCGCTCAAGGCCGCCGGTCTCAAGGCCTCGGACATGGATTGGGTGGAGCTGAACGAAGCCTTCGCCGCGCAAAGCCTGGCCGTGCTGAACGACCTGGACAGCAAGGGCTTCGAGCTGGACCGCGCCAAGGTCAACCCCAACGGCGGCGCGATCGCGCTGGGCCACCCGCTGGGCGCCACCGGCGCCATCCGCGCGGCCTCGGTGATCCACAACCTGCGCCGCACCGGCGGCAAGTACGGCATGGTCACCATGTGCGTCGGCGCCGGCCAGGGGGCTGCAGGCATCTTCGAGCGCCTGTAAGCGCGCCAGAACAAGCGCGGCGCGAGCCGCGCTTTTTTCTTTGCCGGGGGTGATTCGATGATTCACTTTCTGTCCCGCGACGGCTTCATGCTCAGCGGCCATCTCTATGGCGACCCCGCGCGTGCGCGGGCCGGTCTGCTGATCGCGCCGGCCATGGGCGTGGAGCAGCGCTACTACGCCGATTTCGCGCGCTGGATGGCCGAGCAGGGCTGGCTGGTGCTGAGCTTCGATTACCGCGGCATGGGAGCCTCCCGCCCGGATGCGATGAGGCATTCGCTGAAGGGCCTGGAGGCCGACATCCACACCTGGGCCTGCCAGGACGCGGCCGCGGCGCTGGACGAGCTGTCGCGCCGCCTCGGCCCGGCGCGCGAGATCCACTGGCTGGGCCACAGCCTGGGCGGCCAGATCCTGGGCCTGCTGCCCAATCGCGGGCGCGTGGCGCGCGCCGTCACCGTGGGCTGCGGCAGCGGCTACTGGCGCGAGAACGCGGCGGCGCTGCGGCGCTATGTGTGGTGGCTGTGGTTTGTTGTCGTGCCGCTGGCGCTGCCACTGTTCGGCTACTTCCCGGGGCGCCGCCTGCGCAAGGTGGGCGACCTGCCGCGCGGCGTGATGGCGCAGTGGCGGCGCTGGTGCCTAATGCCCGACTACCTGATGGGCGAGGGCGGCGAGGCGCTGCGCGCGCAGTACGCGTCGGTCAACGCCCCCATGCTGTCGCTGAGCTTCACGGACGACGAGTTCATGTCGCGCCGCAATACCGAGTCGCTGCACGCCTTCTACGCCGGCGCGCAGCCCGAGATCCGGCGCATCGCGCCCGCCGACGTGGGCGAGCGCCGCATCGGCCACTTCGGCTTCTTCCGTGCCCGCTTCGAGTCCAGCCTGTGGCCCCAGGTCAGCGGCTGGCTGGGCACGGCCTGACCCTGATTCGCCAAATCCCATGACGACTCTGCACTGTTTCGACGAGGCCCTGGCGCTGCGGCCGCTGGACGCGCCCGGGCGCTACGCCGGCTGCACCCATCCGGCCTACTGGAACATGGTCGGCCCCTTCGGTGGCGCGACCGCGGCCACGCTGCTCAATGCGGTGCTGCGCCACCCCGAGGTGCAGGGCACGCCGCTGTCGCTGACGGTGAACTACGCCGCGGCGCTGGAGGCCGGCAGCTTCGAGCTGCAGGCCCGGCCGGTGCGCACCAACCGCTCCACCCAGCACTGGCTGGTGGAGTTGCAGCAGGGCGGCGCCATCGCGGCCACCGCCAGCGTGGTGACCGCGTTGCGGCGCGAGACCTGGGGCGCCACCGACCTGCCCGCGCAGCCGGTGCCGCGGCCCGCCGACGTGGCGCCGGTGCCCGCCGGCCCGGATCGCCTGGCCTGGCTGGCCAACTACGAGATGCGCCCCATCAAGGGCGCGCTGCCCGAGCGCTGGGACGGCCGCGGCCAGCACAGCGAGAGCCTGCTGTGGCTGCGCGAGGCCCCGGCGCGCGCGCTGGATTTCGCCGCGCTGGCGGCGCTCAGCGACGTGTTCCTGCCGCGCATCTACCTGCGCCGGGCCCAGGTCGTGCCGATAGGCACGGTGTCGCTGACCACCTATTTCCACACCAGCGCCGAGCAGCTGGCGCGCCTGGGCACGAGCTACCTGCTGGGTCGCGCGGTCGGCCAGCAGTTCGGTCAGGGCTTCTTCGACCAGGCGGCCCAGCTGTGGAGCGAGGCGGGCGAGCTGCTCGCCACCTCCAGCCAGATCGTCTACTACCGCGAATGAGCGCCGGTCGTCGCGCCTGTCGTGCCGGTGACGGCCCCGCGCGCGAGGCTGGCGATACTGAGGCCCGCCCAGGCCCTCACACCATGACCGAACTTCGTCGTCGCCATCTGCTCGTCCTGCCCTCGGTCGCCCTGGTCGCCGGCTGCAGCAGCGCCGGCCCGCGCTTTGCCGGCTGGACCCAGGCGCGCGAGGCGGTGCGCGAGCTGCTGCTCACGCCGCAAACGGTGCAGGGCAACCCCTGGAATCTGCCGCAGGTGCTGCAGCATCTGGCGCAGAGCATCGAGTACTCCATGCAGGGCTATCCGGTGCTGAAGGCGGCCTGGTTCCGCAGCACGCTGGGCTCGGTCGCCTTTGCGGTGTTCGACGCGCGTGGCGCGATGAACCACCCACTGGACGAGCCCATCCCGGGCGCACCGGCGCTGGAGGCGCAGCTGGGCCTCAAGGCTGGGGTGGACCGCCTGCTGGCCGCGATGGACCGCTTCGCGGCACACAGCGGACCGCTGCAGCCGCATTTCGCCTACGGTGAGCTCAGCAAGCCCCAGTACCAGCGGGCGCACCTGATGCACCTCGCCAATCATTGGCAACAATTCCAGGCCCTGAGGGCCACGGCCTGACAGAAAGGACCCCCATGACCATCAAGACCTACACCCACAACGGCGTGGCGACGATTGAGATCGCTCGCCCCGAGAAGAAGAACGCGATCACCCAGGCCATGTACCAGGCGATGGCGGATGCGCTGGTCGCTGCCAATGACGACAAGGCCGTGCGCGCGGTGCTGATCGTGGGCCAGCCCGGCATCTTCACGTCGGGCAACGACCTGGAAGACTTCATGGCCCAGCCGCCGCGCGGCGCCGAGGCGCCGGTGTTCCAGTTCATGCGCGCGCTGACCGGCTGCACCAAGCCGGTGGTGGCCGCGGTCACTGGTGCCGCCATCGGCATAGGCACGACGCTGCTGCTGCACTGCGATCTGGTGTTCGTGGCCGACGACGCCCGCCTGGCCATGCCCTTCGTGGGCCTGGGTCTGGTGCCCGAGTTCGCGTCCAGCGTGCTGGTGCCTCAGCTGATGGGCAATCGCCGCGCCGCCGAGAAGCTGCTGCTGGGTGACCCTTTCAGCGGCGCCGACGCGGTGGAGTGCGGCGTCGCCAACAAGGTGCTGCCGGCGCCCGAGGTGGTGAACTACGCACGGCGCATGGCCGAGCGCTTCAACAACCTCGCGCCGGGCGCTGTGCGTGACACCAAGGCCTTGATTGCCGGCCCGCAGCGCGAGGCGGTGCAGGCCGCGATCGCCCGCGAGGGCGAGATCTTTGGTGCCCGCCTGCGCAGCCCCGAGGCCATGGAGGCCTTCCAGGCCTTCTTCCAGAAGCGGGCGCCGGATTTCAGCAAGTTCGAGTGATGGAGCGGGGCCTGGCGGCCCCGGCCTATCGACGAACCAGGCCGATCAGCAGGCCGATGACCGCCAGGATCAGGAAGCCGTAGAACAGGATCTGGGCAAAGCCCGCCGCGCTGGCGGCGATGCCCGTGAAGCCGAACACGGCCGCGATCAGCGCGATGACAAAGAAGATGATGGCGTAACGCAGCATGGCGAACTCCTCGTGGTTGACGCCTCAAGGGCGGACGGATGAAGCCTAGGCCTGCGCCCTTCGCCGCCATGCCGGACGGCACAGGCGAACGTGGTCGGACGCGGCTGACGCCGTTACACGCGAATTGAGGCGCGCATGGCGCTGATGCTGGCCAAGCTCATGCTCGCCCCGGTGCTGCTGTGGCAGGGCCGGCGGGTGCGCCGCACGGCGCTGCGCCTGCCCGAGGCTGCGGGCGAACGCGCACGCGGAGGCGGGGCGCTGCGCCTGCTCATCGTGGGGGACTCCTCAGCGGCGGGCGTGGGCGCTGAGCATCAGGACGAAGCGCTGGCCGGCTGCCTGGCGCGCGCGTTGGCGCTGCGGCTGGGCCAGCCGGTGGGCTGGCAGCTCATCGCCACCAGCGGCCATCGCAGCGTGCAGGCGCTGGCAGCGCTGCGTGCCGCCGAACTGGCCCCGGCCGATGTGCTCGTCACGGCCCTGGGCGTCAACGACGTGGTCGACCAGACCGTACCTGCCCAGGCGCTGGCGGCACTGGACGCCATCGATACCCTTGCGCGTGAGCGCGCCGGCGTGCGCCTGAGCCTGCATTGCGCGGCGCCGCCCATGCAGGCCTTCCCGCTGCTGCCCCAACCCTTGCGCTGGTTCTTCGGCCGGCAGGCGGCGCGCTTCAACGCGGCGCTGGCGGCGCGCCTGGCGGGCCAGCCCACGCGGCGCGTGGTGCACCTGCCCGAGGCGCTGCAGCATGACGCGACCGCGCTGATGGCGATCGACGGCTTCCACCCCGGACCGCGCGGCTACGCGCTGTGGGCCGAGGCGCTCGCGGATCAGGTGGTGGCCGGCCTGGGCTTGCCTTCGCGGTCGATGGCCACGTAGGTCAGGTTGGCCTCGGTGACCTTCACGACGTGCAGGTTCTCCGGGTCGCGCTCGGCCATCACCTCGACATGCACCGTGATGGAAGTGCGGCCCACGCGGGTGACGGTGGCG
>NZ_CAJYPS010000004.1 GCF_913777145.1 uncultured Roseateles sp.
GATCCTCGCCGCCGGCTACTCCGAGTCCCAGGTCATCGAGACCCTGCTGGCCATCTCCCTCATCACCTTCACCAACCTCGTCAACCGCGTCAACGACACCACGGTCGACTTTCCCAAGCCCTGAGGCCCTCCCTAGGGCGGCTGCGGATGCGGCCGCCCGTCCGCCAGGCCTAACCTGCGGGTCAGGAGGACGAAGGCATGGACATCAAGTCGTGGCGACCCTTGCTGGTCGTGGGATGGTGGCTGCTGGCCGCCTTGCCTGCACGGGCCGAGTTGCCGGCCCTGCCGGACGAGGCCGGGCTGCAGCGGCTGGCGCTCCAGGCGCTGGTGGACAGCGGCGCCCAAGGGCTGGCGATGGCGGTCATCGACCGGGGGCAGGTCGTGCGTGTGGGCGCCTGGGGCCGGCGCAATGCGGCCGGCGAGCCGCTGCGCACCGACACCGTGATGTACGGCGCCTCGCTGACCAAGGCGGTGTTCGGCTACACCGTGATGCAGCTGGTGGAGGCGGGCCGGCTCACGCTGGACCGCCCGTTGGCCGATTACCTGGCGCGGCCGCTGCCCGACTACCCCTATGAGCGCGGCTATGGCCGCTGGCCGGACCTGGCCGACGAGCCGCGCTGGCGCCAGCTGACCGCGCGCCTGCTGCTGAGCCACAGCTCGGGCTTTGCGAACTTCGCCTTCCTGGAGCCCGACGGCCGGCTGCGCATGCATTTCGACCCGGGCGCGCGCTATGCGTACTCCGGCGAGGGCCTGATCCTGCTGCAGTTCGTGCTGGAGCGCGGCCTGGGCCTGGACCTGGGCGCGGAGATGCAGCGCCGCGTGTTCGACCGCTTCGGCATGGCTCGCACCAGCATGACCTGGCGCGACGATTTCGCGGCCAATCTGGCCGACGGCTGGACCGAGCAGGGCCAGGTCGTGCCGCACGACCCGCGCAGCCGCGTGCGCGCCGCCGGCTCCATGGACACGACCATTGCCGACTTCGCGGCCTTCGCCGCCGCCTATGTGCGCGGCGAGGGGTTGAGTGCGGCCGGCGCGGCCGAGCTGCTGCGGCCCCAGCGCCCCATCACCACGGCCAGCCAGTTCCCCACGCTGCAGCCCGAGCTGCCGCCGGCCCGGCGCCGCGCCGACCTGTCGGCCGGTCTGGGCGTGGTGACCTTTTCGGGCCCGCAGGGGCCGGGCTTCTACAAGGGCGGCCATGACGACAGCACCGGCAACACCTGGGTGTGCCTGCGCGGGCCGCAGCGCTGCGTGGTTATTCTGGCCAACGATGTGCGTGCCGAGCGCGCCTTCGGCCGCCTGGTGGCGGCCATCCTGGGCGACAGCGGCGTGCCCTGGGACTGGGAGTACGGCGGCAAGCCCATGCTGCGCTGACCGGTCGTTACGCCTGTAATGCGCGGTCATCGCGCCAGAAATGGGCCCCTCATGCCCTCCTCGGATCATGCGTCGCACCGGTGATCGGCCGGTCTGTGACTTATTCCACGAGGGTGCCATGAAGCTGCTCAACTCCTTCAGCATAGGAACCCGCCTGACCGCGGTGTTCGTGACCCTGATCGCCGTGTCGGCGCTCAGCACCGGCTTTGCGCTCTATCGCCTGTCGGTGGTCAGCGCCAGCCTGCGCCAGATCGACAGCGAGCGCCTGCCCATGGTGCAGCGTCTGGTGGACATGACGGACCAGGTCAACGCGGTGGCCCGCGGCCTGCGCAATGCACTGATCTTCGAAGACAGCGAGCGGGTACAGGCCGCACTGGCCGAGAGCGACAAGCAGGCCCGCGAGATCGCCGACAGCCTGGAGGCGCTGAAGAAGGCACCCGTCGACGCCGAGGCCCGCGAGCGCCTGCAGCACCTGGAGCAGTCCTACGCCGCCTACCTGCCGCTGCAGGCGCGCTTCGTGGCGCTGGTCAAGGCCAGCCACAAGGAAGAGGCCGGCCTGCTGCTGGTGGGCGAGCTGCGCGACGCGCAGCTGCGCTACATGGCCGACCTGGACGGCCTCAAGGACCTGCAGACCCACCAGATCAGCGTGGCGGCCGAGCAGGGCGAGCAGAGCTATGCCCAGGCCCGCCTGCTGCTGCTGGGCCTGTTCGTGCTGCTGGCGGCCAGCGCGCTGGCGCTGGCCCGTGCGATCACGCGCTCCATCACGCTGCCCTTGCTGCGCGCGGTCGAGATCGCGGAGACCGTGGCGCGCGGTGATCTGTCCTCGGCCATCCAGGTGGACCGCAGCGACGAGGCCGGCCGCCTGCTGCATGCGCTCAAGACCATGAACCAGGGCCTCAGCGGCGTGGTGCAGACCGTGCGCATGACCTCGGAGGCGATCGCCGCACATTCCTCGCAGATCGCGGCCGGCAATGCCGACCTCAGCGAGCGCACCGAGCGCCAGGCAGTCAGCCTGGAGCAGACCGCCGCCACCATGGAACAGCTCACCGCGACAGTGCAGCAGAACGCTGCGGTGGCGGCCCGTGCCACCACGCTGGCCGCCCGTGCGTCCAGCGTCGCCAGCCAGGGCGGCGACATGATGGGCGAGGTGGTGCAGACCATGGCCACCATCGCCAGCCGTTCGCAGCGCATGACCGACATCGTGGGCGTCATCGACGCGCTGGCCTTCCAGACCAATCTGCTGGCACTGAACGCGGCGGTCGAGGCCGCGCGTGCGGGGGACTCGGGCCGCGGCTTCGCGATCGTGGCCGGCGAGGTGCGCCACCTGGCTTCGCGCAGCGCCGAGGCGGCACGCGAGATCCGCCAGCTGATCGCCGAGGGCGCCGAGGCGGTGCAGGACGGCAGCACGGTGATCACGCAGGCCGGCGCCACCATGCAGGCCATCGTCACCCAGGTACGCCAGGTCAGCGACCTGATCGCGGAGATCGCGACCGCCAGCAGCGAGCAGTCGCTGGGCATCAGCCAGGTCGGCGACGTGGTGGCGCAGCTGGACGACGTCACCCAGCAGAACGCCTCGCTGGTGGTGCAGGGCGCGTCCGCGGTGGACGACCTGCGCGGCCGTGCCGATGAACTGAGTCGTGTGGTGGCGGTGTTCCGCACCGCCGAAGTCTGACCCTCCATCCACAAGCCGGAGAGACCCATCATGATGGTGAGCCAACCCTACCGCTGGGGTGTCTATGGCCTGCTGGCAGCCGTCGTGGCGCTGAGCATCGCCATGTCTGCCTGGATCAGCTCGCTGAGCGACGGCATACGCCGCGGTGCGACCCCGCTGCTGCGCGAAAAGGTGCCCATGCTGCACCACCTGGGCGAGTTCGAGTCGGCGTTGCTGCTGCACCAGCTGTCGCTGAACAAGTACTTCGCCAACTCCATCTCGCGCGAGCGCTTCGTGATGCTGGAGCGCGGCACGCGCCGCGACATGGAAGCCAATCTGCGCTTCCTGGAGCGCCAGCCGGCGCATGCGGAGAGCGTGGCCAAGGTCAAGCAGGCCTTCGAGCAGGTGCTGGCGCTGACGCCGCGTTTCAACGCCGTGGCCGACAGCGGTTCGCCGGACCGGGTCGAGGCCGTGCTCTACGAGCTCAATGCGCGCACCAACGAGATCCGCACCCAAGTGGACATGCTGCAACGCGAGATCGAGGACGCGGTCTACGCCAGCAGCGACACCATCGTGCGCAACATCGACCAGTTCGGCGTGCTGGTGCACTTCTTCAACTTCGTCACCGCGCTGACCGCGCTGTTCATGATCTACCACGTGTGGGCCCGGCTGCGCTCCGAGGATGCGCTGGCCCACCAGGCGGTGCACGACCCGCTGACCGGCCTGCCGCACCGCCGCAGCCTGGAGCAGCGCCTCGCCCAGCCCCAGGCCCAGGGCAGCACGCTGGTGCTGGGCAAGCTGGACCGCTTCGAGCGCGTGATCGGCAGCCTGGGCTACGGCCAGGGCGACCAGCTGATGTTCGACGTCGCCCAGCGCCTGGGCGCCGCGGCCGCCGCGCATGGTGGCGAGCTGTTCCGCCTGGACGGCGCGGTCGTGGCGGTGCTCTACGGCGGAGAGGCTCGGCAGGACCAGGCGGCCATCGCCCACCTGCGCAGCGAGCTGCAGCGGCCCTTCAAGCTGGACCATCACGAGATCTTCGTGACGCTGAGCCTGGGCCTGGTGGACGGCCGCGTGGACGGTGGCCACCCGGAGACGCTGCTGCGCAAGGCCGACGCCGCGCTGCAGGCCGCGCAGCGCAGCGGTGGCGACCAGCTGGTGGCCTACTCCGCCGCGTTGCACACCCAGACGCTGGAGCGCCTGGATCTGGAGGCCGACCTGCAGCATGCGCTGGAGCGCGGCGAGCTGGAACTGCACTACCAGCCCCAGCAGCACCTGGGCAGCGGCGAGCTGCGCGGCTTCGAGGCGCTGCTGCGCTGGCGCCGCGCCGGGCGGCTGATCTCGCCGGCCGAGTTCATCCCGCTGGCCGAGGAAACCGGTCTCATCGTGCCCATAGGCGCCTGGGTGTTCGAGCAGGCCTGCCGCCAGGCGCGCCTGTGGTCCGAGGGGCGCGAGACGCCGCCGGTGATCGCGGTCAATGTGTCCATGCGCCAGTTCCAGCAGCCCGACTTCCTCGACAGCATCCGCCGCGGCCTCAGTGAGAGCGGCGTGGATCCGCGCTGCATGGAGATCGAGCTGACCGAGAGCACCGCGATGCATGACCCCGACAAGGTGCTGGCCGTGCTGGATGAGCTGCGCGGCCTGGGCCTGGCACTGGCCATCGACGACTTCGGCACCGGCTACTCCAGTCTGGCCTACCTGAAGCGCTTCCCGCTCAGCAAGCTCAAGATCGACCAGGCCTTCGTGCGCGGCATGAAGCTGGACCGCGAGGGCGGCGATGCCTGCATCGTGCAGGCGGTCGTGGGCCTGGCCCACAGCATGAAGCTGACCGTGCTGGCCGAGGGCGTGG
The DNA here is from genome assembly GCF_913777145.1 of uncultured Roseateles sp. Taxonomy (GTDB): domain Bacteria; phylum Pseudomonadota; class Gammaproteobacteria; order Burkholderiales; family Burkholderiaceae_C; genus Pelomonas. The sequence goes on from NZ_CAJYPS010000004.1 coordinate 4,869, forward strand.
AGACCCAGGAGCAGCGCGCCCGCCTGATCGAGCTGGGCTGCGACGAGATCCAGGGCTATTTCTACGGCCGCCCGCTGAACGTGGGCCAGGCCGACGACTTCCTGGGACGCACCACGCCGGCCGTGGCCGGCCTGGTTGACGGCGCGCGACGCGGCAATCGCCCGCTGATGCTGCAGGAGCCGCTGCTGGCTCAGTTGGTCGCAGCCTGAACGACGCGGCGTCGTCGGGCATCTGAACCGGGGCCTGGCCCCGGTTTTTCTTTTGGCGCCGGCACCCTCGAGTGCCCGGCGCTCGGTTCGCCCGGCGGGATGAGCGGGCCGGGCCGCTGCATGACCCGGTGAGCGCTTTGCCGGTCTCACGCCCGCAGGCCGCAGCCGGGGCCGTGGCCCGTCGAGCTCGGGCCGCGATGTCCGTGGTCTGTGCCGCGCAGCAGGCGGCGCGCGCGTCATCCACCCGGGCGACCGGCGCATGCGACAAGCTGTGGCGCGGCGGCGGCCGCGCGGGGCGAGCCTGCCTGGGGTGGGCCTGGGGTGGACATGGGGCGGGATCACGGCCCGCGCGGCGTGGCACGACGGGCAGGGCCTCGGGGCCCTGCCGGCGGCTGCGTACGGTCAGAGCACCGGGCAGGGCTGGGTGACCACGCGGTTCTTGCCGCTGTGCTTGGCCGCGTAGCAGGCGCCGTCGGCGGCCGCCAGCAGCGTGGCGACATCGCGCGGCTCGTTGGGGATCTGCACCACGCCTATGCTGGCGCCCACGCGCAGGCGCCGGCCCTGCCAGTCGCGGTGGTGGGCTTCGATGCGCGCGCGGATCTGCTCCGCGATCAGGCGGGCGCGGTCCAGCTCGCAGCCGATCAGCAGCACCGCGAACTCGTCGCCGCCCAGGCGGGCCACGGTGTCGGTGTCGCGCACCCGCTGGGTCAGCAGCAGCGCCACGTCCTGCAGCACCGCATCGCCCGCCGCATGGCCGGCGCCGTCGTTGACCGCCTTGAAACCGTCCAGGTCGATGACCAGCAAACAGTTGGGCTCGCTGCGGCGCTTGCTGCTGCAGATGCGGCCGAGGCGGGCTTCGAACTCGCGCCGGTTCACCAGCTGGGTCAGCGAGTCATGCGAGGCCGACCAGCTCAGCTGCTCGCGCTGCGCGCGCAGCTCGCTGATGTCGGACAGTATCCAGATGGAGCCGGCGTCGGCATCGCGGCGGTCCAGCGCCGCGCCCTGCAGATAGGCCCAGAAGGTCTGGCCGTCGCGGCGCTTGAATTCCAGCTCGGCCTGGTAGGTCTGGCCGTTGCCGAACGCGGTCTGTGCGGCCTGCAGCAGCGCGCGGTACTGCGCGTCATTGGGCAGCAGCGCGCGCGGCGAGCGGCCGACCAGGTCGGCATCCTGGTAGCCCAGGTCGTCCGCCAGGCGCTGGCTGACCAGCTCGAAGCGGCTGCCGCGCATGAAGCCTATGCCCACCGGCGCGTGGCGCAGGATGGCGCGCATCAGCGTCAGCAGCTCGTCGCTGCGGCGCTGGCTGCTGGCCCGTGTGGCCAGCACATGCTGGAACACCCGCGACAGCTGGCCGATCTCGCCGCCCATCTGCGGCCAGTCGGCGCCGTCGGGCAGGCGGTCGTCCAGCAGCTGCAGCGCGCGCCGCTCCAGCTGGCGCATGGGGCGCAGCAGCAGGTGGCTCAGGCCCATGATCAGCGCGGCCCCGGCCAGGGCCACCACGATGCTCATCCACAGCGCCTCGCGGCGCGCGGTGTCGGGCCCGCCCAGCAGCAGGTCGGCCGGTGCGGTGCGCAACACCATCCAGTCGGCCTCGGGCACCGCCGCCATGGCGACGAACTGCGGTCCCAGGCGCCAGGTCCAGGCCGCGGGCTCCAGCGGCGCGCCCTCGCGGCGCCAGCGCGCGGCCGCGGCCGCCAGCCGCGGGTCGTCGCTGACGTCATGGTTCAGCAACTGGGCATTGGGGTGGGCCAGGATCACGCCCTGGGCATCGATCAGCACCGTGTCCACCGCCGACGCGTTGTCGCCGGGGCCGCGGTCGCTCAACTCAGGCAGCAGGTTGTCGGTCTGCGGACGCAGCACGCCGCACAGCAGCGCCTGCGGTGTGCGGCCGCCCAGGCCGCGCTGGCCCAGCGGCACGGCCAGCACCACATCCAGCGGGCTGTAGGGACCGGGCTGGCTGCGCTCGGCCACGATGGCATGACCCTCGCGCATCGCGCGCTGGAAGAAGGGCTGGTCCTGCACGGAGTTGTGACCCGCGTGCACCCGCATCTCGTCGGCGCTGGCGATCACACGACCCTGGGCATCCACCACCATGAGCTTCATGAACAGTGCGCCCAGCGCCGCCTGGCTGCGCAGGAAATCGCGGGCCTGGTCCAGCGTCAGCGCATCGCCGGCGGACCATTGGGCGGCCGCGCGGCTCAATGCGAGTTCGCGGTTGGCGAGCCGCGACGAGATGGTCTTGCTGACGTTGTCCACGTCCAGCGAGGAGTCCAGGATGGAGCGCTCTGCGCGCACGCCCAGGTCGCGCACCACCAGCAGCGCGGTCGCGCCCACGCTCAGGCCTATGACCGACACCGCGGCCAGCGCCAGGCGCAGCTTCAGGGATCCCAGGGGTTTGAGCAGGCGTTTCACGGCAGCGGCTCCGCCAGCGGTTGGAGGCGCAGCGCCTCGGTGGCAATCTGATCGGCCAGCGCCTGGGCACGCGACAGCAGGGCGTCCCGGGTCGCGTCTTCGGGAACCTGCGGCGGCTCCCAATGCAGGCGCGGTAGCTCGGCGGCCTGCAGGCGCAGCAGCTGCTGGGCGGACTGCAGCCGGGCCAGCACCTGCAGGGCCAGCCGGCCGGTCTCGTCGGCCGCGTGCGTGGCCTGCTCTCGCAGGCGCGCCAGCTCGACACGTTCGGGTGGCGGCAGCTCGGCCGCGCCGTCCGTCATGCCCAGACGACCCGTCCAGGGCGTGGCCAGGATCAGTGCCAGCGAGGTCAGTTCATGGCTTTGCGCCAGGGCCGCGTCCAGGCGTTCGGCCAGGCCCTTGATCGCCAGGGGCGCCTCGGCCACCGGACGCTGGCGCAGCGCCTCGCGGGCGGCGAGCTCGGCCTGGCCCAGGGCCTTGAGCCGCTGGTGCAGTTCCTGGCAGCAGGACGCGACATGCGCCTCCAGCCGGCGCGTGACCTCGGCCGCCGCCTCCACGCAGGGCGCGGGCGCCGGCGTGGCCGAGGCTTCGGCCGGTGGTGAGGGCGGTGCCGGAGGGGGGGCAGGGCGCCGCCGCAGCAGCAGCCCGCCCGCCGCCGCCGTCGAGCCCAGCGCCAGCAGCGCCAGCCCCCGGCCGGCACGCCAGCGCCACCAGGCCTCATGCGAGGGCCGGGCAAGCGCGGCCAGGTGGTCGTCGCCCAGCGCCGCGAGGTGGGTCTGTGCATCCGCCCGCGCGCGCGGCAGGCTGATGCGGCGCAGCGTGTCGGCCTGGGCCTGCTCGTGACGGTTCAGCAGCATCGCCTCTTCATGCAACTGCTCCCAGAAGCGGCGCTGGGTCGCGATCGCGTGCGCTGTCGGACCGTGCAGTCCGTCGGCGAGCGCGGCGTCCGCAAGCAGGCGCCACAACCGGGCGGCCTGCATCTCCAGCGGGTCCAGTGCCAGCAGCACGTCGGGTGGGGCGCCCGCTCCCTCGGGCAGCCGGGCCTCGATGAGGCGCAGCTCGCCTTCGTCGTTGAGGCGCTGCAGGTTGGCGATGCGGCTCAGCGCGTTCGCATGGGCCTGGCCGTCCTCGGCGGGCAGGGCGTGCACATGCATCGCCAGCAGATGGGCCAGCGTGCTGGTGCCCAATGCCAGCGCCAGCAGCGCCCAGGCGAGGCGGCCGGGCGCGTTCATGTGGCGCTCCGCGTCGGCGCGGCACCCGCGGCCGGGCGGGCCAGCCTCAGGCTGAGCGCGTCGGCCAGCGCCTGAAGACGCTCGCGCCGGCCCGGCGCGAAGGCCCCGGTCGTGCAGCTGAACAAGGCCAGGCAGCCGTGCCACTCGCCGCCGCGCCACAGCGGCAGCAGCAGCGCACGGCTGCAGTGGGCATAGCCCGGCCATGCGAAGGTCGTGCCCAGGTCGCTGAGGCTGCCGCCCAGTTCCTGTGGCTGACCGCTGCGCAGCCGCGCATACAGCTCCTCGCGGCCCGGCAGCAGCAGCAGGTCGCCGGCCTGGGGCGGGGCGGGCAGGCCGGTGCGGCTGGTCGCGCGGCGCACCACCAGGCGCGGCGGGGCCTGCGGGTCGGCGCTGTCGACGAAGCGTGCCTCGCAGGCCATGTCCACCGCCTGGCTGTCCACCAGATGCTGCAGCAGGCGCTCCAGGCCACGTTCCAGGTCGGTGGTGTCCAGCAGGCGGCGCCAGCCACCATCGTCCACCGGCGGCACCGGCGGGGTGTTCGCCGGTCGACGCAGCAGCAGCAGGCCCAGTGCCGCCAGCAGCAGGCCACCCAGGGGCAGCAGCGTCAGCGTGCGCAGGCCCGCTGCCGGCGCGGGGCTCGCCGCAGCGGGCTGGAGGGGCTGCTCGCGGGCCAGCGCGCGCAGCGTGGGCAGCAGGTCACGGCTGGCCGGCGCTAGGTGTTGCGCCAGCAGGCGCTGGGTCTGGGCGTCGTCGTCCTCGCGCAGGCTGTCCTCCAGGCGCTCCAGCAGCAGCGCCAGTGTCTGCACCTGGGGTGTGGCCTGGGCGACGAGCCGCACGTGCTGAGCTGGCAGCTCGCGGCCTCGCCCCTTGCTGAGTGCGGCCCAGCCGGCGCGCGCCTGTTCGGTGGCACGCCGCAGGGCGTCCACCGCCTGGGCGGTGGAGAGCTGGCCCTGTCCGTGCAGCGTGACGACCCGAAAGGGTGCGGCGGTCAGGCCGTCGCTGACCTGCAGCAGCGAGCGCGCCTCGGCCGGCTCGGGCTCGGGCGGCAGCGCAGCGCTGACCGGGTCCGGCGCCAGGCTGGTGGCCGTGGCTGCGCCCAGCAGTGCCGCGGAGCCCAGGGCGGCGCCCAGCGCCAGCGCCTGGGGCCAGTGCTGGCGGCTGGGGATTCGGCGTTCGGACGGCGGCTGGAGGACAGCGGACATGGTGGGCGACCCGTGAGTGAAGCTCGGTGCTCAGCATCGCCAGGCGCATGGCCCTCAACCATCGGCAGGTCGGCCGTGCTAACTCGGTGAATGCTGAGGGTGTGTGGGGACGCGCCTAGCCTGATGGGAGAGGCTCAGCCCTGCACTTCGGCCAGGCACAGGCCCTGGGCGATGGCATAGCGGAACAGGTCGGCCATGGAATTGAAGCCCATCTTGGTCATCAGGTTGGCCTTGTGGGTGGACACGGTCTTGTGGCTGATGCCCAGCCGTACCGCGATCGCGCCCAGGCTCTCGCCATTGGCCAGGCCCTCCAGCACCTCCTGCTCGCGCGCGCTGAGTGCGTCCTGGCCGCGGCGCTGCTGCAGCGATTCGAAGGCGAGCGCCTCGGCCAGCAGCGGGCTCAGTGCGCGGCCGCCCTCGGCGACCTTCTCTATGCTGGCCAGGATGAGATCGGGCGCCATGTCCTTGGTCAGGTAGCCATTGGCGCCGGCGCACAGCGCGCGCTGCGCGATGGCCACATGGCCGTGCAGCGACAGCACCAGCACGCGCAGCCCGGGGCGCTGCGCGCGCAGGCGCGAGATCAGCTCCACATCCGACAGACCCGGCAGGCAGATGTCCACGATGGCCAGGTCCACCGGCCCGGCCATCAGGCGGTGCAGCGCGCCGTAGCCGTCGCCGGCCTCGCCGACCACCTGCAGCGTGGCGTGCCCGTCCAGCAGGCGCTTGAGGCCCTCGCGGATCAGGGGATGGTTGTCGATGATCAATATGCGGGTCATGCCAGAGGCTCCTGGGCAGGCCTTGGCGTGCGCCTTGGGCCCGTCTTTGACGCAGGGAGTGGGGGAATCCGGACGCACCGACCGGCAGCCCGCGGCGGTCGCGCCGACGGGCAGGGAGCCGTTGGGGCGGGTCTGGCGTGGGCAGGGCGGGGATGGTCCATGCCCTCATGCTCTGCCCTAAGGGCTACCTCGGGATTACCCCGGGGGGCGCTTAGGTTTCAGCTGAAACCGCCCCAGGCTTCGGCTCACCCAGCAGCTCGGCGACCGCACAGCCCAGTTCGTGCGCGCTCAGCGGCTTGCGCACCAATGCGCGTGCGCCGGCCTGGGCCACGCGCTGCTCCAGCTCCTCGCCGCCGTAGCCGCTCATGGCCAGCACCGGCAGGTCGGGCCGCAGCGCCAGCAGCTGGCGGGTCAGCTCGACACCGCTGAGCTCGGGCATGGTCTCGTCGGTCAGCACCAGGTCGAAACGCTGCGGCGCCTTGGCGAATGCCGCCAGGGCCTCGGTGCTGCTCGTGAAGCCCACGGGCTCGTAGCCCAGTTCGGCCAGCAGTTCCTCGGCGAACTCCACCAACGGCGCCTCGTCGTCCACGATCAGCACGGTCTGACCCCGACCCTGGGGCGGTGGTGCATCGCCGGGCTTGTGCGCCGGGCCGGTATCGGCTGCGCGCGGCAGCCACAGCGTGAAGCGCGTGCCCTGGTCCGGCGTGCTTTGCACGTCGATCGCACCGCCCATGTCCGCGACGATGCTGTGCACCACCGACAGGCCCAGGCCCGTGCCTTCGCCCACCTTCTTGGTGCTGAAGAAGGGGTCGAACATGCGGGCGTAGACCTCGGGCGGGATGCCGCTGCCCTGGTCCTGCACCTCGATGCAGACATGGTCGCCGGCCGGCGCCTGGCCGTGGCTGAGGTGGCGGGGCAGGTCCAGGTGGGTGCAGTTCACCGACACCCGCAGCCGGCCCTCATGGGCCATCGCGCCCACCGCGTTGCTGCACAGGTTGCTGACCAGCTGGTGGATCTGCAGCGCGTCGCCTATCACCGCGGCGTTGCACTGGCTCAGCACGGTGTCCAGCTGGATGTGTGTGGGCAGCGTGGGGCTCAGCAGCAGCAGCGCGTCCTCCACAGCGCGATCCACCTGCACCAGGCCGCGGTCGCGCACGCCGCTGCGGGAGAAGTCCAGGATGCGGCGCACCAGCAGCTTGGCCCGCGAGCCGGCCTGCATCACCCGTTCCAGGTGGCGTTGCAGCGCGGGGTCGTCGCCGGCGCGGCGCTGGGCCATCTCGCCATGGCCCAGGATGGCGCCCAGGATGTTGTTGAAGTCGTGCGCGATGCCGCCGGCCAGCGTGCCCAGGGATTCCATGTGCTGGGCCTGGCGCAGCTGATCCTGCAGACGGCCGCGCTCGGCCTCGTCGGCCTTGCGGGCGCTGATGTCCGTGGCTGCGCAGAAGAAGCGGGTCGCGACACCCCGCTCGTCGCGCAGCGCGCGGCCACGCATGTGGATCCAGCGCCAGCTGGGCTCGGCCGCGTTCGCATCGTCGCCGCCACGCCGCCTCACCCGGTACTCCACATCCACCTCGGGCATCTGGCCGCTCAGGTGCTGCTGCAGCACCTCGCGGCCGGCCGCGAGATCGTCCGGGTGCAGCTCGATCTGGCGCAGCAGCTCGGTGGCCGAGCTGGAGCCCCGGGCCGGCGGCAGCTCGTGCAGGCGGCGCCAGCGCTCGGACGCGAACAGCCGGTTGCTCTCGAGGTTCCACTCTGCATGGCCCTCGTTGGCGGCGGCCATGGCCTGCTCGTAGCGCTGCTCGCTGCGGCGCAGCGCGGTCTCGCCCAGCTCCAGGCGGCGCAGCTGGCGCAGCAGCAGCCAGATGGTCATCAGGCCCACCAGCGTCAGTGCGATGGTGCGTCCTATCAGCCCCCACATCTCGGCCCGCCACGGCTCGAAGGCGTTGTAGGCGTCACGGGTCACGGACATCACCAGCGGGCGGTCCGACACCGGCATGGACACGATGAACTTCTCGCGCCCGTCCACCGGGCTCATCATCAGCCGGGCCGTGGTGGGCTGGCCTGCGGCAAGTTCCGGGAAGACCCGGTTCTCGCTGCGCGGGTCGGGCGGCTGGCGCACCACCAGGCTGCCGTCGTCGAAGGTCAGCAGCAGCGCGCTGCCATTGCCCAGGTCGATCGCGTCATAGACCTCGCGCAGCTCGTCCAGCGTGACGATGGCCGACACCACGCCGGCGAACTGGCCGCCGGGGGTTTCCAGCCGACGCGACACCACCAGGCCGGGGCGGCGCTCGCTGCGCGTGACCACGGGCGGATTGATGAACAGGCCCAGATGCCGGGTGTCGCGCTGGCGGATGAAGTAGGGGCGGTCGGCCACGTTGGCCAGCGGCTCGCCGGTCGGCCGGGAACGCACGCGCTGCAGGCCGTTGGCGTCGGTGAGGGTCAGCACGCTGACCTGGGGCGTGGCGGTGGCGCGCGCGCGCAGCGCGGTTTCGATCTCGGCGTTGCTGAGCTGACTGCCGGCCGCCTGGTACCACAGCGAGGTGTCGGTCAGCAGCAGGTCCACCGCCTGCAGGCTGCGCTCGGCTTCCTCGGACAGGGCTCGGGCCAGGTTGCCCAGCTCGCGGGTGGTGGCCTGCGTGACCTGCTGGTGCAGGCGCCAGGCGTCATAGGCGGTGGACGCGATGAAGGCCAGGATGACCCCGGCTCCCACCGCGACGATGCCGCGCCGTAGGCGCCCGGTGGCACTCATGCGCGCGAGGGGGCGGGCAGTGCGTCCAGCGCCGCGAACAGCTCCTGCGGCACGCAGGGCTTGGCGAGCAGCGCATGCAGGCCCAGCTCGCGCACCGTGGGCGAGCCCGCGGGCAGGCTGGCGCTCAGCTGTGTGGACAGGCCCAGCAGGGCCGCACGGGGATAGGTGGCGCGGGCACGGGCCACCAGGGCCTGGGCGCCATCGCGCAGCTTGGGCAAATCGATCAGCACGACATCAATCTCCGCCGCGGCCGCGGCCGACAGCTGGCGGGCGTCCCACACGCGGTGGTCGGCGCCGGTCAGCCATTCGGACAGCAGCTCCCGGATGGGGCCATTTTCTTCAAGGACAACAATGCTGAACATTTGGTGAAAGCGAATCTGCCTCTTGGGGGAGGCCTGAGGCTTGATTGGGGACGAGCTGTGTTCCCCCATCATTTCGCGTAGATTTCCAGCATTACGTCTGTAATTTCTCGGATTCACCGGACAGCTTTGAGAAACGCTGTCCGGTGTGGAAAACTAACCGCGACATCATGAGTGCCCAGCCCCCCCACGTCCTGGCGGTCGATGACGACCCCGCCATCCGCGAGCTGATCGCCGACTACCTCACGGAAAACGCGGTCCGTGTGACGGCCGTGGCCAATGGCGCAGAGATGCGCCGCGTGTTGCAGACGGAATCGGTGGACCTGGTGCTGATGGACCTGCGCCTGGGCGGCGAGGATGGCATGCAGCTGGCCCGTTCGCTGCGCGACACCAGCCAGGTGCCGCTGATGATCGTGACCGGCAAGCTGGACGAGGCCGACCGCGTGATGGGCCTGGAGCTGGCCGCCGACGACTACATCAACAAGCCCTTCAGCTCTCGCGAGCTGCTGGCCCGCATCCGTGCGGTGCTGCGCCGCTACCAGATGGCCCGCGAGCTGCTGCCCATGCGCGACGAGCGCCGCCGCGCCTACCGCTTCGACGGCTGGGAGCTCAACCTGCGCTCGCGCCGCCTGACCGCGCCGGACGGGCGCCGGGTGGAGTTGTCCAACGGCGAGTTCAACCTGCTGCAGGCGCTGTGCGCCGCGCCGCAGCGCGTGCTGTCGCGCGACCAACTGCTGGACCTCTCCCGCTTGCACGGCGCCGAGGTCTACGACCGGTCCATCGACGTGCAGATCCTGCGGCTGCGCCGCAAGGTCGAGGAGAACCCCTCGGAGCCGCGCTACATCTGCACCGAGCGTGGCGCCGGCTACGTGTTCAACGTGCCGGTCGAGACGCTGGAGTAAATCAAGCCGCCTCGCCGCGAAAGCGCGCGATCGCCGCGTCCACCATGCCCTCGGCACTGCCGCGCTCGCGGTGGTGGCGACGCAGCTCGGCCGCGTCGCCGTCGCTGCGCAGCTGCAGCAGCAGGTGGGACAGTGCGGCCTCCTCGCCGGGCAGCGCCCGCGCCGTCAGGTGGGCCACGGTGCGCAGCACGTCATCGCGCAGCGCCAGCGCCTCGTAGGTCTTGGGGTGGACGATCTGGCCGTCCAGCCCGAAGCGGCAGGCCTGGAAGCGGTTGTAGTTGTAGACCAGGTAATCGTCCTCGGCCGGCAGCGGCTCGCTGCGCTCCAGCAGCCAGCGGCACAGCGCCTGCAGATAGCCCGCCAGCGCGGCGGCCCGGTCCACGGTCAGCGGCGTGTCGCAGACGCGCAGCTCTATGGTGCCGTACTCGGGCTTGGGGCGGATGTCCCAGTAGAAGTCCTTCATGCTGGAGACGATGCCGGTGCGCTCCATGTGCGCGAAGAAGTTGCTGCGGAAGTCGTCCCAGCTCAGCGTGAACGGCGCGCGGCCGCTCAAGGGAAAGGCGAATACCGAGTTCAGGCGCGCGGAGTCGAACAGCGTGTCGCGCCGCTGCACGAAGGGCGAGGACGCGGCCAGCGCGATGAAGTGCGGCACGTAGCGGTTCAGCGCGTGCAGCAGGAAGAGGGCGTCGTTGCCCGAGGCGCAGCCGATGTGGATGTGCTGGCCGAACACGGTGAACTGCTGGGCCAGGTAGCCGTAGAGCTGGGAGACCTCCTTGAAGCGCGGCTTGGAGAAGATCTTGCGCTGGGTCCAGAGCTGGAAGGGGTGGGTGCCGCCGCCGCACAGGCCCACGTTGAGCCGCTCGCCGGCGGCCACCAGCGTGTCGCGGATCTCGCGCAGCTGCGCCAGCACGCCGGCGTGGTCGGGCTGCACGCTGGTGGCGATCTCGATCATGCTCTCGGTGATCTCGGGCACGACCTGACCCGGGAAGGGCTTGCGGCCCAGCAGCTCCAGCATGTCGGGGCTGGCGTCCACCAGGTCCAGGTCGCTGAGGCTGACGAGCTGCAGCTCCAGCTCGACGCCCAGCGTCAGCGGTTTCGAGACGGTGAATTCCTGCAGAGGCATCAGCTGTGCTCCGGTTGGCCGCGTTCGCCGGCCCAGATCAGTGCGCGGCGGGTCACGAGCGGGGCGGCGATATCCAGCAGCAGCGTCATCGCGGCCAGCGGCGCGAGCTGGTCCAGCAGGTCTATGCCCATCACCCGGGTGTGCTCCAGCAACAGGATCACGAACACCGAGATCGGCGTCATGCCCAGGCCGGTCAGCGCGCCCTTGCGCCAGCTGATGCCGCTGACCCGCGCCAGCAGCGTGCCCACCGCGACCTGCACCAGCAGCCGCACCGCGATCAGCACCAGCGCCAGCCCCAGGCCGGCCACCACGCGCGGCCAGGCCACGGTGGTGGTCACGAACACGAACAGCGCGATGCACAGCAACTCGCCCAGCGCGCCGAAATTGCGCTGCGCCGGCGCCAGCACCACGCGGTGGTGGCGGGCGACGATGCCGAAGGTCAGCGCCGCCAGCAGCGGCGAGGTGCCCAGCGCCTGCGCCAGCGTCACCAGCAGCAGCACGCCCAGCGCAAAGCCTAGCGTCGCGTCGCGGGCCAGGCTCTTCAGGCGACGCAGCAGCGCCGGCACCGCGGTGCCGAAGCACAGGCCCAGCAGCACCGAGCCACCCAGCTGCAGCACGCTGCTGGACAGCGCCTGCCACAGGCTGCCGGTGCTGTTGAAGGCCCAGACGCCCACGCACAGCTTGAAGGCCAGCACCGACAGCAGGCAGTTCAACGCGGTCAGGTGCAGCAGGCGCTCGGTCACCTGGCCCGAGCTGCGCAGCTCGTTGGTGACCCGAAGCACCGCGGCCGGCGACGTGGAGATGGCCAACGAGGCCAGCAGCACCGCGTTCAGCGGCGCCTGGCCGAAGGCCAGCGCCACGGCCAGCACGGCCGCGAAGACCAGGCCCGCCTGCAGCAGGCCGGTCACGCCCAGCCAGGGGTTGTGCCTGAGCCAGTGCAGATTGATGCGGTAGCCCAGCTCGAACAGGATGAGGCCGAAGGCCAGGTGGGCCATCAGCATCAGCGGCGTCTCGTCGCCCTCGGGCAGCAGCGGCAGCGGCGAGTTGGCCAGCGCGAAACCCACCAGGCCGTAGACGCTGATGCGGGGCAGGCCGGTCCAGCGGTTGGCCAACTCGCCCAGCACCCAGGCCAGCGTGAAGGCCAGTGGCCAGGCCAGCTCGCGAGCGAGTTCGGTCAGATCAGGCATGGATGCTCCCCCAGGTCATGTGTGCATCGGCCCGGGGCGCGGTGTGGGGTGCCCGCGTCGGCGTGGGGTAAGGCCGCACGGCCCCCACCAAGATACCCAGGATGCCAATCCACGCCAGCCGCAGCCCCGGGCCCAGCCGGCCGGCACGCGCCGTCACCCTATCAGGCCGCAGTCCCCGATGGGCCTGCAAGATGTTTGAATTTGTACAAATGTATAGAGCTTGCTGGGAGCTTGCAAGCTCGGGCGCAATGCCCTGCCGTGGGGCTGAGGCATGGGCCGGTCGGCCCGGGAGGCTGACCTATGATGATTTTCATGGTCGATCCCGTCACGCAAGCCGCCCCAGGTGACCCGAGGCCGGACCCGGGTCATGACCCCTTGTCGGCGGGCGAACTCAGCGAGCCCGCCACTCGCGTGCTGCGGCGCTTTCGCCTGGTGTTCAACGCGGTGAAGACGCATTTCCAGCAGGTCGAGAAGCAGGCCGGCGTGGGCGGTGCCCAGCTCTGGGCGCTGAGCGTCATCCGGGCTAGGCCTGGCGTGGGCGTCAACGACCTGGCCCGTGCGATGGACGTGCACCAGTCCACGGCCAGCAACCTGGTGCGTTCGCTGGTCGAGCGCGGGTTGGTGCAGGCCGCCAAGCAGGGGCCGGACCGGCGCGCGGTGCAACTCACGCTGAGCCCGGCGGGCGAGGCGGTGCTGGCGCAGGCTCCGGGGCCGCTCAGCGGTGTGCTGCCGCAGGCGCTGGAGGCGCTGGACGCCGAGACGCTGGCACGGCTGGACGCCGACCTCGCGCGGCTGATCCAGGTGCTGGGCGCCGATGAGCGCGCTGCCAACATCCCGCTGGGCTGAGCCATGAAAAAAGCCGCCAGGCCGGTGGGCCGTGGCGGCTGTCTCGCAGCGCCTCGGGGGCGCTGGCGCGGGGCTTACTTGGTCGGGTAGGCCAGGTCGGCGCGGCGGTTCTGGGACCAGGCGGCCTCGTCGTGGCCGGTGGCCTTGGGACGCTCCTTGCCCCAGCTCACGGCTTCGACCTGCGTGTCCTTGACGCCGTAGATCTTCAGCGCCTTGACCACGGCCTCGGCACGCTTCTGGCCCAGGGCCAGGTTGTACTCGGAGGAGCCGCGCTCGTCGGTGTTGCCTTCGACCTTGATGGCGACCGACGGGGCGCTCGACAGGTAGCGGCCATGGCGCTCCAGCATCGCGTCGTAGTCGGACTTGATCGTGAACTGATCGAAGCCGAAGTAGATGCTGCGCTCGTTGTGGATCGGGCTGTTCGGATCCAGGTAGGCCGGCAGCACGGGCGCCGGGGCGACCGGGGCGGGCGCCGGAGCGGGCGTGGGCGCGGGAGCGACCGGCGCGGGAGCCGGCGGCACGGGCGCCGGGGGAGGGGTCACGGGTGTGCTGCTGCAGCCGGCCAGCAGAACGCCAGCGGCCAGCAGGCTGGCGCTCAGGAATTGGGCTTTCATCACAGATCTCCAGGAGGGATAGGCTCCCGGGCCGTCAACGGCTGGGTAGCCAGCCGGAATGATACCCCTCAAACATTTGTGCACATCTATGCCCGAATGACGAGGGGGCATAGCCGCCACGGGGCTTGCGCACTTCGTCACGGCCTGGCGCGAGGGGCCGCGCAGACCGCCGAGCAGCATCGCCACGACGCAGGCGATAAAAATGATAGGTTCTAACGAATCAATCAATTGTCGTGACGCAGTTGGCGCAGAAAGAATCAATAAAAGCAAAGTTATCAAATAGACTGTGTCCAACGTCGACTCGCCGTCGGTGCTCTGGAGACTGTCATGCCCTCCCCGCGCTCTCATCCCACCCTCGCCGCCGTGGCCTTCCATGCCTCGGCCGCCCATTGGTACCGCCCTGGCCATGCGCCCAGCCTGGTCGAGCCCCACACCACGCAGGAACTGCTGTGGGTGCGGGTGGGGGCGCTGGACTATGCGCTGCCGCTGATCCAGGTGGAGAGCCTCAAGCACCATCGTGAGGGCCAGGTCGCGCTGGAGGACGGCGCGGTTCTGGGCCGGCCGCCGTTGCTGCTGGATCTGGCGGAACTGCTGGGCCGCGAAGGAGGGCCGTCTGCACCGGCCCGCACGGTGGTGGTGCTGGCGCGCGGCGAGCGGCGCCTGGGCCTGGTGGTGGACCAGGTGTTGGGGGCGCTCAAGGTGCTGGCCGGCGAGTGGCATCCCCCGGCCTGCCGCGGCGGTTTCGCGGACCGGCACTGCCTGGCCGAGACCCAGATCGGCGGCCGCGCGCTGCGGCTGCTGAGCGCCGATACCTGGTTCGCGCTGGCGGACTCCCCTTTCATTGTTCTCGCCTGATCAAGCCCCCGAGGAGGTCCCATGAAACTCAATCTGCGCAACCGGCTGCTGTTGTCCTTCGGGGCGGTGTTGCTGTTGACGGTGCTGATGGCGCTGTGGTCCGCGCTGCAACTGCGTGCGCTGCGCGCCAACAGCGCTGAGCTCGCCCAAAACTGGCTGCCCAGCGTGCGTGTGCTGGCCGAGCTGGATCACATGCTGTTCTCCGTGCGTCTGGGCTATGTGCGGCTGGCGCTGAGCGAGGATGCCAAGGAGCGTCGTCTTGCCGACGACTCCATCCGCAAGAACACCGAGCTCTACGAGCAGGCCTGGAAGCGCTATACGGCGCTGATCAGCAGCGACGCCGAGCGCCAGTTGGCCGACGAGGTGGCCCGGGCCTATCAGCTCTATGCGGCCGATGGCGTGGAGATGCACCGTCTGATCGCTGCCGGTCAGCAGGACCAGGTGGTGGCCATGAACACCGGTGGCATGAAGCAGCGGGGCCGCGACGTGGCCGACCGTCTGGAGAAGGTCACCAAGATCAACCTGGACGGTGCCGTGGCCGAGGCCGCTGCCGCCGAGCAGACCTATGAGCGCGCGCTGCTGAGTGTCGGCACCGCCGCGGTGCTGGCGGTGGCGGTCGGGCTGGCGTTGGCCTGGCGCAATGCCTCCAACCTCGGTGGGCGCATCGGCCGCGCGTCGGCCGCTGCCACGCATTTCGCGGATGGCGACCTGACGCATGAGATCCGCGTCGAGGGCGGCGACGAGATCGCCGACATGCTGGCCGCGCTGGCCCGCATGCAGCAGCAGCTCAGCGGCATCGTGCTGGAGGTGCGCCAGAACGCCGAGAGCGTGGCCACGGCCTCGTCCGAGATCAGCCAGGGCAACCACGACCTCAGCAGCCGCACCGAGCAGCAGGCCTCGGCGCTGCAGCAGACCGCGGCGTCCATGGAGCAGATCAACGGCACGGCCCGCCACAACGCGGACAACGCCGCCCAGGCCAGCCAACTGGCGGACCAGGCCAGCGGCGTGGCCGAAACCGGCGGCGCGGTGGTGGGCGAGGTGGTGTCCACCATGCACGAGATCGAGCAGGCCTCGCGCGAGATGGAGGCCATCATCGGCGTCATCGACGGCATTGCCTTCCAGACCAACATCCTGGCGCTGAACGCCGCGGTGGAGGCCGCCCGTGCCGGCGAGCAGGGCCGGGGCTTCGCGGTGGTGGCCAGCGAGGTGCGCGCGCTGGCCGGCCGCAGCGCGGAAGCGGCCAAGCAGGTCAAGACGCTGATCCAGAAGAGCGTGGAGCAGGTCAGCGCCGGCTCCGAGCTGGCCGACCGCGCCGGCCGCACGATGCAGGAGGTCAAGACTTCGGTGCAACGGGTCAGCGACATCGTCGGCGAGATCGCGTCCGGCAGCCGCGAACAGATGAGCGGCGTCAGCCAGGTCAGCGAGGCGGTCTCGCACATGGATCAGGCCACGCAGCAGAACGCCGCGCTGGTGGAGGAGAGCGCCGCCGCGGCCGAGAGCCTGCGTCAGCAGGCAGACACCCTGGTGCGTGCGGTGGCGGTGTTCCGCACCGCGGGCGGCGCGCGCAGCGCCGCCCCGGCGCCGGCCATGCCGGTTGCCACGCCCAGGCCGGTCCTGGCCCGCGTGGCGGCCAGCCCGGCCGCCCCGCAGCGGCCATCGACGGTGGCCCGGCCCGACTTCGGTCGTCGCCTTGCCCGGAGCGCCGCGGCGCCGCAGCCGGCACTGGCCACCGGCACCGACGGCGACTGGACCTCGTTCTGAGCGCCGCGGAGCGCAAGACCTGACACGGCCCGGGGCGTCTGCCTCGGGCCGCGTCGCTTCAGCGACAGTGTTCACCCCGGGCCGGCGGCCGGGCAAAGGCCGATACGATCCGCGCACCAAGACAAGATGCGCCGAGCGCACGAGGCCTGGAGACATGGACCTGAGCATTGCCGCGATCCTGGGCCTGGACGGCCTCACGAATGGAGCGATCTACGCGCTGGTGGCGCTGGCCCTGGTGCTGGTGTTTTCCGTCACGCGCATCATCTTCATCCCGCAGGGCGAGTTCGTCGCCTTCGGCGCGCTGACGCTGGCGGCGCTGCAGGGTGGGCAACTGCCCGGCACCGTGTGGCTGCTGGTGCTGATGGCCGGCGGCGTCGCGCTGCTGGACCTGGCCGAGGCCTGGCGCGAACGCTGGCCGGCCGCGCGCCTGGGCCGACGCCTGCTGCGCACGCTGGCCGGCCCGCTGCTGGCCGGGGGCGCCACCGCCGCGCTGGCCGCCCAGCGCCTGCCGCTGCCGGCGCAGGTGCTGCTGACGCTGGCTGTGGTCACCGCGATGGGGCCGCTGCTCTACCGCCTGGCCTACCGTGCGCTGTCGGGCGCCAGCGTGCTGACGCTGCTGATCGTGTCGGTGGGCGTGCATTTCGCGCTGACCGGCCTGGGCCTGGTGTTCTTCGGTGCCGAGGGCTATCGCAACCCGGCCTTCTGGGATGCCAGCTTCACGCTGGGGCCGCTGCTGCTGTCGGGCCAGACGCTGATCATCTTTGCTGCGTCGCTGGCGCTGCTGCTGGCCATGGCCTGGTTCTTCGGCCGCACGCTGACCGGCAAGGCGCTGCGCGCCACCTCGGTGAACCGCACCGGCGCGCGGCTGATGGGCATCTCGGGTGATGCGGCCGGGGGCTTGAGCTTCACGATGGCGGCCTTCATCGGCGCGCTGTCGGGCCTGCTGATCTCGCCGTCCACCACCATCTATTACGACACCGGCTTCCTGATCGGCCTCAAGGGCTTCGTCGGCGCGGTGTTCGGTGGCCTGGCCAGCTTCCCGCTGGCGCTGGCCGGCGCGGTGGGCGTGGGCCTGATCGAGTCCTTCGGCTCCTTCTGGGCCAGCGCCTTCAAGGAGGTCATCGTGTTCACCGTCATCCTGCCGGTGCTGCTGTGGCGGTCCTTCGTGGACCCTCACCATGAAGAGCATTGAGGGCCGCGCGATGAACAAGACCCTGTTGTGGCTTGCGCTCGGCGCTGCCTGCGTGCTGGCCCTGCCGCTGCTGCCAGTGCCGGACTTCTGGATCACCCAGCTCAACTACATCGGCCTCTTCGCGCTGGTGGTGCTGGGCCTGGTGCTGCTGACCGGCGTGGGCGGGCTGACCTCCTTCGGCCAGGCGGCTTTTGCCGGCGTGGGCGCCTACGCGACCGCCTGGATCACCACCGCGCAAGGCCTGTCCCCCTGGTGGGGCCTGGCGCTGGGCCTGGGCGTGGCGCTGGTGCTCGCACTGGTGATCGGCGTGCTGACGCTGCGCATGTCGGGCCACTACCTGCCGCTGGCCACCATCTGCTGGTGTCTGGCGCTGTATTACCTGGTGGGCAACCTGGAGGTGCTGGGCAAGTACGACGGCCTGCTGGGCCTGCCGCCCATCACCATCGGCGAGTTCAGCTTCCAGAGCGAGCGCCGCATCTACGGGCTGATCTGGGGGGCGGCGCTGCTGGGCGCGCTGGCGCTGACGCGGCTGCTGGCCTCGCGGCCGGGCCGCATCATGCGGGCGCTCAACCACAACCGGGGCGGCGGCAGCACCATGCCCGAGGCCATGGGCGCGTCCACCTTCCGCTACAAGCTCGCGATGTTCGTGATCGCGGCGCTGCTGGCCGCGGTGTCGGGCTGGCTGTATGCCCACATGCAGCGCAGCGTGAACCCCTCGCCCTTCGGCATCAAGTTCGGCATCGAATACCTGTTCATGGCGGTGCTGGGCGGCATAGGCACGGTGGGCGGCGCGTTTGTGGGCGCGGCGCTGGTGAAGCTGGCCGAAGACCAGCTCAAGGTCTGGCTGCCGCTGCTGTTCGGCGGCTCGGGCAACTACGAGATCATCGTGTTCGGCGTGGCGCTGGTGCTGGTGCTGCGCTTTGCGCCCGACGGCCTGTGGCCGCTGCTGCGCGGCCTGCTGGCGCGCGTGCTGCCGGCCGCCGCGGCGCCCGTGGTGAACGAAGGCGCCCAGCCGCTGCCCGCGCGCAGCCGGCCGGCGCGCGGCGAGGCGCTGCTGCAGGTGCAGGGGCTGCGCAAGCAGTTCGGCGGCCTGGCGGCGGTGAACGACATCAGCTTCGAGATACGCGCCGGCGACATCGTGGGCCTGATCGGCCCCAATGGCGCGGGCAAGAGCACCACCTTCAACCTGATCTCGGGCGTGCTGCCGCTGACCGCCGGCGAGGTCCGCCTGCGCGGCCAGGCCATGGGCGGACGGCCCAGCCGCGAGATCGCACGCGCCGGCCTGTCGCGTACCTTCCAGCACGTGAAGCTGGTGCCCGACATGACGGTGCTGGAGAACGTCGCGCTGGGCTGCTATTTGCGCACCCGTGCCGGCACGGCGGCGGCCATGCTGGGCCTGGATCGCGCCGAGGAGGCCCGCGCCCGCGCCGAGGCGATGCGCCAACTGCGCCGCATCGGCCTGGAGGCCCAGGCCCACGAACTGGCCGGCAACCTGGCGCTGGGGCCGCAGCGGCTGGTGGAGATCGCCCGCGCGCTGGCCAGCGACCCGGCGCTGCTGCTGCTGGACGAACCCGCGGCCGGCCTGCGCCACAAGGAGAAGCAGGCGCTGGCCGAGGTGCTGCGCCAGCTGCGCGGGCAGGGCCTGTCCCTGCTGCTGGTGGAACACGACATGGACTTCGTGATGAACCTGACCGATCGCATCGTGGTGATGGAGTTCGGCCGTCACCTGATGCAGGGCACGCCGGCCGAGGTGCAGGCCAGCCCGGCGGTGCGCGCGGCCTATCTGGGGGCGGAGGAATGAGTGCCCTTCTCGAAGTCGCAGGCCTGCAGGCCGGCTACGGCCGCGCCGAGGTGCTGCAGGGCCTGGACCTGGTGGCGCCGCAGGGTCAGGTCGTGACCGTGATCGGCCCCAATGGCGCGGGCAAGTCCACGCTGCTGGGCGCGCTGATGGGCCTGATCCCGTCGCGCGCGCAGCGCCTGCAGTTCGACGGCCAGGACCTGCGCCGCCTGACGCTGGAGGAGCGCGTGCTGGCCGGCCTGGCGCTGGTGCCCGAGAAGCGCGAGCTGTTCGGCAGCATGAGCGTGGAGGACAACCTGCTGCTGGGCGGCTGGCGGCCGCGCAAGCTGGGCGACCGCCGCTGGCGCGAGGGGCTGGACAGCGTCTATGCGCGCTTTCCGCGGCTGAAGGAGCGGCGCGCGCAGGCGGCCGGCACGCTGTCGGGCGGCGAGCGCCAGATGCTGGCGTTGGGCCGCGCGCTGATGGGCCAGCCGCGCCTGCTGATGCTGGACGAGCCCAGCCTGGGCCTGGCACCGCTGATCGTGCGCGAGATCTTCGTCATCATCGAGCAGCTGCGCGCCAGCGGCGTCAGCATCCTGCTGGTGGAGCAGAACGCCCGTGCGGCGCTGCGCGTGGCCGACCACGGCCATGTGCTGGAGACCGGCGAGCTGGTGCTGGGCGGCCCGGCCGAGCAGCTGGCGCGCGACCCGCGCGTGATCGAGACCTATCTGGGCGCGGGGCGCAAGGACTAGGGCCTGCGGCCGTCGTGTGAACAGGCCCTAGCCCCGTCCCCACACCAGCAGCAGGTTGTTGGCCGGCATCTGCACGCGCTCGCGCAGCACCAGGCCGACGGCGGCCGCCTCGCGGGCTACGTCGGCCAGGCGGCGCAGGCCCCAGGCGGGGTTGCGGGCCTTCAGGTCTTCGTCGAACGCGAGGTTGCTGGGCGCCGTGGGGTGGTCGTCTTCCAGATAGGGGCCGTAGGTGAAGAGCTGACCCCCGGGAGCCAGGTGTCGCGCCGCACCCTGCATCAGCGCGGCGGTGCAGGGCCAGGGCGCGATGTGGATCATGTTGGCGCAGAAGATCGCGTCCAGCTTTGTGGGCACGCCGGGCCAGCCGGGGGCGAGCACGTCCAGCCGCAGCGGGGGACTCACATTCGGCCGGTCGGCACACCAGGCGGCGATGGAGGCCAGCAGCGCATCATCGCGGTCGCTGGGCTGCCATTGCCAGCCGGGGAGGCCGGCGCTGCAATGCGCTGCATGCTGGCCGCTGCCGCTGGCGATTTCCAGCAGCAGGCCCTGGGGTGGCAGGTGCTGCTGCAGCGCGGCCAGGATGGGCGGCGCGTTGCGTTCGGCGGCGGGGCTGTGCAGGCGGTCGGGCAGGGCAGAACTCATGGCCGCATTGTTGCTGCCCCGCCAGGGCTCAGGTCGGCACCAGCGAGTTCACCGCCGCCAGCGCCCGCTGCA
This sequence comes from uncultured Roseateles sp., assembly GCF_913777145.1. Lineage (GTDB taxonomy): Bacteria > Pseudomonadota > Gammaproteobacteria > Burkholderiales > Burkholderiaceae_C > Pelomonas. The sequence goes on from NZ_CAJYPS010000004.1 coordinate 25,522, forward strand.
CGGCGGGGCGGGCCTCGATGCGTTCGTACCACCGGGCCAGTCGGGGCGTGGCTTCCAGGTCCACGCCGGCGAAGGCGCGCCGCCACAGCCAGCCGAAGTGGGCGATGTCGGCGATGGAGTAGTCGTCTCCCGCCAGGTAGGGCGCCTGGCCCAGGCGCTGCTCCAGCAGGCCCAGCGTGCGGCGCGCCTCGCCGAGGAAGCGCTCGACTGCGGCCGGGTTGGGCTCGGGCGCCAGCTTCTGGAAGTAGCCGGCATTGCCAAAGGCCGGGCCCAGCGCCGAGGCGTGGAAGAACAGCCATTCAAAGGCGCGGGCACGCGCCTCGCCGTGTCGTGCCAGCAGCCGGGCGTCGGGATCCTGTTCGGCCAGATGCACCAGGATGGCAGCGGATTCGGTGAGCACGAAGGCGCCGTCCTGCAGCACCGGCACCTTGCCGTTGGGATTGAGCGCCAGGAAGTCGGGTGCCTTCTGCTCGCCCTGGCGCAGGTTCACCGCCTGCAGCCGGTAGGGCAGGCCCAGTTCTTCCAGCGCGATCACGGCCTTGATGCTGTTGGGTGAGGCGAAGGCATGGAGGGTCAGCATGACGAGTCCTGTAGGTGGGGCGCCCGGCGCCGGCCGGGCGCTTGGGGTTCAGAGCGCCGGGGCGGCCGGGAAGTCCACCGGCACCTGCGTGGTGGCGTGCAGGTAGTTGGAGATGATCTTGTCGCCCACCGCCATCACCACGTCGACCAGCTGTTCCTGGGTCCAGCCAGCGGCGAAGAAGGCGTCCAGCAGCGCCGGGTCGGCGCGGCCGCGCTCCTGCGCAATGTGGCGCGCCAGCCGGGCCAGTGCGTCCAGCCGCGGGTCGAAGCTCGCGGTGCCGCGGCGGATCTCGAGGATCTGCTCATCGCTGAAACCCACCATGCGGCCCAGCGCGGTGTGGGCGGCCAGGCAGTACTCGCAGTGGTTGACCTGGCTGACCACCAGGTTCACCACCTCGCGGGCCTTGCCGGTGATGCTGGACTTGGCGCCCTGCAGCGCCAGGTAGGTGGCCAGCGCGTGGCCGGACAGCGCGAAGGTGGCGTAGAGGTTGGGCACGAAGCCGAGTTGGCCCTGGAGCTGGTCGAAGATGGCCTGGTTGGCGGGGCTGACCTGGTCGCGGCGGGGGACTTGGATGGGGGTCATGGAAGGTCCTTGTCGGGTTGAAGAATGGTTTGGGTGATCACTGGGCGGTGTAGCCGCCGTCCACTGCGATGGACTGGCCGGTGAGGTAGCGGGCCTGGTCGCCAGCCACGAAGAGCACGGTGGCGGCGATTTCGTCCACGGTGGCCGCGCGGCGGGTGGGCAGCGTGTCCAGCCAGCCGTCGCGGGCCTCGGCCGAGCCGGCGAAGCGGTCCAGCATCGCGGTCTGCACCGGGCCGGGCGCCACTGCGTTGACGCGCACGCCGTGGGCGGCGCCCTCAAGCGCGGCGCTCTTGGTCAGGCCCTCGACCGCATGCTTGCTGGCCACGTAGACCGCCGCGCCCGCGATGCCCACCTGGCCGGCGATGGACGACAGGTTCACGATGGCGCCGTGGCCCTGGGCGCGCATCACGCGCATCTCGTGCTTGAGGCTCAGCAGCGTGCCCAGCACATTGGTGTCGAAGGTGGCGTGGTAGTTGTCGCCGGACTGATCCACCAGCAGGCCGTTCTGGCCTTCGGTGCCGGCGTTGTTGACCGCGATGTCCAGGCGGCCGAAGCGCTGCACGGCGCGATCGATCAGTTGGCGCACCTGGGCCTCGTCGCGCACGTCGGCGGCGACGAATTCCGCCTCGGTGCCCAGGGTGCGCAACTCAGCGGCCAGCGCCTGGCCCTCGGCCTCGCGACGGCCGCTGACGACCAGGCGGCCGCCCTGGCGGGCAAAGGCCAGCGCGGTGGCGCGGCCTATGCCGGTGAGGGCGCCGGTGATGAGGATGACGGGTGGGGTGTTCATGTCGGGCTCCGCCGAGTTCGTTGGGATGGCTGTACTGTGATTCCCCCGCTCCATTGCCGGTAGCCGGTCTGATTTCCTATGATCTATTCCAATTTGGAATTTGTTGAGGCGCTATGGACCGATGGCTGGCGATGCAGACCCTGGTGCGGGTGGTGGAGACCGGCAGCTTTTCCGCGGCGGCGCGCGAGCTGGGCAGCACCCAGAGCGCGGTCAGCAAGCAGGTGGCGGCGCTGGAGCGCGAGCTGGGAGCGCAGCTGCTGGTGCGCAGCACGCGCGCGCTGAAGCTGACCGAGCCGGGGGCGCGCTATGTGGAGCAGGCGCGGCGCCTGGTGGCCGAGGTGGCGGAGGCCGAGGCCGAGCTGCGTGCGGGCGAGCAGCAGCTGCAGGGCTGGCTGCGCGTGGCAGCCTCGGTGGCCTTCGGGCGGCTCAAGCTGCTGCCGCTGGTGCAGAGCTTTCTGGCCGCGCATCCGGGCGTCAAGGTGGACCTGCGGCTGGACGACGGCTTCGTGGACCTGATCGAGCAGGGCATAGACGTGGCGGTGCGCATCGGCGAGCTGCCGGACTCCAGCCTGGTGGCGCGGCGCGTGGGCACGACACGGCGTGCGGTGCTGGCCAGCCCGGCCTACCTGGCGCGCCACCCGGCGCCGCGCGTGCCGGCGGACCTGGTCGCGCACAACTGCCTGGTCTACAGCGAGCTCAGCACGCGCAATGTCTGGCGCTTCGTGGCCGGGCCGGGGGCGGACGCGCCGGTGGGGCAGGTGGAGGAGGTGTCGGTGGGCGGCAACCTGCAGACCAACAGCAGCGAGGTGCTGCGTGCGGCACTGCTGTCGGGCCAGGGCCTGGGCTATGTGCCGCTGTGGCTGCTGGAGCCCGAACTGGCCCGTGGCGAGGTGGTGGGGCTGCTGCCCGACTGGACGGTGCAGGACCTGCCCATCCACGCGGTCAGCCCGCCGCAGCGCCGGCAGTCGGCCAAGGTCAGGGCGCTGGTGGCGCACCTGGCCGGTGCCGGGCTCTGAAAACGACCAGGCGCCCCGGGTTGAGCGGGGCGCTTGGTGGCAAGACCCGGCCCTCGCGGGCCGGTCTCAAGGGGCTCAGCGCAGACGCGCCTTCAGCTCTTCCGAGGCCTGGTGCAGCGCGGCGCGGGTGCCGGGCACGGTGGACAGCACGTTCAGCAGGCCGAAGTCGTGGATCATGCCGTTGTAGCGGGTGGTCACCACGGGCACGCCGGCGGCGTCCAGCTTGCGGCCGTAGGCTTCGCCTTCGTCACGCAGCACGTCCTTCTCGGCCGTGATGATCAGCGCCGGGGGCAGGCCCTTGAGCTGTTCCGGCGTGGCCAGCAGCGGCGAGGCGTAGATCTCCTTGCGCTGGTTCGCGTCGGTCGTGTAGGCGTCCCAGAACCACTTCATCATCGGGCGGGTCAGGAAGTGGCCCTGCTCGAACTCGTCATAGGACGCGTTCTCGAAGTTGGCGTTGGTCACGGGCCAGAACAGCACCTGCGCCTTGATCGCGGGGCCGCCCTTGTCCTTGGCCATCAGCGCGGTCACCGCGGCCATGTTGCCGCCCACGCTGTTGCCCACCACGGCCAGGCGCTTGCCGTCCACGTTGATTTCCGAACCGTGCTCGGCCACCCACTTGGTGGCGCCGTAGATCTCGTTGATCGCCACAGGGTAGCGGGCTTCGGGCGACGGCGTGTAGTTCACGAACACCGCGGCAGCGCCGGAGTCGACCACCAGATCACGCACAAAGCGCTCGTGGGTGGGGAAGTCGCCCAGGATCCAGCCGCCACCGTGCACGAACACGAACACCGGCAGCTGGCCCTTGGCGCCGACCGGGCGCACGATGTTGAGCTTGACCGGCTTGCCGTCGACCGTGATGGTCTTCTCGCTGACGTCGGCCGCGGGCAGCTTGGCGCCGGCTTGCGCGCCGACCAGCACCTGGCGGGCATCGGCGGGGCTCAGCGCCTCCAACGGCTTGCCACCGCCCTTGGCCAGGGCTTCGAGGAAGGCTTGCGTGTTGTGTTCCACGCCCGGGCTGCCGGCGGCGGCGGCCAGGCCCACGGCCAGGGAAGCGGCGGAAGCGGCGATCACGTTGCGAAGGGTTTTCATGGCAATTCCTTTCAGGGGTGAACAGTGGAGAGCGGATCGGTTGACAAGGTCAGCGGGCTGAAGATTTCTCTTCATTTAATTGTTCGCTGTTTGCTTGATTGCAATTATATAGCGCACAATTTAATTGGCAAGACTTGTGGAGCGAAAGCCGTCTGGCGGCGGGTTGGATGTGATTTACGTCACGAACCGGCGCGCACGGTGGCGCGCCGGGGTGGGGCTCAGGCCAGGCGGCCGGCCTGGAAGTCACGCACGGCCTGCACCAGCTCGGCCTCGCTGTTCATCACGAAGGGACCGTATTGCGCGATGGGCTGGCCCAGCGGACGGCCGGCCACCAGGATGGCGCGCGCTGGCCGGTCCTCGGCCTGCAGGCGCACGCCGTCGCTGCCGGGCGTGTTGGCCAGGATGGCCATGCGCGACTCGGGCAGCAGGCAGCCGTTGTCGAAGCGCAGCGCGCCGTCATAGACGTAGACGAAGGCGTTGAACTCGGGCGGCAGCGGCTGATCGAAGCGGGCGCCGGGCGCCAGATGCACGTCCAGGTACAGCGGCTCGGTCACCGGGCGCTGCACCGCGCCGGCCACGCCGTGGCTTTCGCCGGCGATCACCCGCACATGGGCGCCATCCAGGTCGAAGCTGGGCACGTCGGGGCCCTGCACGTCGCGGTACCAGGGCTCGCCCATCTTGTCCTTGGCGGGCAGGTTGAGCCAGAGCTGGAAGCCGGACATGCGGCCCTCGCGCTGCTCGGGCAGCTCGCTGTGGATCACGCCACGGCCCGCGTGCATCCACTGCACGCCGCCGTCGGTGACCAGGCCTTCGTGGCCGGCCGAGTCGCGGTGGCGGATGCGACCGTGCAGCATGTAGGTCACGGTCTCGAAGCCGCGGTGCGGGTGGTCGGGGAAGCCGGCCACGTAGTCGTCCGGGTTCTCCGAGCCGAAGTGGTCCAGCATCAGGAAGGGGTCCAGCCGGCGTTGCAGGTTCTGCGTCAGCACGCGGTTGAGCCGCACGCCGGCGCCGTCGCTGGTGGGCTGGCCGGCGACCAGGCGCTCGACCTCACGCGGGGTCTGCACGGTTTGGGTCACGGGGGTGCTCATGGGGTGCTCCGGTGTTCAGGCGGTCAGTTCGGCGATCTGGGCGCGGGCCGAGGCCAGGCCGCGCGCTGCGGCATCACCGCCCAGGTTCAGGCCTTCGGCAAAGATGAACTCGACGTCGGTCATGCCCAGGAAGCCCAGCACGGTGCGCAGGTAGGGCACGATGTGGTCGCTGGGCTGGTCGCGGTGCACGCCGCCGCGCGAGGTCACGACATAGACCTTCTTGCCGGTCACCAGGCCCACGGGGCCTTGCTCGGTGTACTTGAAGGTCACGCCGGCGCGGGCCACGGCGTCAATCCAGTTCTTCAGCTGCGCGCTGATGTGGAAATTGAACATGGGGGCGGCGATGACGATCACATCGGCCGACTGCAGCTCGTCGATCAGGCGGTCGCTGAGGTTCACGCGCTCGGCCTGCTCGGCGGTGCGCGCGTCGGCGGCGGTGAACAGCGCGCCCAGCGCTTCTTCGTCCAGCACCGGCAGCGGGTCGTTGGTCAGGTCGCGCACATTCAGCGCCGCACCGGCGTGGGCGGCCTGCAGGCGGGCGCTCAGTTCGTTGGCCAGGCGGGTCGACACCGAGCCTTGTTCGTCTTGGGCGCGGCGGACACTGGAATTGATTTGCAGGATGTTCATGGCGGGCTCCTTGTTGCGATGGAGAGACTTTATGGTTGCTTCATCCGGGCCGGAAGAGCGTCCAAGGCATAAGATCGTTCCACTGATGCACCAATGGAGGGGTGATGGAGTCCGACGCCGATGACCTGCTGCTGTTCGCCCGCGTGATGGAGGCCGGCAGCTTCAGCCGGGCGGCGGAGCGGGTGCGCTGGCCCAAGTCCACGGTATCGCGGCGCATCGCGGCGCTGGAGGGGCGGCTGGGCGAGAAGCTGTTGCAGCGCAGCACCCGTCGGCTGGCGCTGACCGACTTCGGCGCCGGTGTGCTGGAGCACGCACGCGTGATCGCCTCCGAGGTGGATGGCGCGCTGGCGCTGGCGCTGCATCGCCAGCAGCGCCCCAGCGGCCGGCTGCGGGTGACCATGCCGGCCGATTTCGCGCAGGTGCTGGCCGGCGTGCTGGCCGGCTTCGTGCAGGCCCATCCGGAGGTGAACCTGGAGCTGGACCTGACACCGCGGCGCGTAGACCTGATCGGCGAGGGCTTCGATCTCGCGATCCGCATGGGTGACCTGGGTGAGGACAGCCAGTTGGCGGCGCGCAAGCTGGGCAGCTCGGACAAGGGCCTGTATGCGTCGCCCGACTACCTGAATCGCGTCGGCGAGCCGCTGCTGCCACAGGCACTGGAGAGCATGCACGGCCTGCTGATCCTGGGCCGCACCGGCGAGCCGCTGGCCTGGCAGCTGTCCCGCGGTGACGAGACCCAGGGCACGCTGGAGACCCACCGCGCGCTGCCGGCACAGCGGACGCTGGCCAATACGCTCAGCATGCTGGTGCAGCTGGCCGAGGCCGGCGTGGGCATCGCGGGCATAGACGACCTGTTCGCCCGCGACGGCCTGGCATCCGGTCGACTGCAGCGCGTGCTGCGCGACTGGCGCCTGCCGCCCACCGCCTGCTGGGCGGTGTTCCCCGAGCGTCGCCTGATGCCGCTGCGCACCCGGGTGTTTCTGGAAGCGCTCGCCGCCCACCTGGGCTGAGCGCGGGCGCGCTCAGTTCTCGGTGTTGAAGCGGATCTCGACCGCCGCATCGCGCGCATGGGCGATGGGGCTGAAGCGCCACAGCCTTACCGCATCCACCGCGGCCGTACCGTAGCGGCTGTGGCTGGCCTTGATGACCTGGGCCTGGGACACCCGGCCATCGGGCTGCACCGTGAACTGCACCTGGGCCACGCCATCGCGCTGCAGTTGCGGCGGCAGGCGGGGCATCGTGGGCTCGACCCGGTAGACCAGCTGCAGCGGCTGCAGCTCCTCGGGCTCGGGCTCCGGCGCGGGCGCCGGGGCGGCAGTGGCTCGGGGGCTGGCGGGCGTGGCCAGCGCCACGGCCTGGGCCGGCGTGCTGGCGGCGGCGGTGGGCTCGCTGCTGGCGGTAGTCGGGGCTGCGGTCTGGGCCAGGGCGCTGGCGGGCACGGCGGGTGGCGGGGCCTCGGTGCTGGCGGCCGGCGGGGTCTGGGCCAGCGCCGGCCTGGCGGGCGTGCGGCGCTGGGCCGGGGTCTGGACGGCGGCAGGCGGCGGGCTGGCGGGCGCTGCAGCGGTCGGTGCGGCGGCCGGTGCCGGTGCGGTGGCGCGCACGCCCGGCTTGTCCGCGTTGATCTTGATCCAGCGGAACACCGCGTCAGCAGCCTTTTGCGCGCGCTCCATGCGGTTGTCCGGCGCGGATGCCGCCGGCTCGCTCTGCGCTAACGCGTTGTTCAGGGGCGACAGAATGAGGGTCAGGGCCAGCGCGCACCATCTTGTGGACGGCGGCGCCCAGGGTCTGCAAGTCATGAGGGCTCCACTCCATGCCCCCGGCGGTACTGCAGCCCGGGGCCCGCGGAACTCTAGACAAGCTTGGCCTGCGGGGCAGCACGGGTTTGCCCCGGACAAACCACAGTCAGGCCTTGCCCAGCAGCGTGCGACAGCGCTTCTCGTGCTGCTGGATTTCGGCCAGCGTGACCTCGATGTCGTGGCGCTGCTGCTCCAGCTGTTCGCGGTGCTGGGCCAGGATGGCCAGGAAGGCCTTGAGCTGCGGTGCGGCGCTGGCCTGGCTGTCGTACATGTCGACCAGCTGCTTGATCTCCTGCAGCGCCAGGCCCAGGCGCTTGCCGCGCAGCGTCAGCTTGAGCCGCGTGCGGTCGCGCGGGCTGTAGACCCGGTTGCGGCCCTTGCGGCCGGGCTCCAGCAGGCCCATGTCCTCGTAGAAGCGGATCGCGCGCGGCGTGATGTCGAACTCGGCGGCCAGCTCCGTGATGGTGAAGGTGGGCTGCGGCGCTTCGGTCGCGGGCGGGACAGACTTGCGAGGGGGCATGGCTACACTCGATTGACGTAAACGTCAGTCTAAAACCAGTCCTGCTCCCCGCCATGGCCAACCCGCGCGAATCCGAACTCCACTATCCCCTGGGCGACCTGCTGCCCCAGCCCGGCGAGGCGCTGGACCTGGCCCCCGGCGTGCGCTGGGTGCGCATGGGCCTGCCGTTTGCGCTGGACCACATCAACCTGTGGCTGCTGCGCGACCGCATCGACGGCCGCGAGGGTTGGACCGTGGTGGACTGCGGCATCACCAGCGACGAGACCCGCGCGAACTGGGAGACCGTGTTCGCCGAGCGCCTGGACGGTCTGCCGGTGCTGCGTCTGATCGCCACCCACTTCCACCCCGACCACCTGGGCCTGGCCCACTGGCTCAGCGCGCGCTGGAGCGGCGTGCCCGGCGGTCTGCCCGAGTGCCGGCTGTGGATGAGCGCCACCGATTTCAACCTGGCCCGCCTGGCCAGCAGTTCCACCGTGGGCATGGGCGGCGAGGCGGCAGCTGCCTTCTTCGGCAGTCACGGCCTCAGCGACGAGGAGTCGCTGGCCAAGATCCGCGGTCGGGCCGACTACTACCCGCGCATGGTGCCGGCCGTGCCGGCCGCGTTCCGGCGCCTGATGGATGGCATGACGCTGGACATCGGCGGGCGCCGCTGGCGCTGCATCGCGGGCTACGGCCACGCGCCCGAGCACATCAGCCTGTTCTGCGAGGAGGCCCGCCTGCTGATCTCCGGCGACATGGTGCTGCCGCGCATCTCCACCAATGTGTCGGTGGTGGACGTGGAGCCCGAGGCCGATCCGCTGACGCTTTATCTGCAGTCCCTGCAGCGCTTCGACGAGTTGCCGGCCGACACGCTGGTGCTGCCCTCGCACGGCAAGCCCTTCACCGGCCTGCACCCGCGCCTGGACCAGCTGCGCGAGCACCATGACGAGCGCCTGGCCGAGGTGATGGCGGCCTGCTCCGCTGCGCCCACGCATGCCGCCGGCCTGCTGGATGTGCTGTTCAAGCGCAAGCTGGACCTGCACCAGACCACCTTTGCAATGGGCGAGTCCATCGCCCACCTGAACGCGCTGTGGCTGGCGGGCCGGCTGCGGCGCGAGCGGGGTGCGGACGGCATCTACCGCTTCAGCGCGGTCTGAGCCCGGCCTGAAATGAAAACGCCGCCAGCGGGGCGACCCGGTGGCGGCGTTGCTGCTCTGCGGCAGCCGTGGGCTCAGGGGTTGGACGCCGGAGCGGGGCTCCGATGTTCCCCGCGATGACAGCGAACTGCCGGAGTGTTACGGAAGGTGAACGCGGCCAGCCCTAGGTCGGGAGGGAATATTCCCGCCGCCTCATTGCACGACGATGGATTCCTCGCGCAGCGCGTCGCGGGCGCGCTCGAAGTCCGGCAGCACCGAGCGCACCGTCTCCCAGAACGCCGGGCTGTGGTTCATCTCGCGCAGGTGGGACAGCTCGTGCGCGACCACGTAATCGATGATGGCCGGTGCGAAGTGGATCAGACGCCAGTTCAGCCGGATGCTGCCGTCCGCGCTGGCACTGCCCCAGCGGGTCTGGGCCGAGGACAGCCGCAGCGAGCGCATGCTGACGCCCAGCTGGGCCGCGAAATGCCGGCAGCGCGGCAGGAAGTCCTCGCGAGCGCGCGCCTGCAGCCAGGCCTGGGCGAGATCGCGGATCTGCTGGGTGCTGGCGTCCGCCGGCAGCGGCAGCAGCAGCTGGCGGGTCTCGTCCAGCCAGCGCGGCGCGGTCTCGGCCGCGGCCAGCACCAGGCTCATGGACTGGCCCAGGTAGGGCAGCACCGCGCCGTCGCGCCACTCGATGCGCGCCGCCTGCACGCGGCGCTGGCGCTCGCGCTGCTCCACCAGCTTGCGCAGAATCCATTCGCCCTTGTGGTGCAGCGCGCGCTCGATCTCGCTGAGCGGCACCCAGCGCGGCGCGCTGACGCGCAGGCCCTGCGGGCCGACGACGAAACCTATGCTGCGCCGCCGGGCGCGCTTGAGTTCGTAAGCGATGCGGTGGTGCCCCAGCAGCAGCTCGCGGCGCGGCGCGGCCGCGTCGGCGCCCACCAGTTCGGCGTCGGCGTCGAACAGGGACAGCTGGCTGTCCTGCAGCAGCGGGGCCGGGCGCTTGCCTGCCATGGTGGGTGTCAGCGCTGGGCCACCGGCGCCGGCGCGGCCGTCGGGGGGCGCGCCGCGGGCGCGCCGTAGGCCTCAGGGTCGAGACGGCGCATCTCGGCTTCTATCCAGTGGCGCACCTCTTCCATCATCTCGGCGGGCTCGCGGCCTTCGGGGCTGATGGGGCGGCCGATGGAGATGTCCACCACGCCGGGGCGCAGCAGAAAGCTCTTGCGCGGCCAGCAGCGCGCCGAGGTCGCGGCGATGGGCACGACCGGCATGCCGGTCTGCACCGCCAGGCGGGTGCCGCCCAGCTTGTACTCGCCCGCCTGGCCGCGCGGGATGCGCGTGCCCTCGGGGAACATGATGACCCAGATGCCGCGCGCGCCCAGCTCCTTGCCGCGGGCGGCCACCTTGTTCCAGGCCTCGGAGCGCTTGCTGCGGTCGATGTGGATCATGTCCATGCGGCTCATCGCCCAGCCGAAGAAGGGGATGTAGAGCAGTTCGCGCTTGAACACATAGGCCAGCGGGTGGCTCATCAGCGTCGGGTAGGCGAAGGTCTCCCAGGTGCTCTGGTGCTTGGACAGCAGGATGACGCCACGGTCGCGCTCGGCGGCGCTGGGCAGGTTCTCCATGCCCTGGATGCGCCAGCGCACGCCGCAGATCACGCGCGCGCCCCAGATGCTCAGGCGCAGCCAGAAGATGCAGGTCCAGTAGACCGGGTTGCCGCGCACGAAGATGGACAGCAGCAGCGCCGCGATGGCCACGGGTACGACGGTGATTGCCATCCAGGCGATGAAGGCCGCGGAACGCAGCGCACTCAGGAACAACATCAGTCCAGCCCTCCGGCCTGGGTATCGGGTAACAGCACCTCGCCGCGTGCGTCGGCACGCTGGCGGCGCTCCTCGTGGATCAGCGCCTCGGCGAAGGCGGCCAGGTCCGCATGCACGCGCGCCTGCGGCACGTCGGCCAGCAGCGCGTCGCGCTCGGCGTCGGGCAGGGTGCCCAGCGGCCCGCTGAGCACCACATGGGGCACGCAGCCCGCGGCCAGCGCGGTCTGCAGGTCGCGCAGCGAGGCGCCCACCATGTGGACCGCGGCCAGCGCCACGTCGAAGCGCTCGGCGATCTGGTGGATCAGCCCCGGCCGCGGCTTGCGGCAGTCGCAGCCTTCCTCCGGCGTGTGCGGGCAGAAGAAGGCGGCGTCCAGGCGCCCGCCCTTCTCGGCCAGCAGCTGGTTGAGCCGCAGGTGCACCGCGTTCAGCGACGCCATGTCCAGCAGACCGCGGCCTATGCCGGCCTGGTTGGTGGCCAGCACGGTGTGCCAGCCGGCGTGGTTGAGCCGCGCCACCGCCTCCATGGCCCCGGGCAGCGGATCCAGTTCCTCGGGCGCCTTCACGTGGTCATCGCGGTAGCGATTCAGCGTGCCATCGCGCCCGAGGATCACGAGCTTCATGCCATGGGGGTGTTCGGCGTTGCGCGGCATGGCTTCAGGTGGCGAGGCGGGACAGGTCGGCCACGCGGTTCATCGCCGCATGCAGCCGGCCCAGCAGCGCCAGGCGGTTGGCGCGCAGGGCCGGGTCTTCCGCATTGACCATCACGTCGTCGAAGAAGGCGTCCACCGGGCTCTTGAGCGCGGCCAGGGCTTTCAGCGAACCGGTGTAGTCGTGCTGCTCGAACAGCGCGTCAGCCTGCGGCTGCACCGCGGCCAGCGCGCTGGCCAGCGCCTGCTCGGCGGCTTCCTTCAGCAGGGCATCGCTGATGGTGGTGGGCAGACTGCCCTCGACCTTCTTCAGGATGTTGCTGACGCGCTTGTTGGCCGCGGCCAGCGACGCGGCCTCGGGCAGCGCGGCGAAGGCGCGCACCGCCTCCAGGCGACGCGGCACGTCGCCCAGGCGGCTGGGGTTGAGCGCCAGCACCGCGTCCACTTCCTGGGCGCTGTAGCCCTGGTCGCGCAAGCTGACGGCCAGGCGGTCGGCGAAGAAGCCCAGCAGCGGCTCGCTGGGGTCGGTGATCAGCTCGCCGAAGGCCGGCACGGCCGCGGCGACCAGCGCCGGCAGGTCCAGCGGCAGGTTCTTCTCGACCAGGATGCGGATCACGCCCAGCGCATGGCGGCGCAACGCGAAGGGGTCCTTGTCGCCGGTGGGCAGCTGGCCGATGCCGAACAGGCCTACCAGGGTCTCCAGCTTGTCGGCCAGCGCCACCACCGTGCCGGTGTGGTTGCGCGGCAGCGCATCGCCGGCGAAGCGGGGCTTGTAGTGGTCTTCGATCGCGATGGCCACGCCGTCGCGCAGGCCCTCGTGGCGGGCGTAGTAGCCGCCCATGATGCCCTGCAGCTCGGGGAACTCGCCCACCATGTCGGTCAGCAGGTCGCACTTGGCCAGCAGCGAGGCCTCGCGCACCTTGTTGTCCAGCACCTCGAAGTGGTCCTTGTCGTCCACCGAGAAGGGCACGGTCGCCAGGCGCAGCTGGTTCACGATGGCGTGGGCGATCTGGGCCACGCGCTCGGTGCGCTCACCCTGCGTGCCCAGCTTGCCGTGGTAGACCACCTTGGCCAGGCCGGGCAGGCGGGCGGCCAGCGGCTTCTTGCGGTCCTGGTCGTAGAAGAACTTGGCATCGGCCAGGCGCGGGCGCACCACGCGCTCGTTGCCGCCGGTCACCGCGCTGGCGTCGGCCGGCGCGATGTTGCTGACCACCAGGAAGTGGCGGGTCAGGCGGCCCTCGGCGTCCAGCAGCGGGAAGTACTTCTGGTTGGCCTTCATCGTCAGGATGAGGCATTCCTGCGGTACGGCCAGGAACTCGGGCTCGAAGGCGCAGGTCAGCACGTTGGGGCGCTCCACCAGCGCGGTGACCTCGTCCAGCAGTGCATCGTCGTCAATGGGCTTGAGGCCCAGCGGCGCGGCGGCGGCGTTCAGCTGGCGCACGATCTCGGCGCGGCGCTGCTCGAAGCTGGCGATCACCGCGCCCTGCTCGCGCAGCTGCGTGGCGTAGCTGTCGGCATCGGTGAGGCTGACCGTGGCCTGGGCCGCCTCGAAGCGGTGGCCGGTGGTGGTTCGGCCGGCGCTGAGGCCCAGCGCCTGCACCGGCACGATGTCGGCGCCGTGCAGCGCGACCAGGCGATGGGCCGGGCGCACGAACTTCACGTCGGTCCAGCCGTCGGCCAGCTGGTAGCTCATCACCTTGGGAATGGGCAGCTTGGCCAGCGCCTGGTCCAGCGCGATCTGCAGGCCGGCGGCCAGCGCGACGCCGGGGGCCACGCGGTCCAGGAACAGGGCCTCGGCCTTGCCATCGGGCGCGCGCTGCAGGCGGGCCACAGCGTCCGGGCCTTCGCCGAGGGCGGCCAGCTTCTTCAGCAGGGCCGGCGTGGCCTGGCCGCTCGCATCCAGGCCGACGGCGGCGGGCATCAGCTTGTGGCGCTGCGCGCGGTCGGGCGCCTGGGCGCGCACGTCGCCCACCCACACGGCCAGGCGGCGCGGCGATGCGAACGCCATGAAGGGCAGCTCGGTGCCGGGCACGCCGTCTTCATCGGGCTGGACCAGGTCCTGCTCCTGCAGCGACTGGTACAGCACGCCGGCGAAGGACTCGCCCAGCTTCTTCAGCGCCTTGGGCGGCAGTTCTTCGACAAACAGTTCAACGAGGAGATTGGCGTTCATGGGTCAGGCCGCCTTCTTGTTCTTCAGTTCGATCTGCGCAATGACTTCGTCCGCCCAGGCCTTGGGGGCCATGGGGAAGCCCAGGCGCGCGCGGCTGTCCACATAGCTCTGCGCGACCGCGCGAGCCAGGTTGCGGATGCGCCCGATGTAGGCGGCGCGCTCGGTCACCGAGATCGCGCCGCGGGCGTCCAGCAGGTTGAAGGTGTGGCCGGCCTTCAGCAGTTGCTCGTAGGCGGGCAGGGCCAGGTGCACGTCCATCAGCTCCTTGGACTTGCGCTCGTAGGCCGCGAACGCACCCAGCAGAAAGTCCACGTCGCTGTGCTCGAAGTTGTAGGTGCTCTGCTCCACCTCGTTCTGGTGGAACACGTCGCCGTAGGTGAGGCCGTCGGTGTAGACCAGGTCGTAGACCGACTCCTTGCCCTGCAGATACATGGCCAGGCGCTCCAGCCCGTAGGTGATCTCGCCGGTGATGGGCTTGCAGTCGATGCCGCCCACCTGCTGGAAGTAGGTGAACTGCGTGACCTCCATGCCGTTGAGCCAGACCTCCCAGCCCAGGCCCCAGCAGCCCAGCGTGGGGTTCTCCCAGTCGTCCTCGACGAAGCGCACGTCGTTCTTCTTCAGGTCGAAGCCCAGCGCCTCCAGCGAGCCCAGGTAGAGCTCCAGGATGTTGGCCGGCGCGGGCTTGAGCACGACCTGGAACTGGTAGTAGTGCTGCAGGCGGTTGGGGTTCTCGCCGTAGCGGCCGTCCTTGGGGCGGCGGCTGGGCTGTACATAGGCGGCCTTCCAGGGCTCGGGGCCCAGGGCGCGCAGGAAGGTGGCGGTGTGGCTGGTGCCGGCGCCCACTTCCATGTCATAGGGCTGGAGGAGCGCGCAGCCCTGCTTGGACCAGTAGTCCTGCAGGGTCAGGATGATTTGCTGGAAGGTCAGCATGTGTGGGTCGGCCCGTGCCCGCCGGTGCCGGCTCGGTGCGAGCGCGGCGGGCAGACGCCTGGGCGTGGAGTGGGATGGGACAAAGGGTGGCCGATTCTATGGGGGGCCACCCCGTTTCAGCCGGCGCGCCGGCGCCAGGCGATCAGCGCAAACCCGGCCAGGCCCAGCGCCCACAGCGGCGCCAGTCCCCAGGCGGCCAGCCAGCGCGCATAGGGCGTGCTGCCGCGGCGGCCCTCCACCGTCACCTCCAGCACGCCGCGCGCCAGCGCCGGCAGGCGGGCGGTGACGCGGCCGTGGTGGTCCAGCGCGGCGGTGGCGCCGGTGTTGGTGGCGCGCACGAAGGGGCGCTGGAATTCCAGCGCGCGCATCTGCGAGAACTGCAGGTGCTGGTCCAGCACCATCACGGTACCGAACCAGGCCAGGTTGCTGACATTGACCAGCACCGTCGCCGCGTCCGCGCCCACCACGCTGGCGGCGAAGTCCTCGCCGAACAGGTCCTCGTAGCAGATCAGCGGGCGCAGGCGCTGGCCGGCCACCACCCAGGGGCGCTGGTGGTCGCCGCGGGCCTGGTCGTCCATGGGGATGTTCATCCAGCGCACGAACCAGCCAAAGCCCGGCGGGATGAACTCGCCGAAGGGCAGCAGATGATGCTTGCCGTAGTGATAGTTGGCGCCCAGCGCGACCAGCGAGTTCACGAAGCCCTGGTCCGCATCGCCCAGGAAGCTGCCCAGCAGCACCGGGCGCTCCGGCCGCGACAGGTGGCGCAGGACGGCCGGGTCCAGCTCGGCCAGCGGCAGCGGCAGCACCGACTCCGGCGTGATCACGACCTGACCCCGGGAGTCGTCGATCAGGCCGGCCAGGGTCTGCAGGTTGGCCTCGAAGCGGGCCGGGTCGAACTTCTGGTCCTGCGCGATGCTGGGCTGCACCAGCGACACCTTGAGTGGCCCGGTGGCCTCGGTGAAGTCCTGCGGCAGCAGCGCGCCGGCCAGCGGCAGTGCCAGCGCGGGCAGGGCCAGGCGCCAGTCGCGCCGTGCCAGCAGCACCAGGCCGGCGGCGGCCAGTGCGGCCAGCGCGCTGATGCCGTAGACGCCCACCCAGGGCGCCCAGGCGGCCAGCGGGCCCACCGTGTGGGCATAGCCCGACGCGATCCAGGGGAAGCCGCTGAACCAGCTGGCCCGCGCCAGCTCGGCCAGCAGCCAGGCCGGCACCAGCGCCAGCAGGCGCGCGCGACCGGGTGCCACCAGGCGGGCCGTGAGATGGAGCGCCAGCGCGTAGTAACTGGCCAGGAAGGCGGCCAGCAGCGCCACCGCGCCGGCCGCGGCCAGCCAGGGGATGCCGCCGAACTGGTGCATGCTGATGTGCAGCCACCACAGGCCAGATGCCAGCCAGCCGAAGCCGAAGACCCCGCCCAGCAGCGCAGCGCGCCGCGGCGTGGCCTGCAGCGTCAGGCCGAACAGCCCGGCCAGCGCCAGGATCTGCGCCCACCAGGCGTCGGTGGGGGCGAAGGCGGCGGTGTGCAGCAGGCCGGCGCCCAGCGCAGCCGTCAGGGCGAGGCCGCGCCTCACGCGTCGGACTCGGCGGCCGGCGGCGTGCGCGTGACCTTGAACCAGCGCACCGCGCCGCCGCGGGTCAGCATCACCGAGAAGCGCAGGCCGGCGATGTCCACCGCCTCGCCGCGGCGCGGCACGCGGCCATGCTCGTGGGCCACCAGGCCGCCTATGGTGTCGAAGTCCGCATCGGGCAGGGTCAGCTCGAACGCGCCGTTCACGGCCGCGATGCTGGCGTCGCCGGCCACGCGCTGGCTGCCATCGGCCAGCGTGTAGATGCCGGACTCGCCGTCCTTGTCGTCGAACTCGTCCTCGATCTCGCCGACGATCTCCTCCAGCACGTCCTCGATGGTGATCAGGCCGGCGGTGTTGCCGAACTCGTCGATCACGATGGCGAGGTGGTTGCGGTTGGTGCGGAAGTCGCGCAGCAGCTCGTTCAGGCCCTTGCTCTCGGGCACGAACACCGTGGGCCGCAGCAGCGCGCGCAGGTTGAGCTCGGGCGCGCGCTGCATCTTCAGCAGGTCTTTCGCGAGCAGGATGCCGATGATGTTGTCGCGCGAGCCCTCGTAGACCGGGAAGCGCGAGTGGCCGGTGTCTATGACCAGCGCCAGCAGCTCGTCATAGGGGGCATCGATGTCCAGCAGGTCCATTCGCGGCGCGGCCACCATGGCGTCGCCGGCGGACAGCTCGGCCATGCGCAGCACACCCTCCAGCATCTGCCGGGACTCGGGCTCGATCAGCTCGCGCTGCTCGGCCTCGGCCAGGGTTTCGATCAGCTCGGATTTGGAGTCCGGGCCCGGATGCAGGAATTCGAGCATGCGCTCGAGCAGGCTGCGGGCCTCGGGCTGGGTCTTGGCGCCCCCGCGTGCCGGGGGACGTCCTGAATGCGGTTCGCTCAACGGAGCCAGTCGGGATATTGCGGAAGGGACAGAATAGCCGATTGGTTTGACAAAACCCTTGTGCAAGGACTTGTCGGCCTCATCTAGATCAGCCTTCTCCGAACTCCCGAGCTGCCATGACCACTCCCGCCCCCGGCCTCATCCCCGCCACCATACTCACCGGCTTCCTCGGTGCCGGCAAAACCACGCTGCTCAAGCGCGTGCTGACCGAGGCCCACGGCCAGAAGATCGCGGTCATAGAGAACGAGTTCGGCGAGGAGAACATCGACAACGACATCCTGGTGTCGGAGACCAACGAGCAGATCATCCAGATGAGCAACGGCTGCGTGTGCTGCACCATCCGCGAGGACCTGCGCACCACGCTGAGCGACCTGGCCGCCAAGCGCCGTCGCGGCGAGCTGGATTTCGAGCGCGTGGTCATCGAGACCACCGGCCTGGCCGACCCCGGCCCGGTCGCGCAGACCTTCTTCATGGATGACGAGATCGCCGAGAGCTACCTGCTGGACTCAGTGCTGACCCTGGTGGACGCCAAGCATGCGGAAAGCCAGCTCGACACCCGCCAGGAGGCGCGCATGCAGATCGGTTTCGCGGACCAGATCTTCATCAGCAAGACCGACCTGGTGGAGCCGGCCGCGGTGGAGGCGCTGATCCATCGCATCAAGCACATGAACCCGCGCGCGCCCATCCAGAACGTGCATTTCGGCGAGGTGCCCATCGCCAAGGTGTTCGACCTGCGCGGCTTCAACCTGAACGCCAAGCTGGAGATCGACCCCGACTTCCTGAAGGCGGACGATGAGCACGACCACCATCACCACCATGACCATGATCACCACGGCCATGAGCATGGCGAGCACTGCGACCACCCGCACCACCACCATCACGACGATGACGTGAAGAGCTTCGTGTTCCGCTCGGACAAGCCCTTCAACCCGGCCAAGCTGGAAGACTTCCTGGGCGCCATCGTGCAGGTCTACGGCCCCAAGCTGCTGCGCTACAAGGGCGTGCTGAACATGAAGGGCACCGACAAGAAGGTGATCTTCCAGGGCGTGCACCAGCTGATGGGCTCGGATCTGGGCCCGAAATGGCTGCCCAACGAGAAGAAGCAGAGCAAGATGGTGTTCATCGGCATCGACCTGCCCAAGGACGTGCTGATCCAGGGCCTGGAAGGCTGTCTGGCCTGAGAGCTTGCGAGGCTTTCACCCATGCCCGCCTGACGCGCACCAAAGCCTCTCAAGCTCTGAGCTTTCGCAGCTCGGCCACCATGGGTTTCGGGGGCGTCTGAGGCGGCGGCGGGCGTGGCTACAATCCGCCGCGCTCAAATTCGGGCCCCCCGGCCCGTGGCTACCGGTTCCTGTGTGATCGCAGGACGGTGGTGACCAGAGCGAGGAGAAGACAGTGAGCAAGACCACGGCCCCCAAAACCGCTGCCGCACCCGCCAAGAGCACCAAGTCCGCCGTCAAGGCCGACGCCCCCGAGGGCGCAGGCGTGGCCACGCTGGCGCCCGCGGCCTCCAAGGCCGATCCCAAGCTCGCGACCGCATGGAAGACCAAGTCCGGCGCCGAGCTGACGGACGCCGAGGTGCTGGCGATGCCGGACTCGGAGTACATGAACGCCAAGCAGATCGAGTTCTTCCGCGCCAAGCTGGAAGGTCTCAAGAACGAGGTGCTCTCCAACGCCGGCGAGACCACCGAGCATCTGCGTGAGGACACGACCATCGTGCCCGACCCGGCCGACCGCGCGACCATCGAGGAAGAGCACGCGCTGGAACTGCGCACCCGCGACCGCGAGCGCAAGCTGCTGAAGAAGATCATGCAGTCCATCGCCCGCCTGGACAGCGGCGACTACGGCTACTGCGACGAGACCGGCGAGCCCATAGGCCTGGGTCGCCTGATCGCGCGCCCGACCGCGACGCTGTCGCTGGAAGCCCAGCAGCGCCGCGAGCTCAAGCAGAAGATGTTTGGTGACTGATCAGCCCGCCTCGGCGGCGCCGGCCCCCCTCATCGCGGGGGCCGCGAGCGGTGCGGCGAAGCCGGCACGCCACAGTTGCCGGTAACAGCCGCCCAGGCGCCATCGAATCAGGGATAGTTCGTCCATGTCCGACTCCAAGCCCGCAGACCCCAAGGAAGGCGACAGCTTCTTCCGCAAGGTGGCGCGCTTCGTCGCCAACCCGACCACGGACTGGTCGGAGATCAACTCCCGCCAGGACGACCCCGAGGGCGAGCAGGCCAAGGCCGAGCTGCGCGCCATGGTGGAGCGCAAGCGCCGCAACGACTTCGTGCGCAAGCGCGAGCTGGACATGCTGCGCCGCATACGCCGCGAGGGCCTGTCGCCCGAGCAGCTGGCGGCGCTGGGCTCCTCGTCGGTGGCGCGCAGCGAGGACAGCGAGCGCGGCACCGAATCCAATTCCCGCATCGATCTGGGCGTGAAGGCCAAGATCGACGAGATTGAGCAGCAGATGGTGGGCGAGAGCTTCGCCACCACGCAGGCGGTGCACCACCCGTCGGGCTTCTTCGAGACCACGACGCGCCCGGTGGCCTTCGCGCCGACCAGCGAGACGCCCTCGCTGCCCACGCCGCCCAGCGGCCCGGTCAGCCAGTTCATGAGCCCGCGTGAGGCCGAGCGCCTGGTCGCACCGGCACCGCCGGCCGCGGTCAAGATGGGCAGTGCGATGCCGCCGCTGTCCGAGGCCCCGCCCAGCCGTCTGCCCGAGCTGCCGCCGCTGGACATGCCGCTGTCCTTCACGCTGGCCGAGTCCTCGCCGCCGGTGGAGGTGCAGGAGCTGGTGCACGACCCCGAGCTGGATGACGCGGTGATCGCGTTCGCGAACGCCGACTACGACAGCAGCGAGCGTGCGCTGACCGAGCTGGTGCGCCCGGGCGGCAGCCGCAACCTGCACGGCGAGACCTGGCTGGTGCTGTTCGACCACTACCGTGCCACCGGCGCCCAGGGCAAGTTCGAGGCGCTGGCGCTGGAGTACGCGCAGCAGTTCGGGCTGTCCGCGCCGCAATGGTTCTCCATGCCCAAGCTGGTGGCCGAGTCCGCGCTGTCGACGCGCGCGCCCATGGCCAAGACCGGCCAGATCAGCTGGACCGCACCGGCCCGCCTGGTGCCCGAGGAGGTGGCGCTGCTGCAAAGGCGCTGCGAGGCGCTGCCCATGCCCTGGGTGTTCGACTGGTCGGCGCTGGAGCAGGTGGACGTGGACGCCGCGCTGCAGCTGCGCCAGTTGTTCCGCACCTGGGCACAGCAGCAGGTCGACCAGCGCTGGATAGGCGGCGAGCGCATGCTGGCCCAGCTGAAGGCGCAGACGCCGGTGGGCGAGCGCGACACCGACGTGGCGCTGTGGATGCTGCGCATGGAGGCGCTGCGCCTGGTGAACCGCCCGGATCAGTTCGACGAAGCCGCGATCGACTACTGCATGACCTACGAGGTCTCGCCCCCGTCCTGGGAGCGGGCCAAGTGCCGCGTGCGCATCAGCGTGACCGGCCAGTCCACTGCCGGCCCGGCCACGACCTCGCTGCCCAGCGAGGGTCAGACCTCCTTCCTGGACACCTCGGTCACCGATCCGGCGCTGGCCACGGCCCAGCTGGAGTTGATGGGCCAGCTCAGCGGCGACATCGCCGATACGCTGCGCCGCCTCAGCGGCGAGATGGGCGAGGCCAGCCTGATCCAGATCTCCTGCGCCAAGCTGATACGCCTGGACTTCATGGCCGCGGGTGACCTGCTGAACTGGGTGCTGTCGCGCCGCAGCGAGAACCGCAGCGTGGTCTTCACCGAGGCTCACCGCCTGGTGGCGCTGTTCTTTGGTGCGATGGGCATCAACGAGCATGCGCGGGTCAAGGTCAGGGTGAACTAGCCCACCCCCTACGCGCTGCGCGCGCCCCCTCGAGGGGGCACGGCCGACGGACCGGCAGAGCCGGATCCGTGGCCGTCGCTGAGTAGACCCGCCGTCCGGTCGGGGCGTAGGCTGCCCCCCTTGTGAACCGTGACTCAAGCCCCATCTGAGCGCGCTATGGCTTCTGATTCCTCTTCCGCCGTCTATCACGGCACCACCATCGTGTCGGTTCGCCGGCAGACGCCCACGGGCTGGCAGGTCGCGATAGGCGGCGATGGCCAGGTGACGCTGGGCCACACCATCGTGAAGGCCAGCGCGCGCAAGGTGCGCAAGCTGTATCGCGACCAGGTGCTGGCCGGCTTTGCCGGCGCCACGGCCGATGCGTTCACGCTGTTCGAGCGCTTCGAGGCCAAGCTGGAGAAGCACCAGGGTCACCTGGTGCGCGCCGCGGTGGAACTCACGCGCGACTGGCGCACCGACCGCGTGCTGCGCAAGCTGGAGGCCATGCTGGCCGTGGCGGACCGCAGCGCCTCGCTGATCATCACCGGCAACGGCGACGTGCTGGAGCCCGAGCAGGGCATCGTCGCCATCGGCTCCGGTGGCGCCTACGCGCAGGCCGCGGCCAAGGCGCTGCTCAATCACAGCGAGCTGTCAGCCGCCGACATCGTGAAGCAGTCGCTGGTGATCGCCGGCGAGATCTGCATCTACACCAACCAGAACCACACCTTGGAGGTTCTCGAATGAGTTCGATGACGCCTCAGGAAATCGTCTCCGAGCTGGACCGCCACATCGTCGGCCAGAACGCCGCCAAGCGCGCGGTCGCGATCGCGATGCGCAACCGCTGGCGCCGTCAGCAGGTGGACGACAAGCTGCGCGGCGAGATCACGCCCAAGAACATCCTGATGATCGGCCCCACCGGCGTGGGCAAGACCGAGATCGCGCGTCGCCTGGCCAAGCTGGCCGGCGCGCCCTTCATCAAGGTGGAGGCCACCAAGTTCACCGAGGTGGGCTATGTGGGCAAGGACGTGGACTCCATCGTCCGCGACCTCATCGAGGTGGCGGTGAAGCAGGAGCGCGAGACCGCGATGCGGCGCTGCCAGACCCGCGCAGAGGACGCCGCCGAGGACCGCATCCTCGATGTGCTGTTGCCCGGCAGTGCCAGCGACAACGCGACCCGCCAGGGCTTTCGCAAGAAGCTGCGCGAGGGCCAACTGGACGACAAGGACATCGAGCTGGACCTGGCCGCGCCCAAGCCCAGCCTGGAGGTGCTGACGCCCTTCGGCGGCAACGCGCCCGGCATGGAGGACATGGCCGAGCAGCTCAAGGGCCTGTTCGGCCAGATGGGCGCGGGCCAGAAGAAGACCCGCAAGCTCAAGATCGCCGAGGCCTTCAAGCTGCTGGTGGAGGAAGAGGCCGCCAAGCTGGTCAACGAGGAAGAGATACGTGCCAGCGCGCTGGCCAATGCGCAGGAGATGGGCATCGTCTTCATCGACGAGATCGACAAGGTCGCGTCGCGCCAGGAGGGCAGCGGTGCCGAGGTGTCGCGCCAGGGCGTGCAGCGCGACCTGCTGCCGCTGGTGGAGGGCACGACCGTGTCCACCAAGTACGGCCTGGTGAAGACCGATCACATCCTCTTCATCGCCAGCGGTGCCTTCCACCTGGCCAAGCCCAGCGACCTCATCCCCGAGCTGCAGGGCCGCCTGCCGATACGCGTGGAGCTGGACTCGCTGTCGGTGGCCGATTTCGAGGCCATCCTCACCAGCACCCATGCCAGCCTGGTCAAGCAGTACCAGGCCCTGCTGGCGACCGAGGGCGTCACGCTGGACCTGCAGCCCGACGCGATACGCCGCCTGGCGCAGATCGCTTTCGAGGTGAACGAGCGCACCGAGAACATCGGTGCCCGCCGTCTGGCCACCGTGATGGAGCGGCTGCTGGACGACATCAGCTTCGACGCGCCGCGCCGCAGCGGCGAGACCCTGGCCATAGACGCGGCCGCGGTGGATGCCAAGCTGGGTGCGCTGGCGGCCAACGAGGATCTGAGCCGCTTCATCCTCTAGGCCCTGGGCCTCAGTGCGGCAGTGCGCCTGCGCTGCCGGTCCAGCGCAGCAGCTGCATCAGCGAGCGGGCCTGGGTCTTGCCCAGCAGGTTGCGCACGTGGCTGCGCACCGTGCTCACGCACAGGCCCAGGCGCTCGGCCACGTCCTCCACCGTGTCGCCGTCCGCCAGCAGCATCAGCACATGGCGCTCCGCCTGGCTGAGCCGGCACTGGCGCGTCAGCGCGTCGATGCGGGCGGGCTGGGTGAGGGCGGGCTGGTCCAGGTGCACCGAGAGCAGCAGGCAGTCTTCGCTCCAGTCCGAGGCCTGGGCGATGGACGCGGCGAGTGGCGAGGTGTGCAGCCAGCCGGTCACCAGTTCGGGCGCGAACCACAGGCCGGTGTGACTGGACGAGCCCAGCCGTGCCATCTGCAGCAGCTCGCCCAGCCGCGGCGCATCGAGCTGGCCCAGGCTCATCAGGTGGGACTCACGCAGCCGTGCCCGACCCTGGGTGAGCAGTTGCTCGGCGCAGCTGTTGGCGAACAGCAGTCGGCGGTTCGGCTGCAGCACGAACAGCGGCTGGGGCAGCGGGTTCATCACCTGGGCCGCGCGGGTCTGGCCCGGGCTCGGCACGGCCAGCGGCAGGTGGGTCGACGGCGTGGTGAACGCGGTGGCGTGCAGATTCATGAGTTGCTCCCTGAAGGGCCGGATCCGGTGATGACAGCCTGTCTGTAGTCTCGTGCCTGCGCCCCCGGCGCGCCATCCGCTGGACGTTGAGGCCTCACTCGGCCGCCGGCACTAGGCCGTCGGTTTAGTTGTGCGAGCCATCGGTTGGTGATGCGCTGCAGCGGCCCTGCGATAAGCTGCCTCGACGCGAGCTGCAGGAGGCCAGTCGATGCGCGTGCTGTTGATCGACGATCACGAGCTGATCTGGAATGGCACAAGGCGTCTGCTGGAGCTGGTGCTGCAGCAGACGCCTGGCGGCGTGCCGGGCGGCCTGGAGTTCCATGCGGTGCGTGATCTCACCGCGGCGGCGGCCTTTGCCGGTCAGCCGCTGGACCTGGTGCTGCTGGATTACCACCTGCCAGGTCTGGGCGGCGTAGCCGCGCTGCGCCAGGTGCAGGCGGATTTCGAGGGTGTCACGGTCTGCATGCTGTCCGCCGAGCTGGGCGCGCCGCTGATCCGCGAGGTGCTGGATGCTGGTGCGGCCGGCTTCATCCCCAAGAGCTATGGCGAGGCCGAGATGGCGATGGCGCTGCGGCTGGTGATGCTCAACAAGGTCTATGCGCCGGCGGAGTTCCTGTTCAACGAGGACCTGCTGCGTGGCCGCGAGAGCGACGAGGTCGGCAGCGAGCAACTGGCCAGTTTTCTGCGCAGCGAGCTCAGCGCGCGCCAGCGCCAGGTGCTGGCGCTGGCCTTGCAGGGCCTGCCCAACAAGAGCATCGCGCGCCGCCTGGACATCGCCGAGGGCACGGTCAAGGTCCACCTGTCCATGGTCTACAAGGCGCTGGGCGTGCGCACCCGCGTGGCGGCGCTGTGCCGCGTGCTGCAGGCCAATGCGGCCGAGGCGCTGCAGGCCTGAGCCATGAACGATGCGGCTTTTGACCAACGCCGGCTGGACATGCTGGTGAGCCATTCGCGCAGCCTGCGGGTGCCGATGTGGCTCAGCGCGATCGCGATCGCCGCCGTCGCAGGCCGCGAGGCCGGTTGGGCACCGGCGCTGGGCTGGCTGTTGTTCTTCCTGGCAGTGCGCGAAGCCCGGGCGGCCGCGCTGATACGCCTGGCCGAGGCTGTCGCACGGCCGATCGCGCAGCGCCTGCGCCGCACGGTGGACTGGAGCCTGGTACTGGGCCTGGCCCATGGCTCGGCGGCCCTGTTCATGCTGGAGCTCGACACCACCTCGGACGCGCTGCTGTCCATGGTGCTGATGTCGTTGTCGGCGGGCGCGGTGTCCACCACCTACACGGTGGTGCCGGCCTTCAGTGCCTATTCGCTGGCCATCGCGTTGCCGGTGGCGACCGCCTGGTTGTTCAACGGCGATCCACTGGGCTGGGCGGTGGCGCTGCTGATCCTGCTGTTCGCGGTGGTGCAGATCCGCTTTGCGCGCCACAACATGGGCATGTTCGAGGAGAGCTTCCGCATCCGGCAGGAGAAGGAAGGTCTGCTGCGCCAGCTCGGCGAGGAACGTGAACGCCTGGCCGCGGCGCGCGATGCGGCGGTGCAGGCCGACATCGCCAAAAGCCAGTTCCTGGCCTCGGCCAGCCACGATCTGCGCCAGCCGCTGCAAAGCCTCACGCTGAACGCCGGGGCGCTGCATCGCCTGGCGCTGCCGGGCGAGGGGCCGCAGATCGCGGCCGACATCGTGGCCGGGCTGGAGGCGCTGCGTCAGATGCTGGATGGGCTGCTGGACGTGTCCAAGCTGGACGCCGGCGCGGTGGCGCCGCGCTTCCAGCCGCTGCCGCTGGACCGCCTGCTGGGCGGCCTGCAGTCCCGCCTGCGGCCCAGCGCCGCGGCCAAGGGTCTGAGCCTGGAGGTGGACTGCCCGGCCGGCCTGGTGGTGCTCAGCGACGTGGACCTGCTGCAGCGGGTGCTCTCCAATCTGCTGGACAACGCGATCAAGTTCACCGCCCAGGGCGGCGTGCGGCTCAGCGCCTGGCTGGACGACGACCAGGTGGTGATCAGCGTGGTGGACACCGGCATAGGCATTCCGGAGGCCGAGCAGGCGCGCATCTTCGACGACCTGGTGCAGCTGGGCAACCCGGAGCGCGACCGCAGCCGCGGCCATGGCCTGGGCCTGGGCATAGTCCGTCGCCTGGTGCCGCTGCTGGGCGGGCGTTGCTGGGTGGTGTCCCGCCCCGGCCAGGGCAGCCGCTTTAACCTGCGCCTGCCGGCCGACCGTCCCAGCCGCGACATGGTGCTGGACGACGGCCACCAGGCCCGGCCGGCGCTGATCGCGCGGCGCGTGCTGGTGCTGGACGACGAGGCCTCGGTGCGCAGCGCCTACCGCCACGCATTGCGCAGTCTGGGTTGCGAGGTCGCGAGCGCGGCCACGCTGACCGAAGCGCTGCAGCAGCTGGCCGGCAGCGCCGCCGAGGTCGTGCTGGTGGATTACCGCCTGGCCAATGGCCTGGATGGCTTCGGCGCGCTGCGTGCGCTGCGCGCCCAGGTGCCGGGCCTGCCGGCCGTGATGGTGTCGGCCGACACTGGCACGGCGCTGGAGCAGGCCTGCGCGGCGCTGGGCGTGCCCTTGCTGCACAAGCCGGTCAGCGAGGCGCTGCTGGCGCTGGCGATCAACCAGGCCCTGGGCGCTGCCCAGGCGCCGTTGCAGGGGGGAGGGGAGCATCATGAGCCTGTCTCGGAGCACGGGGGAGTTGATCGAGGCGCTGAGCGCCACCCAGGCTGAGCCCTACGACTGCGACGCGCTGATCGTCGGCAGCGGCTACGGCGCGGCGGTGGCTGCGGCGCGGCTGGCCGGGCTCGCGACCCAGGGCCGGCCCTGGCGCATCTGGCTGGTGGAGCGCGGCCGCGAGTACCAGCCGGGCGACTTCCCGTCGCGCTTTGCCGAACTGCCCGGCCACCTGCGCGCCACGCTGCGCGATGGCGATCGGCCCGGCCGCGTGGTGGGGGCGCCCGACGGGCTGCTGGACCTGCGTGTCGGCGGCGACGCGGCGGCACTGCTGGGCAACGGCCTGGGCGGCGGCTCGCTGATCAACGCCAATGTGATGGCCCAGCCCGAGGCTGCGGTGTTCCAGCAGGGCTGGCCTGCGGCCCTGGACCGCGTCGGCCTCGCGGCCGCCTACCAGCGTGCCCGCACCGAGCTGGGCGTGCAGCAGGCGCCCGACCAGCCGCCGCTGCCCAAGTTCGCGCTGCTGCGCTCGCTGACGCCGGATGATCCCGCCGGGCTCGCGCCGCTGAGCGTGGCCTTCCGGCCGGGCAGCACGCCCGCCGGCGTGGCCATGCAGGCGTGCACGCTGTGCGGTGACTGCATGACCGGCTGCAACGTGGGCGCCAAGGGCTCGCTGGACACCAGCTATCTCGCCCGCGCCCATGCCGGCGGCGTGCAGATGTTCTGTGGCGTGTCGGCCGAGTGGCTGGCCCGCGACGGCGAGGGCTGGGTGCTGCACTGGCAGCCCACGCTTGCGCCGCTGCGCCTGCAGTTCGGCCCGCAGCGCATACGCTGCCGCCGCCTCATCCTGGCCGCGGGCAGCCTGGGCTCCACCGAGATCCTGCTGCGCTCGCGCGAGCAGGGCCTGGCGCTGTCGCCGCGGCTGGGCGAGGGCTTTTCCACCAACGGCGACAACATCGCGGCAGGCCATGGCCATGCCCACCCCACGCGCACCGTGGCCGACCCCGAGAGCGACCCGGCCGGGCGCGCGGCGCCGGACGACTTCGTCGAAGCGCGCCGCGTGGGGCCCACCATCGTGGGCCTCAAGCGCGTGCCCGAGCAGGCGCTGGGCGCGCGACCGGGCTTTGTGCTGGAGGAGTTCGCGATCCCGTCGGCGCTGCGCCGCGTCTATGGCGAGGTGGTGGCGCTGCTGGCTGCGCTGCGCGGCCAGACCTGGCGCGGCGCGGATGCGGCCGGCGTCAGCGAGGCCGACATCGAGCACCTGAGCTGCTTTGGCCTGATGGGTGACGACGGTGCGGCGGGGCGTCTGGTGCTGGCTCCGGACCGCGTGCCCGGCCTGCCGGAAGGGCAGATCGAGGTGAGCTGGCCGGACCTGGCGGACCACCCGCTGTTCGTGTCCATGAGCGAATGGCTGGAGGCCGCGTTCAAGGGCGAGGCACCGCGGCCCTTGCCCCAGCCGCTGGCGCTGATAGGCGAATCCGGGCCCTGGGCCAAGGCGGTCGCCGGCGCGCTGATGCGCAAGGCGTTCAAGAGCCTGGGTCTGTTCGACAGCCATCAGCACCCGCTGCTGGACGACCTGATCGCCTGGCTGGCGCCCGAGCTGGACAACAGCCAGGTGCTGACGCTGCTGGGCCCCTCGCTGGGCCTGCCGGTCACGGTGCACCCGCTGGGCGGCTGCCGCATGAGCGACCACGTGGCGGACGGGGTGGTCGATGTGCGCGGCCGGGTCTGGGATCCGTCCAGCGACGGGGCCGTCCACCCGGGCCTGCTGGTGCTGGACGGTGCCATCGTGCCGCGCGCGCTGGGCATCAACCCGGCGCTGACCATCACCGCGCTGGCCGAGCTGGCCGTGCAGCAGCTGACGAGCAGCGACCCGCTGTGGCAGGGCGAACGCAGTGCGGCGGCGCCGCTGCCGCTGCCGCCCCGCCGGGTGCGCCCGCGTCGGGCCGGCCTGCCGGCGGCCGCGCGCTGGTCGTTGCAGGAGACGCTGCAGGGCCCGCTGCGCTGGCAGGGCAAGCGCTGGTGGGCACGCCTGGAGCTGGCGTACGAAGACATCCCCGGCTTTTCGCGCGCGCTGGCCCTGCCCGAGCGCGTGCTGCAGCTGCGCCGTGGCCTGCTGCGGCTCTACGACTGGCCCGCGGCGCCGCTGGGTCTGCCCGACTTTGACGAGCACGGCTTTCCCGCGCGAGGCCGGCAGCTGGTCTGTGCCGAGGTCGGCGGCCAGCTGCGCCTGCTGATGCCGCTGGGCGGCGCGCAAGGGCCGGCCTCGCGGGACGAACGCTTCACGCTGGACTACCGGCTGCAGGTGCTGGGCGTGGACCAGCCCTGCGACGGCAGCCAGCCGCTGCGCGTGGGCAGCCCGCTGTTCCTGCGCAAGCTGGTGGGCCTGGCGCCGGGCCAGCGCTTTGATCGCGAGCCCAGCTGGCTGCGCCAGCTCACCGAGGCCGAGGTGACGCTGGATGGCGAGCGTGTGGGGCGCTGGCGGCTGGACATGGACGAGCTCGCGTCCGTGCGCGTGCCGCTGCTGCGCCTGATGGGCCACAGCAGCCTGCCCGACGCGATGCTGGACGCGCTGGTCGGCGGCAGCCACATGCTGCGCCTGCTGCGCGGCACCTTGGCCCAGGCGGTGGTGGCGGGCTCGCGCAGCGCCTGGGCGCCCAATCTGGAGCGCGACGCCCAGGTGCGCTGGCCGGGTGCAGTGCGCGGCCTGGCGCCCGAGTGCACGCACCAGCCTGACGGCTCGGGCGCGCGCCTGAGTCGTTACTGTTTCGGCCAGAGCCCCCGGCCGGCGGTGCTGCTGATCCACGGGCTGGGCGCCAGCGGCAACAGCTACACGCTGGACGCCCTCGCCGCCGACGCGCCGCGCCTCATCGACCTGCTGGCCGATGAAGGGCGCGATGTGTGGGTGCTGGACGTGCGCAGCAGCATCGCCAACGAGAGGGGTCGCGCCGAGCCGGCCAGCGATGACTGGCGCGTGCAGGCCATCGCGCACCTGGACGTGGTGTGGGCGCTGCGGCAGGTGGCGGCCCAGACCGGGCAGAAGGTGGACGTGTTCGCGCACTGCATGGGCGCGGTGATGCTGTGGATGGCGGTGCTGCAGGGGCCGCTGGTGGGCCAGCTCATCCACTCGGCGGTGTTCAGCCAGGTCGGGCCGCTGCTGCTGCCCTCGCCCTTCAACCGACTGCGCGGCCTGCTCGCCGGGGCGCTGGCGCGTTACCTGAATGCCCGTGAGCTGGACACCTGCCCGGACTTCGAATGCGTGAACGGCCAGTGGCGGCTCAAGCCCGGCGTGGTGGCCGACGAGGTGATGCGCCTGGTGCGCGACGGTCTGCTGGCCACCTACCCCTACCCGGACGACGACGGCGAGTCGCTGCGTGCCGAGGCCATGGGCGAGCAGGGCTGGCGCTCGGTGCGCCACCTGGGCGACGCGATCTTCGGCCAGCTGTTCGAGCTGGGCCAGCTGCACGACCGGACGCTGCTGCAGCTGGACGCGCTGCTGGGCTGGGTCAAGCTGCCCATGCTGGAGCAGGCGGTGCAGTTCGCCCGCCTCAAGCGCCTGACCGGCGATGAGGGGCTGGATCTGGGGCTCAGCGAGGCCCATCTGCGTGCCTGCCTGAGCTTTCCGGTGCTGATGCTGCACGGGCGGCGCAACCGCGTGTTCGACTGGCGCGGCAGCGTGGACAGCTTCGAGCTGCTGGCCCGCGCGCTGGGGCAGCTGGGCCAGGACCCGGCCCAGCCGCAGTGGGGGCGCACGCTGACCCGCTATGGCGACGTCGGCGCGCCGGTGCAGCTGTTGATCGCCGAACAGCACGGACACTTCGACTGCGTGATAGGCCGCGAGGTCGGCCGCACGCTGATGCCCGAGGTGCTGGCCTTCTGGGCCAGCGCCCAGACCGGGCCGCAGGCGCAACCGCTGCCGCTGCCACCCCCGCCGGCATCCTCGCTCTGGCTGGGGCCGCAGCAGGGCTGGCTGCGCGTGCTGGACGCGCCGGGCGACTGGCTGGCGCTGCGCGTGCTGCTGCAGCCCAAGTCGCGCGAGCCCGCGCCGCCCTATTTGGCGC
Source organism: uncultured Roseateles sp. (assembly GCF_913777145.1). GTDB lineage: Bacteria > Pseudomonadota > Gammaproteobacteria > Burkholderiales > Burkholderiaceae_C > Pelomonas. Next base: position 56,014 of record NZ_CAJYPS010000004.1, read on the forward strand.
TGGTGCCGGTGCGCCTGAATGGCGGGGCGCGCAAGGTGCTGCTGGACCGAGCCGAGCTGTTCGTGCCGCCGCCCCGCGTCGGCGACGAGCCCCACCCGCTGCGGCTGGACCTGCAGTTCGAGCGCCGGCGGCTGGCCGCGGTGGCCGACCACTGGGCGCTGCTGGCGCTGGAGCAGCCGCTGGACGACGAGCCTCAGGCACTGCCGGCGCCGGTCTGGTATCCGGACGGCCGTCCCGCACTGGTGTGCACGCCCCGGGCTCGGCTGCAGCTGGAGGCGCTGCTGCTGGACAAGCCCAGCGACAGTCTGTTCGAGGACTGCCTGCTGCGCCTGCCGGCCCGCGTGCTGGACGCTGCCGACCAGGGGCGCCCGGGGCCGCGCTGGCTGGCCGGCTGCGCGTCGCCGGACACCTCGCTGCGGCTGGCGCTGGCCAGCTGCCAGTACCCGCCCGACCTGTTCAATCGCGACTGCGCGAACGCCGGCTTTGCCAGCCTGCTGGACCGCGTGCGCCGCGCCGACGGCCCGCAGGCCCTGCTGCTGATGGGGGACCAGGTCTACCTGGACGCGACCGCCGGCGTCTTCGACCCGCGCCAGCACCGGCCGGTGGGGGGCGAGCAGCGCGAGCGCCAGCTGATGCGCCAGACCTATGAGGAGGCGGCGCGCCTGCCGGCCAGGCGTCGCACGCTGGCGGCACTGCCCTGCTACCCCATGCTGGATGACCACGAGTTCGGCGACAACTGGCCCGGCCTGCGCGTGCCCGACGACGGCCTGCAGCCGGCCTACCGGCGCGCCGCCCAGCAGCTCTACGCGCACTGGCAGGAGGGCCTGGCGCCGTCGCGGCCGGCGGGCCAGGCCAGCTATGGCTACCGCATCTGGCCTGGTGGCTTGCCGGTGTTCGTGCTGGACACCCGCAGCCAGCGCCGGCCCGCCGGCAGTGGCGCGGGGCCGGACGAGATCCTGCCCCGCGCCGAACTGGCCCAGCTGATCGCCGACCTGCGCGCGCTGCCCGCTCACTGCCCCAAGCTGGTGGTGAGCCCGGTGCCGTTGCTGCCACCCCGGCGGCTGGGCTCGCGCCTGGGCGAGGACGACTGGATGGGCTTCCCCGATTCCTGCCGCCAGCTGCTGGGCGCGCTGCGCGAGCTGTCGCGCGTGGTGCTGCTGTCGGGCGACGCCCATGTCAGCAGTATCAGCCGGCTGCGCTTCGACAACGGCCAGGTGTTGCATGCGGTCGTGGCCTCCGGCCTGTACGCGCCCTGGCCGTTCGCCAACCAGCGGCCCGACGAGTGGCTGGCCGACGGGCCGCTGCCGGCCTCGGTGCTGGGCCTGCCGGGCTGCGAGCTGAGGGTGGATGCGCAGTCCACGCAGGCGCGCCATGCGCAGCTGACGCTGACGCGCGACGGCACAGCGCTGTCGCTGCAGGTGGTGCTCTACGGCGCGCTGGTGGACCTGCCCGGCGACGCGTCCACGCCGCCGCTGCGCATAGAGCGCCGCTACACGCTCTGAGCCGGGGGACGGCTCAGGGCTGCTGGCCCGCGCTCAGCGCCAGCAGCCCGTCGAAGATCAGGCCCTCGACCAGCTCGTGCCGGATCTCCAGCGCTGGCGCGACCTTCCAGCCGGCGCCGCCGGTCATCAGCACCAGCGGCTCGCGGCCCTCGCGGCGGGTCAGCAGGCGGTGCATGCGCTCGATCGCGCCGGTGATCGCGAAGCTGCCGCCGGTGGTCAGCGCATCGCTGGTGTTGGTGGGGAAGTCGCGCACCTCGCCGGTGGGCACGCGCAGGCCGGCCGTGCCGCCCTCCAGCGCGCGCAGCATGATGCCGTGGCCCGGCAGGATGAGGCCGCCGAGAAACTGGTTGTCGCTGGACAGCGCGTCCACCGTGACCGCCGTGCCCACCATCACGGTCAGTACCGGGCCGTCGAAACCGCGCAGCCGCGCCTGGGCGCGCGCGCCTATCACCGCGATCCAGCGGTCCGCGCCCAGCCGGGTGGGGTGGTCGTAGCCGTTGCGTATGCCGGCGGCCTCCACCGAGGGCACGACCCAGCGCGGCGTCAGGTCCCAGTGCTCCATCTGCTCCTCGACGCGGCGGCGCACCGCATCGCCCGCCACATTGCTGCCCAGCACCCGCTGCGGGGCGGGCAGCTGCAGCCAGTCTTCGTCGGCGAGCCGGTCGATGTTCTCCAGGAACACCGCGCCATGCTGCAGCGGTGCGGTGCCGGGGCGGGCCTCGGCGGCGTACAGCGCCCATTTCAAGCGGGTGTTGCCGATGTCGATGGCCAGGAAACTCATAAGCGTCTGGGACGTGAAGGATGGCGCGAGCCTAACAGCGCAGCATCAGCACTTTTCGGCCGGCTTCTGATCCAATCCAGGGTTTCCACGGATTTCTCCTCCTCCCATGTTCAGAAAGTTGCGTATCCAGGCGCGCTTGTGGCTGGCCTTCGGCCTGATCCTCGCGATGAGCGCGCTGCTGGCCGGCGTGGCCAGTCTGGGCCTGAGCCAGTCGCGCCGCGGGGTGCAGGACATCACCGCCGAGCTGCTGCCGGCGGTCAAGCGCGTGGCGCGTGCCAACAGCGAGCTGATCCGCGGGCGCGCGGCGCTGGCCGGCATGGTGGCGGCGCAGTTCGACCAGCCCGCCATCGCCAAGGCCCGCAAGGAATGGGAGGCCGCCCAGGCCATGGCCGACCAGTCGCTGGCCGAGAGCCGCCAGCTGGTGGCGGGCAGCCCCGAGGCCGCGGCGCTGGAGAAGGTCGGCGCGGTGCTGGTGGACTACCGCAAGCTGGCCCAGCCGGTGATCGACAAGCTGCAGCAGGACGCCTATGCCGACGTGGCGTCGGCCATGGCGGACGCGCGTGCCGCCGACTCGGCCTACGACCAGGCCAGCAAGGAGCTGGTGCGCGTCGAGGAGGTGATGAACACCCAGGCGGGTGAGGTCTTCGCCCATGTGGACCGGCTGGTCAGCCGGGGCCTGCTGGGCCTGTGGCTGACCTTTGCGGTGGGGCTGGCGGTGGGTGGCCTGCTGGCGGTGCGCATCTCGCGCTCCATCATTGGCCCGCTGATGGCCGCCAAGCGCTATGCGGAGCGCATGGCCGAGGGCGACCTGTCGCGGCCGCCCGAGGTGCGCGGCCAGGATGAGTCCGCCGAGATGATGCAGGCGCTGGCCGCCATGCACGGCTCGCTGTCGGACATCGTGGGCCAGGTGCGCGCCACGTCCGAGAGCATCCAGGTCGCGGCCAGCGAGGTGGCGACCGGCAACATGGACCTGTCGCAGCGCACCGAGCAGACCGCGTCCAGCCTGCAGCAGGCCGCCAGCGCGATGACCACGCTGACCGGCGCGGTCAGCCAGAGCGCCGACGCGGCGGTCACCGCCAAGCAGCTGGTGAGCGCGGCGGCCGAGACCGCCGGCCGCGGCGGCGACGTGGTGCAGCGCGTGGTGTCCACCATGGGCGAGATCAATGCCGCCAGCCAGCGCATCGCCGACATCATCGGCACCATAGACGGCATCGCGTTCCAGACCAACATCCTGGCGCTGAACGCCGCGGTGGAAGCCGCGCGGGCGGGCGAGGAGGGCCGCGGCTTCGCGGTCGTCGCGGGCGAGGTGCGCACGCTGGCCCAGCGCAGCGCCGAGGCGGCGCGCGAGATCAAGACGCTGATCCACGCCAGCGTGGAGAAGGTGTCCGTGGGCACCGAACTGGTCGGCGATGCCGGCGCCACCATGGCCGAGATCGTCGGCTCGGTGCAGCGGGTCAACGACATGATTGGCGAGATCAGCGCCGCCGCCAGCGAGCAGAGCAGCGGCATCGCCAGCGTGAACGGCTCGGTGGGCCAGCTGGATCAGGTCACGCAGCAGAACGCCGCGCTGGTGGAGGAATCCGCCGCGGCCGCGCAATCGCTGCGCGAACAGGCCGAGCGCCTGGCCGGCCTGGTCAGCAGCTTCAAGCTGAGCTGAGCCGCCCGGCTCAGGCGGCCAGCGCCTGGCAGTTGGTGGCGATCTCGTCCAGCACGGTCAGCAGCTGCTCGCTGGCGACGAACACCGGCTGCGGCTGACCGCTGCCGGTGACCGCGCTGCGCAGCGGCTGCCACAGCGTCTCGGCGCGGGCCAGGCGCTCGCGCAGCACCTCGGTACCGCCGGGGGCGCGGCGCAGCGTCTGCAGGCCGGCCTCGAATTCATAGACCGCGGCCTGGCGCTCGCGCCGCACGGCGTCCGCACCCGGGCCGCTGGGCGCGGCCAGCGCCAGCAGCGCCACGCGCTGCGACAGCATGCGCTGGCGTGCCGCCAGATGCGCCTGCCAGGGCGTGCTGCCGCGCGGCGCGCTGCCCAGCTGGGCCAGCGTCAGCAGCTCGCTGGCGGTGTTGAGCAGCTCGCGATGGGTTTCGGGGCCGGGCGTGCTGGCCAGCAGCGCCTTGTAGTCCTCGTAGCGGCGGCGCAGTGCACGCAGGCTGCCGGCCTGCTCCGGCGATGCCGCCTTTTGCAGCTGCTGCAGCAGTTGCTGCTCGAAGCCCAGCTCGCTGGCGCGCAGCACCGCCTCGGCGCGCTCGGCCAGGGCCATGTCCGGCAGGCACAGCCAGGCCTTGCCCATGCGCTGGCTGAGCATGCCCACACCCTGCGTGCAGGTCACGGCGGGTTGCTGAGCCAGGCTCAGACCCGACAGGGAGAACAGGCCCAGGGCGGCCCCGAGGGCGCGGCGACGATTGATCATCTTCTCAGGCTTCCAACTGCTCGAACCAGGGGCGGGGCCCCGCTGGGACTCGCCAGGACCGGACTGGCCCCGTCCTTGCAGTGCAAACCCTATGCCAGGTCTGGCGTGCCGATTCGCGGGCCCTGGGCCGGCGGTCCGTGCGCTGAAGGCCTTGCGGTGCACCAAATCGATGCAGCATGCCCTGAGATACGTCCCGACCCACGCCCCGACATGAGTTTCGAGATCGACATCGGCCTGGCCTCCCGCGCCGGGCCCCATGGTGACAACGAGGATTTCGCCGCCGCCCGGCCGCTCGCCAGCCCGACGTCGGTCGGCGGCTGGCTGGCCGCGCTGGCCGACGGCGGCGGAGCGGGCGGCGGCCGCCTGGCCGCGCAGACCACGGTGCTGTCCCTGTTGCAGGACCTGCCGGCCACGCCCCCGGCCTGGCCGCCCCATGTCGCGCTGGACCGCCTGTTGCAGGCGCAGAACGCCTGGCTGCTGGCTCACAACCGGCGCGCGGCCGGCCGCGGCGAGGGGCCGGGCCTGAGCACGCTGACCGCGCTGCTGCTGCAGGGCGAGCGCTATGTGCTGTGCCATGTGGGCGACAGCCGAGCCTGGCTGCTGCGTGATGGCCACTGCCAGCTGCTGACGCTGGACCACCGGCTGCCGCGCGCCGACTTTGCCGGCCTGACCCGCGCCGTGGGCCTGGACGATGGGCTGCGCCTGGAGCACCGCCGCGGCGAGCTGCGCCCGGGCGACCGCCTGCTGCTCACCAGCGACGGTGTGCACGAATACCTGGGCCCGCGTGAGCTGGCCCGTGTGCTGGGCGCTGCGGCCGATGCGACGCAGGCGGCCGAGGCCCTGGTGAGCGCGGCCTGCGCGGCCGGCAGTGCGGACGATGCCAGCGCGCTGGTGATCGCCGTGGGCGGCCTTCGGCCGCTCGGCCCGGTGCCGCAACCGGCGTCGGCGGCCGGGCTGCCCGCGCCGCCGCCGCTGGCGCCGGGCGAGCAGCTGGATGGCTACCGCCTCACCGCGTGGTTGGAGGGGGAGGGGCCGCTGCGCAGCGCGCAGGCGCTGGAGCCGCTCCACGAACGGCCGGTGCTGCTCAAGCTGCCCGAGCCGGCGGCGCGCGAGCGCCTGGCCCATGAGCTGTGGCTGGTCGGGCATCTGGCCGAGTCCGCGCGCAAGCGCCGTGGCGCGGGTCGCCGCTATGACGCGGCGCTGCTGCGCGTGCTGCCGCCGCGCGCGCCCAGTGCCTGCTATGGCGTGTTCGAGTGGCCGGGCGGCGAGTCGCTGGAACAGCGGCTGACCCGCGGACCGCTGCCGGCCGCCGAGGTGCAGGCGCTGGCACTGGCGGTCAGCGGCGTGCTGAGCCTGCTGCATGCGGCCGGCGGCGTGCTGCGCGACCTGCGCCCCGCCGCGCTGTGGCGGGACGAGCAGGGCGGCTGGCGGCTGGTGGACCTGGGCCTGGCACTGTCGCCCCGCGCACCGGCGGCGCTGCGCGGCCTGGCGGTGGTGCCGGCGTTTGCCGGCCCCCGCGCCTGGCGCGACCCGGCCCGCCCGCCCGACATGGCGGCCGACCTGTTCGCGCTGGGCGCGCTGCTCTACCTGGCGCTGACCGGGCGCCCGCCCTATGACGAGGCGTCGGCCGCGGGCCGCGGCCGCCCGCTGCGCGAGCCGCCGCCGCTGGCCCGGCTGGCGCCGCAGACGCCCGCGGCGCTGGCCCGCACCGTGGAGCGCCTGGTCACGCGCGGCCGCCGCGAGCGGTTCGAGTCGGCCGACGAACTGCGGCTGGCGCTGGAGCGCGGCGCGGCCGACGATGAGGCCCGGCCCCGCGGTCTGGCGCGGCTGGGAGCCGAGCGGCTGCGGCCCTGGCAGTGGGGGCTGGCGTTGTCGCTGCTGGCCAACCTGCTGCTGCTGGCCTGGCTGCTGGGGCCGCCGGCGCGCTGACACCGTCTGTGTCGGCGCCGACACGATCTGCCCAAGCCGGCGATACACGGCTTGGTTGCAATGGCGCCCATTCCCTCAGCCCGGAGCCCGCCATGCCCCATCCCGACGCCCACGACCACGGCCTGCCCCAAGATCTGCAGCGCCTGCAGCAGCAGTTCCAGCAGCGCCGCCGGCTGTTGCGCCAGCTGCTGGGCGGTGGCGCCGGCACGCTGGTGGGCGGTGGCCTGTTGCTGAGCGGTTGCGGCGGGGGCGGCTCGGCCGATGCGTCCACCGGCAGCACCTCGTCCGGCTCCAGCTCCAGTGGTAATTCCAGCAGCAGTTCGGGCAGCACCGCCAGCTGCACGCTGATCCCCGAGGAGACCGCCGGCCCCTACCCGGGTGACGGCTCCAACAGCGGCGGCAGCGGCGGCATCGCCAATGCGCTGGCGCTCAGCGGCATCGTGCGCAGCGACATCCGCGCCAGCATCGCAGGCGCCAGCGGCGTGGCCACCGGCGTGCCGCTGCAGGTGGTGCTGGAGCTGGTGAACACCAACGGCGCCTGCGCCGACCTGGCCGGCTATGCGATCTACCTGTGGCACTGCGATGCGCAGGGCCGCTACTCCATGTACTCCAGCGGCGTGACCGCCGAGAACTACCTGCGCGGCGTGCAGGTCACCGGCAGCGACGGCACGGCCAGCTTCACCACCATCTACCCCGGCTGCTACGCTGGCCGCATGCCGCACATCCATTTCGAGGTGTATCGCAGCGCGAGCACCGCCACCAGCTGGAGCAACAAGCTGCGCACCTCGCAGCTGGCCTTCCCCACCGACATCAGCAGCGCGGTCTACGCGAGCAGCGGCTACGGCAACAGTGCGGCCAACGCGGCGGCCATCAGCTTTGCGAGCGACAACGTGTTCAGCGATGGCGTCGGCACGCAGCTGGCCACGCTGAGCGGCTCGGTCAGCGCGGGCTATGTGGCCCGGCTGCAGGTCGGCATCTCGGTCTGAGCATGGGCATGCACTGTCTGGTGGTGGACGACGATGCGGAGATACGCAGCAGCCTGGTCAGCTATCTGCAGGGCTTTGGCTGGCGGGTCAGCACCGCCGCCGACGGCCAGGCCATGCGCCGCCAGCTGGCCGCGGCCCGCTTCGACGCGCTGGTGCTGGACCTGATGCTGCCGGGCGAGGATGGCCTGGCGCTGCTGCGCTGGCTGCAGACCCAGGCGGAGGCGCCGCCGGTGCTGATGCTGACCGCACGCGGCGACACCACCAGCCGCATCGTGGGCCTGGAGCTGGGCGCCGACGACTACCTGCCCAAGCCCTTCGAGCCGCGCGAGCTGGTCGCGCGGCTGCAGGCGCTGGTGCGGCGCGCCACCAAGGGCAGTGCGGATGACGCCCGCCTGCTGCGCTTCGGCCGCTGGCGGCTGGACCGGCTGGCGCGCCAGCTGATTTCGGAGGACGAGGTCGGCATCGCGTTGTCGGCCGCCGAGTACCGCCTGCTCGCGGCCTTTGTGCAGCGGCCGGGCCGGGTGCTCAGCCGCGAGCAGCTGATCGAGCTGACCCGGGCGCCCGGCGTGGAGGTCAATGATCGCAGCATCGACCTGGCGGTGTCGCGGCTGCGTGCCAAGCTGGGCGACACCGCACGCGAGCCCAGCCTGATACGCACGCTGCGCGGCGAGGGCTATCTGTTCGATGCCGAGGTGAGCCCGTGCTGAAGCGCCTGGACTGGCGCCGCTGGGACCGCCTGGGCCTGCGGCTCTTCGTGCTGATGTGGCTGGCCCTGGTGCTCAGCCATGGCGTGGCCTGGAGCCTGGTGATGCTGGTTGGCCTGCCCGGCCACGGGGCGGACCGGCCGCCGCCCCGGCTGGCCCAGCCCCATGCCGAGGGCCCGCCGGCGCGGCTCGGTCGCGTGCCAGCGGACGAGGGTGCCGCCCCCGGGGCGGGCGGCCCGCCGCCGGCGTCTATGGCCCATTCGGTGCCGCATGTAGTGCCCACTTTTCCGTCACTGCCGCCCTCGCTGCCCTGGCAGGCGGGGCTGCTGGACTACGGCGTGCGCCTGCTGGTGATCGCGCTGGCCGCCTGGTGGGGCTCGCGCTGGCTGGCGCGGCCGGTGCGCCGGCTGGTGGACAGCGCCCGCCGGCTCACGCCAGCGCTGGCCCAGGGCCGCCCGGCGCCGCTGCTGGACGAGCAGCAGGGCACGCGCGAGGTGCGCGAGGCCGCCGAGGTGTTCAACCGCATGGCGGCCGAGCTCAGCGGTCAGTTCGAGGAGCGCGGGCTGATGATGGCCGCGATCTCGCATGACCTGCGCACGCCGCTGACCCGCCTGCGGCTGCGGCTGGAGACCGGCGAGGTGGAGTCTGGCGTGCGCGAGCGCTGCATAGACGACATCCGTGAGATGAACCGCCTGGTGGAGAGCGTGGTGGAGGTGTTCCGGCCCGAACGCGCGGTGGCGCTGCAGCGGGTGGACCTGGGCGCGCTGGCCCAGTCGGCGGTGGACGACCTGGCCGAGAGCGGCGCGGCGCTGAGCTTCGAGGGCGAACCGCGGGTCGTGAACGCCGATCCGCAGGCGCTGCGACGCGTGCTGGACAACCTGCTGGTGAATGCCCAGCGCTATGCGGGTGGAGCGCGGGTGCGCGTGCAGCCCTGGGCGGACGGGACCGTGCTGTGGGTGGATGACGACGGCCCCGGCATCCCCGAGGCCGAGCTGGCCCGCGTGTGCCAACCCTTCCGTCGCGTGGAGGGTTCGCGCAACCGCGCGACCGGCGGCACCGGCCTGGGGCTCTACATCGCCAGCGAGCTGGCGCGTCGCCAGGGCATCGCGCTCACGCTGGCCAACCGGCCGGAGGGCGGGCTGCGGGCGCAGCTGCTGTTTGGCTGAAGCCCCACGGTCCCGAGCCGCCGCGTGGGCGGGCTCGGGGGAGTTTGGACGCCGTTGTCCAGACGCGCGCCGGTGTGGGCCGGTGCGTGCGAGGACCACGCCGTTGCGGCCCTCCAGCACAAATCAGCAGAAAGCGTGCCAGGGTTTTTACGGGTTTTGACGCGCCATCTGCACAGGCTTGAGGCGTGGTGTGCGCCGCGCTGGTGCGTCGGGCCCGTGCGTCAGGGCTTGAGCAGGCTTTGCGCCTCGATGAGGCGCTGGGCCATGCTGCCCAGCGTGAGGCCGCCGTCCATGGCCAGGCGGCGCAGGCGCTGGTAGGCCGCGTCCTCGTCCAGCCCGTGCTCGCGCATCAGGATGCCCTTGGCGCGCTCCACATCCTTGCGCTCGGCCAGCTGGTGGCGGGCGCGTTGCAGCTCCTGGCGCAGGCCCTGGTCGTGCTCGAAGCGCACCAGCGTCAGCTCCAGCAGCGCGCCCAGTTTCTGCGGCTGCAGCGGCAGCACGCCCAGCAGCGCGATGTCGGCCTTGAGCGCGGCGCGCATGGTGTCGCCGTCGGCATCCTCGGCCAGCAGCAGCACCGGCCGGCGCTGCGCCTGCTGGGTCGCGGCGACCGCGCCCAGCAGCGCCGGGGAGGGTGCGGCGCTGTCGATGATGAGGAGTTCGGGCGCCTGGCGGGTTAGCGCGGCACCCAGCTCGTCGGCGCTGTCCAGCACCTCGACCAGCTGGCAGCGCAGCCGTATCAGCTCCATGCGTATCAGCGGGCTGCGGCGCTGGCCATCGTCCAGCAGCAGCACCCGCAGCCCGGCAAGCTGGGACCAGGAAGAAAAAGACGGGGTCATGTCTGACCCCGTTTGCAAGACGCGTGCCTTGCGGCCCGCCGCCGCCGTTCAGCGCGCGGTTGGCGGCTGGTAGGCCGGCACCGCGTTGCGCAGCGGCGGCAGGCTTTGCAGGTAGGCGAACATCGCCCGCAGGTCTTCGTCGCTCATCTGGCCATAGGCCTGCCAGGGCATGGGCGGCGCGATGGGGCGGCCGGCGCCGCGGTGCTGGCCGGTGCGCAGCGCGCCGATGAACTGCTCCACGCTCCAGCGGCCCAGGCCGGTGTCCGGGTCGGGCGTCAGGTTGATCGCGTAGCTGATGCCCCAGGGGCCCCAGAAGGCGGTGTTGCTGCCGGCCCCGCCCCAGATCCAGGGGCCCTGTGGCGCCGGGGCGGGCGGCAGGGCCAGACCCTCGGGGTGGCCGGAGAGGCCGCGGGCCAGGTCGGGCTCGGGGCCCTTGGGGCCGGGCTTGAGCGGCGTGTGGCAGTCGGCACAGCCGGTCAGCGCCACCAGGTAGCGGCCGCGGGCGATGTCGCCGGCACGTTCGGCCTGGGCGTGCGACAGCAGCAGGGAGAACAGGCACAGCGCGGCGGCGCGTGAGCGAGGGGTCATGGCGGGCTCCGGTCGGCTCATGAAAAAGGGCGCCGGCCCCGTTGAAGGGTCGGCGCCCGGGCGAGAGCGCAATCTAGAGGCCGCCGCTGCGCCGCGCCAGCGGCAGCGCGGGCAGGCGGCGCTTCAGACTAGGGGGCTCAGCGCATCAGCAGATGGGGCAGCCACAGCGACAGCGCCGGCCAGTAGGTGACGACCATCAGGAAGCCCAACATGGTCAGCAGCCAGGGCATGACCGCGACCGTCAGTTCGCTGATGCCCATCTTGGTGATGCCCGACGCGACGTACAGATTCAGGCCCACCGGCGGGTGGCACATGCCGACCTCCATGTTCACGACGATCAGGATGCCGAAGTGCACCGGGTCTATGCCCAGCTTGATCGCGACCGGGAACAGGATGGGCGCCAGGATCAGGATGATGGAGCTGGGCTCCATCACGTTGCCGGCCAGCAGCAGCAGGATGTTGACCACCAGCAGGAAGGCGATGGGGCCGAAGCCCTGGGCGATCATCCAGTCGGCCATGGCCTGCGGGATGTTCTCGCTGGTCATCAGGAAGCTGAACAGCACCGCGTTCGTGATGATGTAGAGCAGCATCGCGCTCATGCTGGCCGAGTCCAGCAGCACCTTGGGGATCTGCTTGAAGGACAGGTCCTTGTAGACGAACACCGCAATCACGAAGGCATAGACCGCCGACATCGCCGCCGCCTCGGTGGGCGTGAAGATGCCGCTGTAGATGCCGCCGATGACGACCACGATGAGGAACAGGCCCCAGACGCTGTCACGGAAGGCGTTCCAGCGCTCCTTCAGCGTCGCCTTGGGCAGGCGCGGATAGTTGTTCTTGCGCGCGATGTTCCAGGTCGTGAAGCCCAGCAGGAAGGCCAGCACCAGGCCCGGCACGATGCCGGCGATGAACATGGAGCCCACCGACACATTGGTGGACACCGAGTACATCACCATCGCGATGGACGGCGGGATCAGGATGCCCAGCGAGCCCGAGGTGGTGATGATGCCGGCGCCGAACTTGTTCGGGAAACCCTGCTTCACCATGGCCGGCAGGATCACCGAGCCAATGGCCACCACGGTGGCCGGCGAGGAGCCCGACACCGCGGCGAACAGCGCGCAGGCCATCACGCCCGCCAGGCCCAGGCCGCCGTGCCAGTGGCCCACCATGCTGGACGCGAAGCGGATCATGCGTCGCGCCACGCCGCCGTGGGTCAGGAAGTTGCCGGCCAGGATGAAGAACGGGATCGCCATGATCTCGAACTTCTCGATGCCGGTGAACAGCTTGAGCGCCACCGACTCCACCGGCACCTGTGTCATCGTGAACAGGAAGGTGAGCACCGTGAGGCCCAGCGAGATGCTGATCGGCATGCCCGTGAGCATGAGCACGATCAGCAGCACAAAAATGATGGCGGAGTTCATGCCTTCACCTCCTCGACACCTTCCACATGGCTGTGGTCGTGGTGCGGCAGTTCACCGGTCTTCAGGAAGCTCACCGCGACTTGCAGGAAGCGGAAGCACATCAGGCTGGAACCCAGCGGCACGCACAGGTAGACCCACCACATCGGGATCTCCAGGTCGGCCGAGGTCTGGTCGGTGTGCGAGATCTCCCACACGAAGGTGCCGCCCAGGTAGGCCACGGTGCCGGTGAACAGCGCACCGGCCAGCAGGCCGAACACCACCAGGCCGCGGTAGGACGGGCCCTTGAGCTTGCGCAGCACCACGTCCACGCCCACATGGATGCCGGTGCGCACGCCGTAGGCGGCGCCGAACTTGGCCATCCACACGAACATGAAGATGCACAGCTCCTGCGCCCAGGACAGGTTGAGCTGCACCGTGTAATCCTGGATGTAGGGAATGCCGGACAGGAAGCGGTGCACCACGGCGACGAAGATCACCAGCGTGGCGCCCGCGATGAGGGTGGCGATCAGCCACTCCTCCAGGCGGTTCAACAGCTTGTTGAGCATGAGGTTCTCCGGCCGCGCCGGCGTTCAGCGGCGCGGGGATGGATAGAGAAAACCGCGGACGGGGCGCTGCCCGTGCGCGGACTGGCCCGGGCGGGGCCTGGGGGCTTACTTGGGCGCGACGAAGCCGGCGGCCTTGTAGGTGGCCTCGACCGTGGCCTTGCCCACGCGCGAGGTCATTTCCTGGTGCACCGGCATCAGCGCCTTCTTCCACTCGTTGGTCTCGGCCGGGGTCAGCGAGTAGATGGTGGTCTTGCCCGAGGCCTTGATCTTGTTCAGCGCCTCGGCGTTCTCGGTCGCGGCGATCGCGTTGGCGTAGGTGGTGGCGTCCTTGATCGCGCCTTCCAGCTGGCCGCGGATGTCAGCGGGCAGGCCATCCCAGAACTTCTTGTTGACGATGACCGCATAGGCCAGGTGGCCGTGGTTGGACAGCGTCATGTGCTTCTGCACTTCGAAGATCTTCTGCGTGTAGAAGTTGCTCGGCACGCCCTCGGTGCCGTCCACCACGCCGCTTTGCAGTGCCTGGTAGAGCTCGGAGAAGGCCATCACCTGCGGGATGGCGCCCAGTGCACGCATCTGCGCGTCCAGCACCTTGCTGGACTGGATGCGCATCTTCATGCCCTTGAAGTCGGCCACCTTATGCAGCGGCTTGTTCGCGCTCATGATGTGGAAGCCGTTGTCCCAGTAGGCCAGGCCCTTGATGCCCTTGGGCTCCAGCTTCTTGAACAGGTCGGCGCCGACGGTGCCGTCGGTCACCGCGCGGAAGGCCTCGGTGTCCTTGAAGATGAAGGGCAGGTCGAAGACCTCGAATTCCTTCACGCCCAGCGGGCCGAACTTGGCCAGCGACGGGGCCAGCATCTGCACCGAGCCCAGTTGCAGCGCTTCCAGCTCTTCCTTGTCCTTGTAGAGCTGGCTGTTGGGGTAGACCTCGACCTTCACGCGGCCGCCGGTGCGCTGCTCGGCCAGTTCCTTGAAGCGCTGTGCGCCCTTGCCCTTGGGCGTGTCGGGCGCCACCACGTGGCTGAACTTGATGACGATGGGCGCCTGCGCGAGCGCGGCGCTCACGGGCAGGGTCAGCGCGGCGGCAGCGGCCAGCGCGAGCGAGAGGCGGCGGGTGATGGGCTTCATGGTGTCTCCTGAGCGGGTGTGGCCGGACGCCGGGAGACGGGCCGCCGTGTGCGGCGGGCGTGCACCGCGCAGGGGCGGTGGTCTCCTATCGTTCGAGTGGGCGCGATTCTTCCGGCCGGGCGGCCTTGGCGTAAGTTGTGGAGTTCCACATTTCGGACCGCGGGCCGGCGTCCTTAGACTTCCAGCCATGAACCCGCGCGAGCTGCTCCCACGAAGCCTGTGGCTGGCGCCCCTGGGGTTATCCCTGATCTTTGTGCTGGGCGTGCTGGCCTGGGTCTGGGCCAACGAGGCCGACGAGCGCGACCAGCTGCGCCAGACGCTGATCTCCGACGCCCTCAGCACCGAGGCCCAGCTGCGTGGCCGCATCGAGGACGAGCGCGGCCAGCTGCGCCAGCTGGCTGCGGCGCTGCGTGGCCAGCCGCGCAACCAGGACAGCCTGGAGTCCCGCCCCGAGGTGAATGCCGGGCTGCGGCGGCTCTGGCAGTCGGTCACCTGGCTGGATGCGCGCAACCGCGTGCAGGCCGAGGTGCCGCCGGTGTCCGAGGCCGGCGCCTATGAAGACGGGCTGTCCCTGCACCTGACCGCCGCCACCGAGGGCGAGGGCACGCTGGTCGTGCGCTATGCGCCGGCCCTGCTGCTCAAGCGCGGCGTGCCCTGGTGGCTGGCACGCAAGTACGACGTGCAGCTGGTGGACAGTGCCGACCAGGTGATCGCGTCCACCACCGACTCGCCGCTGCGTGCCGCGTTGGGCGAGCGCCTGAGCTACCGCGTCGCGCTGCCGGGGCCGCTGCGCGCCAGCCCGCTGGCCGAGACCGCGCTGACCGATGCCGCCGTGGAGCTGACGCTGCGCGAGCCGCCCACCAATGGTGTGAAGCCGCTGGCCTGGGTGCTGGTGGCGGGCTTTCTGCCGCTGATCGCGGTGGCCAGCTGGCTGATCCGGCGGCAGATGCGCCAGGTGCAGCGCGCCGAGGTGGCGGGCCGCACCGAGGCGGCCTGGCGGCGCGCGATGGAGGACTCGGCCCTTGTGGCCCTGCGGGCGCGCGACTTCGACGGCCGCCTGCTCTATGTGAACCGCACCTTCTGCGAACTGGTGGGCCTGCCGGCCGAGGCGCTGGTCGGCCTGCTGCCGCCCATGCCCTACTGGCCGCCGGACGCGCTGGAGGAGCTGACCGAACGCAACCGCCGCAACCTGGCCGGCCAGGCGCCGCGCGAGGGCTTCGAGGCGCGCTGGCGCCATGCATCGGGCCGGCCGGTGGACGTGATGGTGTTCGAGTCGCCGCTGGTGGACGCGGGCGGGCGCCAGATCGGCTGGATGGGCTCCATCATCGACGTGACCGAGCGCAAGCGGCTGGAGGAGCGCGAGCGCCGCGAGGTGGAGACGCTGGCCCACAACGCGCGGCTGACCATGCTGGGCGAGGTGGCGTCCACGCTGGCCCACGAGCTCAACCAGCCGCTCACCGCGATCGCCAGCTACACGGCCGGCGTGTCCAACTCGCTGGCCAAGCTGGGCGTGCAGGATGAACTGGTCTGCGGCGCATTGCAGCGCCTGGGCCAGCAGGCCGCACATGCGGGCCGCATCGTCGCGCGCATCCGCGAGTTCCTGACCCGCCGCGAGCCGCGCCATGAGCGCTGCGACCTGCATGAGGTGGTGCGTGCCGCGCTGGACCTGATGCGGCGCGACTGCCAGCGCCGCGGCGTGCAGCTGGAGCTGGCGCTGGCGCCCGAGGTGCCGCCGGTGTGGGCGGACGCGGTGCTGATCGAGCAGGTCGTCATCAACCTGGTGCGCAACGCCACCGATGCGCTGCAGGCCCAGGCCGGCAGCCGCCGCATCACGGTCAGCAGCCGCGTGGCCGGCGGCTTCGTGCGCGTGACCGTGCAGGACAACGGCCCCGGTCTGGCCGGCCAGCGCATCGAGCAGCTGTGCGCGCCCTTCTATTCCACCAAGCCGGACGGCATGGGCATGGGGCTGGCGATCTGCCGCTCCATCATCGAGGCCCACCAGGGCGTGCTGGACGCCGACGAGGCCGCCGGCGGAGGCGCGGTGTTCTCGTTCAGCCTGCCGCTGGAGCCCCTCGATGCCGAGGCGCCGGCCGACGCCTCTTCCGACATGTCTGATACCCGCACCTCGCCATGACCTCCGACGGCAGCATCTACCTGGTGGACGACGATCCCGGCGTGCGCGACGCGCTGGCCTTTCTGATGCGCTCGCGCGGCCTGCCGGTGCGGGCCTTCGACAGCGGCCCCGCGCTGCTGGCCGCGCTGGACGCCGAGACCCCGGTCAGCGGCCCGCCGCGTGGCGTCTTCCTGCTGGACGTGCGCATGGAGCCCATGACCGGCACGCGCCTGCACGACGAGCTGCTGGCGCGCCGGCTGCGCAACCCGGTGCTGTTCCTGACCGGCCATGGCGACATTCCCATGGTGGTGGACGCGCTGAAGAAGGGCGCCTTCGACTTTCTCGAGAAGCCCTACAGCGACAACGCGCTGGCCGACCGCATCGCGCAGGCGCTGGCGGTGGACGCGGCCATGCAGGCCGAGGGCGCGCAGGCGGCCGAGCGCGAGGCGCGGCTGGCCAGCCTCACCGAGCGCGAGCGCGAGGTGATGAGCCGGGTCGCGGCCGGCAAGCTCAACAAGGTGATCGCGGACGAGCTGCATGTGTCGGTGCGCACCATCGAGGTCCACCGCGCCCGCGTGTTCGCCAAGCTGGGCGTGGGCAGTGCGGCCGAACTGGCCACGCTGCTGGCCCAGGGCTGAGGCATCGAGCGCGCCGCCAGCAGCTGGTGAATCCTCCCGCTGACTTGGCGAGTCGGCGTCTGTGTGACATAGCGCCGCAGCCGCATGCGGCTCACGTCGAATAATGGAGGCTGGCAGTGCATCGGGCTGCCAGGTGCCCCGGGGTGCTGCAGCCCGCCGCCCCAGAGAGCCCCTTACAGATGATCCGTCGCGCCGACACCGCCGAGCCCGCGCCTGCGCCCAGCGCCTGGGTGCAGGCGCTGGGCGTGTGCGTGCTGGCTGCGCTGCTGATGGGCGCCGCGCTGCGCCTGCCGCGCCTGACGCCGCTGCCCGCGGGCGTGGACCACACGACCTTGCACCTGCTGCTGGAGATGTTCTCGGTCACGGTGTCCGGGCTGGTCGTGGCCATGGCCTGGCACACGCTGAGCCGGCGTGGTGAGAGCATGGCGCGGCTGCTGGTGTTCGGCTTCACGTCGGTGGCGCTGCTGGACATGCTGCATGCGGTCAGCTATGCGGGCATGCCGCCTTTCTTCACGCCCAGCAGCACGGCCAAGGCGGTGTTCTTCTGGCTGTGCGCCCGGCTGCTGGAGGTGGGCACGGTGCTGCTGATTGCAGCGCGCGTGCCGGTGCCCGGCGCGCGCCGCTGGTGGCTGGCTGCCAGCCTGGCGCTCAGCACCCTGCTGTTCTGGGTGGGCAGTTTCGAGCTCGAGAGCCTGCCCCCCACCTTCGTGCCCGGCCAGGGGTTGACGCCGCTGAAGATACGCATCGAGTACGGCATCGTCGCGGCCAATCTGCTGGCTTCGGCCTGGCTGTTCTGGCGCGCGCGGCGCGAGGGCCAGGTGCGCGTGCTGTGGCTGGCCACCGCCTGCTTCGTGATGGGCGTGGGCGAGCTGGCCTACACCACCTATCTGGCGGCCAGCGACTTCCTCAACCTGTTCGGCCATGTCTACAAGGTCGTGGCCTTCGCCTACATCTACCAGGCCACCTTCGTGGCCAGCGTGCGCGAGCCCTACGGCCTGCTGCAGCGCGCCGAGCAGCAGCTGCGCCGGCAGAAGGGCGAGCTCAACGACATCCTGCGCAATGTGCCGGCCGCCATCCTGCGGCTGGATGCTCAGTTGCAGCTGCGCTATGCGAACCCGGTGCTGGAGCAGCGCCTGGGCCGGCCCGCGCAGCAGCTTGTGGGGCAGCCGCTGGACGCGCTGCTGGAGCCGGACTGGCTCCGCCCGCTGGAGCGTGGCGCGCGGCTGGCGCTGCAGGGCCAGCGCGTGGACTTCGAGTTCGAGCCGCAGGGGCGTGATGGCCAGCCCGAGTCCCTGATCGCTGCCATCGTGCCCGAGCGTGACGAGCACGGCGCGGTGGTGGGCGTGCTGGCCGTGCTGACCGATGCCACCGAGCGCCGCCGCGCCGAGCAGGCCGCGCAGCAGCTGGCGCTGTTCGATGCCCTGACCGGCCTGCCCAACCGCCGCCTGATGCTGGATCGCCTGCACCAGGTGCTGACCCAGGCCGCACGCGGCCAGGCCCATGGCGCGCTGCTGTTGCTGGATCTGGACCACTTTCAGCAGATCAACGACACGCTGGGCCACGAACTGGGTGATGCGCTGCTGCACCAGGCCGGCCAGCGCGTGCAGACCTGCATAGGCGCCGGCGACACGGTGGCCCGCATGGGCGGCGACGAGTTCGTCGTGCTGCTGACCCGGCTGGGTTGCGACGCCGGCGAGGCCCAGGCCTCGGCCGCGCGCAGCGCCGAGAAGATCCGGCTGGCGCTGGCCGAGCCCTATGCGCTGGACGGCCTGCAGGTGGACACCTCGGCCAGCCTGGGCCTGGTGATGTTCCAGGGCGGGCAGACCCGCGAGGAAGAACTGCTCAAGCGCGCCGACATGGCGCTCTACCGTGCCAAGGAGCTGGGCCGCAACCGCGTGCACCTGTTCGACCCGGCGCTGCAGACCCAGACGCTGGCACGCGCCCAGCTGCTCAACGACCTCAAGCGTGCGCTGGGCCGCGACGAGCTGCGCCTCTACTACCAGCCGGTGGTGGGTGCGGCGGGCGGTCTGCTGGGCTACGAGGTGCTGCTGCGCTGGCAGCACCCCGAGCGTGGCCTGGTGTCGCCGCTGGACTTCATCCCGCTGGCCGAGCAGTCGGGCCTGATCTTCCCCATAGGCCAGTGGGTGCTGCAGCGCGCCTGCGAGCAGCTCAAGGCCTGGAGCACCGATCCCGAGCGCGCCGCACTGACGCTGGCGGTCAATGTGAGCGCACGCCAGTTCCGCGACCCGGCGCTGGTGGCCACGGTGGCCGACGCGCTGCAGTCCAGCGGCGCCGATGCGCGCCTGCTGCGCCTGGAACTGACCGAGAGCATGCTGCACAGCGACCTGGACGAGACCATCGCCCGCATGGGGGCGCTGCAGCAACTGGGCGTGCGCTTCTCGCTGGACGATTTCGGCACCGGCTATTCGTCGCTGAGCTATCTGAAGCGTCTGCCGCTGGACCAGCTCAAGATTGACCGCAGCTTCGTGCGCGACCTGCCGGACGACCCCAACGATGCGGCGATCGCGCGCACCATTCTGGCGCTGGCCGAAGCCATGGGCCTGGGCGTGGTGGCCGAGGGGGTGGAGACGGTCGCGCAGTTCGAGTTCCTGAAGGCCGAGGGCTGCCGCGGTTTCCAGGGCTTCTACTTCGGGCGGCCGGCGCCGCTGGGGCCGGATCAGCCGGCACCCGGATCCCAGTAGGGCGGGCTGCCGAAGGCCGTGCGCAGGCAGTCGGCCAGCGCGCGCAGCTTGGCGGAAGCCCGCTGGCCGTCGGGGTGGGCGAGATAGATCGCCTCCGGCTCGACCTCGCGCTCCAGGTCCAGCGCGACCAGCGTGCCGGCGCGCAGCTCGGCCCCGATCACGAAGGTGGGCAGCAGCGCCAGCCCCAGGCCGGCCAGCACCGCGTCACGCATCATGTCGCCGTTGTTGACCCGCAGCGCGACGGCCGGGCGCACGAACTCGTCGGGCCGTGCGTCGCTGAAGCGCCAGTCCGCGATGCCGCGGTTCATGTAGTGCACCGCGCGGTGCCGGGCCAGATCCGCCAGCCGCTGCGGCCGGCCATGGCGCTGCAGATAGGCCGGCGAGGCCACCAGCAGGCGCCGGCTGGGCGCCAGCACCCAGGCCACCAGGCGCGAGTCGCTCACCACGCCATGGCGCAGCACCGCGTCGAAGCCCTCGGCCGACGCGTCCACGCGCCGGTCGTCCAGCTCCAGCGTCAGCGAGATGCCGGGATGGCGGGCCAGAAAGGGGTAGAGCGCCGGTCCCAGGTGCATGCGGCCGAAGGTCACCGGCGCGGACAGGCGCATGGGCCCGGTCAGCTCGCCGCGGCGCTCGCTGAGCTCGGCGGCGGCCTCGTCCACCTCGCGCAGGATGCGCGTCGCGCGCGCCAGAAAGGCCTGGCCGTCCTCGGTCAGGCTGAGCCGGCGTGTGCTGCGATGGAACAGCGGCGTGGCCAGCGCGCGCTCCAGCTCGGCCAGGCGTTCGCTGACCACCGACTTGGACAGGTGCTGTCGGCGCGCGGCTGCGCTGAGCGAACCGGCCTCCGCGATGGCGACGAAACAGGCAAGGCCGTCCAGCTTGAGCATGGTCCTCCGAGGGGCGCCGGGCGGCGCGGGGCACGCGGTGATTGTGGCTAGGGCCTGCTGCCGTCGTGTTAACAGGCCCTAATCGTTCGGTGATCCAGAACGGCAGTTCCGCGCTTGCGCGTCTTCAGAAACCCGGGCCCGCCGCCCACACTGAGTTCATCGTTGTCCAACCCCTGGAGATTTCTGATGAGCAAACGACTGGAGGGCAAGGTGGCCCTGGTGACCGGCGCGAGTTCCGGCATAGGGCGGGCCACCGCGCTGCTGTTCGCGGCCGAAGGCGCGCGCGTGGTGGTCGGCGCACGCCGCACGGCCGAGCTGGACGAGCTGGTGAGGGAGATCACCGCCGCCGGTGGTGAGTCCGTGGCGCTGGCCGGCGATGTGCGCTCCGAAGCCTATGCGGAGGCGCTGGTGGCGCTGGCCGTGGCGCGCTACGGGCGCCTGGATGTCGCGTTCAACAACGCCGGCACGCTGGGCGAGGCCGGGCCCAGCACCGCGGTGTCGGAGGCCGGCTGGAGCGACACGCTGGCGATCAACCTGACCGGTGCCTTCCTGGGCGCCAAGCACCAGATCGCGCAGATGACCCGCAATGGTGGCGGCTCGGTGATCTTCACGTCCACCTTCGTGGGCTACAGCTTCGCGTTCCCGGGCGTGGCGGCCTATGCGGCCAGCAAGGCCGGCCTGATGGGCCTGACCCAGGCGCTGGCAGCCGAGTTCGGCCCGCAGAACGTGCGCGTCAATGCGGTGCTGCCCGGCGCGGTGGACACCGACATGTACCGCGAGATGAACGGCACGCCCGAGTCCCAGGCCTACATCACCGGCCTGCATGCGCTCAAGCGCGTGGCCCGGCCGCAGGAGCTGGCGCGCTCGGTGCTGTACCTGGCGTCGGACGATGCGTCCTTCGTCACCGGCACCGCGTCGCTGGTGGACGGTGGCGCGTCCATCACGCGCAGCTGAGCCGGCATGGCCTGCCGCGCCTCGGGCCGGGCAGCGGCCGGCTCAATGCAGGGGCGTGTCGAACAGGCCCATCTCGGGCCCGGACATCAGGCGCTCGATGTCGGTCAGTATCAGCAGGCGTTCGCCCTCTCCGGACGTGGTGCAGCCCAGGCCGAGGATGTAGCCGGCGTCCAGCGTGCTGTGCAGCGGCGGCGCGGGCTTGATGTCGGCCGGGTCCAGCGTCATCACGTCGGACACCGAATCCACCACCGCGCCCACGGTGCGCCCGCGCACGTTCAGCACGATGACCACGGTCAGCGCGTCGTAGGCCGCGCTGTCGCAGGCCAGGCGCAGCCGCAGGTCCACGATGGGCACGATGAGGCCGCGCAGGTTGAGCACGCCCTTGATGAAGTCCGGCGCGTTGGCGATGCGCGTGGGCGGCTCGTAGCTGCGAATCTCCTGCACGCGCAGGATGTCCACGCCGTACTCCTCGCGGCCCAGCCGGAAGCTGAGGAACTCGCGCGGCAGCGCGGCGGTGGCCTGCTGCGGCAGCGCGCCCGGTGTCAGGGTGGCCAGCGCGTGGCTCGGCGTCTCAGGGGTGCTCAGCATGAGGGTCTCCGGCGGGTGATGGGGCGGTGAGGGTCAGAAGGACGTCCAGTCGTCCGTGCCCGTGGGGGGGGTGGCGGGCGCCGGTGCAGCCGCTGGGCGGGCCGGGCGCGCGGGGCTCTTGGGGGCAAAGCTCGGGCGCAGCACCTGGGCGGCGGCCCGCGGCGGTGCCGGCTTCACGGCGACCGGCGGGGGCGGGGCGGTTTCGGGCCGGCTGCTCACTGCCGTGCCGCGGGTGGACAGCTTGAACACGGCGACCGCATCGACCAGCTGGCGCGCCTGACCCTTGAGGCTCTCGGCCGCCGCGGCGCTCTCCTCGACGAGGGCGGCGTTCTGCTGGGTGACCTGATCCATCTGGCTGATGGCGTCGCCCACCTGCGAGATGCCCGAGCTCTGCTCCACGCTGGCCGAGGAGATCTCCGCGACGATGTCGCCCACCCGCTTGATCGAGGCGACGATGTCGTCCATGGTGCGGCCGGCATCGGCCACCAGGGCCGAGCCCCTGTCCACCTGCTCCACGTTGTGGCTGATCAGGCTCTTGATCTCCTTGGCTGCTTCGGCGCTGCGCTGGGCCAGCGTGCGCACCTCACCGGCGACCACCGCGAAGCCGCGGCCCTGTTCGCCGGCGCGGGCGGCTTCCACCGCCGCGTTCAGTGCCAGGATGTTGGTCTGGAACGCGATGCCGTCGATCACACCCAGGATGTCGCTGATCTTGCGGCTGCTGTCGCTGATGCCCTGCATGGTGCCCACGACCTGACCCACCACCTCGCCGCCCTGGGTGGCGACCTCGGACGCGCTGCGCGCCAGCTGGTTGGCCTGCTGGGCGTTCTCGGCATTGCTGCGCACCGTGGCGTTGAGTTCCTCCATCGTGGCGGCGGTCTGCTGCAGCGCGCTGGCCTGCTCCTCGGTGCGCTGACTCAGGTCCTGGTTGCCCTGGGCGATCTGGGCGCTGGCGGTGGCCACGCTCTCCGAGTTGGCGCGCACATCGGCCACCACCCGGACCAGGCCCTCCTGCATGCGGGACAGGTTGGCCATCACGCTGACCTGGTCGCCCGGTGCCACCTTCAGCGACTGGCTCAGGTCACCCTGGGCCACCCGGGCCACGGCCTCGTTCAGCGCGTCGGGTTCGGCGCCCAGCGCGCGGCGCAGCTGGCGCGTCAGCGCCCAGGCCACCGCGCCGCCTATCAGGGCCATCAGGGCGGTCAGCGCGGCCATCAGCAGCACACTGGCGTGGGCGCTCTCCCGGCCGCCCTTGGCCAGGCCGTTGGCCAGTTCCTGCTGCATGCGGACGGAATCGTCCGTGGCCTTGAACACCACGTTCTGCAGTTCACGCACCTCGCCCACCAGGTAGGCCCCCGCGCCTGCGATGTCGCCCTTGACGGCGATCTCTATGGCCCGGTCCAGCGCTGCGTTGTAGGGGCCGCGGCCGTCGGCGATGGTCTTGTAGAGCGCGCGGCCGGCCGGCAGCGTGATCATCTTGTCCAGCTCGCTCAGGATGTCGGCGTTACGGGCCCGCAGCTTGGCGATCTTGGCCTTCTCGGCCTCGACAAAGGCGGGTTGCGGGTTGATGACGGTGTTGCGCGTGTAGCGGCCTATGGTCTGGAAGTTGTCCTTCAGTTCGCTCAGCAAGGCCACCTTGACCATGCGGTCGCCGGACAGTTCCTCCAGGCTGTTGCTGAGCCGGGCCATCACGACGGCGGCATAGGCCACGATGGCCAGGCCCAGTGCGATGGTGGCGCCAAAGCCCAGCGCCAGGCGGCGGGCGACGGTCAGGTTTTTCAACATGGCAGGTCTCCTAGCTGGTGGGGCATACGGTCCGCAAGTGCTCGGGCTTGCTTTGGACTTGATTTATTGTTTTTATTGAATCGATCAAATTAGAGTCATAATAAGTGACTGTTGCTGTATGTTTCTGATTGAAAAGTGCCGGATGTGACTTTTGGTACGGTTGCCGCACGCGAATGGCGTGGACCGTGCGCGCAGGGCGGGGGAGTGCCGCCCGAGTCCGGCGCGCGCAGCCCGCGGGTCGGCCTGGGGCCGGGCCTCGGTGGTGAGGGGGAGGCGCCTGGTCGGCGCCGGGCCGTGCGGCCTACAGGTAGGCGCGTTCGGCCTGGGCCGCGACCGCACTGGGGATCAGGCCGCGTTGCAGCGCCAGACTGAGCGCCTGGGTGCGCGAGCTGGCGTGCAGCTTGTCCAGGATGGTGGTCATGTGGCGCTTGACGGTCTCGGCCGACAAGCCCAGCTGCTGGGCCATGCTGCGATTGCTCAGGCCGCGCGCCACCAGCGCCAGCACCTCGCGCTCGCGCGGTGTCAGCGGGCTGTTGAACAGCGCGTCGGCCATCTGCATCGTGGACTCCGCGCAGTAGTGGCGCACGCCGCTGGCCAGCTGGCGCAGCCCGAACACCAGCTCCTCGGGCGGGCAGCGCAGACTCACATAGCCCTCCACGCCGGCTTCCAGCGCGGCCTGCACTTCCAGGCCGCGGCAGGCCGTGCTGACGATCAGCAGCCGGGGCCGCACGCCCGTGGCCTGGTGGCGCTCAGCGGCCAGTGCCATGCCCCGGGCGTGGTCGGCCACGACCAGCTGGGGTGGGGCGTCGGCAGTCGCTGCCCGTCCCTCCAGCAGCTCCATGTCGAAATGCTGGGACAGCGTCACCCGCATGCCCAGCGCCACCAACGGGGCCTGGTGCTGGATCTGGACACGGAGGCGGCGGGTGTTGGGGGAGGTCACGGTGCTCAATCCTTGCGACGCGTCGGCCCCGGCGGGCGGGGCGCAGATGCTCGGGCCCCGTGATGATCCGGCCGCGCGGCGTCGTCCGCTGGTGCGTCCTTGCGCTTTTGCTGTCCCGTCTTGCGCAATGACGACGCGTCAGCGGCCGGCGTGCTGGGCGCGGAACTGGCTGGGCGTGAGGCCGCTGAAGCGCCGGAAGGCGCGCGAGAAGTTGGCCGGGTCGCTGAAGCCGCTGACCAGCGCAATCTCGATCAGCGGCAGCTCGCCGCGGCACAGCAGCGCCTTGGCCGCCTCCAGCCGCAGCTGGGCCAGGTAGCGGTGCGGCGGCACGCCCACGCGCTGCTTGAACAGCCGTGCGAAATGGAAGGGGCTCATGAACGCGACCGCGGCCAGGTCGGCCAGGCCGATGTCATGGGCCAGGTGGGCGTGCATGAACTCGATCACGCGCCGCGTGCGGGCTTCGTCCAGCGCCGGCGGGCGCCGTGGTGCGGCGACGGGCCGAGGCGGCGAGGTCGCATGCGCCTGTACCAGCCGTGCGGTCAGTGCCGCGGCCAGCGATTCGGCCAGCAGCCGGCCGCCCGCCGTGGGGGCGTTCATCTCGGCCAGCAGCGCCAGGCCGATCTGGCGGATCAGCTCGTCGTGCACGCCGGCCAGGTAGCGGATGGCGCTTGAACGTATCGGGGCGCCACCCTGCTGTTCGGCCAGATGATCAAAGGGCTGGCTGGGCAGGTAGAGGTGCAGGATGCGCGACAGCGGCCGGCTGATGCGGATGTCGTCCTCGCTGACCCCGACCGGCGAGATCCACAGCGTGCCGGGGGCGACCCGGGTCTTCTGGCGCAGGCCATCGCCCTTGCGGCTCACGAAGCCCTCGGAGGCCCCGTCTATGGCCAGCGTGACTTCCAGCTGCTGGGCCTGGAAGGGTGGCAGGTCACCGGCCGGATGGGAGCGCAGTTCTGCGGCAATGCCCTGCCAGCCCAGCGTGCTGGACGACTCGATCAGCCGGGCTTGCGGGAACTTGTGCTCACCGTGGTCAAGCAGATTCATGGGCATCGCCCGCCGGGGCCTGGCGGCGGGAAGGGCGACTGGAGGCAGCAACTTTACGTGCTGCCTCAGCGGGCGCGAGTCCCCTGGACAGGCATGACCTGACCTTTGGACGGATGCCCCGCGGCGGCCCGGTCTCGCACCATCAACGCACGCGTCTTGTGTGCCGTCTCGGGCGCCGTGCCGCTGCCCGGCGGAATGGTCCACCGGACTTAACGTTATCGATGCAAGGACAAGTCATGAGTCAGAACAAGCCCGCCACTGTCGTGCTGGTGCACGGCGCCTGGGCCGATGCTTCCAGCTGGCGCGAGGTCATCAAGCGCCTGCAGCAGGCCGCCATACCTGTGGTGGCGGTGCAGAACCCCACCTCGTCACTGGCCGATGACGTGGAGGCCACGCGGCGCACGCTGGCCAATGTGGAGGGGCCGGTGGTGCTGGTGGGTCACAGCTGGGGCGGCACCGTGATCACCGAGGCGGGCCTGGACCCCAAGGTGAAGGCGCTGGTCTACGTCGCGGCCTTCGCGCCCGACGCGGGCCAGTCCACCGGTGATCAGGTCGGTCTGTTCGCGCCGCCGCCGGGCCTGAGCACCGTGGCACCGGACGCCAATGGCGCGCTGCGCATGAGCGAAGAGGGCTGGCTCACCAACGTCGCGCAAGACCTGCCCCCGGAAGAGGCCCGCGTGCTGGCCGCTGTGCAGCCGCCGCTGCCCATGGTGACCTTCGGCGAGAAGGTCAGCACGCCGGCCTGGCAGAGCCGGCCCAACTGGTACATCGTCGCGACCGAGGACCGCGCGGTCAGCGTCGAGCTGCAGCGCTCGCTGGTGACCAAGCTCAAGGCCCAGTCCATAGAGCTCAAGAGCAGCCACATGCCGCTGCTGTCGCATCCGGCCGCCGTGGCGGACTTCATCGCGCAAGCGGTGGCTGCCGTCAACTGAGTGCGGCTTGGCCGGTGGCGGGGCCATCCCCGCTGCCGGTTGCGGCCTGCGGGTAATCGATGCGCCGTATCGGCGTGAACAGCGCGCCCAGCGCCACCACGGCCAGCAGACACAGTGCGGCGGCGCTGAACAGCTGCGTCACGTCCAGCACGCGCAGCGCCGCGCCGGCCGCGGCCGAGGCCAGCGGAGCCAGGCCCATCACGATGAACATGAACAGCGCCATGCTGCGGCCCAGCATCTCGGGCGCGATGCGGCGCTGCAGCCAGCTGTAGACCGCCACCATCACGAAGCCGCCCAGTGCGCCCAGCGGCAGCAGCAGCGCCGCGCCCTGCCAGGCGGCGTGCACATGGCCGAACAGCAGGAAGACCGCGCCGGCGATGCTGTCTATCAGCAGCACGGTGCCGCCCAGCGTGGCCAGGCGCCAGTGCGGCTTCAGGCCCGACACCGCCATGCCCAGCAGCGAGCCCAGGCCGTGTGCGGCCAGCATCCAGCCCAGCGACGCGGCGCCGCCGGGCAGGCGCTCGGCGGCCAGCACCGGCAGCGCGACCTGGATGGGCCCGCCGACGAAGAACGCGATTGCGGCGAAGTACAGGAACAGCGCGCGCAGCTCGCGGTCCTGCCAGCAGGCGCGCAGCGACTCGGCGATCGCGGCGCCCACCGGCTGCGTGGTGCGCGCGGCGGGCGCGCTGGTCTGCACGCGGGCCAGCGTCCAGGCCGATACCGCAAAGCTCAGCGCATCGAAGCCGAAGGCCAGTGCCAGGCCCTGGCGGCCCAGCGCCGGCGCCCCGCCCGCGCTGACCAGCAGGCCAGCCAGCACCGGCCCCAGCAGCAGCACGAGTTGGCGCACGCCCATCAGCACGCCGTTGGCCGGCTGCAGCAGCGCGGCCGGCACCGCCTGCGGCAGGATGGCGCTACCGGCGGGGTAGCTGAACGCGGTGGCCAGGCCTATGAGTAGCGTCAGCGCATAGACCCCGGGCAGCGTGATGCGGTCGGTCGCCACCAGCGCGGCCAGCAGGCCCAGCAGCGCGAAGTTCAGCCACTTGGTCAGCCACAGCACCTGCCTGGGCGAATGGCGGTCCACCAGCGCACCGCCCACCAGGATGAAGACTGCGCGCGGCAGGCTGCCCAGCGCCAGCACCGTGCCCAGCACCAGCGGGTCATGGCTCAGCGACAGCACCAGCCAGGGCAGGGCCAGCAAGGTGAACTGGTCGCCCAGTGCGCTCAGCAGGCCGCCGCCCACCAGCCAGCGGAAGTTGGGGTTGCGAAACAGTTCGCGGCGCGGGTCAGTGCTGCTCATCGGGGGCTCCTGGCGTGTTCAGTTCGGGCAGCGTGTCGCGCGAGCGGCGCAGATAGGCCATCAGCTCGGCCGAGATCCCGGACTGGCGAGCGATCTCGGGCTCCTGCTCGTACATGCGCTGCACATGCGCGCCCATGCCCTCGGGCACCAGCGCCATGAAGCGCTGCTGCAGCGTGCGCCAGCGCCGCACGATCTGCTGCACCGCGGGGTCGGCCGGGTCGGTGCCGGCATCCAGCGCGGCCTGGGCCTGGCGGATCAGCTGCGGCCATTCGGCCTCCACCGCGTCACGCTCGGCTTCGGGCAGGGCCTCCCAGCGGCGTCGCATCGCGCGCAGCTGCTCGGGGCTGAAATGGCGCTCCTGGATGCGCCGCATCGCCATCACGTCCAGCAGCACCTGCACCGCGTCGCCCCCGTCGCCCTGGAACTGCAGCCGCTTGGCCGCATTGCGCAGCGTCTGCAGCAGGTGTTCGCGGGTCAGCAGCTCGGCCTCCAGCTGCGCGATCTGCGTGGCCAGCACCTGGGCCAGCGGCGGTGGAGTCTCGCCGTCCAGCAGCGGCGCGATGTCCTTCAGCGACAGCCCGGCGTCGCGCAGGGCTAGCACGCGGTGCAGCCGCAGCACGTCGGCCTCGCCGTAGCGGCGATAGCCGGCCTCGCTGCGGCCCGAGGGGCGCAGCAGGCCCAGCTGTTCGTAGTGGTGCAGCGTGCGCACCGTCAGGCCCGCGCGCTTTGCCAGTTCTCCAACGGTGTAGTCCATGTCCAGCCCGTGATGACGACGGGCCGGATCATGAACCCTGACGTCACGTCAGGGTCAAGCCTTGCTCACCGCGTCTTGCGGGGGCGCGACGCGGCCCACAGGCCGGCGTAGGTGAAGGCCGCGTTCAGCAGCAGCAGTTCCAGCCCGAAGCGGTAGGCACCGAACAGCTGGGCCTGGGACAGCTCGATCAGCCAGCACAGCGCCGGTGCCGCCAGCGCCACCCACGGCAGGGCGCCTGAGCGCAGCTCGCGCCGCGCCAGGATGGCGAACGCGAACAGCCCCAGCAGCGGCCCGTAGGTGTAGCCGGCCAGCTTGAGGATGAGGTTGACCATGCTGGGGTCGTCCAGCCAGCGGAAGGCCAGCGTCAGCGCCAGGAACACGGCCGCATAGCCCAGGTGCACGCGGCGGCGTATGCGGGCCTTGGCGGCCTCGTCCAGGTCGTCGCGCTGCATCAGACCCAGCAGGTCCAGGCAGGTGGACGAGGTCAGCGCGGTGATCGCGCCGTCGGCGCTGGGGAACAGCGCCGAGATCAGCGCCAGCAGGAAGATCAGCTGCACCCAGGCCGGCAGGTATTGCATCACCACGGTGGGGAAGAGCCGGTCGCCAGGCGCGACCACGCCGTGCTGCTGTGCAAACAGGCTCAGCAGCCCGCCCAGGAACAGGAACAGCGCGACGACGACGGCGGTGATCACCGCCATCAGCAACATATTCTTCTGCGCGTCGGCCAGTCGGCGCACCGAGATGTTCTTCTGCATCATCTCCTGGTCCAGCCCGGTCATCGCGACCGCGATGGCCGCGCCGGCCAGCAGTTGCTTGGCCCAGTAGCTGGCGCTGGCGGGGTCGTGCACCACCACCCGGGTCAGGCCGGCCTCGTTGAGCGCCTGCCAGCCCTGCCAGAGGTCCATGCCCAGCGCCTGCAGCAGCAGCGCGACGCAGATCAGCAGGCCGCCCAGCATGCCGGCGGTCTGCAGCGTGTCGGTCCAGACGATGGTCTTGACGCCGCCCTCCATTGTGTAGAGCAGGATCATCAGCAGCACGATGGCGGCGCTGAGCCAGAAGGGCAGGCCCATGCGCTCCAGCACCATGTCCTGCAGCACGCGCACGACCAGGTAGAGCCGTGCGGTCGCGCCCAGCGTGCGCGACAGGATGAAGAAGCTGGCGCCGGTGCGGTGAGCCGAGGCGCCCAGGCGCAGCGCCAACAGCGTGTAGATGGAGCTGACGTTGAAGCGGTAATACAGCGGCAGCAGCACGAAGGCCACCAGCGCATAGCCGATCAGCTGGCCCGCGATGATCTGCAGGTAGGCGAACTGCCCCCCGCCCACCATGCCGGGCACGCTGATGAAGGTCACGCCCGACAGCGAGGTGCCGATCATCCCGAAGGCCACCAGCAGCCAGTGGCTGCTCTTGTTGCCGACGAAGAAGCTGGCGTTGTCGGAGCGCCGGCCGGTCCACCAGGCCACGCCCAGCAGCAGCGCGAAGTAGGCCACGATGATGCCCAGCAGCAGCGGGGCGGACAGCGCATTGGCGGTGGGCATCAGGGCGCCGGCCTCGGCCGCCGGCGAGCCGGGCAGCGGCAGGCTCAAGACGCCTCCTGCAGCGCGCGGCGCAGGCTGCCACCCAGCGTGGCCAGGCGTTCGCGCGCCGGCTCGGGGGCCAGGCCCAGGCGCAGCGCGACCACGGCGGTCTTCACCTCCAGGCCGCAGGCTTGCAGCATCTGCGCGGCGGCGGCCTCGTCGGCACCGCTGATGCGCGCCACCAGGCCGGTGGCGCGGGCCACCAGCTTGGCGTTGGTCGCGCGCAGGTCCACCATCAGGTTGCCGTAGACCTTCTCCAACTGCACCATCAGGCTGCTGGACAGCGTGTTCAGCGCGATCTTCTGCGCGGTACCGGCCTTCAGTCGTGTGCTGCCGGCGATCACCTCGGGGCCGGTGTCCAGCACGATGGCGTGGTCGGCCAGCGCGATCATGGGCGCCTGCGGGTTGTTGACCAGCGCGATCGCCAGCGCCCCCTGGGCGCGGGCCGCACGCAGCACGCCGATCGCATAGGGCGTGCGGCCCGAGGCCGCGACGCTGATGACCACGTCCTGCGGCGTGGGCCGCAGCGCCAGCAGGTCGCGCTCGGCCTGGGCGCCGTCGTCCTCGGCGCCCTCGACTGCCAGGCGAACCGCGCCCAGGCCGCCGGCCAGCGTGGCGACCGCCCGGGTGGCCGGCCAGGAAAAGGTCGGGCCCAGCTCGACCGCATCCAGCAGCGCGAGCCGGCCCGAGGTGCCGGCGCCGAAGTACAGCAGCCGGCCGCCCGCACGCAGGCGCGGGGCGGCGGCCGCGGCGGCCGCGGCGATCTGGTCACTGGCGGCGAGTGCCGCCTGAACGGCCCCCTGCTGGTCCGAGATGAAGCGGCGTGCCAGGTCTTGCGGACTCAGGGTGTCCAGGTCGGCGTGCGCCGCGTCTATGGTTTCGGTGTTCAGCATGGGGCGTGCAGCGCTCAGAACTTCATGCGCAGGTTCAGGTAGTACTGGCGGCCGCTTTCGTACCAGTTGGACGGCGCGTTCTCGGTCAGCATGTAGGTGTGGCGCACCGGGTTGTTCAGGTTGTTGGCGTCGAAGGTGACGCTGACCTGCTCGGTGATCTTGTAGCCCAGCGACAGTGCCAGCGAGCCGTAGCCCTTGAAGTAGTGCAGACCGTTGATCAGGTAGTTGCCCTTCAGGTCCTGCTTGGTGACGCCGGAGCCGTCGCCGATGACGGTGTAGGCATAGTCGTCACGCCAGTTCCAGGCTAGGCGGGCGTTGAACTTGTCGTTCTCGTAGTAGCCCACCAGGTTGTAGGTCCACTTGGAGCTGCCCAGCATGGGCTGGCCATCGGCGTCCCGCGAGCTCACGTAGGTGGTGTTGGCCTGGAAGCCGAAGCCATTGGCGATGGGCATTTCCAGTGCGACCTCGGCGCCGTTGAGGCGTGCGTCCAGGCCGATGCGCTTGGTCAGCGTGTACTGGCGCATCACGCCCGGGGCGGACGGGTCTTCCAGCGTCGCGACCTCGGTGACCGGCTTCACGTAGTTGCTCAGGCGCTGCGTGAACAGGCTGCCGCTCAGCGAGGCGCGCGGCGCGAAGTACCAGGCCAGCGACACGTCCGCGTTGTTGGCGGTGATGGGCTTGAGCAGCGGGTTGCCGGTGCTGGCGATCAGCGTGTTGCTATTGATGGTCAGCGCGCCGGCCAGCTCGTTGTAGTTGGGGCGGCCCAGCGAGCGGCTCAGCGACGCACGCGCCACCAGCTTGCTGTCCACGTCCCAGCGCAGGTTCAGGCTGGGCAGCCAGGCCGTGTGCTTGGTGCTGGTGAAGGCGGGCACGAAGGTGCCGAAGCGCGAGCCCACGATGGCGCCGGGCACCGAGCAGCTCTGCAGCGCCGCGCAGATGTTGCCCGGCAGCTGGGTGTAGGAGGTGGTGTCCACCTTGGTCTGCACCGCGCGCAGGCCCACGTTGCCGGAGATCGCGTCGGCGTCGAACTCGCCCATCGCGTACAGCGCGTTGCTGGTCTCCTTCAGGCCGTAGCCGCTGTTCCACTGCCGGCCGCCGACGGGGTCCCAGTACTGGTATTTGTCGGCGAAGGCGGCCAGCTGGCTGGCGTCGAAGCGCAGCAGGTTGCGCGGGAAGTTGCCGTCCAGGCCGTTCGCGTAGTCACCCGGGTAGGCGGTGGCCGGGTTGGGCAGGGGCATGGGGTAGGCGCCCTGGTTGATCAGCGAGCCGCCGGCGATGGCGGTGGAGAAGGGCGCGGTGGCGCCGGGCGCATCCTGCAGCGTCCAGCGGCTGGAGATCACGTCCACATGGCGCTTGTGCGTGGCGCTGCGGGCGCCGAACTTCAGGCTGCTGAACAGGCCGTCGCCCAGCTTCCATTCGCCATCGCCATGCACATAGCTCTCGCGGTCCATGGAGGTGATGGCCGGCAGCGTGGCCGTCATCAGCTGGTAGTTGTTGATGTTGGACAGGTCGATGGCCTTGCCGCTGGCGTCGGTGACGCTCCAGTCGGTGGGCCGCGTGGTGTTCATCTGCCAGGCGACGTTGGGGTTCACCAGCGCCAGCACGATGTTGGGCTGGCGCGTGGTGAAGCCACCGCCCTCGGTGGAGCCGGCCCGGCCGCTGAGCGTGAGGCGGTCGCTGGGCTTGTACTTCACATCCAGGTCGTAGAACTTGGAGGTGGAGCGGGCGCCATCGCGCAGGAAGTGGTCGAACTCCAGACCCACCGCATTGGTGGTGGAGCCGGCCGGGCGGCTCAGCTTGCCGCCGGTGATCACGTCGCCGTCTATGACCGCGTTGGACAGCTGCCAGCCGCCGCTCAAGAGGTTGTTCAGCGTCGCGAAGCCGGAGCTGTTGTAGTTGTTGGCCTTGAGCTCGGAGCTGAAGCCGCTCAGCGTGACATCGAACTGCTGGTTGGGCCGCCACTGCGCCGACAGGAAGCCGCCGGTGCGCTTGCGGTCGCCCTCGAACATCGTGGAGTTGAACTGGTTGGGCAGGCGCTTGCCCACCAGCTTGGCGGCGGCGGTGGCGTCGCCGCCGGTCAGCGACAGCGCCTGCGCCTGGGTCAGCGCGGTGTAGCTGAAGGTCTCCTGGCCGTCGCGGCGCAGCGAGCGGTCTTCCTTGAAGGCCTGCACGATGAAGCCCAAGGTCTTGTCCTGCGACTTCCAGGCCAGCAGGCCGCTGGCCTGCGGGTCGGTCTTGCCGGGCAGGTCGGAATAGACCATGCCCAGCGCGGCCTCGCCGCTCAGGCCCACCTTCATGTCCAGCGGCTTGCGCAGCAGCACGTCCACGCTGCCGGCCAGGCCGCCTTCGGTGATGTCGGCGCGCTGGTTCTTGTAGACGATGGTCTGGCCGATCAGCTCCGACGGCAGCAGGCCGAAGCCCACGCTGCGGCTGGACACCGCGTTGCCGGCAGACTGGTCGCCCACGTGCCAGTCACCGGCCGACACCGCATGGCCGTTGATGGTCACCAGGTTGAGGCTGGGCGCGGTGCCGCGGATCGCGACGCGCTCGGCCTCGTCCATCGCATTCGCGCCGCCGTACTGCACGTTCACGCCGGGCACGCGCGAGATCGCGTCGGCGATGTTCTTGTCGGGCATCTTGCCCACGTCCTCGGCCGAGATCACCTCGACATTGGTGTTGGCATTGCGCTTGGCCGTCATGGACTTTTCCAGCGACGCGCGTATGCCGGTCACGACGACCGCCTCGAGCTGCTGCTTGCCGTCCTCGGCCGCCTGCTGGGCCGTGGCCGCGGCGTGCAGGCCCAGCAGGCCGACGGCGGCGGCAATCGCATGCAGGGAAGGGGCTTTCATCACAGGATCTCCTCGGGTTGGTCGGCGGATGCCGTGGGGGTCAGGTGCCGGACGCGCTGATGCGCATCTCGACCACGTAGTCATAGAGGTCGCCGCGGTAGGTGGAGCGGGTCCACTCGACCGGACGGCCGTCGGCGCTGTAGGAATGGCGCTCGGTCTCCAGCACCGGCGCGCCCACGTCGATATGCAGCAGCTCCGCGATGC
This sequence comes from uncultured Roseateles sp., assembly GCF_913777145.1. Lineage (GTDB taxonomy): Bacteria > Pseudomonadota > Gammaproteobacteria > Burkholderiales > Burkholderiaceae_C > Pelomonas. The sequence continues at coordinate 90,150 of NZ_CAJYPS010000004.1, forward strand.
GGGCATCGGCCACCGCGGCGCGCACGCGCTGCAGCGCGCGCTCGGGCGCTCGGCCGTGGCGGCGGATGGCGTCGTACAGCGAGGTGCCGAAGTCGGCCCGGCCGCCCACCAGCTCGGCGCTCACCACGGCCAGCTCCACCGCGATGCGCTGCTGGTCCGCGGTCCGCACCCGCAGCGCGCGCACCACGCGGTCGCCCAGCGACAGGCCCAGCGTGAAGGCCTCCTGTGGCGTGGGCGCGGCGAGCTCGCGCTCCAGCCACAGCGAGCCCGGCGCCAGGCCGCGGCGTCGCATGTCGTCGGAGAAGCTGGCCAGCTCGGTCAGCGGCTCCACCAGGCGGCCGCTGACGAAGGTGCCGCTGCCCTGGCGCACCGTCAGCGCGCCCTCGCTGGCGAGTTCCTCGACGACGCGGCGTATGGTCTGGCGCGACACCGCCAGGCGTTGCGCCAGCTCGCGCTCCGGCGGCAGCGGCCGACCGGTGCCCAGCAGGCCCTGCTGTATCAGCTCGCGCAGCCGCGCCGACAGCCGGAAGTACAGCGGGCCGGCATTGGCCGCGTCGGCGCTCAGCTCCCGGCTCAGCGCGGCAATCAGTTCGTCGTCGGTGAGTGTTTTCATCGCAGCGTCATGTCGCGAAGGCAAAGCTTTGTTTTGGATCGCAATTGGAGCGTACCAATAGCGAACCATTAAGCGATGCGGGATTCCGCTGCTGGCGTCTTGGATGAAAAACAGATAAGCACATGCGCTTCGCGCACGGGCGAGGCCTGATGGCGGCCCATGAACGACAACGCCCCGGCGCGGACGCGCGGGGGCGGTGGGTGGGGCGGCCGGGTGCGGTGGCCAGCGTTGCGCCGGCCCCGGGGGCTTACTTGCTGATGCTCACCACCACGGTCGAGGTGGCGCTGCGGCCCAGGTTGTCCTTCACGCTCAGCGTCAGCGCATAGCTGCCGGCCACCGGCTTGGCCCAGCTGACGCCCAGGCCGCTGCCGCTGGCGGTGAAGCCCATGCCGGCGGGCACGCCGCTGATGCCGATGCTCAGCGCGGACGCACCGGGCGCGCTGATCGGGATGCTGGCACTCAAGGCCTTGCCGGCGCTGCCGCTGAGGCCGGCGGTGGAGATCGTCAGTCCGGTGGGGGCCGGCGCGGGCGTGCCGGTGGTGCTGCCGCTGCTGCTGACCGTGGCGCCGCTGAGCGTGCTGAGCAGCGCGCTGGCGTTGGGCGTGCCCCAGCCGGTGGGCGTGTCGTAGCCGGCCCTGGCGGTGCAGACGCCGCAGCTGCCGTTGCTGCCGCTGGCGATGTCGGCGAAGGCTGCGCTGTAGCTGGCGGACACGCCGGCCACCTGGCCGTAGAGCACGCCGTGCGGTACGCCCAGCAGGCCCTTGCCGGCGGCCACCCGCATCGCGTTGGCCACCGCCAGCAGGCCCGCCCATTGCGGCGTGGACAGGCTGGTGCCGCCGGCGCTGAGCCAGCGCACGCTGCTGCTGCCCGACGGGATGGAGGCCACGTACTGGCCGCTGCCGGGGTTGGCGTTGAAGGCCACGTCGGCCACGCCGCGGCGGGCCAGGCCGGCCAGTCCGCTCTGATAGGCGGGCAGGGCCACGTAGGCGCTGACGCCACCGCCGGTGCCGCTCCAGGCCGCCTCGCTGCGCGTGCCGCTGCCGCTGTAGCTCAGCGTGGTGCCTCCCACGGCCAGTACCTTGGTGGACACCGAGGGCCAGGACACGGCGCTGCCGTTGTCGCCGGTGGCGGCCAGATAGCTCATGCCACTGCCGGAGAACACCGCGTCGTAGCCGGCGGTCCAGCTGCCCTCGGCGGCGCCGAAGCTCATGGACACCACGCCTGATCCCATCTTGTTGGCCAGCGCGACGGCGTTGGCCAGGCTGGTGACGCTGGCATCCGGCGCCTCGATCAGCACGATGCGCGCCAGCGGCGCGGTCGCGTGGGCCCACTGCACGTCCAGCGCAATCTCGGTGGCCCAGCCGCTGTCATAGGCCGGCACGGTGCTGGTGAGCGCGCCCGCGGCGCTGCTGTAGGCGATCACCAGTTCGCAGCCGCTGCTGGAGGCGGCCGCCAGCGGCAGGCTGGCATTGGCGGCCAGCGTGCGGCTGCTACAGCCGGGCAGGCCGAACTGGTTGTTGAAGGCGCTCAGCTCGGCGACGACGTTGGGGTTGTGCTTGGCGTTGACGATGTAGAGGGTCTGGCCCGCGCCCAGCTGGGCCGCCTGGGCGGCGCTGAGGCCGGCGGTGCTGGTGGGCAGGGCCGGCAGCTTGTAGGCCGCGCGGATCTGGGCCGGCGTGTAGGTGGTGACGGTGCTGCTGGCGGCCAGCGGCGTGGCCTCGCCGTTGCTGCCTACCAGCGCGCTGCGGCGGGCCAGCGCGTCGTCAATGCCCCGGGCGGTCAGACCGCGCGTGGCCAGCCCGGCCAGCGCGGCCGAGGGCTGCTGGCGGTGTGGCTGGGGCGAGTTGTCGGGCGCGTCCAGGTCCAGCGCGGCCACGTGGAAGCTGGGCTGTGCCAGGTCCTCGACCGGGGCCAGCGCGGCCGGCGCGGTGGCCGGCAGTTGCAGCGTCAGTGTGGCCGTGGTGGTGGGCTGGCCGGGGTCGGCGCCACCGCCGCAGGCGCTCAGCAGTGCGGCCGTCAGTGTGGTGGGGAGGCAGAGGAGGCGAACACGGCGCATGGTGATCCAGCAAGACGGCGGGCCACGCGGCAGGCCGGCCGGGCTGGTCTGGCGGCCCCGCTACCGTGGCGCTGTCGCGCTGTAGGCCGGAGGCTTTGCGTCCCCGGCTTTCGCCGGGTTTGCCCTGGGTTGGTGATGGGGGCCAGTCTAGGGACGCCCGTGTCGGACGCGCCAGTGAGGTCTGGGCGGCCGGGTGTGATTTATGACGCGCGCCGCACCAGGCCTGGCTTGCAGAAAGTTGTCAGGCCGGCGCCAGCGTCACCGCCACCCCGCCCAGCACCGAATTGCCGGACAGCGGATCGCGCGCGCCCATGTCCAGCAGCGCGTTCAGGTTCACGCCGGGGCGCTCGCGGGCCAGCTGCAGCGCGACGCCGGGCAGGTCGTGGCCCCAGCCATGCGGCAGGCTGACGACGCCGGGGCTCATGTCGGCACTGCGCTCCACGCGCGCCACCAGCTCGCCCACGGCGCTCCGCACGCGGGCGAATTCGGCCAGGCCCAGCGCGTCGGCGTCCGCCGGGTTCACCAGCAGCGTGCAGCGCTCCGGCCCCTTGGCCAGCACGGGCAGGTTGTGCATCCAGCTGTTGCCGGAGCGGGTGTCGCGCCGGCCTATCAGCGTGAAGCCTTCGATTCGCGGTTGGGGCCGCACCAGGGCCAGGTCGGCCAGGATCAGCGGCGGCGCCAGCTCGATCTTGCCGCTGGGCGTGCGCAGCAGCTCGGGGATGCGCGGCGTCAGCGCACCCAGGTCCACGCCACCCTGCGCCAGCGTGCTGGCGGCCTTGACCTTGGCGAGGTTGAGGCCCTCGGGCTGGCGGCCGAACTGGTCGCCATAGGGGCCCAGGCGCAGCTGCAGGTCCACCAGGCGCTCGGCGCCGCGCCAGGGCTCAAGCGTGGCCAGCACCGCGTCGGCCTGGTCGCCGGCAAAGCGCTTCACGTCGGCCGCGATCGCCTCGTCGTCCAGCTGGGCCACGTCCACGCCGGTGCCGCGGCCTTCCAGCAGCGCACACAGCCGCAGAATGGTCTGCCACTCCTGCGGCGTGCCGGGCGCGGGCGCGAACACCGGCTCGGAGAAGCGTGCATGGTTGCGGTGGCTGAGCTGGGGGAAGGCGACGTCGAAATGCAGGTCCTCCAGCGGCGACAGGCCCGGCAGGATCACATCCGCGTGGCGGCTGGTCTCGTTGACGTAGATGTCCAGGCTCAGCATGAAGTCCAGGCCTTGCAGCGCCTGGCTCAGGCGCGGGCCGCCGGGCGCGGACAGCACCGGGTTGCTGGCGATGGTGATCAGTGCCTTCACCTGGCCGGGGCCGGGGGTCTCGATTTCCTCGGCCAGGCAGCTGATGGGCAGCTCGCCATAGACCTCGGGCGCGCCGGACACGCGGCTCACGCGCCGGCCGGTGGCGATGCCCTTGCCGCTGCCCGGCCGGCCCTGGGTGTTGGCCGCGAAGGCGGCGGCCTTCGCGAACATCGCGCCGCCCTCGCGGTCGAGGTTGCCGGTCAGCCCATTGATCAGGTCCACCAGCCAGGAGTTCAGCGTGCCGAAGCGGGTGGTGCAGGTGCCGATGCGGCCATAGACCGCGGCGCGCGGCGCGGCCGCCAGCTCGCGGGCCAGGCGCCTGATCGTGGCCGCGTCCACGCCGCAGCTGTCGGCCATCTGCTCGGGCGGGAAGGGCAGGACCGCGGCGCGCGCCTCGTCCAGCCCGTTCAGATGCTCGGCCAGGCGGCCGGGCTTCACCAGACCTTCGTCGAACAGCGTGTGGGCGATGCCCAGCAGCAGGTAGACATCGCCGCCCGGGCGTATCGCGAGGTGCTCGTCGGCCGCCTGCGCGGTCTCGCTGCGGCGCGGGTCCACGACAACGATGCGGCCGCCGCGGGCGCGCATGGCCTTGGCCTTGCCGCGGTAGTCGGGCACGGTCCACAGGCTGCCGTTGGACACCATGGGGTTGGCGCCCAGGATCAGCAGGTAGTCGCTGCGCTCAATGTCAGGCAAGGGGATGCTGAGCCAGTGGCCGAACATCAGGCCGCTGGACAGCTGCTTGGGCATCTGGTCCAGCGTGGAGGCGCTCATCACATTGCGCGAACCCAGTGCCTTCACCAGCCGCGGCGTGTAGGCCAGCAGGCTCACCTTGTGCGCGGCCGGGTTGCCTATCGTCAGCGCCACCGCATCCGGCCCCTGCTCGCGATGAATGGGCAGCAGGCGGCGCTCGATTTCGGCGAAGGCCTCGTCCCAGCTGGCCGGCACGAAGACGCCGTCGCGCTTGATCAGCGGCGTGCGCAGGCGGTCGGGGTCTTCGTGCAGGTCCTTGAGGCTCACGCCCTTGGGACACAGATAGCCCTGGCTCAGCACGTCGCGCTCGGCACCGCGTATCACGATCACGCGGGGGCCCTCGGTCTTCACCTCCAGCCCGCAACAGGCTTCACACAGGGGACAGATGCGGTAGTGGCTCTGCGCGGCCATGGCGGTCTCCGGCTGTTTTTATGTAGACAGCCAGCTTAGCCGCCACCCCCGGGCGGGCGGCGTCGCGCGGGCGACGCGCCGGCCTTCAGGCGCCGCGTCGGCCCAGAGTCCTGAGCTTGGTGCACCAGCGCGCCACACCCGCCTCGCCCAGGCCGTCCACGCTGCCGACCAGCGTCTCGTGGATGGGGCCTATGCCGACAAAGCCCAGGATGTTGCGCTCCAGCGCCTTCACGCTGTGGGCGCGGAACACCCAGCGGTAGACCAGCGCCGGCATGCCCATGGTGACCACCACGCGGGCCGAGCGGCCGCCCAGCAGCTTGCGGCCCAGCGGGTTGCCCGCCTCGGGCTCGAACGCGAAGCCACGTCGTGCGATCTGCTCCAGAAAGCCCTTCAGCAGCGCCGGCATGTCGCCCAGCCACAGCGGGAAGAAGAACACCAGATGCTGGGCCCAGCGGATGTCGTCCTGGGCGCCGCGCAGCCCGGCCGGCACCTCGCCCTCCAGCCAGTCGCGCGGGCGGCGCAGCAGCGGGAAGTCCAGCGCCGCCACGTCCAGCATGCGCAGCTCATGGCCGGCCGCGCGGGCGCCCTCGGCGTAGGCGTCGGCCAGCGCGTGGCACAGGTGGGGCGTGTCGTGGTCCGGGTGGGCCTGGATCAGCAGCAGGCGGCTCATGGCGGTCTCCCAGTGCGTGGTGCCGCCATGCTCGCGCCGCGGGGCAGGTGCAGGCTTGACCGGGGTCAAGCCGTGCGCTCACATCTGCCGGAACAGGTGGGCGCAGCTTTCGGCCACCAGCAGCATCTCGCTGCCGTGCTTGAGCTTGAGCTGCATGCGGCCGCGGAAGTCGCGGCTGACGCTGGCGATCGCGTTCACATTGACCAGCGTGGAGCGGTGGATCTGCCAGAACTGCTGCGGGTCCAGCTCCTCGATCAGCTCCTTGAGCGGCTTGCGTATCAGCGCCTCGCCGTCCTTCAGCGCCAGGCGCGTGTACTTGTTGTCGCTCTGGAAGAACAGCACCTCGTCCACGGTGATGAGGCGCAGCGTCTGACCCACGGACGCATTGATCCAGCGCAGCGGCGCGCGTGCGGCGGCGGTGGGGCGTTGGCTGAGCTGGTCCAGCACGCCGCCCAGCGGCGCCGGCGCCTGGCCCAGGCGCGCCTTGAGCCGGGCTATGGCGGTGAACAGCCGGGCGCTGGACAGTGGCTTGAGCAGGTAGTCCACCGCGCCCTGGTCGAAGGCGGCAACCGCGTACTGGTCGTAGGCGGTGGTGAACACCACGTGGCTGCGCCCGTTCACCTGGCGCGCGACCTCCAGGCCGGTGGCGCCGGGCATCTCGATGTCCAGGAACAGGATGTCGGGCTGCCACTGGTCCAGCAGGCGCAGCGCCGCGATGCCGTCGCCGGCCTCGGCGACGATGCTGAGCTCGGGCCACAGCCGGCCCAGCTGTTCCACCAGCTCGGCCCTCAGCGTGGCCTCGTCTTCCGCCACCACTGCGGTGGGTGCCAGAGTGCTCATGCGCGCGTGTCCTCCTTGAGCATCAACAGGAATTCCGTCTGCGTGGCCGTGGCGTGGCAGACCAGCTCGGCGTCCAGCACCGCCAGCCGCTCGCGCAGCGCGCACAGTTCCTCGTCCTCGCGGTCCAGGCCGGGCTGGTCCAGCCCCAGGCACAGCGGCGGGCCGGCGTGCAGCCAGCAGCGCGAGGGCCGACTCAGGCGCAGCGCGCGCTGCAGCAGCGGCAGCAGCAGCATGGGCGGCAGGCTGGTGCCGCCGCGGCCGGCTAGGTCGACCTCCAGGGCCGGCGGCGTGCCGCCCAGGTCGCGCAGCAGGTCCAGGTAGCTGGCGATCAGCTCGGCCTCGCCGTCCAGCGTGGCGCCGCCGTCGCGCAGGCGCGGCAGCGCGATGCGCAGGTGGCGTATCAGGCGCTCCAGCCGCGCGCTGGCCTCGGGGTCGTGGCGGTCATAGGCCTGCTCGGTGGCCACCAGTGCGTCGAACAGCAGGCCCGGCTCGACCTGGGCCTGCAGTGCCGCCAGCCGCGAGGCCAGCGCACGCCGGCGCAGCTGTGCATGCTCGCGCAGCAGCGCCTGGGCGGCCTCGTCCTGCCGCAGCCTGCGGGCGCGCAGCTCCAGCAGGCCCACCAGCAGCAGCGCGGGCAGCAGCACGAACAGCGTGTCGCCCACCTGGATGGCGACGCCGAACTCGGTGCAGGGCGGCTTGCCGTGGTGGGCGCTGATCACGTCGCACATGGACGGCCAGCTCAGCGTGGCCACCAGCGCGGCGCTCGCCCCCATGCCCAGCGCCGCGCCCAGCAGCGTGGCGCCGCCCAGGCGCAGCAGTCGCGCGCGGCCCTGGGCGGCGCTGCGGGTGGCGGGCAGCCAGCACAGCAGTAGCACCAGGCCGGCGAGCTGCGGGGTCAGCAGATGGCGGGCCAGCACCCCGGGCAGCTCGCTGCCGACGCGGTACTCCACCATGGCGCTGAGGTCCACCACGCCCATCAGCAGGCTGGCGCCGAAGAACACCGCGGCCTCGTGCGGGCGCAGCGAACGCCAGGCGCGCCACAGCGCGGCCAATGGGGCAGTCCAGGCCGTGCTCATGGCGCGGCCTCCAGCGCCTGCGCGGGCAGGCGCACCCGCGCGATCACGCCATGCGGCTGGGCGGCCTCCAGCTCCAGTGCGGCCGCGTCGCCGAAGCGCGCGGCCAGGCGGGCGCGGGTGTTGGCCAGGCCCACGCCGGCACCGCCGCTGGCCACGCCGAAGCCGGCGCCGTCGTCCGCCACCTCCACGCACAGACCGGCGCCTTCGGCCTGGGCGCGCACCGTGATGTGGCCACCCTCGGGCAGCGGGGACAGGCCGTGCTTGATCGCGTTCTCCACCAGCGTGGGCAGCACCAGCGTGGGCAGGCGCGCGCCCAGCAGCGCGGGCGGCGCATCGATCGCGAAGCTCAGGCGCTCGCCCATGCGCATCTGCAGGATGGCCAGGTAGTGGCGCACCAGCTCCAGCTCCTCGGCCAGTGTGGACTCCTGGCGGCGCATGCCGGGCAGCGCGGCGCGCAGGTAGGCGATCAGCGCCTGCAGCATGTGGCGGCCGCGCGCCGGCGCGGTCTCGTACAGGCGCTTCACGTTGGCCAGCGTGTTGAACAGGAAGTGCGGCTCGATCTGCGCAGTCAGCGCCGACAGCTGCGCCTCGGTCTGCTGGGCCAGCAGCGCCTCGCGCTCGCGCGCCAGCCGGCCCAGCGCGCGGCGGCTGGCCTGCTCGGCCAGGCTCTGGCGCAGCAGCGCATAGGCCACGCCGCCGAACAGCACCCACAGCGCGATGGTGGTCGCCATCCAGGCCGGGCGCAGCCTGAGGCTGGGGTCGTTCATCGCGGCGACCTCGAAGCGCGCCAGCGTGCCCAGGCTGGCGGCCAGGCCCACGGCCAGTGCCTGCACCGCCAGCGCCGCGCGACCGCGCCAGCGGGTGGCGGCCAGCAGCGCCTCGGCCAGGCCCACCAGCAACAGCAGCGACAGGCCGCTGATCAGCAGCTGGCGCGTGTAGCGCACGATGGCGAACAGCGTGTCGCCCAGGCGTTCACTTTCCTGGAACCAGGTCAGGCCGCGCGACAGCGCATAGAGCAGGCAGAAGTAGTAGACGGCGGCCAGCACGCGCAGATTGCACACGCGCCGGAAGGCCTGCAGGGGCGAGTCCTCCATGGGGTGCGAATTGTCCGGGGCCGCGTCCGCAGCGGCGCCGGGCTTGCGACGAAACCGGTCGCTCAAGGCGCGAAGCCGCCCGGGGGCGGGCCGAGCTGGCGCTCAGGCGGCGCCGGCCGCAGCGATCAGCGCCTTGAGCTCACGCTCCGAGGCCTCGCTGTCGCCCAGGTTGATCTCGATCAGGCGGCGCAGGTGGGTGATGGACTCGAGGTCTATGCTGCGGCACTGCACGCCCGCATGGCGGCCCTCCACATGGGCGAGCTCGCCGGCCATCGCGATCACCACCTCGCCGGTGGACAGCGGCAGTTTGACTAGGCAGGGCATGCCGGCCTGGGGCTGGTGACCCTCGGGCAGCTGCAGCAGCACGCCCTTCAGCGAGATGTCCACCACCTGGCAGGCCAGGTGTTCCTGGGTGGTGATGAGCTCGGCGCCGGACGCGAAGGCGACCCGGGCGAATTGACGGCGTTCGGTGCTGATGATGGGCTCCCGGGGGCTAGAGGAAGGACTCGAGCTCGCTGCCGCTGCTGAACACCGTGCTGTGCTCCACCGCCTGCTGCAGCCGCTCGGGCGCCAGCGAGGCCAGGCCCATGGCTTCCAGCATGAACCAGGCGGCGCGCAGGAAGGCGATGGTCTCATCGCGCACGCCGTCCGGGCTGGTCAGGCCCTCGGCCCACTCGGTGCTGTTGGCCGCCTCGCGCGGTGCGACCACGGCCGGCCGGTGCGCGCGGGCCACGCGGCTGAGCAGCTCGCGGGTGTCGGGCGTGGCGCTGGGCGCGTCGATCAGCCGCACCAGGTCACCCAGCTGCTGCTCGGCCGCGGCCGCCAGCAGTCGGGCCGCGTGATCGGCGCCGCCGGCGAGGTAGAGGCCGGCCCCGAGGTCGGCGTACTCGAGGGCGGCGGAGAGGCGCTGGAGGTCGGGATTGGACATGGCGGCCCGAGTCTAGGCCCGTTGCAGGCTTCCCGGACGGCGAAAGTTCACGGAGGTTTATGCTGGCCGTCCACAGGAGGCTTTGCCATGACCGACCGCCGCACCCATCTGCAACAACTGCTTGCATTGACCGCCAGCACGGCCTGGCCCGCCACTGCGGCGCTGGCCGCCGAGGACAAGGACGGCACCTATGACGAGGATTCGGTGCTCAAGGCCGCGACCGAGTTTTTTGGCCAGACCACCGAGGGTCTGGCCAAGGTCATAGAAAAGGCGTTCAAGGAGCAGGGCCGCCCCAATGCCTACATCAAGGGCGAGGAGGCCGGCGGCGCGCTGACCGTGGGCCTGCGCTACGGCGAGGGCGAGCTGATGATGAAGTCCGGCGCCCAGGCCAAGGTCTACTGGGCCGGCCCGTCCATAGGCTTCGACGTGGGCGGGAACGCGTCCAAGGTGTTCACGCTGGTCTACCACCTGCCCAAGACCGGCGCGATCTACCAGCGCTTCCCCGGCGTGGACGGCAGCCTCTACTACGTGGGCGGCGCCGGCATCAACTACCAGCGCCGCAACGGCATCACGCTGGCCCCCATACGCCTGGGCGTGGGCCTGCGCGCGGGCGCCAGCGTGGGCTACATCCATTACCGTCCCGAGAAGACCATCAATCCGTTCTGACCCCGGGGCGGCCCGGCCGGCCGAGGCGTAGACTGTCATTTCATCCAGTATTCCAGAGGCATCGTGAGCACGACGACCACCGCATTGCCCGTGCAGGACATCAGCAGCGAAGTCCTGATCGAGAAATACGCCAAGGACGGCGAACAGACCCCCGACGAGCTGCGCAGCCGCGTGGCCCGCGCGCTCAGCGCGGCCGAGAAACCGGCCGAGCGCGCCAAGTGGGCGGCGGCCTTTCTGGCGGCTCAGCAGAACGGCTTCGTGCCGGCCGGCCGCATCATGTCGGCCGCCGGCACCGAGCTGTCGGCCACCCTCATCAACTGCTTTGTGCAGCCGGTGGGCGACTCCATCGCCACCGCCGAGGACGGCGTGCCGGGCATCTACACCGCGCTGACCGAGGCCGCCGAGACCATGCGCCGCGGCGGTGGTGTGGGCTACGACTTCAGCCGCATCCGCCCCAAGGGCGCCTGGGTGGGCTCCACGCGCAGCCATGCGTCCGGCCCGGTCAGCTACATGCGCGTGTTCGACCGCAGCTGCGAGACGGTGGAGAGCGCCGGCAGCCGCCGCGGTGCGCAGATGGGCGTGCTGCGCTGCGACCATCCGGACATCGAGGAGTTCATCCACGCGAAGGACCAGGGCGACCTGCGCAACTTCAACATCTCCATCGCGGTGACCGACGCCTTCATGGAGGCGGTGCAGGCCGACGGCGAGGTGGAGCTGGCGCACAAGGCCCAGCCCAGCGCCGACCAGATCGAGGCCGGCGCCTACCAGCGCGCCGACGGCCTGTGGGTTTACCGCAAGCTGCGCGCCCGCGTGCTGTGGGACCAGGTCATGCGCTCCACCTACGACCATGCCGAACCCGGCGTGCTGTTCCTGGACCGCATCAACAACGACAACAACCTGCACTACTGCGAGACCATCGCGGCGACCAACCCCTGCGCCGAGCAGCCGCTGCCGCCCTATGGCTGCTGCTGCCTGGGCTCCATCGACCTGACCCGCTTCGTGCGCCAGCCCTTCACGGCCGATGCGCACTTCGATGCGGCCGGCTTTGCCGAGGTGGTCAAGGTCGCGGTGCGCATGCTGGACAACGTGCTGGACGTGACCCCGTGGCCGCTGCCCGCGCAGGCCCAGGAGGCCGCCAACAAGCGCCGCGTGGGCCTGGGCTTCACCGGCCTGGGCGATGCGCTGGTGATGCTCAACCTGCGCTACGACACCCAGGCCGCGCGCGACCAGGCCAGTGCGATCAGCGAGCTGATGCGCGACAGCGCCTATTCGGCCTCCAGCGATCTGGCCGCCGAGCGCGGCAGCTTCCCGCTGTTCAATGCCGACCTGTATCTGTCCGGCGGCAGCTTCGCGTCCCGCCTGCCGCAGGCGCTGAAGGACAAGATCCGCGCCCAGGGCCTGCGCAACTCCCACCTGCTGTCCATCGCGCCCACCGGCACCATCAGCCTGGCCTTTGCGGACAACGCGAGCAACGGCATAGAGCCGGCCTTCTCCTGGGCCTACACGCGCAAGAAGCGCCTGTCGCAGGCCGAGGGCGGTGGCTTCAAGGAGTACCAGGTCGAGGACCACGCCTGGCGCCTGTACCGCCACCTGTTCGGCACCGATGCGCCGCTGTCCGACGCCTTCGTCACCGCGCTGGAGCTGAGCGCGGCCGATCACGCCTCCATGGTGGCCGCGGTCGCGCCCTATATCGACACGTCCATCAGCAAGACGGTGAACGTGCCGGCCGACTATCCCTACGAGGACTTCCAGGACCTGTACGTGCAGGCCTGGCAGTCCAAGCTCAAGGGCCTGGCCACCTACCGGCCCAACAGCGTGCTGGGGTCGGTGCTCAGCGTGACGCCCGAGGTCAAGCAGCCCGAGCCGCTGAAGCCCGATGTGGACGGCACCAACCAGCGTCTCAAGGTCGAGCGTCTGCCGCAGGCGGTGGTGGCCTCGCTGCGCTGGCCCAGCCGCCCGGAGATGCCCGGCGGCAACCCGGCCTGGAGCTACCTGATCCAGCATCCGCACGGCGACTTCGCGCTCTTCATCGGCGAGCTGCCGCTGGACGGACCGGACGGCGGTCTGTTCGGTCGCAACCTGCCCTTCGAGGTCTGGGTCAACGGCGCCGAACAGCCGCGCGGCCTGGCCGCGCTGGCCAAGACCCTGTCCACCGATCTGCGCACCAACGACGCCGCCTGGCTGCGCCTCAAGCTGGACGCGCTGGCCACCGTGGCCGAGGAGCGTGCCTTCGAGATGGCCATGCCGCCCAGTGGCGAGAAGCGCCTGTTCCCCGGCGTGGTGGCGGCCACGGCGGCCGTGATCCGCTGGCGCTGCGAGCAGCTCGGGGCTCTGGCCGAGGGCGGCCCCACGCCGGTGGTGGACGCGATGTTCAGCCGCAACGAGCCGCGCACCAGCGTGAGTGGCACGCTGGCCTGGGCGGTCGACGTGGACAACCCGGCCACCAACGAGCAGTTCACGCTGACGCTGAAGGAAGTGGTGCTGCCCACGCCGGACGGCGGCACGGTCACGCGGCCCTGCGCGATGGGCTTCTCGGGCAACTACCCCAAGGCGCTGGATGGCCTGGCGCGCTTGCTGAGCCTGGACATGCGCGTGATGGACCCCGGCTGGATCGCGATGAAGCTGCGCAAGCTGCTCAACGTGGGCGAGCCGCTGGGCCACTTCATGGCGCCGGTGCCCAGCTTGAGCGGCGAACGCCGCCAGCAGATCTGGCCGTCCACCGTGGCCTATGTGGCGCGGCTCATCATCCACCGCTACGCGATGCTGGGCATCCTGGACGAGACCGGCCAGCCGCTGGCCGACATGGGCCTGCTGCAGGCCCCGGCCGCACCGGCCGCCGCCAGCGCCGCAGCGGCCACCGGCGCGCTGCAGGTGCAGGCCGGCAAGCCTTGCCCGGAATGCGGCAACGCCACCATGATCCACAAGGACGGCTGCGATTTCTGCACCGCCTGTGGGTATGTGGGGCAGTGCGGCTGAGCCAAGGCGTTCTTCCGGAGGCGGGCGCAGGGCGGCGGGGCATAGGCCCCGCTCACCGCGGCGACGCCAGGCTCGTCATGCCAACTAGCTCGATTGCCCTTCACCCCCTCCGTCTCCTAGAGCGTTTCCGGCCGAGTCCATGAACCTCCCGTCTTCATCACTCATCGATTCGGAGGGGCGGCCGAGCTGCCGCAGCATGCAGCCGCTCGGGCTGGGGGCCTCCGGAGAAGCCCTGTACCGGACCCTGCTGCGGCGGCCGGGGCTGGGCACGCCAGCGCTGCAGCAGCTCTTGCCGGGGCTCGATGAGCCGTTGGAGCCTTTGCTGGAGTCGCTACAGCGCCGGGGACTGGTTCGCCGCAGCGCGGACGAGTTGCAGGGCTGGCAGGCGACCGCGCCGGAGGTCGCCATCGAGTTGCTGCTGATGGAACGCCAGGCCGAACTCAACGACGCAAGACGTGTGCTGCCCGATCTGCAGGCAGATCTTGCGCGGGATTCGTCGGCAACATCCATGGGCGATGTCCAGATCGTGCCTGCCGACCCCAAGGAGCAGTTGCACGCCTACCTGAAACTCTACGAGCAGGCCCGAAGCAGCATCCTGTCTTTCGTTCGCCCCCCGTTTTTGCTGGCCGCCCCGGAAGCCATGGAGGCAGCGCGGGACGCCGCACGAAAGCGTGGCGTGCGCATCCGCAGCATCCTGACTCCGGAGGTCATGGCGTGGGACGGATGGCATGCCGCGGTCGCGCAGTCGGTGGCGGCGGGTGACGAACTGCGGGTGCTCGACGGCCTGCCGTTCAAGCTGCTGCTGGTGGATGGCGCAAGCGGCATGCTGCCGCTGCATACCGATGACCCTCAGGGGCCGGTGCTGCGCCTGGGCAATACCGCCGTCCTGCATGCGCTGGACGTGCTGTTCGAGCAGCACTGGAGCGAGGCGGTGCCCGCGGTGGAAACCGTGGCCGCCCACCCGGACGCGGCCCATGACGGCGAGGCGTCCTTGCAGGAGCTTGTCACGGTGCTGGCCGCCGGAGCAAACGACAAGACAGCGGCCCATGCGCTGGGCATCTCGGACCGCACCCTGCAGCGTCGCATGGCGGCGCTCACCGCACAGCTGCGCGCCAAGTCGCGCTTCCAGGCGGGCTGGCTGGCCGCACGCCTCTTTGATCGCTGAATACGCAGCTGGGAAGCTCCTGGGGTAATTGCCCCCCTTGAATGGGTGGCTGATTTTCGCCATGGCCAAAGCTCGCCGAGCGGGCATGGCAACGCTGAAGTCCAATGTTTTTAACACCCCTGCCATATTGCCGACACCGGCATCGGCAGGGTTCGCAACTCCATTGGACCGGAGCGGAAAATCATGCACAAATGGTTGGGGCAGGGCACGAATTGGTGTGTCCGAATTGGATTGGCCTTGATGGCGCTGGCCTATGGCGCGGGCGCGCAGGCATGGTCGGCGACGCGATTGCCGGAAATTACGATACCGGGGGGTGGTCCGCTGAGTGCCCAGGTGGACATCAACCGGGATGGCTACAAGGATCTGATTTCGACCGCCCCCGGCGTCAACCATCGGGGCGTCGTGGAAGTCCGCTACGGCTCCAGCAAGGGCTTCAAGCAGAAGGCGGACTTCCACTATGAAGGGCCTATGGACTGGGCCCAGGTCGGCAGCAGTCCCATGGCGCTGGACGTCAATGGGGATGGTTGGCCCGATCTGATCGTCGGTGCCTATTCCTATTCGGGTGCAAGGCAGTATGCCGGGGCGATCCTGGTGTTCTTCGGTGGCCCCAACGGGTTTTCGCAAACGCCCTCGCAAATTATCGAGGGTCCCGAGGAAAATAGTTACTTCGGCTTCACGATGAAGTCATTGGGGGACTTCAACAGGGATGGATATGCCGACCTTGCCGTATCGGCCGATACCGACGGCGACACGCAAGGGCGAATCTATGTCTATACGGGCAGTCCCAGCGGCCTGGTCTTGAAGTCGGACTCCACGCTGGCCTATCCCGGATTGTCCTGGTGGTACTTCGGACGCGCCTTCGATACGGGAGATACCAATGGCGACGGCATTTTTGATGTGCTGGTCGGCGCGCCGACGGCCGCGGGACAGGGGCGGCCCGGGCTGGCCTTCCTTTTCAGGGGCAAGGCCACCGGCTATACGAACAAGTATGACGAGCTGATGGTGGCGCCCAACGAGGTGGCTGGCGCGGATCAGTGGGGATTGGCGGTCTCCATCCTCGGCGATGTCGACGGCGACGGATTCGCGGATATCGCGATCAGCGCACCGAACTATCTGCCGGCGGACAGCAATTCGGGAGACGTGGTCAGTCCGGGCCGGATCTTCGTCTACTACGGCTCGGCCGCAGGGTTCAACGCCTCGGGACGGACCCAGGTCATTGGCGCCCCGAATGCCGACGCCTTCGCCTTCTTCGGCGAGGTCATGCTGGGACAGCGGGATTTCAATGGCGATGGCTATGCGGACCTGCTGGTCGGCGCGTCGATGCGTCAACGCGGTCTCATGGGCGATCAGCCCTTCCCGGGCTTTCTTTGGGTCTACACCGGCGGCCCCGGCGGCTTCACCAAGGCGCCCTACAAGCGCAGCGGCGCTCCTGGCAGTGTCGACGGCCTGGGTGCCATCTTCGATGCCGCCGACGTGACCGGTGACGGCCAGATGGACATCATCACGGCCAATCCGGCGGCGCCCACCAATTCCCAGGGGCTGCTGCGGGTGTTCCGCGGTGCCAAGGGCCTGAAGTAAGCAGCCTGTCGCCCCGGCCGGTGCGCAAGGCCGCCGGGGCGAAATCTCTCCGATGGAACTCCTCATGAAGACACTCATGCACAGATTCAGCGTGGCAGGCCTGGGCCTGCTGCTGGCCAGCTCGGCGGCCTGGGCCGACGGCCCACTACTGCAAGAAGGCTTTGACGGTCAGGGCCTGCCGGCCGGCTGGAGCGTCGCGAACTTCAGCGACTCGCCCGCGAGCGAGGGCTGGTTCCGGCCGGCCAGCCCAGATGACACCTTCAGCGCACAGGCGGGCGCCGCCAACAGCTACATCGCGACCAGCGTGTTCGTCGGCGTCACCGACGCGAACGGCAATCCGACCGGGCGCATCGACGCGATGCTGGCCACGCCGGTGCTGTCGCTGGCCGATGCGACGGTCCTGAACTTCTCGACACGGACGCTGAGCGGCAATCCCTTCGGCGAGTCGCTGCACATCGGTGCCATCGTGGCGGGCTCCTTCGTCGAATTGCTGACCATCAATCCGGGCATGACCGTAGGGGGCTTCCCCGAGCAATGGACGTCCTATTCCGTGACGCTGCCGGCGCAGGGGGCGGGCATCACGGGACGCTACTACTTCGAGTACCTGATCCCCGACGCGCAGGTGGCCGGCAACTTCATCGGCCTGGACACGGTTTCGGTGAGCGCCGTGCCGGAGCCGGGCTCCGCGGGGCTGCTGCTGGCCGGCAGTGCGGTGCTGCTGGCCGGGCTGCGTCGCCGATCGCTGCGTGCCTGAGTGCGCGTCGGCGTCCATTCACCTCATCGAGATATCCCATGAGAACGATTGCTCTGCTGCTGACCGCCCTTGGCGCGGTCTCCATGGCCCATGCCTGTGAGCTCTGCGAAACCCACAGCCCTCGGGCGACGCTGACCCCGACTCAGCCCTCCGGCCAGGAGCCGGTCCAGTCGGACCCGCAGGCTCTGACCGTCGTGCGCGACCCCGAGACCGGCGCGCTGCGAGCGCCGACCACCAGTGAGCAGGCAGCGCTGCAGGCCAAGGCCCGCATGGCGGCCAAGGTGGCGCCCAAGCCGCTGGTGCGGGCCTATGCCTCCGGTGCCCACAGCGCCCGGCTTCCGGCCGATCTGGCCAGCTACTCCGTGGCCACCCGCCTAGACGACGGTTCGATCGGCAGCGACTGCGTGCAGGGCCTGGACTCTGCCGTGCAGGCCATCCGCCCCGCGCAGCCCGCCGCTCTTGCCCGGCCGCAAGCCGTGAAGAAGGACGCCGAATGACCCCGCGTCTGGAGACCATCATGCCGACAAATCCTTCCGTCATCCGCTGGGCGGTGCTCGGCCTGTCCCTGGGGCTGTCCCTGGGGCTGGCGCCTGTCCGCACCCAGGCGGCCACCATTGAAGTCCAGAACCGGGACAGGCCGGGCGTGGGTTTCAATGACCCCACGCCGGTGGAACCCGTCGGCGGCAACCCCGGCCGCACACTGGGCGAACAGCGCATGAATGTCTACCGCTACGTCGCCGGCATCTGGGAGCGGGCGATCGACAGTCCGATCAAGATCACGGTCAGCGCGGGATGGGAGCCGCTGGACTGCAACGCCACCGGCGCGGTGCTGGGCAGCGCGATGCCCTACAACGTCTGGTATGACTTCCCGGGAGCCCCGGTGGCGGGCACCTGGTATCCGCAGGCGCTGGCCAACAGGCTCAGCGGCCGCAGCCTGACCGACTATTACGGCCAGCAGGATGACGGTTCGGGTTATGGCAACGTCGACATCAAGACGCAGTTCAATATCAATCTGGGCGCAACCGGCTGCCTGACCGGCACCAAGTTCTATCTGGGCCTGGATGGTCAGGCGGGTGACCAGATCAACTTCGCCATCACGCTGCTGCACGAGCTGGGCCATGGCCTGGGCTTCTCGCTGCTGACCACCAATCCGTCCTCCGGCGCGCGCTTCATGGGGATTCCCAGCATTTGGGAAGCGTTCATGTACGACAGCACGGTCGGCAAGACCTGGCTGGCGATGGAAGACTGGGAACGCTCGTACTCGGCGATGACGCCGCTCAAGCTGGGCTGGTCCGGCGCCAACGTGGCCGCCGCGGTCCCTCAGGTGTTGACCTTTGCCATGCTGCCGGCGCTGCAGGTCAGCGGATCCGGCGCGGGCTCGGCGGCGGGGCTCAAGCAACTGGGTCTTGCCGACTTCGGTCCGGCGCTGGGCCCCACGCCGGTCACGGGCGTGGTCGTCCGCGTGACGGACCAGGTCAACGGCACGGGCCTGGCCTGCACGCCGCTCAGCAGCGCGAACGCGATCCAGGTCAGCGGACGCATTGCATTGATCGATCGGGGAGGGTGCCCCTTCGTCCAGAAGGTGAAGAACCTGCAGTTGGCCGGCGCCAAGGCGGTGATGGTCGCCGACAACGTGGTGGAGCCTATCGCCGACATGACCGGCAGCGACTCGACGATCACGATCCCGTCGGTTCGCATCCTCAAGGTGGACGGCGATGCGATCAAGGCGGCGTTGCTGAACCGGGTACGCGGCAAGGCCGCACCGGAGGTGCTGGCGTCCCTGTCTGCTGCCGTGACCGGTCAGTACGCCGGCACCGACTCGGCGGGGCGTCCCTTGCTGTACACCCCGGCGGCGTTCTCGCCCGGCTCCTCGGTCTCCCACTGGGACACCACGCTGACGCCCAACATGCTGATGGAGCCCTTCATCTCGCCCAACCTGACGACGACGCTCACGGCCCCCAAGGACCTGACGCTGCCGCTGCTCAAGGACATCGGCTGGTGAGCGCCGCCCAACCCCATACGACTGGAGATTTTCCATGAAACTGCCTTACTTCGCCGGGCGTGGCCTGGTGTGCGGGACGCTGCTGCTGGGTCTGAACCTCGCGCATGCCGACATCACGATGATTTCCGACGCGTCCGCGTTCAACGCGGCCATCACGTCCGCGGGCATCGAGACCTTCTTCGGGGTCGCGCAGGACGCGGCCAGCAGCAGCCCGATGTATCGGCGCACGCAGCTGGGAACGACCTACACCTACCAGGCCCAGGCTTCGACCTCCAGCCTGCTGGGCGCGGGCACGGACGACGACAGCTGGCTGACCGCCAATGTCGCGACGGACGTGATCACGTTCTCCAACTTCAGCGCGGGCATCACGGCCTTCGGCGGCAACTTCTTCGGCAGCGACTTCAACGGGCAATACGCCCACGGCGACGTGAGCCTGTCGGTCACCGATGCGAGCGGAGCGACGTTCACGCAGACGCTCACCGATGCTTCCCCGCTCAGCTTCCTGGGCTTTGTGTCCAACGGTCCGCAGATCGTGTCGGTCAGCCTGTGGTCGACGCCACTGCCCTCGGGTGATTCGCTCTGGCCCACGGCGCGCCAGCTGGTGTTCGGTCAGTCTGTCTCGGCCGTGCCCGAGCCGGCGTCGGCCTTGCTGCTGGTGCTCGGCCTGGGCGGCCTGGGGCTGCTCGCCAGGCGGCGAGCGGCCTGAATGCGGGGCCGGGCAGGCGTCTTGACGGCGCCAGCCCGGTTCAGCGACCGATCAGGCGCCTCAGCCACGGCCGCAGCCCGAACAGCACGGCGCCCATCACCACGCTGCCCACGCCCAGCTGCGTGAACAGCGTGGCGTAGGCCGCGTTGGTGCTGAGCGCCGAGCCGTCCACCGGCTGCTCCACCATGCCGGAGAAGTCGCCCGCGAACAGCGACGCAAGACCCGTCACCAGCATCCAGCTGCCCATCATGATGCCCTGGTACTGCTTGGGCGCGAGGCGGCCGATCATCGCGTAGCCCACCGGCGAGATCAGCAGCTCGCCCACGCTTTGCAGCACGTAGCTGAGGAACAGCCAGGAGAAGTCCGAGCGGCCGGTGGCCGGGTCGGCGAAGTGGATGCCCAGCGGCAGCGCCAGAAACCCGAGGCCCATCAGCAGCAGCGAGGCGGCGAACTGCTGCGGGATGTCCACCGGCCAGCCGCGTGCGCGCCAACGCGCGAACAGCGCGGCCAGCAGCGGGCCGCCGATCACGATGACCACGGTGTTGATGTTCTGCACCCATTGCGGCGCCACCGGCACGCCCCAGACATTCATCCACACATTGCCGACCGCGAACAGCTGCAGGCCGCTGGGCGCCATCTGGTAGAGCGACCAGAACACCAGCGAGCCCAGCGCGAGCACCAGGTAGGCCTGCATGCGGCGCTTCTCGTCGGGCACGGGGTGGCGCAGCGTCAGCACCAGCAGCGCCAGGCCCACGGCGCCGCACAGCGCCTTCATGCCTATGGCGGTGTCGCCGGGGCGCTGCAGCAGCCCGGCCAGCAGCGGCACCAGGCCCACCAGCACCGCGCAACCCACCGCGAAGCGGCCCCAGAAGGCCGCGCCGCGGTGCAGTGTCAGCGGCGTGTCGCGGTCCGCGAGCGTGCGCCAGAACAGCAGCGCCAGCACGATGGCCATTGCATTGCCCAGCGTGGCGAACCAGAAGATGTGGCCGTAGAGCTCGTCCAGCTGGTAGTGGCCGGCCACCGTGAAGCCGATGAAGAAGCCCACGTTCATGCCGGCGTAGTTCCACAGGAAGGCGGCCTCGCGGCGGTCGTCCTCCGGCGCGAAGCGCTGGGTCAGCATCATGTTGATGCAGGTGACATTGAGGCCGCTGCCGGTCAGGAACAGCGACAGGCCCCAGTACAGCCCGGCCAGCGAGCCGCCGGCGATTGCGCCGCAGCCCAGCACCTGCAGCAGCATGCCGCCGACAAACAGGTTGCGGTTGCTCAGAAACCGCCCGCCCAGGTAGCCGCCGAACAGGTGCAGCCCGTAGTTGAAGGCGCCGAACAGGCCCATCATCAGCGTGGCCTGGTCGTTGTTGAAGCCCAGGCGCCGGGTCGCGTAGAGCACCAGCGTGGATTGCAGCACCGCGAACCCCAGGGTCGCGAAGATCTGCACCATGAAGAGCACGGCCGATCCCTCGGGGATGCGGGCCTGGAGTCGTTGCAGTCGGTTCATGGGGGCCGGATTGTGGCGCCGCCGCGCCGCCGGCCCTTGCAGCAGGGCGTCTTCAGCCGGCCGGCCGGTAGGAGCGGTAGGGCCCATGGCGCTGCGGCGAGCTCAGCACCAGCTGCCACAGCTGGCCCTGGCGCGAGCGGAAGAAGCCGGCGCAGCACAGCAGGTAGTAGCGCCACATGCGCGCGAAGCGCTCGCCGTAGTGGGCCGACAGCTCGGGCCACGCGGCCTCGAAGCGCTGGTGCCAGGCCATCAGCGTGAGGTCGTAGTCGGTGCCGAAGTTGTGCCAGTCCTCGATGACGAAGCGGCCCTCCAGCACGCGCGCCAGCTCGCCCGGCGCGGGCAGGCGGCCGTTGGGGAAGACGTGGCGGTCTATCCAGGGATCGGTGCGGTGGGCCTGGCGGTCCACGCCTATGGTGTGCAGCAGGAACAGACCTTCCGGGGCGAGCAGCCGGCGCGCGGTGTCGAAATAGGTGCGGTAGTTCTTGGGGCCCACATGCTCGAACATGCCCACCGACACGATCTTGTCGAAGCGGCCCTGCAGCGAGCGGTAGTCCTGCAGCAGCAGCGTGACCGGCAGGCCGGCACAGCGCGCCTGCGCCAGCGCGAGCTGTTCGCGGCTGATGGTGATGCCGGTGACCTTCACGCCATGGTGCTCGGCCGCATAGCGCGTCAGCCCGCCCCAACCGCAGCCTATGTCCAGCAGCGTCTCGCCGGGGCGCAGCTGCAGCTTGCGGCAGATCATGGCCAGCTTGTGCTCCTGCGCCTGTTCCAGGTCTTGCGCGTGCTCCCAGTAGGCGCAGGAATAGATCATGCGGGAGTCCAGCATGCGCTCGAAAAGGTCGTTACCGGCGTCGTAGTGGTGCTCGCCCACCTGGTGGGCGCGGGCCACGGACTGCAGGTTGAAGAAGCGCTGGCGCAGGTTCTCCAGCAGCAGGAAGCCGCGCGCCAGACCGGAGGCGCGGTGTTCGATGTCGGTGCGCAGCAGGCGCTCGAACAGCAGGTCCAGGCGCTCGCAGTCCCAGTCGCCATCCACATAGGCCTCCCCCGCGCCCAGCGACCACTGCGTCAGCAGCCGCTGGTAGAGCCGCGGGTGGTGCACCTGCAGGTCCCAGGGGCGGCCGCCGTTGATGCGCACATCGGCGCGGGCCAGCAGCTCGCGCAGCAGCGCGGGGGCGGCGGCGGCCGGCGGGCGAGCGGCCGGCGTTTCGGGTGAGGTCAGCGTGGCGGGGTCGTAGGCCATGAGGCGGATCTCCTGCGATGAGCTGCTGCCCCCGGCCGGCAGGCCGGGCGACGTCACCGGGCCAGTGTGCGCCCGCCCGCCGGACGTTGCCGGCGCGGCGGCACAAAGGCCTCGTCAGCGCTTTTGTATCCTGGCCGCTGGCTGGGCGCCAGGTCTTGAGGGCTAGGACCTGTTAACCCTACGGTAGTAGGTCGCGAAGGCCGGCCGCGAGCGGCCAGCCTTCCCTTCGGGTTGCGGCCAGAAAGCCCGCGCGCGGCGTTGCGAAGCTTCGCTTGGTGCCTCCCAAGCTTTGTTTCGCGTCTTGCTCGCGGGCTTTCTGGCCACAACGCGGCCTGCTGCCGTCGTGTTAACAGACCCTAGGCCAGACCCCAGCCGAAAGGATCGGCCGGGTCTATCAGCAGCCGGGCCTCGGCGGTGATGAAGGCACGGCCCTGCACCGTGGGCGTGATGGGCCCGGCCGGGGCGCCCTCGTACCAGGCCTCGAACACGCTGCCTATCACGCTGGCCTGGCGCCAGACCTGGCCGGGCGCCAGCTCGCCGCGGGCCGCCAGGCAGGCCAGCTTGGCGCTGGTGCCGGTGCCGCAGGGCGAGCGGTCGTACTCCTGGCCCGGGCACAACACGAAGTTGCGGCTGTCGGCGCCGGCGTCGTCGGCGGCGAACAGCTCGATGTGGTCGATCTCGGCGCCGTCGGCGCCGCGGTGGCCCTGGGCATGCAGTGCCGCGCGCACCGCGGCCGCATAGGTCACCAGGCTGGCCACGTGGCCGGGGCCCACGACCTGGCCGTGGTCGGCGCACAGGAAGAACCAGTTGCCGCCCCAGGCGATGTCGCCATGCACCACCTGGCCGTCGGGCAGCGTGACCGCCACATCGGCCGCCAGCCGGTAGGCGGGCACATTGCGCACGCTGACCCGGCCGTCGGCGTGCAGCGTGGCCACCACCTCGCCCACCGGGGTTTCGATCACATGGACGCCGGGGCTCATGCGGCCCAGGTGGGCCAGCGTGGCGACCAGGCCTATGGTGCCGTGGCCGCACATGCCCAGGTAGCCGCTGTTGTTGAAGAAGATCACGCCGGCCGCGTGGCGCGGGTCGGCCGGCTCGCACAGCAGCGCGCCCACCAGCACGGCGCTGCCGCGCGGCTCCAGCAGCGTCGCGCGGCGCCAGCGATCATGCTCGCGCGCCAGCCGTTCGCGGCGCTGAGCCAGCGGGCCGCGGCCCAGGTCGGGGAAGCCGGCGAGCACCACGCGGGTGGGCTCGCCGCCGGTGTGGGAGTCGATGATCTGCAGGCTTTGCATGCGAGAGCAGGGCCTTGGGGCGCCTCGGTGGGGTAGCGTGTCGCCCATCATGCCTGGGCCGGCACCTGCACGAGCTGGCCGGGTTTGTGGCGCTTTTCCGGTCTTTGGATCGCCACGGTGGCCTTCACCATGGGCCTTCCTTCCAGCCTCAGCGAGGTGATGCATGGATGCGATCCACGGTCGACCGGACAGCGCCGCGCGCACCTGGTCCCAGCCCCTGGCGACGACCCAGCCGGTGCGGCTCTCCGATGACGACACGGCCCAGGCCCGGGCCGGCCGCCCCACCACCGACATGCCGGCGCCGTCGCCCGCCAGCGGCGGCCCCGCGCGCGAGGTGATCCAGGCCTTGCAGCAGCAGGGGCTGGATCTGTCCGCCGGGCAGAGCACGGCAGGTCTGGTCGTGGGTGAGCGCTCCACCAACCCGACGCGCCAGGCGCTGGGCGACTTCATGGGCCAGCTGTTCGAGGCGGTTCGCGCCGCCGGTGCCGATCGCGGCAGCGAGGGCACGGCCCAGGCTCGCAGTGCGGCCAACGGCTTTGCCGGCGGACTGAACGCGCTGATGGCCTCCATGGCCAATGGCTCACCGCCGGCGGGGCTGCAGCAGTCCTATGACCGGCTGGTGAGCCAGGCCGGCACGGGCGCGACGCCCAGCCTGCAGAGCTTTCTGCAGCAGCTGCAGTCGCAGCTGGGCTATTGCGCGGCGCCCATGACCCAGCTCACCGCCAGCGGCGGCCAGCTGGTGAACGCGCAGGCCTGAGCCTCAGGCCAGCTTGAAGGTGGCCACGGTTGCGCTGAGCTGACGGGCCTGCTCGCGCAGGCTCTCGGCCGCCGCGGCGCTCTGCTCCACCAGCGCGGCGTTCTGCTGCGTGACCTGGTCCAGCTGCGTCACGGCCTCGCCGACCTGGCTGATGCCCTGGCTCTGCTCCTGGCTGGCGCTGCTGATTTCGCCCAGCAGGTCGGCCACACGGCGCACCTGCGCGACCACACCGTCCACCGAGCGCCCGGCCTCGCCGACCAGTCCGTTGCCGGCCTCCACGCGTTCCACGCTGGCGCTGATCAGCGACTTGATCTCGCGCGCCGCCGCGGCCGAGCGCTGCGCCAGCGCGCGCACCTCGCCGGCCACCACCGCGAAGCCGCGACCCTGCTCGCCGGCACGCGCGGCCTCCACCGCGGCATTGAGCGCCAGGATGTTGGTCTGGAAGGCGATGCCATCTATGGTGGTGATGATGTCGGCGATCTTGCGCGAGCTGTCGGTGATCTGGGCCATGGTGTCCACCACGCGGCCCATCACGTCGCCGCCGGCCGAAGCGGCCTGTGCCGCGTCGCCGGCCAGGCGGGCGGCTTCGCGCGCGGTGTCGGTGTTCTGGCGCACCGTGGCGCTGAGCTCCTCCATGGATGCCGCGGTCTCTTCCAGGCTGCTGGCCTGCTCCTCGGTGCGCTGCGACAGGTCGGCATTGCCCTGGGCGATCTGGCTGCTGGCGGTGGCCACGCTCTCGGCATTGCCGCGCACCGCCTGCACGATGTCCATCAGCGCCACGCTCATCTGCTGCAGCGCCGTCAGCAGCTGGCCGGGCTCGTCGTGGTGAGACGTGTCCAGCGCCAGGCGCAGATCGCCGGCGGCCACGGTCTGGGCAGCGCTCACGGCCTGGCGCAGCGGCGTCAGCACCGAGCGCGTGATCAGCAGCGCCAGTGCGCCGCCCAGCAGCGCTGCCAGCACCGCGGCCACCAGCACCGCGATCGATGCGAAGTCCACCGTGTGGTCGGCCTTGTCGGCCGAGGCCTGCATCAGTTCCCTCTGGTACTGCCCCAGCGCCTCGATGGCGGCGAGGTAGCGGTCCTGGCGGGGTTGGGTCTCGTTGATCAGCAGGTCGCGCGCGCTGTCGTCCTCGTTCTTCATGCCCAGCGCGATCGCGCGCTGTATGGACTCGTTGTAGGCCGCGCGCGCCGTGGTGGCGGCGCTCAGCAGCTCCTTGCCCTTGGGCAGCGTGACCCGTTCGGTCAGCTGCTGGTAGATGCGGCCGTTGGCCTCGGTCAGCACGGCGATCTCGCGGGCCTCTCGTTGCTTGCCTGCGTCATCGGGCAGCAGCACGATGTTGCGAGTCCGCATCGCGCTGGATAGCAGGTTGCGCTGCAGCTGCTGGGTCATCTCGACCTTGGGCACGCGGTCCTCCACCATCAGCGCCAGCTCGTCGTTGATCTGGTGCAGCTCGGTGCGCGCGTAGAGGGCCAGCAGCGCGCTGAACGTGATGACGATGGCGAATGCGACGCCGAGACGCCGGCCTATGGCCAGTTTTCTGAGTGCTTGCATGAGCCTCCCTGGTGGATGTTGTGGGCCGGCGTGCGAGGCCGAACCAGGCATTCTTCGGTCAGGATCCTCGCTGGAGGGGCATAGCCGACCCGCGGGGTCAGATCATTGTTCCCGCGGTACAACGTCACCTCAATCAGGGACCGGCGCGTGCCGGTCGGTGTTTTCCGAGGAGGGCTGGGCGATGGCGGTGCTGACCGAACAGGTGCTGGCCTTGGTGACCGCGCCGGTGAAAAGTACCCAGGAGGCGCAGGCCCAGCCGCAGGCCGCAGCGCGTGCGCTGATCGACACGGCCGCGCGCCGCGCGGCGCTCACCGCCGGTGCGCTGGCGCTGCCCCCCGGCCCGCTTGGCTGGGCCACGCTGCTGCCCGAGATGCTGGGTGTGTGGCAGCTGCAGCGCCAGCTGGTGGCCGATCTGGCTGCGCTGCATGGCCGCAGTGCGTCGCTGGGCCCGACCCAGATGCTGTGGTGTCTGTTCCGCCACACGGCGGCCCAGGCGCTGCGCGACCTCGCGGTGCGCGTGGGCGACCGCCTGCTGGTGCAACCCGTGACCCAGCTGCTGCTGCCCCAGCTGGCGCGCGCGGTGGGCCTGCAGCTGGGCCAGCAGGTGCTGGGGCGTACCGTGGGGCGCTGGGTGCCGCTGGCCGGTGCCACCGCGGTCGCGGCCTATGCCTACTGGGACACGCGCCAGGTCGGGCGGGCCGCCTGCGAGCTGTTCGCTCAGCCGCCGGAGGCGGGCGCTTCAGACTAATCCTAGTGATGGGGCCGGCCCGCCCTGCCACACTCGGCACATGCAAGTTCCGGCCATCCTCGACATCGAAGCCTCGGGCTTCGGGCGCGGCAGCTATCCGATAGAGATCGGCTTCGTGGGCGCGGATGGCGAGCTGTTCTGCGGCCTGATCCGGCCCGCGCCGGACTGGCTGCACTGGGATGCGAGTGCCGAGGCGCTGCACGGCATCAGCCGCGAGAGGCTGCTGAGCTGCGGACGACCCATCGAATGGATGGCGACGCAGATCAACCAGCGCCTGGCCGGCCAGACGGTCTACTGCGACGGCTGGGGTCACGACTACGCCTGGTTGAACCGTTTGTTCGAGGCCGCCGCGCTGCAGCCCAGCTTCCGGCTGGACGACCTGCGCAGCCTGCTCAGCGAGGACGAGGCCGCGCGTTGGCACGAGGTCACGCAGGCGGTGCGCGCCCGGCTGCAGCTGACCCGTCACCGCGCCAGCAGCGATGCGCGCGTGCTGCAGCTGGCGCTGCGCGAGCTCAAGGCCGGCCTGGTGACCGCCTGAGCCTCGGGGCGGGCTCAGCTTTCCTGCGGGTGGTGCAGGCTGCTGCCGCGCCAGCAGCCGCGGCCCGCACGCTTGGCGTCGTAGAGGTGGGCGTCGGCCGCGGCCACCAGCTCGGGCAGCTCCGCGCCGCCGTCGGACACGACGCTGTAGCCAATGCTCACACCGATCTCCAGCTTCAGCGTGCCGATGTGGAAGGGCATCTGCACCACCTGCAGCAGCTTGTCCGCGATGCGGCCGGCGTCGTCCGGGTGGTTGAGGCCGGCCAGCATCACCGCGAACTCGTCACCGCCCAGTCGGGCCACCAGGTCGTCCGGTCGCAGCGTGTGGCGCAGGCGCAGCGCGACCGCCTTGAGCAGCGCGTCGCCGGTGGGGTGACCGTGGGTGTCGTTGACCGGCTTGAAACGGTCCAGGTCCAGGTACAGCAGCGCCAGGTGGCGACCCGGCAGCGCGTCCGGCGCGCGCAGGTCCTGCAGCAGCCGTGCAGCACCGGCGTCGAAGCCGGCGCGGTTCAGCAGCTGGGTCAGTGTGTCGGTCTGCGAGGCCTGGCGCAGGCGCGCCGCCTCGCGGCGGGCTTCGGTGATCTCCAGCTCGATCAGGATCAGACCCTCGATCTGGCCGCTCTGCACCCGCAGCGGCGCGCACTGCACCTCGAACACGCGCTGGCCGCGCGCCTCGCCGCTGCTGAGCTCGCCGCGCCAGATCTCGCCGCCCAGTGCCTGCTCGAACGCGGCGCGGCGCAGCGCGTAGTCCTGCGGCGTGAACAGCTCGGCCAGCGGCCGCCCCACCCAGTCGGCCAGCAGCACGCCATGCTCGCGCTCGAAGGAGGCGTTGCAGAACAGCAGCCGGCCCTCGGTGTCGCCGACCAGAAATTGCGCCCGAGCGGTCTGGGCTACTGCCAGCAGCATGGCCTCGCCACGCTCGCGTTCGAGTTGGGCGCGCAGCGTGTCGGAGATGTCGCGCAGGATCATGGACACGGTCTCGACCCGGCCGCGCAGGTCCAGGTGCACCAGCACCGTGGCCTCCACCGGCACGTTCGCCCCCTCGCCCAGCGTCAGCGCGGTGCGGCCCTGCCACTGGCCCTGCTGACGGGCCGCCGGCAACACCTGCTGTTCGTAATGAGCCAGTTGCTGGGCGTCGAAAAACTGGCGGATGTGGCGGCCCGCCAGCGAGGCGTCGGCCGACAGCCCCAGGCGGGCTCGCACGGCCGGGTTCAGGTAGTTGATGTCGCCGCGCTCGTTGGCCTGCAGCACGAGGTCGGGCGTCATGTCGAAGATGGCGGCCAGTGTCTGGTGGGCCAATGCCTGCTCGCCGCGCTCGGTCACATCCTCCACCGCCCCGACCTGGCCGGCGATGCGGCCACCGACGATCAGCGGCGCCGTGTGTATGGCCATCAGGCGGCTGTGCGTGGCGCCGGGCAGGCGGATGCGGCGCACCATGTCCACCGGCTCGCCGCTGCCCATGTGATGCTTCCAGCGCAGGATCAGCATGTCGCGCTCGTCCGGCGGCACCAGGCCGGCCCAGCCCCAGGCCATGTCCTCGCGCGCCAGGCCGTGCAGGCGCAGGTAGGTGTCGTTGGCATAGACCGTGCGGCCGCTGCGGTCGCAGCGGAACAGGCCCAGCGGCATCGCATTGCTGGTGGCGCGCAGCTCGGCGGCGCGCAGGCGTGCGGTGCGCTGCAGCCGGCTCAGCCAGCCGGCCAGGCCGCCCAGCAGCAGCGTCAGCACGATGGCGCCGCCCAGCACCGTGTTGCGCTGCCAGCTGTAGGCGGTCTGCAGGCCGACCTCGCTGTTGGACAGCAGCAGCTTGACGCCGAAATCGCCCAGCGTCGCGTAGGCGCCCACGCGGGCCCGGCCATCGGTGCTGTTGCCGTCGGTGCTGAAGCGGCCCTCCGGCGCGGCGAAGTCGCGGTCGCGCCCCGGCAGGCGCTCGAACAGATTGCGCCCCATCAGCCCCGGCAGCGCCGGCTCGCGCAGCAGCACGGTGCCGTCGGCGCGCAGCATCAGCAGCGCCGGCTCGGGCCCGGTCAGGAACAGGCTCTGCAGATCGCGCAGACGGCTCAGGTCGATCAGCACCAGCACGGTGTCCAGGTCGCCCAGGGGCCGCGACAGCCTCATCAGCATGGGCAGCTGCCAGCGTGAATCGTCATTGCCGGGCTCCAGCTGCAGCGGCTCGCCCAGCGTCAGCCCTTCGGGCGCGCGGCCGGCGAGATCGGCGTAGACCGCATCGCTGATCAGCCCCTTGCGCGCGTTCTCGTGGCCGGCCTGCAGCCAGTGCACCCGTCCGGAGCGGGCCACCAGCATCACGTCCATCAGGCGGCTGGAGCTGCCGCTGAGGCTTTCGGCCAGGTGGGCCAGCTGGGCGTCGTCACGCGCCCGGCCGACCTGGCGATCCAGCGCCCACAGGTCCACCACGCGCAGCGCGGTCTCGGCCTGGCGCAGCACGGCCTCGGTCTGGATGGCTGCCGCGCGCACCGCCGAACCCAGCTCATGCAGCTGTTGCTCGCGCAGCTTCTTGGGCCGCTCCACGACGAACCAGCCGGCGAACAGCCACAGCGCCAGCATCACCAGGCCCAGCGCCAGGCTGGGCGCGAGCAGCAGCACCCGGTCACGCCTGCGCAGGCGGCTCAGGTGGCGCAGGGCCTCGGCGGCCGGGGCGGGCTGGGTTGGCAGGGGCTCACTCATGAGTGGGTCAGGGCTGAGGTGATTGTGCCCGCCGCCCCGCCGGCTGGCACCGGGTCAGCCGCCCTTTGGCGGCATTCAGCGGGCGGTGAACAAGCCCGCGTGCTGTTCGCGCAGCAACTGCTTCTGCACCTTGCCCATCGCGTTGCGCGGCAGCTCGGGCAGCAGCAGGATGCGCTTGGGGCATTTGAAGCCGGCGATGCGGGTCTTGAGGGTTGCGATCAGCGCGTCCGGGTCCGGCGTGGCGCCCGGCGCGGGCGTGACCACGGCGACCACCGCCTCGCCGAAGTCCGGGTGGGGCAGGCCGATGACGGCGGATTCGCCCACGCCGGGCAGCGCGTTGAGCCAGCCCTCGACCTCGGCCGGGTAGACATTGAAGCCGCCGCTGATGATGAGGTCCTTGGCGCGGCCCACCAGCGTCAGCACGCCATCGGCGTCCAGCCGGCCCACATCGCCGGTGCGGAACCAGCCGTCGGCAGTGAACTCCTGCGCGGTCTTCTCGGGCATCTGCCAGTAGCCGCTGAACACGCTGGGGCCGCGCACCTGCACCTGGCCGACCTGGTCGACGCCGCAGGGCTGGCCCTGCTCGTCCACGATGCGCAGGCCCACGCCCGGCAGTGCGCGGCCCACGGTGCCGGGGCGGCGTTCACCGTCCGCGGCGCGGCAGGGGTTGGAGCTCAGCATCAGCGTCTCGCTCATGCCGTAGCGCTCCAGGATGCGGTGGCCGGTGCGCTCGGCCCAGGCCTGCCAGGTCGTGTCCAGCAGCGGTGCCGAGCCGCTGATGAACAGCCGCATGCCAGCGCAGGCCGCCGGCGTCAGCCCCGGCTCGGCCAGCAGGCGCGTGTAGAGCGTGGGCACGCCCATGAAGACCGTGGCCTCCGGCAGGCGGCGCAGCACCGCGGCCGGCTCGAAACGGTTGAACCACAGCATGCGGCTGCCGTTCAGCAGCGCCGCGTGCGAGGCGACGAACAGGCCATGCACATGGAAGATGGGCAGCGCGTGCAGCAGCACGTCGTCCGGGCGCCAGTCCCAGTAGTCGCGCAGCACCTCGGCATTGGCGCGCAGATTGCCGTGGCTCAGCATCGCGCCCTTGGAGCGGCCGGTGGTGCCGCTGGTGTAGAGGATGGCGGCCAGGTCGCCGTCGGCGCGCGCCACCGGCTGCTGCTGATCGGACATCTGGGCCGCGCGGTCCAGCAGCGTGCCGCTGCGGTCGTCGTTCAGCGTGAACACCCAGCGCACGCCGCGTTGGAAGGCCAGCTTGCTGGCCCAGCCGAAGTTGCGGCCGGCGCAGACCAGCACGGCCGGCGCGGCATCCTGGATGAAGTAATCCAGCTCGGCCGCCTGATAGGCCGGGTTCAGCGGCAGATAGACCAGGCCGGCGCGCAGCACCGCCAGGTAGAGGATCAGGCCTTCGACGCTCTTGTCGGTGTGCACCGCGACGCGGCTGCCGGCGGGCAGTTCCAGCCGCGCCAGCCAGTTGGCCAGCATGGCACTGCCGCGTTCCAGGTCTTGCCAGGTGTAGCGGGCCCCGTCGGCATCGACGGCGGGGGTGTCGAGATCGCCGGGAAAGCCGGCGCGCAGGGCGGTGTACAGGTTCATGCTGGCCGCGGATTATGGGTGGCGCGCCCGCCGGCGCCACCCCGCGGCCCGCGGGCTCAGGGGTGGAACCAGTCGGCCATCAGCGCCAGCAGGCACAGCAGCGGCAGCGCCACCGCCAGGCGCTCCAGCGGATGCCAGCCCATCACGGGCTCGTCCAGGTCCTCGTGCAGATCCTCGTGGAAGGCTTCGCTGCGATACAGCAGGGCGGCAACGTCGGCGTGATCGTGCGAGGCTTGGGTCTGCAGTTCGTACATGGTGGGCTCCTTGAATGGAACCCACTGTCGAGGCGCTGCATTTCAGGCCGGCTTCAGCGCCCGCTGCCTTTATTACATCTGTGGCAGAGGCGCTGACGGCTGCAAGCTCAGTTGGAACTGGGCAGCTTGAGCCAGCGTTGCAGGCGGCCGCGCAGCGCGACGAAGTCCAGCGGCTTGGTCAGGTGCTCGTCCATGCCTGCCTCGATGCTGGCGGCCACGTCGGCGTCCAGCGCGTGGGCGGTCAGCGCCAGGATGGGGAAGGCCGGCAGGCGGCCGTCGCCCTGCAGCGCGCGCAGGCGCCGGGCACATTCCAGGCCGTCCATGCCGGGCATCTGGATGTCCATCAGCACCAGGTCGGGCACGGTGTCGGCGCAGGCTTCCAGCGCCTCCAGCCCGTTGCGGGCCAGACGGGTGCGCACCCCCATCAGCGCCAGAAACTCGAGCGCGACGACCTGGTTGATGTGGTTGTCTTCCACCAGCAACACCAGCGGCTCGCGCAGTGCATGGCCCAGGTCTGATTCGGCCGCGCCTTGATCGGCGCCCTCCGGGCCGGCGGTTCCACCGCTCAACCAGACGGGCGCCGACGGCGGCGCCCAACCGGGCAGGCTTGACATGTCCATCCGTATCCTTGTGCAGGTTGTTGTTCTTGATGCCTGGCGACAGGCTGAGGCCATTGTTGCTGCGGAAGATGACGAGTGCAACCGAACCATCCATGAATTGGGGGTGCCCAAAGGCGGAGTTCGCTTGCTGCCAGGTGCTGACAGCTTGCGTCCTTACACTGCCAGCCCCTTTGCTCCCGACCCCACCATGTCCGACGGGCTGATCCGTATCCGAGGCGCTCGCCAGCACAACCTGAAGAACCTGGACCTCGACCTGCGCACCGCCGAACTGACGGTGGTGACCGGGCCCAGCGGGTCCGGCAAGTCCAGCCTGGTGTTCGACACCCTCTATGCCGAAGGGCAGCGCCGTTATGTCGAGACCTTCTCGGCCTATGCGCGCCAGTTCCTGGACCGCATGGACCGGCCGGCGGTGGACAAGGTGGACGGCGTGCCGCCCGCGATCGCGATCGACCAGACCAACCCGGTGCGCACCAGTCGTTCCACTGTCGGAACGATGACCGAGTTGAACGACCATTTAAAGCTGTTGTTCGCGCGTGCAGCGCAACTGTTCGACCGTCAGACCGCGCTGCCGGTGCGGCACGACACGCCGCAGACCATCTACGAGGAACTGCGCGAGCGCACGCTGGCCGACGACCCGCGCCTGGTGCTGAGCTTCCCGGTGGAGCTGCCGGCCAACACCACGGCGGAGCAGGTGCAGCAGTGGCTGGCGGCCAGCGGCTTCACCCGCATCCAGGGCGAGCGTGAGCAGGACGGCCGCAAGATCCTGGACGTGGTGGCCGACCGTTTCCGCTTCCAGGGCGCCGACCGCCAGCGTGTGATGGAGGCCATCGAGCTGGGCCTCAAGCGCGGCCAGGGGCGGCTGACGGTGTTCGCCGGCGCCGAGGGTGAGCAGGTCTGGAAGTTCTCCACCGGCCTGCACTGCCCCGAGAGCGACCTGCGCTATGCCGACCCGCAGCCGGCGTTGTTTTCTTTCAACTCCGCGTTCGGCGCCTGCGAGACCTGCCGCGGTTTCGGGCGTGTGATCGGCGTGGACCTGGGCCTGGTGATCCCGGACGAGCGCAAGACGCTGCGCGGCGGCGCGATCAAGCCGCTGCAGACCCCCGCCTGGGCGGACTCGCAGGAGGACCTGCTGAAGTACGCCGGCGAGGCCGGCATTCCACGCGACACCGCCTGGAAGGATCTGAGCGCCGAGCACCGCCACTGGGTCATCGAAGGCTCGCCCCACTGGACCGGCAACTGGAACAAGCAGTGGTACGGGGTGCGGCGCTTCTTCGACTACCTGGAGAGCAAGGCCTACAAGATGCACATCCGGGTGCTGCTGTCCAAGTACCGCAGCTACACGGAATGCCCCACCTGCCGCGGCGCGCGGCTCAAGACCGAGGCGCTGCTGTGGCGCGTGGGCTCCCGCGCGCTGGCCGATGCGGCCATGTTGCCGGCCCAGCGCTTTCTGCCCCAGGGCGTGGACTGGCGCCGCGAGCAGCTGGAGGCGCTGCCGGGCCTGTGCCTGCACGACCTGATGCAGCTGCCCATTCACCGGCTGCGCGACTTCGTCGACGGCCTGCAACTGCCCAGCACCCTGCTGGACGAGGCGCTCAAGCTGCTGCTGGACGAAATCCGCCACCGCACGCGCTACCTCTGCGACGTGGGCCTGGGCTATCTGACGCTGGACCGCCAGAGCCGCACGCTGTCGGGCGGCGAGGTGCAGCGCATCAACCTGACCACGGCCCTGGGCACCAGCCTGGTCAACACGTTGTTCGTGCTGGACGAGCCCAGCATAGGCCTGCACCCGCGCGACATGAACCGCATCGTGCAGGCCATGCAGCGCCTGCGCGATGCCGGCAACACGCTGGTGGTGGTGGAGCATGACCCGGCGGTGATGCTGGCCGCCGACCGGCTCATCGACATGGGCCCGGGCCCGGGCGAGCGCGGCGGGCAGATCGTGTTCGACGGCACGCCGGAAGAGATCCGTGCGGCCGACACGCTGACAGGTGCCTACCTCGGCTCGCGCAAGCATGTGGGCATGGGCCTCAAGCGCGCGGTGGACGGTGCCACGCCCAAGCTCATCCTGGAGGGCGCGCGCGAGCACAACCTGAGGAATGTCAGCGTGGAGTTCCCGCTGCAGCGCCTGGTGGTGGTGACCGGCGTGTCGGGCTCGGGCAAGAGCACGCTGATGCAGGACGTGCTGTATCCGGCGCTGGCCCGCCAGTTCGGCAAGGCCACCGAGGCGCCGGGTGCGCACGATCAGCTGCTGGGCGCGGACCACCTGGCCGATGCGGTGTTCGTGGACCAATCCCCCATAGGCAAGACCGCGCGCTCCAACCCGGCCAGCTATGTGGGCGCCTTCGACGAGATCCGCAAGCTGTTTGCCGACGCGCCGCTGGCGCGCGAGCGCAGCTACACGGCGGGCTATTTTTCATTCAATGCCGGCGACGGCCGCTGCCCCACCTGCGGCGGCTCGGGCTTCGAGCATGTGGAGATGCAGTTCCTCAGCGACGTCTACCTGCGCTGCCCGGACTGCGACGGCAAGCGCTTCCGCGCCGAGATGCTGGA
>NZ_CAJYPS010000005.1 GCF_913777145.1 uncultured Roseateles sp.
GATGCCATCGTCGTGAAGACGCTGGACGGCCGCATCACCAACTGGAACGCCGCGGCCGAGCGCATGTTCGGCTACACCGCGGCGGAGGCGGTCGGCCAGCCGGTGCAGATGCTGCTGCCGCCCGAGCGCGAGGCCGAGGAGATGCACATCCTGGCCCGCCTCGCCCAGGGGCAGCAGGTGCCGCCGTTTCGCACGGTGCGGGTCGCCAAGGACGGGCGGCGGCTGGACATCTCCGTGCAGGTGTCGCCGCTGCGCGATCCGGCGGGCCGGGTCATCG
Organism: uncultured Roseateles sp.; assembly: GCF_913777145.1. Classification (GTDB taxonomy): domain Bacteria; phylum Pseudomonadota; class Gammaproteobacteria; order Burkholderiales; family Burkholderiaceae_C; genus Pelomonas. Next base: position 278 of record NZ_CAJYPS010000005.1, read on the forward strand.
GCGGCGTCAAGTCGGCGCGTGACCTCACCCACCAGCGCCAGATCGAGACCGCGTTGCGCCAGAGCGAGGCGCGGCTGCGGTTTGCGCTGGAGTCGGCCGGCCTGGGCGACTGGGAGATGGCGCTGGACACCGGCGCCATCCACCGCTCGCGGCGCCATGACCAATGCTTCGGCATCACCGATTCCGCCCAGCCCTGGGACCGTGACCGGCTGATCGCCGCCGTGCATGCCGACGACCGCGCCGCCGTGGCTGCCAGCCTGCAGTCCCTGGCCGACAGCAGCGCACCCTGGCATGCCGAGTTCCGCGTGCACTGGCCGGACGGCAGCCTGCACTGGCTGCGCATGGACGCGCGCGTCAGCCACGACGACGGCGGGGTGCCGCGGCTGGTGGGCATCGTGGCCGACGTGACCGCGATGCGCACGGCCGAGCAGGCCCGTGAGCAGGCGGTGTGGCTGGCCGCCGAGAACCGCCGCATGCAGGAGTCCAGCCGGCTCAAGAGCCTGTTCCTGGCCAACATGTCGCACGAGCTGCGCACGCCGTTGAACGCCATCATCGGCTTCTCCGATCTCCTCAGCCGTGACGACCATGCAGCCGACCCTGCGCGCCAGCAGCAGTGGCTGCAGCACATCGCCAGCAGCGGCCGCCATCTGCTGGCCATGATCAACGACGTGCTCGACCTGTCCAAGGTCGAGGCCGGCAAACTCGACTTCCACCCGGAGCCGCTGGATCTGCCCGCCTTGGTCGACGAGGTCATGAGCACCATGGCCGTGCTGGCCGCGCCGCGCGGCATCGCGCTGAGTTCCTCCATCGCGCCCGAGCTGCGCGACCTGGTGCTCGACCCGGCCCGCCTCAAGCAGGTGCTGCTGAACTACCTGTCCAACGCGATCAAGTTCACGCCCGCCGGCGGGCAGGTGGTGCTGCGCATGTTGGGCGAGGGCCCGCAGCGCTGGCGTCTGGAGGTCGAGGACAGCGGCATCGGCATCCCGGCCGACCGCGTGGGCCAGCTGTTCGTGGAGTTTCAGCAGCTCGACGATGGCCTGTCCAAGCGCCACCAGGGCACGGGCCTGGGGCTGGCGCTCACGCGGCGGCTCGTGGAGGCCCAGGGCGGGCGCGTGGGTGTGTACAGCGACCCGGGCCGCGGCAGCCGCTTCTACGCGGTGCTGCCCCGCGAGGCCACCACGGCCGGCGCACCGGCGCCGCACCCCGACCACCAGCAGCTCGTCGCGCTGCGGGACCATCCACTGCGTGACGGCGTCGCCCGGGAGCTGGCCCAGGCCGGCGTGGCCGCCGACACCGCCGCCACGGCGGCCGAGGTGCTCCGCCTGGCGCGGGTGCGGCGCTACACCGAGCTGGCCATCGACCTGGGCCTGCCCGACTCGTCGGGCCTGGCGCTGCTGGACGCCCTGCGCAGCGGGGGGCCGTCGCGCCATGCGGCGGTGAAGGCCCTGGCGCTGACGCCGCCGTCCGGCGCTGGCGTGGCGTTTCCCGTGGCCGACGTGCTGGCCAAGCCCTTGCGCCGTGCGGCACTGGCGCGCGCGCTGGTGCCACTGCGCGACCGGCTCGTCCCCGGGCGCCCGGTGCTCGTCGTGGACGACGAGGCCGCGTCGCGCGAGCTCATGTGCGCGGCGCTGCAGGCCAGCGGCATCGACTGCACCGCCGTGGACAGCGGCGCCGCCGCACTCGCCGCGCTCGGCACCCTGCGGCCGGCCGCCATGGTGCTCGACCTGATGATGCCGGGCGTCGACGGCTTCCAGGTGCTGCACGAGTTGCGCCGCCAGCCGCGCTGGGCCGATCTGCCCGTCATCGTCTGGAGCGCACTGGCGCTGGGGGTGGACGAGATCGAGGCCTTGTCGCGGTCTGCGCACGCCATCGCCGAAGGCCAGGGCCACCAGGCTCAGGCCGAGGTGAGCGATGCGATGCTGCGGGCTGCTCGCCAGCCCCGGCCGGGCCGAGTGGCTCGCCGCCAGGGGGCAGGCTGAGCCCGGGCGGGGTGGCTTCTAGAATCGCGGGCTTCTGCCCGAGCTGAGCTGTCATGTCCCAAGCCCTGTACGAATCCCGCCTGCCTTCCCTCCCCCTGCTCGGCCGCGGCAAGGTACGCGAGAACTACGCGGTGGGCGAGGACCGCATCCTGATGGTCGCCAGCGACCGCCTCTCGGCCTTCGACGTCATCATGGGCGAGCCCATCCCCGGCAAGGGCGCGCTGCTCACCAAGATGGCGCTGTTCTGGTTCGACAAGCTGCAGGGCATCGTGCCCAACCACCTGACCGGTGACGACCCGCTGGCCGCGGTCGCGACCGATGCCGAGCGCGAGCAGATCCGCGACCGGGCCATGCTGGTCAAGCGCCTCAAGCCCCTGCCCATCGAGGCCGTGGTGCGCGGCTACCTCGCCGGCAGCGGCTGGGCCGAGTACCAGAAGACGCAGAGCGTCTGCGGCGTGGCCCTGCCCGCGGGCCTGCGCAATGCCGACAAGCTGCCCACGCCCATCTTCACGCCCGCCACCAAGGCCGAGATGGGCGACCACGACGAGAACATCAGCTTCGAGCAGGCGGCCGCCATCATCGGCCCCGAACTGGCCGCCCGGGTGCGGGACATCTCCATCCAGCTCTACCAGCGCGCGGCTGATTTCGCCCTCACCAAGGGCATCATCATTGCCGACACCAAGTTCGAGTTCGGCCTGGACGCCGACGGCACGCTCACGTTGATGGACGAGGTGCTGACGCCCGACTCCTCCCGCTACTGGCCGGTCGAAAGCTACGCGCCGGGCAGCAACCCGCCGAGCTACGACAAGCAGTTCGTGCGCGACTGGCTGGAGGCCGTGCGCATCGACGGCCAGCCCTGGGGCAAGAAGGCGCCCGCGCCGGCCCTGCCGCCCGAGGTGATCGCCAACACCGTGCAGAAGTACGAAGAGGCCCTGCAGCGGCTGACGGCATGAGCGTGAGCGCCGCAGCGCCCGTGAAGCTGCGCAGCCGCCTGGCGCAGAAGCTCGACGCCGAGATCGCCTCGGCCGCCGCCGTGCCGGCGCGTGCTGCGGTGCTGCAGGTACAGCGCGCCATCCTGTGGCTGCGCCACGGTCGCGAGGCGGAGGCCCGTGAGGAACTCAACCGGCTGCAGGCGCGTGCCCTGGTGCACCCGCGGGTCGACCTGGCCGCCTGGCTGCACCTGGCGGAGGGCCTGACGGCCTACTTCAGCGCCTTCGGGGGCGGGGCGCGTGAACGCATTCGCCGCGCCCACGTGATGGCTGCTGCCGCGGGTCTCAAGGGCCTGCAGTCGATGTGCGATGCCTGGCTGGCGCAGATGGCCTTCGTCGAGCGTGACATCGACAGCCTGGTCACGCATGCCACCGCGGTGCTCGCCGCGCCCGCCGACAACGGTGCAGCCTGCCGCGTGGCCTCCGCCCTGGGCATGGCCTGGGACCTGGCCCAGGACGAGGCCTCGGCGTCGTCCTGGTACGCCTGGGGGCGCCGCGCCGGCAGCGCCGATGGCGACGACGCCGCGCTCGCGGCCTTGCTCTACAACCAGATGCAGATGCGCGCGCTGCGCATCCGGCATGCGGCGCTGGCCGGCGAGCCCGGTGAGGCGCCGGCCGTGTTGCTGGGGGTTGATTCCATCGGGCATTTCGACGATGCCGTCGGCGGCTCGGCGCGGGCCGACCTGACGCCGCTGCTGCGAGCACAGCTGCTCACCGTGCAGGGCGACTTTGCCGCGGCGGCGCCGCTGCTCGAAGCACACCTGCCCGAGGCCATCGCCGCTGGCTTGGCCCGTATCGGCGGCAGCCTGCTGGCCGACCTGGCCTGGTGCTGGGCCAACACCGGTGACACCACCCGCGCCCGCGCGCTGGCCGACCAGGCCGCGGTCGAGGTGCTGGCCGAAGACTCCCCCCACTGCGACCTCGACGAACGCGCCGCGCTGCACGCCCGGCTGGCGCAGGTCTATGCGCGCTTGAACGAAGCCGGCCTGGCCGCCCGCCACGGCGACGCGGCCCAGGCGGCTTGGGCCGATGACGCCGCCCAACGTCGACTCTGGGCGGCCCGCTTGAGCAGCGCGGGTTTGGGTACTCCGCCACGCTGATCCCGCTTTTATCGGCCGTTCGGCGGCCTTGGGCTGCGTTACGCTCATTGGTCTATGACCGCCGACGCCCGCGACGACGCCACGCCCAACGCCTTGCCGGTGGGCACACGCTTTGGCGAGCTGGAGATCCTTGGCACGCTGGGGGTGGGCGGCTTCGGCATCGTCTACCTGGCACGCGACCACGCGCTGGAGCGCGACGTGGCGGTCAAGGAATACATGCCCAGCCAGTTCGCCTCGCGCGACGGGCGCAGCCATGTGTCGGTGCGCGCGGCCTCCATGCGCGAGACCTTCGAACTGGGGCTCAGCAGTTTCGTCAATGAAGCCAAGCTGCTTGCGCGCTTCGATCACCCGTCGCTGCTGAAGGTCTACCGCTTCTGGGAGGCCAACGGCACCGCCTACATGGCCATGCCGCGCCTGAGCGGCCATAGCCTGCGCGAGGCCCGCACCACCCAGACCACGCCGCCACCGGCCGCCTGGCTGAGGCGCATCTTCGACGCGGTGCTCAGCGGCCTGGAGACCCTGCATGCCCAGCAGGTCTGGCACCGCGACGTGGCGCCGGACAACATCCTGCTGCCGGCCGATGGCGGCCCGCCCATCCTGCTGGACTTCGGCGCGGCCCGTCAGGCCATCGGTGACCGAACGCAGTTGTTCACCGCCATCCTCAAGCCCAGCTTCGCGCCCATCGAGCAGTACGCCGAGGCCACCACGCTGCGCCAGGGGCCATGGACCGACTTCTACGCGCTGGCGGCCGTCATGTACGAACTGCTGACGGGCCGCCCGCCGCCGCCCGCCACGGCTCGTGCGATGACCGACGAATGCGAGCCCCTGGCTGCGCAGGCGCTGGCCGGCTACGAGTCGGCCTTCCTGGCCGGCCTGGACTGGGCGCTGCGCGTGCCGCCGCACCAGCGGCCCCAGACGGCGGCGGCCTGGCGCGAGGTGCTGGACGGTCGCGCCCCGGTGCCCGCGCCCCAGGCCGCGGCGCCGCGGCCCGCACCGGTGCCACCACCGCCGCCCCCGGCGCCGATGCAGCTGCTGGATCTGGAGTTCGCCGACACCGTGCAGGCCGTGCCCTCCCAGTTCGAGCTGCCGGAGGCGCTGGCGGCGCAAATGAGGGCGCCCGAACCGCCGCCCAAGGCTGAGGCGCAGCGGGTCCTGAAACCCCGCAAGCCCAAGCCGCCGGCCTCGCCCACGGCCAAGCCGGCCGCGCCGACGCCCTGGCGTTATGGGTCCGGCCCGTTGATCCTGGGCGGTGGCGTCGCGGCCCTGGTGCTGCTGGGGGTCTTCGCGCTGCAGTTGCGCCCGCGCCCGGCGCGTCTGGAGGTGGCGCAGCCCGCGCCCGAGGCCTCCGCGCCCGCAGCTTCGGCAGCCATGAGCGACGCGGCGGCGAGTGCGCCCGAGGTGGCGGCGGCTTCTGCCCCGGTCGTGCCGGTGGCGTCAGCGGTGCCCGCGAGCGGCGCCGTGCCCACGGCGAGCCCGCCTCCCCGCCCCGCCGTGGCCCGGCGCGAGCCCAAGCCCATCCTGACCGAAAAGGCGGGTGAGTTCAGGCCGGTGGCGTCGGCGGTTGTCGAAGCTCCGGCGCCTGTGGCCGCCAGCGCGGCGCCCAAGCCGGCGCCCGAGCCCGCGCCTGCGGCCGAGCCCAAGACGGCCAGCGAGGCCTGCGGGGGCCGCGTGCTGTTCGCGCGGGCCTGGTGCATAGACCGGCAGTGCGAGAAGCCGATCTACCGGGACGACCCCGACTGCGTGCGGCTGCGTGACATCCGCAGCAGCCGCAACAGCAACAACCCCTGAGGGTCGCCGCTCAGAAGAGCGCCATCGACAGCTTGCGGCGGTAGCTGTCGATCAGCGGGTCGCTCTGCACGACGGCGGCCTTGCCAGCGATTTCGAGCGTGCCAGTCTTGGCTTCGGCCGCCGGCTTGGGAGCGGGCTTGGTCAGCAGCTCCAGGATGGCGACGTACGTCTTGCGCGCGGCTTCGCCGTTCCAGGTCTTGTCGCGCATGATGATCTCCAGCAGCTCGTCCATGGCCTCGGTGAAGCGCTGGCTGGCCAGGTGCAGCTGGGCGAGCGTGAAGCGGGCGTCGAAGTCGCGCTTGTTGGCGGAGATGGCGGCCTGCAGGGCGGCAGGATCGGCACCCGCCGCGGCGTCGAAGGCCGTGAGCCAGGTGGCCAGGGCCGCCAGGCGCGGGGCCGGCGTCAGGGTGTCGGCCGCCTTGGCCGCCACCGGGGCAAAGGCCTCGCGGGCTTCGGCCAGCAGGCCCAGCTCCAGCAGGGCCTTCACGTAGTCGAAGCGGGCCGCATCGTTGGCGGGGTCGAGCTCCACTGCGTGGGCGAGCTTGCCCAGGGCCGACTCCAGGTCGCCGTCTTCCAGCAACTCCTGGGCTTCGGCGAGGTCTGCCTCGGCTTCGAGTTCTTCACCGGCGGGCACATGCTTGTCCAGGAACTCGCGGATCTGGGCCTCGGGCAGGGCGCCCACGAAACCGTCCACCGGCTGGCCGCCCGCGAACATCACGCAGAACGGGATCGAGCGCACGCCGAACATCTGGCTGAGCTGCCCGGCGATCTCGGGCACCTCGTCGCTGTTGAGCTTGGCGAGCGTGAAGCGACCGGCGTAGGCCACCTCCAGCTTCTCCAGGATGGGGCCGAGCGTGCGGCAGGGGCCGCACCACGGCGCCCAGATGTCCAGCAGCACGGGGCGCTGCTGGGAGGCGACGATCAGTTCGGCTTCGAAGTTCTGGAGGGTGATGTCGATCATGGCTGCAAGGTGGTCGTCGGGGCAGTTGGTGTCTCGGCTTCTACAATTCAAGGCTTTCCAGAGCCCCGGAGCGAGACCTTGTCCACCCCAGCCCCCCAGAACCCCGACGCCGTCATCGGCATCGTCATGGGCTCCAGCAGCGACTGGGAGACGATGAAGCTGGCGGCCGAGATTCTGACCGAGTTCGGTGTCGCCTTCGAGGCGCGCGTCGTGTCGGCCCACCGCATGCCCGACGAGATGTTCGCCTACGCCGAGGCCGCCAGCGGCCGGGGCCTGAAGGCCATCATTGCCGGCGCGGGCGGCGCGGCCCACCTGCCGGGCATGCTCGCCGCCAAGACCACGGTGCCGGTGCTCGGCGTGCCGGTGGCCAGCCGGCACCTGCAGGGTGTCGACTCGCTGCACAGCATCGTGCAGATGCCCAAGGGCATTCCGGTGGCCACCTTCGCCATCGGCAATGCCGGTGCCGCCAATGCGGCGCTGTTCGCAGTCGCGATGCTGGCCACGGGCGACGCGGCGCTGCTGGGCAAGCTGCAGGCCTTCCGCGCCCGCCAGACGGCCGCGGCGCAGGCCATGACCGAGGAACTCCGCTGATGCCGCCGCTGCTTCCCGGCACCGCGACGCTCGGCGTCCTCGGTGGCGGCCAGCTCGGCCGCATGTTCGTGCACGCCGCCCAGGCGATGGGCTACCGCTGCATCGTGCTCGACCCCGACGCCATCAGCCCCGCAGGGGCCGTGGCCGAGAAGCACATCCAGGCCGACTACCTCGACCATCTCGGCCTCGCCCAGCTGGCCCGCGACTGCGACGCCATCACCACCGAGTTCGAGAACGTGCCCGCCCTGGCGCTCGAAACCCTGGCCGGCATGCGCGTGGTGGCACCCGCTGCGGCAGCCGTGGCCGTCTGCCAGGACCGGGCGGTCGAGAAGGCGCATTTCGAGTCGGCCGGCGTGCCCTGCGCGCCGCATGCCGTCATTACGAACGACATCGAGCTGGCCGCTGTCGACCCGGCCTTGCTGCCCGGCATCCTCAAGACCAGCCGCATGGGCTACGACGGCAAGGGCCAGGTGCGCGTGAAGACCGCCGCTGAACTGGTCCAGGCCTGGAACGACCTCAAGCGCGTGCCTTGCGTGCTGGAGCAGATGCTGCCGCTGAAGGCCGAGCTGAGCGTGCTGGTGGCGCGCGGCGCCGATGGCCAGGTGGTGACCTACCCCGTGCAGCAGAACCTGCACCGCGGCGGCATCCTGGCGGTGACCGAAGTGCCGGCGCCCGACGTGCCGGCCGAGGTGGCCACCCTCGCCATCGCGTCGGCCCGCCAGGTGGCGCAGGCGCTGGCCTACGTCGGCGTGCTGTGCATCGAGTTCTTCTGGCTGGACGACGGCCGGCTGGTGGTCAACGAGATGGCACCGCGCCCGCACAACTCCGGCCACTGGACGATGAACGGCGCCAGCGTGTCGCAGTTCGAACTGCAGGTGCGCGCCCTGGCCGGGCTGCCACTGCCCGAGCCGCGGCAGCACTCGGCGAGCGTCATGCTCAACCTGCTGGGCGACCTGTGGTTCACCGCCGAGGGCGGCCCCACGCCACCGGCCTGGGACCGCGTGCTGGCCCTGCCCGGCACACATCTGCACCTGTACGGCAAGGCCGAAGCGCGGCACGGCCGCAAGATGGGCCACTTGAACATCACCGCCGACACGCCCGAGGCGGCACATGCGGTCGCGTTGCAGGCGGCGGCGCTGCTCGGCCTGCCCACCGACTTCTGATGCTGGCCCTGCCTGGTCATGACCCGCAAGCCATCCAGGCCGCTGCCCGCTGCCTGGCAGACGGCGAGCTGCTCGGCCTGCCGACCGAGACCGTCTATGGCCTGGCGGCGCGTGCCGACCAGGACGCCGCGGTCGCCAAGATCTTTGCCGCCAAAGGGCGGCCGAGCGATCACCCGCTGATCGTCCATGTGCTGGACGCCGCCGCCGCCGACACCTTTGCCGATCACCTGCCGACCACCGCGCGCCGGCTGATGGACGCCTTCTGGCCAGGGCCGCTGACCGTCATCGTGCCGCGCAAGGCGGGTGTGGCCCAGGCCGCGGCCGGTGGGCACGCCACGGTGGCCTTGCGCTCGCCGGCCCACCCGGTTGCCCGCGCCGTGATGGCGGCCGCCCGCGATCTCGGCGTCGATGGCCTGGCCGCCCCGAGCGCGAACCGTTTCGGCCGCGTGAGCCCGACCCAGGCCCGGCATGTGGTGGAGGAGTTCGGCCCGGGTCTGATGGTGCTGGACGGCGGTGCCTGCGAGGTGGGCATCGAGTCCACCATCGTCGACTGCAGCCGGGCCCGCCCGGCGCTGCTGCGCCCCGGCCTGCTGGCGCAGTCGCGCATCGAAGCGGTGCTGGGCGAGCCCCTGATGGCGCCCGACGCTGCCGCGCCCAAGGCCTCGGGCACGCTGGCCGCGCATTACGCGCCCAGCGCCCGCGTGCGACTGCTGGATGCCGAGGCGCTGGCTTTACGTTTTGCCACAGCGAGCGCCAGCGGGAGTCTCGAAGGGCTGGCGGTATATTCACGCGCCCAGCTCCCGGCGTGGCGCTGGCAGGCAATGCCGGCCGACCCGGCGGCAGCCGCCCACGAACTGTTTGCGGTGCTGCGCGAGCTGGACGCCGCCGGCGCCCGGGAAATCTGGGTCGAGGCGCCGCCCCGCGATCCGGCTTGGGCCGGTGTGCGAGACCGGCTGAGCCGGGCCGCCGCCGCCTTCACCGATTGAGTTTTGTCCCTGAGTTGATCGTCATGCAACGTGTTGTCTCCCAGAATCTGAAGCGCACCCTGGCCCTGGCCACGGTGGCGGCAGCCGCCCTGCTGGCGGGCTGCGGCGGTGGCAGCACCCAGCAGATCGACCCCTTCTCGCCCACGCGGGTCATCGCCTTCGGCGACGAGAGCGCGGCCATCCTGCAAAGCGGCAAGAAGTACGGCGTGAACGGCCTGAACGCCGACACCCAGCTCATCGACTGCCGCATCAACCCCAACTGGGCGCAGGTGCTCGCGAGCGGTTTCGGCTTCGTCTACCCGCAGTGCAACAACGACTTCGTCGCGCTGCCCCAGGGCATCATGTACACGGTCGATGGCTACAAGGTGGCCGACGTGCGCGACAAGATCGACCAGCATCTGTCCAACGACCGCTTCGGCCCCAAGGACATCGTCGGCATCATGGTCGGCGTGAATGACATCCTGGAGCTGTACCGCCAGTTCCCGCAGCAAAGCCGTGATTCCCTGATCAACGAGGCCAAGGCCCGCGGCAAGCTGCTGGCTGACCAGGTCAACCGCATCGCCAACGCCAATGGCCGCGTGGTCGTGAGCACGATCTTCGACGTCGGCCTGACGCCGTTCGCCCAGAAGGAAAAGCTGCAGCAGACCGACATCGACCGCGCGGTCTTCCTGGATGACCTGAGCACGGCCTTCAATACCGCGCTGCGGCTGAACGTGCTGAACGACGGCCGCCTGGTGGGCCTGGTGCTGGTGGACGAAACCGTGCAGCAGATCTCGCGCTTCCCGGCGGCCTTCGGCTACACCAACGTGACGGACGCCGCCTGCCGCACCGACATCGCGCGGCAGGACTGCACGCCCAACACGCTGGTGACCGACGCCAACACGACGCAATGGCTGTGGGCGGGCGACACCCTGCTCAGCCCGGTGGCGCAGCAGCGCATCGGGACGCTGGTGCTGTCGCGCGCCAAGAACAACCCGTTCTGATCACTCCCCCCGCGGCGCTTGACGCGCCTCCCCCTCAAGGGGGTGCAGCCTGTGGCCTGGCAAAACCAGTTCCACGGCTGCTGCTGGAGGGGCGGCGGGCTTGGGCTGTCGCCTGCGCGGCGGCCGTCGCCGGCGTCAGGAGGTGCTCGAACGGAGTTCGCGGCGCAGGATCTTGCCGACGTTGGTCTTGGGCAGCTCGTCGCGGAACTCGATGAACTTGGGGCGCTTGTAGGCCGTCATCTGCTGGGCGCAGTAGGTGGCGAGGTCTTCCTCGGCCAGGGCCGGGTCGCTCTTGACCACGAAGAGCTTGACCGCCTCGCCCGACTTGGCGTCAGGCACCCCCACCGCGGCGCATTCGAGCACGCCCGGGAAGAGGTTCACCACCTGCTCGATCTCGGTCGGGTACACGTTGAAGCCGCTGACCAGGATCATGTCCTTCTTGCGGTCGACGATGCGGACATAGCCGGTCGCGTCCATGATGCCGATGTCGCCGCTCTTGAAGAAGCCGTCAGCGGTCATGACGTTGGCGGTCTCGTCCGGGCGCTTCCAGTAGCCGGCCATCACCTGCGGGCCGCGGATGCAGATCTCGCCGCGCTCGCCCAGCGGCACGTCACGGCCGTCGTCGTCGCGGATGGCTATCTCGGTGGACGAGATCGGCAGGCCGATGCTGCCGTTGAACACCCGCAGGTCCAGCGGGTTGATGGTGGCGGCCGGCGAGGTCTCCGACAGGCCGTAGCCCTCCACCACCGGGCAGCCGGTGACCTTGAGCCATTTCTCGGCCGTGGCCTGCTGCACGGCCATGCCACCGCCGTTGGAAATGACGAGCTCAGAGAAATCAAGCCGTGAGAAGCCCGGCTCGTTGGCCAGCGCGTTGAACAGCGTGTTCACGGCCGGGAAGATGTGGATCTTGTGGCCGCGCAGCGTTTCGATGAAGCCGGGGATGTCGCGCGGGTTGGGCACCAGGATGTTGAGGTGGCCCATGCGTGCGCCCAGCATGAAGCAGGCCGTCAGCGCGAAGATGTGATACAGGGGCAGTGCGCAGACGTTGGTGAACTGCATGTCCCCGCTGGCAAATCCGGGGAGCTTGGCCAGCATCGGCTGGAACCAGGCCTCCACCTGCAGGATGTTGGCGACGATGTTGCGGTGCAGGAGGGTGGCGCCCTTGGACACCCCGGTCGTGCCGCCGGTGTACTGCAGGAAGGCGACGTCGTCCGGCCCGAGCTCGGGCTTCTTCAGGTTGAGCCGCTCGCCGTGGCGCAGCGCCTCGTTGAAGCGCACCACCGTGCGACCTTCGCCCACCGGCAGGCGGAACTCCGGCACCATCTTCTTGAGGTGGCGCACCGCAAAGTTGATCAGCGGCCCCTTCCACCAGTTCAGCAGGTCGCCCATCGAGGCCAGCACGACGTGCTTCACGTCGGTGGCGGCGATGACCTCCTCCAGCGTGTGCGCGAAGTTCTCCAGCACGACGATCGCCCGCGCGCCGGAGTCCTTGAGCTGGTGCTCCAGTTCGCGCGGCGTGTACAGCGGGTTGACGTTCACCACCACGAAGCCCGCGCGCAGGATGGCCGCGATGGCCACGCCGTACTGCAGCACGTTGGGCATCATGATGGCGACGCGGTCGCCCTGCTTCAGGCCCTGGGCCTGCAGCCAGGCGCCGAGCTGCAGGGAGAGCTGGTCGATCTCCGAGAAGCGCATGCGCTGGCCCATGCAGATGGCGGCGTCGCGCTGGGCATGCTTGCGGAAAGCCTCTTCCAGCAATTGCACCAGCGAGCGATAGACGCCGGTGTCGATGCTGGCGGGGACGCCAGCCGGGTAGCTCGCCAGCCAGGGCTTGGTGGCGGATGTCGCCTCGGGGACAGCGGTGGCTTCTTCGGCAAGGACGGCAGTCATCGGCGGGGCCCTTCTGGCGTGCAACGCGTGGAGCCGTCGATGGTGGTTCGCCCGGTTACTTCAAGCTAGGGGAGTTGCCCTAGGGTTGTGGCGTCCGCTTGAAACAAACCGCGTGCGAGGGCGTCCTCGCGCTGTCGCACAGTCGACAGGAACTCCGCTGCGCCACGCATCGCGCGGAAGGTGTCGAAGCCGCATTCGAGAAAGTTCTGCAGCGCCCCCAGCCCCGCAAGCTGCGCCGGGCCGCGCATCAGCCGCAGCGACTGGCGCAGCAGCGGCTTGCGGGTGAGACGGTCCAGCGCATCGCCCACGGCCATGGTGAGTTCGATCTGCTGCTGCCGGGCGGCCGGCTCGCCGCAGGCGCGCCAGGCGTCGGCATAGCGTGCGGGCGTGATGTCCGCTGAGTCGAGCCGTTCGGCCATGCGGGTGTCCAGTCGCTCGGAGAGGGCGTGCAGGCGGGCCAGGCGGGCCACGGTCTCGATCACTTCGTCGGGGAAGAGCCGGGTCAGCGTCGGGATGACGCGGGCGAACTGCGCATCACGCTGGCGGAAGTCGTCGGGGCCGTAGAGCTCCTGCAGGAAGAAGCGCGTCGCCGCCTGGTAGCGCGGGTGGGCCAGCAGGTCGGCATAGGTCTGTGCGAAACGCCGTTGCTGGTAGGCCTTGAGCGCCTGCACCCGGGCGTCGAGCTCTGGCTCGGCGGCGCGGCGGGCGCGCTCGGCGTCGACGGCGCGCAGTTCGTTCAGCAGGGAGTCAGCGGTCAGCGGGTCCATGGGGCAGGCCCCATTTTGGCGCGCTTAGACTGCCCCGATGAATGCAAGCCTGCAGCGCTTCTGGGTTCTCGTGCGCCTTTCACTGGCCGTGGCCGTGGGCTGGGTCGCCGGGTGGGGATGGGGACTTGCGACGCTGGCGCTCCAGAGCCTGGTGCTGGCCCTGGGGTTCGTGCAGCTTCGCTGGGTCAACCAGCCAGCGCCGGGCTGGGGTGCCTTGCTCAAGGCCTGGGCGGGTGAAGCGGTGGCCAGCGAGCTGGCCTTCTCCTGGCGCCAGCCCTGGCGCGAATGGGCGGAGCCTGACCACCTGCCCGAAGGCGCCCGGCAGGGGGTGCTGCTGGTGCACGGCTTCGCCTGCAACCGTGGTCGCTGGAACGGCTGGATGCGCCGGCTGCGGGCCGACGGGGTGGCCTTTGTCGCGCCGTCGCTGGAGCCAGCCTTCGGCAGCATCGACGATTACGCCGACGAGATCGAGGCCGGCGTGCGCCGCCTGATGGCCGCGACCGGCCGCATGCCGGTGGTCTGCGCGCACAGCATGGGCGGCCTGGCGCTGCGGGCCTGGTGGCGCCGGTACGGCGCGCAGCATGCGCAAGCGCCCCGCGCGATCACGCTCGGCTCGCCCCACCAGGGCACCCGCATGGCGGCACTTGGCCTGGGCGTGAACGCGGCCCAGATGCGCCGCGGCAGCGCCTGGCTGGCAGCCCTGCCGGGCCTGCCGGATGTCGACTGCTTCTGGACGCCGTGCGATCAGGTGGTCAACCCGGCCGCAACCGCCATCCAGGCTGAAGGACGCGCGCACCGGGTGGACGCGGTGGGGCACATGGGCCTGGTGCACTCCGACGCTGCCTGGCAGCAGTTGCAGGTGGCGCTGAGCGGCCAGGCGCCCGTCAGTCCCGCGCCGACAGGAAGCGCGCCAGCGAGGTGATGTCGATGGCGCAATGGCCGCCGTACAGCGGATGCCATTCGGTATCGACACCCAACGCCTGGGCCCGCGTCGCCAGCGCCTGGGTGCCCTCGAAATTGCCGTAACGGTCATACAAGCCGCAGGACAGGTACAGCGCGGGCCGCCGCGGCGCGCCGGCCAGGGTCTCGATCAGGGCCAGCGGTGATACCCGCGCCCATTCGGCGTCATCAGCCACATGCTGGCGGGCCAGCCACCACACGCCGAAGGCGACCTTGGGGTCGGCGCCGGTGCGCTGCAGCGCGGCGCGGAGTGTGCCCAGGCTCGCGAACGGCGAGTCTTGGTAGACGCCGGGGCAGAGGGCGGCGATCCGGTCGAAGCGGCCGGGCTGGCTCAGGCCCAGCGTCAGCACGTTCAGGCCGCCCATGGATTCGCCCACCAGCATGCGCCGACGCGGTGTGCCCGTTTGCGCGTCGAGCTGCGCATCCAGCCGGTCCAGCTGTGGGCCGATACGGTCCAGCAGTCCGCTGCGCGGCGCTTGCGCGCGCGGCGTCAGCAGCCATTCCCGCCCGTAGGACAGGGTCACGACCGTCGGTGCCGGCAGGCCCAGGCGCTGCCATTCGCCCTGCACCTGGGCGGTGAAGTAGCTCGGGTCGTTCCAGGCCTCGGCGTCCAGCCCGCGGCCATGCAGGTGGTAGACGCGATCGGGGGCGCTCGGGCCGGTGGGCTGGTTGATGCAGTAGTGCAAGTCGTCCAGCGTGCCGCAGGTTTGCCGAGCGGGCGTGAAGGTGACGGCCTGCTCGCCTTGAGGGGCGGTGAGCCGGGCCCAGGCCATGGACGCCAGCGCCACGAGCGCCAGCAGGATCAGGGCGGGCAGGGCGAGGCGGTGCGCCAGGCGGTGCAGGGAAGAGGTGTTCATCGGAAGTGCTCGTTGAAAGGCTGGGCCGCTCGGCCATGCGGCAGCTCACCGCGGCTGCGGTGCGACAGGGGAAGGGGGCGTCAGGCCAGGCCGGCGCGGGGCAGCGGCGGCGCGCGGCGGGCGGGCGGTGACGCGGATGAGACGCGGGGCCGGCGCGAGGCTGTGGCGGGGCCACCGGGCAGCAGCGCCAGGCTCAGCACATAGCCGACGATGAAGCTGCCGCCAAAACCCAGCACCGGCGCGGGCAGCCAACCCGGCAGGGCCAGCCCGAGCAGGGCCGCCCACGCGAGGCCGTGCTCACGGGCGCGCCGGTGCAGCAGGCCTGGCAGCAGCAGCGTCAGCCAGGCGGCAGTCATCAGCCCGCCCAGCGCCGCGCTGTGCATGAAGGCCAGCTGCAACACCTCGTCGACATACGGGCTGGGCGGCGGTGCCGTCCAGCGGGCCTGGGCTGCTCGGGCGAGCGCCACGGCCAGCAGGGCCAGAGCTGCCAGCGCGCTCGAGCGGGTCCGCGCCACGCGCATCGCGAGCAGCACCGCCGTCACGGCCAGCAGCGGCGCCTGCGCCTGGGCGGCCAGCGCAAACAGCCCCATCGCCAGCCCCGTCAGCTGCAGCGCGCGCAGCGCCAGCGGCAGGGGTGAGGCCCCCGCGACGGGGGCTGACACCGCCCACCAGGCTGGGCACAGCAACCAGGTGGCCTGCACCGGCAGCGGACCCAGGCGCAGCCAACCCGTCGGGGCGGCGCCGTCAGCTTGCGGCGCGCTGGCCCAGAGCAGCGCGGCGCCGAGGGCGAAGGTGGTGGCGGCTCGCCAGCGGGCATCCTGCTGAAGGCGGGGGCGGGGCAGGAGCCAAAAACTGGCGCAGGCCAGGGCGAGCGACAGGCCGTTCACCCAGGCATAGCCGCTCGGCGCGTCTCGCGTGGCCATGAAGGTGCCGCCCAGGCCGACGACGAGACCGGCGCAGGCCAGGCCCAGGTGGTCCGGCTCGCTCAGCGACCCCACGGCACGGCACGTGGCGAGATGAAGCGCCGCGGTGAAGCAGCCCCAGGCGTAGATCAGCGCGTCCTGGGCATCGTCGATCGCCAGCACCTCGGCCCGCATGGCGCGAGCCCAATCCGCCTGGCGCGAGGGCAGCAGCGCCTGGGCCAGGGTTAGCAGGGCACGGGTGAGGCCGGCGCACAGCCAGCGTGGCAGGGTGCGACTCATGCAGGCTCCGCGGCGTCGGCGTTGTCGTCGGGGGTGACGCGGGTCAACAAGGCGCGCACCTCGGCCAGCGCGTCGGCCATCGAGTTCACGAGCGCCACGCCGGCGTCGGTCAGCCGGTACACATGCCGGGGCGGGCGGCCGGCGATGGGAGATTCCTCCCAGCGCGCCTCCAGCTGGCCGGCGGCCTCCAGCCGCATCAGCAGCGGATAGAGCGTGCCCGACTTCAGGCCCGACAGGGCGGTGATGTCGTAGCCATGCCGCCAGTCAGCGCCGGCATCAGCCAGCACGGCGAGGGCCCTGAGGGCCTGGGGAGAGAAAGCGCGGGAGCGTGCCATGCCGTTAAGTCTACATATGTAGACTTAACGGTCAAGTGGGATTGCGCAGGCCTGGGCCTGGCGACCTCAGGCGGCCCCGGCCGCTTCCTTGGCGTCGTCCTTCAGCACGCCGCGGCGGATCTGGTCGAGTTCGATGCTCTCGAACAGCGCCTTGAAGTTGCCTTCACCGAAACCCTCGTTGCCCTTGCGCTGGATGAGCTCGAAGAAGATCGGGCCGATCACTTCCTTGGTGAAGATCTGCAGCAGCAGCTCGTTGTCGGCACCCAGGTGGGTGGCGCCATCGATCAGGATGCGCAGGCGGCGCAGCTCCGCCACGTTCTCGCCGTGTTGTGGCAGGCGCTTGTCGATCAGGTCGAAGTAGGTGTCGATGGTGTCCTGGAAGGCCACGCCCGTGCCCTTCATGCCTTCCACCGACTTGTAGATGTCCGTCGTGCCCAGGGCCACGTGCTGAATGCCCTCGCCGCGGTACAGGTCCAGGTATTCGGCGATCTGGCTCTTGTCGTCGCTGCTCTCATTGATCGGGATGCGGATCTTGCCGCAGGGGCTGGTCATGGCCTTGCTCTTGAGGCCGGTCAGCTTGCCCTCGATGTCGAAGTAGCGCACCTCGCGGAAGTTGAAGAAGCGCTCGTAGAACTCCGACCACTCCTTCATGCGGCCCCGGAACACGTTGTGCGTCAGGTGGTCGATCTCGGTGAGGCCGTGGCCCACCGGGTTGGGGTCCACCGGCTGGCCGGCCGCGTCCAGCAGCGGCACGAAGTCCACGTCGTAGATGGAGATGTTGCCGATCGCGCCGGCCTTCGCGCCGCCCTTGCCCTGCCAGCGGTCGACGAAGTAGATCAGCGAGTCGCCTATGCCCTTGATGGCCGGAATGTTCAGCTCCATCGGGCCGGCCTTGTTGTCAAAGCCCCAGGCGCCCAGTTCCAGCGCGCGCTGGTAGGCATGGGCGGCATCCTGCACGCGGAATGCGATGGCGCAGATGGACGGGCCGTGCAGGCGTGCGAAGCGCTGTGCAAAGGAGTCCGTCTCGGAGTTGATGATGAAGTTCACGCCGCCCTGGCGGTACAGCGTCACGGCCTTGTGGCGGTGGCGGGCCACGGCGCTGAAGCCCATGGTCTCGAACAGCCGGCCCAGTGCGGCGGGATCGGGGGCGGCGAATTCGATGAACTCGAAGCCGTCGGTGCCCATGGGGTTGTCCCAGGGAGTGAACTTGGCCATGTCGGTCTCCTGCGTCTAGCTCTTGGATCGGCGGATTCTGCGGCGCCGCCTGCGCAGATTTCGTGCGAAATCGGGCGCCGATAAAGCGGCGAACGCAGGAGAACTGCAAAATGATGGCCATGGAAGCCGAACTCGCGCTGGACGCCATAGACCACCGCCTGCTGCGTGCGCTGCAGCAGGACGGCCGTGTCACCTACGACACGCTGGCCGGCGAGGTGGGGCTGTCGGCCTCGGCCGTGCTGCGCCGGGTGCGGCGGCTGGAAGAGGGCGGGGTCATCGCGCGTTACGTGGCCCTGGTGCCGCCCGAGCGCGTGGGGCTGGCGCTGACCGCCTACATCAATGTGCGGCTGGAGAAGCAGACCGACAACCCGTTGCGCAACCCGCGCGACCTGTTCCGTGCCGCGGTGCAGGCCTGGCCCGAGGTGGCGGAGTGCGCGGCGCTGACCGGCGAGATGGACTATCTGCTGCGCGTGCTGGTGCAGGACATGCAGCACTACGCCCGCTTCATCAGCGACACGCTGCTGATGCACCCCAGCGTGCAGGACTGCAAGACCAGCTTCGTGCTGGAGCGGCTGAAGAACACCACGGCCGTGCCGCTGTAGCGCCGGGAATAAAGCGCCGCCGCCCTCGTCTATGCTGATGGGCGCCCCGTGCGCCGCTGTTTTGCGACCCGCCTTTTACCCATGGCCGACCCCCACGAGATGCTTGCCTGGCTGCCCCGCCTGCGCCGCTATGCGCGCGTGCTGCGGCGCAGCCGCGAGGATGCCGACGACCTGGTGCAGGACACGCTGGAGCGCGCCTGGTCCCGTGCCGGCCTGTGGCAGGGCGTGGCCGACATGCGCTCCTGGCTGTTCAGCATCATGCACAACCTGCACGTGGACGGGCTGCGCCGCGGCCGGCTGGACATGGTGGACCTGGACGACGAGCCGCCCGAGCTGCCGGTCGCGGCGCCGCAGACCGAGCGGCTGGTGATGCGCGATCTCGACGCCGCGCTGCAGGCCCTGCCGCCCGAGCAGCGCGAGGTGCTGCTGCTGGTGGCGCTGGAGGGCATGGCCTATGCCGAGGTGGCACAGGCGCTGGACGTGCCCATAGGCACCGTGATGTCGCGCCTGTCGCGCGGCCGCGAGCGTCTGCGCGCCCATCTGGACGGCGAGGTCGGCCAGGCCCAGTCGCTCAAGCTCATACGCGGATCGAAATCATGAGCCTCGAGCATTCCTCTTCCCCTGTCACCGAGGCCGAATTGCTGGCCTTCGTGGATGGCCAACTGCCGCAGCCGCGGCGCGACGAGGTGCAGGCCTGGCTGGACGCCCACCCCGAGCACGCCCGTCGGGTCGAGGCCGACCTGACGCTGAACCGCCAGATGCGCGAGCACTTCGGCCGCGTGCTGGAGGAGCGCCTGCCCGCGCGCCTGGTCGCGGCGGCCCAGGGCCGCGAACGCCTGCGCTGGCGGCTGGCCGCCGCGTTTGCCGGTGCCATGCTGCTGGCCGGCGGCGTGGGCGGCTGGGCGGGCTGGAGTCTGAGGCATGACCCAGCCCCGCTGCTCAGCGCCGACGCGGCCGCGCCGGCCTTCGCCCGGCGGGCGATGGTCGCGCATGCGGTCTATGCGCCGGATCAGCGGCGTGCCGTGGAGCTGGATGCCGCCCACGAGGATCAACTGGTGCGCTGGCTGTCACGCCGGCTCGGTGCGCCGCTGCGTGTGCCCCATCTGCAGGGTCTGGGCTTTGCGCTGGAGGGCGGCCGTCTGCTGCCCGGCCGGCAGGGGCCGGTCGCGCAGTTCATGTACCGGCGCGACGACGGCCAGCGGCTCACGCTCTACGTGAGCAACGACATGCCGCCCGGCAGCGCCGCGACACCCGCGTCGGCCGCCACGGCCTTCCGCTTTGCCAGCGAAGGCGAGGTCAGCAGCTTCTACTGGGTGGACGGGCACTGGGGCTATGCGATCTCGGCCGGCGTGGAGCGCCAGGTGCTGGCCGAGGTGTCGGCCGAGGTCTTCCGCCAGCTCGGCACGCCAGAGCCGGCCAGCGCCGGTTCGCGCTGACCCTCCCCAGGGAGGGGCAGCGAAACCCCTGTGGGTCGCGTTGGCGAGAGCACCGGCCCGCGAGTAGGCGTGTCGCGAAGCTGGGGCTGGACGCCCCAGCGAGCGTCACAACACCCGCGCGGGCCGGTGTTCTCGCCAACCCTGCGGGGCGTGGCTTTGCCGGCGCGGTTCGGCGTTGCGAACCTTGCCCAGGCACGAGCCTGGGCGGCGGTCCGAGCCTTGCCGCGCATCCGGCAAAGACCTCGCCGCGGCCCACAGGGGTTTTGCGGACCCTCCCTAGAGTGTTTCCCGGAGGCGTGGAATAGCCGCGCCGCCCTCGCGTCCACCCGGGCACGGGCCAAGCCGGTCCGGTGAAGCAAGGAGCGAGTCATGCGTCTTTCCGCCACAAGTCTCGGGCTGGCCGCGCTGCTGGGCCTGTCGGGCTGGAGCCCTGCCAGTCACGCCGCCACCAGCATCAGCGACCCCCTGGGCGACTTCCTGTCCACCTTTGCCGGCAGCACCGCCAGCGCCGACCTCGACGTGCTGAGCGCCAGCGTATTCTACAACCCTGGCGCCGATCTGTTCACGCTGGTGGCCACCATGGCGGGCGACATCGGCAGCACCTCGACCGGCTTCTATGTCTGGGGCGTGAATCGCGGCGCGGGCGTGGCCAGCTTCGCGGCCAACGGCATCACCGGCGTGCGCTTCGATCGCGTGATCCTGCTGCGCCCGGACGGCAGCGGCAGCATAGGCGGCGTGGCCTTGCCGTCCGGCTCGGTCAGCATCAGCGGTCACACCATCACCGGCGTGGTCAGCGGCAGCCTGCTGGAGAGCACCGGCTTCGCCAAGCAGGACTACACCTGGAACCTGTGGCCGCGGGACGGCGCCTTCAGCGGCTTCGCCGCGATCTCCGACTTCGCGCCCGACAACGCCAACTTCACCGCCACCCCGGTGCCGGAGCCCGCGTCCGCCGCGCTGTGGCTGGCCGGGCTCGGTGTGCTGGGCGGCCTGGGCCGCCTGAAGGCGCGGCGGCCGGGCCGCTGAGCGACAGGGCCAGGCCTCAGTCGAACTCGCGCAGCAGCTTCAGCGTGGGCTCCAGGCCCAGGTTGAGCAGCTCGGCGATGTCGTGCACATCGTCGGGGACGGCGGTGTCGTCCCAGCCGCGCGCCGTGTGGCGGGCCAAGCGCACCGCCAGCTGCACGCTGCGCACCTGCGGGTCGCGGCTTTGCTCGTCGGCGGTGATGCGGGCCAGCAGCTCGGGCAGGTGCCAGCGCCGCATCAGCGCCTGCTCCAGCGCGTGCAGCTCTATGCCCAGCACCTGGCGCTGCGCGACGACGCTGCGCAGCTGGCGGTCGTCCTGCTGCAGTCGCGCGATCTGCAGCGCCAGCTCGGGCGCATGCACCCACAGCAGCATCTCGGCGAAGTCGTGCAGCAGCGCGGCACTGTGGATGATGCTGGCGTCCGGGTCGGTGCGGTGCACCGCAAAACCCAGCGCATAGCGTGACGCGCGCTCGGCGCGCTGCATCACGCGCGACAGGCCCAGCAGCGCCTCCTCGTGGTCGGCCAGCGCCTGCTCCAGCGTGGGCTGGGGCCCGAAGTCCCGGAAGAAGGGCGTGATGCCCATCAGCACCAGTGCGGCCGTGGGGGTCTCGGCGTCGGCCATCAGGCGGCCACGGCGCAGCTCACTGGCGTGGGCCAGCAGCTTCAGCGTCATCAGCGGGTCGGTGGCGACCAGCTCGCCCAGGCTGTGGGCGTCCACCTCGTCCTCGATGGGGCGCAGTTGCTCCAGCGCCTCTGCGGTTTCGGCCAACACCGGGATCTCGGCCGTCGCAAAGGCGTCGACCCAGGCTTCCAGCGTGGGCAGGGGGGTGGTGAGGCACAGGCGCTCGGACATGGCGTGATGCTATGCGTTGACGGGGTCGCCCGCTCGTCACGGGCGACCCCGATTTGTGCCCCAGTTCCGGGGCGGGCCACTGTTACAGCCGGCGTACGCCGTCCAGCTGGGCGGTCAAGCGGCCGTCGACATAGAGCGCCCCCTCGGGCGCACCGGCTTCGGCGTAGAACTCCAGCTGCCGGGCGCCACCCAGGCGACGCCGGCTCAGCGGGCGGAACACGAGGCGCAGCGCGCGGGCGGCGCGCTTCAGGCGGGGTGCCAGGCGGCGCAGGCGCAAGGCCCAGGCTTCGTGGGTCTCGGCGGCGTCGGGGCCGCGCAACTCGATCAATCTCATGAGGGTCTCCTTGGCGCCCAGCAGGCCCTCATGAGATGGATGAGGGCGGCGGCGCGGTGGTGTCAGGGGCTGTCGTCGGGGAAGCGGTCACGCAGCAGGCGGCGCAGTTCCAGGCGCGCCTGCTGGCGTTGCGCATGGGCGTCGTGGGCGCTCTGGTGGCGGCCGGCCTGGCGTTGCAGGGCCGGGGCCACCAGCGGATTGCGCGGCTTGCGCAGCTTCACTTGCAGGGGGCGGGGAGCGGTGAATTGAGGCATGTGGATCTCCGGTGAAAACCGCGGCCTGGCCCGTCAGGCGGCGCGGCGGGCAATGCAGCGGCTCGACCCCGAGGGGCCTGGACTGCTGCGGCTCAAGAAGGGACTCGGGCGGACGGCGCACCGTGGAGGGCGGCTCGCCGGGTCAGGGAGTCAAGGGGGAAGACCTCGCCGCCAACGCGGTGATGCGATCGACGACTTGCGCAAATGATAAACAAACGTTGATCTTGCGCAAGTTGTTTTTACCAAACAAGCAAGGCCAGCCCGCCGGAGGTGGCGATGCTGGCCTTGTGGGGGGGGAGGGGCGCTGCCTCAGCGCCGCGATTTGGGCTTGAGCGGTGCGACGCCCGCCTGCAGGCGGCGCCATTCATCCAGTTCCGCCCCGGGCGCCGGGGCGCTGCTCGCGGCGGGGCGCGGCGGGGGCGGCGCCGCGGGCTGGGGCGTCAGCACCTCGCCCAGCAGGTCCAGCAGCCGGGTGCGGGCCCGCTGCGGATGGCGGCGGTAGTAGGTGAGCACCAGGCCCACGATGAAGCGCTCGTCGTCGTCCTGCGGCAGGTTGTCGCTGCCCGCCGCCTTGGCGGGGGCGCCCGGCCCGGGCGGTGCCATGGTCGCTGTGCCTGGAGACGGGCCGGCGGTCGCCTCGGTGGGGTCCTGGTCCATCCAGCCCGGCGGCTTGTGGCACAGCTGCTCGAACTGGCGTGCCAGGCGCTCGCCGATCTGGCGCGAGCGGCCCTTGATCTGGCTCCAGTAGCTGGGCTGGATCTGCAGCCGCTCCGCAAAGCGGCGTTCCAGCCCTCGCAGGGCGGCGGCATCGGGGTGTTTGACGGTGGCGCTGACGAACTCTTCGAACAGCCGCATCGCGTTGTCCAATCGGATCTGCGCGACGTCGCGGGGGGCGCTGGGCATGGGGCGAGATGATAAAGGAGCCTTCACCAGCGCCCACCCGTGCGCCCCGGGCGGCCCCGCGGGCCGTGCGGGCAGGGCTCAGTCTTCGTCCGTGCCGCCGCGGTGCGCGCCCACCAGCGCGGCCTGGGTGTGGGGCGGCACCAGCTCGTAGTGCGACAGCAGCAGCGTGTAGCGGCCCTGGCCGGCGCTCAGCGCATTCAGGCGCGACTGGTACTGCGCCAGCTCGGCCAGCGGCGCCAGGCCCTGCACCACCAGCCAGCCGGGCGGGCCGGCGCGGGTGCCGCTGACCTGGCCGCGGCGGGCACTCAGGTCGCCGGTGATGTCGCCGATGGCGGCCTCGGGTGCACTGATCTCCACCTGCACCAGGGGCTCCAGCAGCAGCGGCCCGGCCTCGCGCACCGCGGCGCGCAGCGCACGCCGGGCGGCCGCGACGAAGGCGATCTCCTTGCTGTCCACCGCATGGTGCTTGCCATCGAACACGGTCACGCGCAGGTCCACCAGCGGGTAGCCGGCGACCACGCCCTCGGCGCAGGCCTGGCGCACGCCCTTCTCGACCGCGGGCATGAAGGCGCCCGGGATGGCGCCGCCCTTGACCGCGTCCACGAACTCGAAGCCGGCGCCGCGCACCAGCGGCTCCACACGCAGATAGACCTCGCCGAACTGGCCGGCGCCGCCGCTCTGCTTCTTGTGGCGGTGGTGGCCCTCGGCCGGCCGCGACACGGTCTCGCGGTAGGCGATGCGCGGCGGCGCGGTGCTGATCTCGCCCTTGTAGAACTCCTTGAGCCGCTCCAGCAGCAGGCGCAGGTGCAGCTCGCCCAGGCCGTAGACCAGGGTCTGGTGGCCTTGCATGCCGTCCTGAGCCGCGTGCTCCAGGCGCAGGCAGGGGTCCTCGTCCACCAGCCGCGCCAGCGCATCCCACAGTTTCTGCTCGTCGCCGCGGCGTACCGGGGCGATCGCCAGCCCGTGCACCGGCACGGGGTAGTCCAGCGGCTGCAGGAAGATGTGCTCGTCCTCCTGCGCGTCGTGCAGCACGGCGTCGAACGCGATCTCGTCGACCTTGGCGATCGCGCAAAGCTCGCCCGGCAGCGCCTCGCTCACTTCCACGTGGCGGCCGCCCTGCAGCATCAGCAGATGGCCCAGGCGTATGGGCTTGCGCGCATGGCCCACGTACAGCGACATGCCGCGCTGCAGCCGGCCCTGGTGCACGCGCAGCACGCCCAGCCGGCCCAGGTAGGGGTCGGACACGATCTTGAACACATGGGCCAGCACATGGGCCGTGGGGTCGGGTCTTGTGGGGTAGGGCCGGGCCTGGGCCTGCTTGCCTTCCATGAAGGGCGGCGCGTTGCCCTCGGCGGGGTTGGGCATCAGCCGCTCCAGCGCGTCCAGCAATTCGGCCACGCCGGCGCCGCTACGCGCCGAGCAGAAGCACACCGGGATCAGGTGGCCCTCCCGCAGCGCCTGCTCCAGCGGCGCGTGCAGTTCGCTCGGGTCCAGGTCGCCTTCGTTCAGGTAGCGCTCCACAAAGGCCGCGTCCACCTCCACCACCTGTTCGACCAACGCACGGTGCGCCTCGGCCACGGACGAAAAATCGGCCGCTCCGGCGGCCGTGAAGAAGCAGTCCGCGACCCGGGTCGCGCCGTCGGCGGGCAGGTTGAGCGGCAGGCATTCGCGGCCGAAGCGGGCCTGGATCTGCGCCAGCAGGCCGGGCAGATCGGCGCCGGGGCAGTCCATCTTGTTGACCACGATGAGCCGCGCCAGCCCGCGCTGGCCGGCGCAGTCCAGCAGGCGCTGCGCCATCAGCTCCAGGCCGCTCTGCGCGTTGATCACCAGCACTGCGGTGTCGGCCGCCTCCAGCGCCGGCAGCGCCTGGCCTATCAGGTCGGGGGCGCCGGGCGTGTCGATCGCGTGCACGCGCAACCCGCGATGCTCGAAATGCGCAAGGCTGGACTGCAGCGAGTGCCCCAGGCGGCGCGCCAGCGCATCGTGGTCGCCGACCGTGTTGCCGCGCTCCACCGCGCCGGCTTGCGCGATCGCGCCGGCGTGGTGCAGCAGCGCCTCCAGCAACTGGGTCTTGCCGGCGCCCGAGGGGCCGACCAGAGCCAGCGTGCGTATCGCGGCCACGCGGCCATCCGTTGGAGCAGGGGTCATGGCGCTCTCCTGGGTGCGCCATCAGCCTAGCCCCGCGGGCGCCGGGCGGCAAGGGCAGAATGAGCCGATGACGACACGACCCCTGCTGCTGTCCTTGTCACTGCCCCTGCTGCTGGGCGCCACCGCGGTGCCGGCGCAGACGGCGCCTCCGGCCGCCACCGCGCCCGCCACCGAGCTCCAGCAGATGCTGGCCGAGGTGAGCGCGCAGCGCATCGAGGCCCGCATCCGCAAGCTGGTGGGCTTCGGCACCCGCCACACACTGTCCGACATCGCGTCCGACACCCGCGGCATAGGCGCGGCGCGGCGCTGGATCACCGCCGAACTGAATGCCTGCGCCAAAGCCTCCGGCGGGCGGCTGCGTGTGGAGGAGCAGTCTTTCATCGAGCCGGCCGGCCGGCGCGTGCCCCAGCCCACCGAGCTGGTGAACGTGGTCGCGACGCTGCCGGGTCAGGGCGCGTCCAAGGGCCGCTACCTGGTGGTCAGCGGCCACTACGACTCGCGCAACAGCGACGTGATGGACTCCCTGGGCGAGGCGCCAGGCGCGAATGACGACGCCTCGGGCACGGCCGCGGTGATGGAGCTGGCCTGCGTGATGGCCCGCCATGCGGACCGCCTGCCCTTCGACGCGACGCTGGTCTTCCTGGCCGTGCCGGGCGAGGAGCAGGGCCTTCTGGGCGCCGCGCAATGGGCGCGTGACGCGCGCGCCCAGGGCCTGAACGTGGAGGGCATGATCACCAACGACATCATCGGCAGCTCGCGCGGTGATGCCGGCCAGCACGACCCGCGGCGCCTGCGCCTGTTCGCCGACGGGTTGGACCCGCTGCTGCGCCTGCTGATGCAGGGCCAGGCCAACCGCGCACCCTCGGAGGTGGATGCCCGTACGGTGGCCGCGCTGCAGGCCGAGCTGATGCCGCTGGTGCAGGCGGGCGGGGGCGAGGATCTGCCGACCCAGCAGTTCGGTCGCCACCTCAAGGCCGCGGCCGAGGCCGCGCTGTCGGGCTTCACGGTGCAGCTGATCCAGCGCCGCGACCGCTACCTGCGCGGCGGCGACCACCTGCCCTTCCTGGAGCGAGGCTATGCGGCGGTGCGCTTCACCGAGCCCTTCGAGAACTTCGCGCACCAGCACCAGAACCCGCGCGTGGACTGCGACGATGGCAGCCAGCACCCGCTGTCCGAGACGCCGCGCTGCCCCGGCGGCAAGGTCTATGGCGACCTGCCCGAGTTCGTGGACTTCGGCTATGTGGCCGACGTGACGCGCGCCAACCTCGCCGGCCTGGCGACGCTGGCCTGGGCGCCGGCGCCGCCGCGCGGCGTGCAGCTGGACGCGCGCGACCTGGGCAACGACACCACGCTGGAGTGGACCGCCAGCAGCGACCCCGAGGTGGTGGGCTACCGCGTCGTGTGGCGCGACACGGATGCAGCCACCTGGCAGCAGTCGCGCGACGTCGGTGCGGTGACGCGGGTCACGCTGCCCATCTCCAAGGACAACGTGGTGTTCGGCGTGCAGGCGCTGTCCCGCAAGGGCTACGCCAGCCTGGCGAGCTTCCCGCTGCCGCGGCGCTGAGGGGCCTCGCAGCCCCTGCCTAGACCTCAGCGACCGCGATGGTCGTGATGATCGTGGCGGTCGTCGCGGCGATCGTCCCAGCGATCGCGGTCCCGGCCCGGACGGTCATCCCGCCAGTCGTCGCGCCGGCCGGGGCCGCGCGGGCCGCGGTCGTCGTAGCGGCGGTCTACGTGGGCGTGGTACCAGCGGTCCTCGACGAAATACACCGGCACGCCACAGGCGCCGTAGGCGCGGCAGTGGTGGTGCCAGTCGCGGCGATGGCCCGGCGGCACCCACAGGTAGACCGGCTCGCGCGCGACCGCGCGGCCTATCAGCACCGGCTGCGGCGCGATCAGCACCGGCTGCGGATAGTTGCCGATGTCCACGCGACCGTAGACCCCTGGCTGGCTGAAGGCGATGGACACGCCCACGTCGCCGGCTTGCGCGGGCTGGGCGCCCAGCGCCAGCAGGCTCAAGGCCAGGCCGGCCAGGGAGCCGAGGCGGGACGGGGTGGTGGGGCGGGTCATGCTGTTCTCCTGAGGTCGGCGCAGCCGCGCTGCGCGATGAGCTAGTAAACGGTCCGCGCCGCGGCCCGGTTGTCGGGGCGGGCGCGGCGGCCGTGTAGGACGGGACGCCGTCAGTCGGCGGGCGCGTCGCTCGGACCGGGGGCCTCGTCCTGCCGTGCGGGCAGGCGGGCCAGCACCAGCGTGCCGGCGCCGGGCGCCGAGTGCAGCTCCAGCTGGCCGCCCAGGCTCTCGATGCGGTAGCGCATGCCCAGCAGGCCGTGGTGGCCGGGCGGCACGCCGCCGGGGTCGAAGCCGCGGCCGTTGTCGCGCACGCTGAGCTGCAGGCCCGCGTCGCTTTCGCCCAGCGCCACGCGCACCTGGGTGGCGCCGGCGTGGCGCAGAACATTGGTCAGCGCCTCCTGCACCAGGCGGTAGAGCGCCAGTCGGCCGGCGTCGTCGGTGCGCACCTCGCTGAGCTCCTGGGTCAGCTGCAGGCCGCTGCGCTGCGCGAACTCGCGCAGGAAGATCTCCAGCGCCGGCGTCAGGCCCAGGTTGGCCAGCGCCGAGGGCCGCAGGTCTTCGATGATGCGGCGCTTCAGCGCGATGCCCTGGTCGATCAGGCCGCTCATGTGCTGCAGCCGCTCGTCAAGCTCGGGCATGCCGTTGCGGGTGGTGCGGCGCACGCGGGCCACGTCCAGCTTGGCCGCGGTGAGCAGGGCGCCCAGCTCGTCGTGCAACTCGCGGGCCAGGTGGGCGCGCTCGTCCTCGCGCACGGTCTGCAGGTGGCGGGCCAGCTCGGTCAGGTCGGCCGTGCGGTGGGCGACCTCGGCGTCTAGCCGGTCGCGCTCCAGCCGCAGCTCGATCGCGTGCAGGCGGCGCTCGGTCAGCAGCGCCTCGTTGCGGCGCAGGAACACGATCAGCCCGCCCAGCGCCAGCAGGGTCAGGCCCAGCACGCCCAGGCGGCCCAGCAGCAGCGAGCGGTACACCGCGTTGCGCTCGATGACGATCTGCGCGAGTTCGTGGCGGTCCAGCTGCTCGACCGCCTCGCGCACGGCCTGCATCTTCTCGCGGCCGATGTCGGACTCCATCAGCACGCGCCAGGCGGTGGTGGAGCCGTCGCGGTACTCGGATACCACCAGCTGCAGCTCGGACAGCTTCTCGTCGGTGCGCCTGCTGGCCTCGGCGACCAGCGCCTCCCATTCGGAACTGGCGTACTGGCTGCGCAGACGCTGCAGCACCGCGGGCAGCTCGCGCGTGGCCAGCTGCAGCGGCGCGAGGTAGTCGTCGCGCCCGGTCAGCAGGTAGCCGCGCTGCGCGGTCTCGGCATCGGTCAGCAGCTCGCGCAGCTTGAGCCCTTCGTTGCGGGCGTTGTGGCGGGCCTGGACGTTGTCCAGCGCGCGGTCGGCGAGCTGGAAGGCGATCTCGTTGACCGCCAGCACCGCCAGCGCGGCCACGGCGGCGGCGGCCAGCGCAAGGCCGCGGCGCCGGCCCAGACGATCCAGCAGCGCGCTCACGGCGTCAGCTGGCCAGCGAGGCGGTACTGGCCCCACCGGCCGGGCGGCCCTGGGCCAGCTGGGCGCAGTGGGTGATCAGGTCGTCGAGCTCATGGCTCTTGTCAAACACCCGGGCGGCGCCCAGGCTAAGGCAGCGTCGGCGCATCTCGTCGGTGGCGTAGTTGGTCAGCACCACCAGCTCGCCGGCCGTGCCCAGTTCGCGGGCGGCTGCCAGCACGCCCAGGCCGGAGCCGCTGCGCAGGAAGACGTCCACGATCAGCAGGTCGGCGCCGGCCGGGCTCTGCTTGAGCCAGCGCACCGCGCCGGCCTCGTCGCCCACGGTGCCCACCACCTCCACCTCGGCCAGCTCCTCGAGCGTGGCGATGAGGTTCTCGAGGATGACGGGGCTGTCTTCGACGATGAAGGCTTTCAGTGCAGGCATGGCCCGGCGCAACAGAGCTGCTGGTGTGGCGTTAAGTATCCGACGCTTCCCGACCCGGCGGACCGGTCGGGAGGCGGTTGGCGTTGTAGGACGAGGGCGCGTCCTGCGCTTTGGGCGCCTCAGCCCGGGCGCACGACGATGTCGTTGTGTACCGTGACCACGCCCGGCGTCGCGCGCGCCAGCTGCTCGGCCAGCGAACGCTCCTGGGCGCTCTTCGCAAAGCCCGACAGCTGCACCGCGCCCTTCAGCGTCTCGACTTGGATGGCCATGGCGCTGACCGACTCGTGGCTGGCGAACTTGGCCTTGACCCGCGCGGTCAGCGTCGCGTCGTCCACATAGGCGCCGACGGTCTCCTGGTCGCGCACCACCGCGCAGCCGGTGGTGGACAGCAGCGCGGCCAGGGCGCCGCACAGGCTCAGCGTCAGCAGGCTCTTCTTCATCATGGGATGCTCCTTGGAAGGTGGCCGGGGGCCGGTGCTTCCACTATCGGGGCCGGGCCGCGGCACGGGCTTAGGCCGACGGCGGGCCGCGCTGTAGGACGACAGGACTCGCGGCCCCGCGACGGCGCTGCTACGCTCGCGGCCTTTGACACGCACCTGACACCATGATCCGCATCGGCATCGTCGACGACCACGCCATCGTGCGCACCGGCCTGCGCCAGTACCTGTCCGATCATGTGGACCTGCGCGTCACCGGCGAGGGCGCCAGCGGCAAGGACGCGCTGGAGTTGGCGCGCGGCGGCGAGGTGGACGTGCTGCTGCTGGACATCTCCATGCCCGACCAGAGCGGCGTGGATGCGCTGGCCGCGATCAAGGCGCGCTTCCCGGACCTGCCGGTGCTGATACTCAGCGGCTTCCCGGAGGCGCACTACGCGACCACGCTGCTGCGCCAGGGCGCCAGCGGCTATCTGAACAAGGAATGCGACCCCGAGGAGATCGCCGACGCGATCCGCGTGGTGGCGCGGGGGCGGCGCTACATCAGCCCGGCCGTGGCCGAGCAGCTGGCGGAGTCGGTGGTGGGCGGCGGCGTGGAGAAGCCGGCGCACGAGGCGCTGTCGGAGCGCGAGCTGCAGGTCTTTCTGCGCCTGGCCCAGGGCGAGACCGTGGGCCATATCGCCGATGCGCTGTTCCTCAGCGTGAAGACCGTCTCCACCTACCGCACGCGGGTGCTGGAGAAGCTGGCGCTGCAGACCAACAGCGACCTGACCTACTACGCGCTGAAGAACGGCCTCATCCAGTAGGCTTCAGCGCGCGCCGGCGGCGTCGGCCTGCGGCGTGGGCTCGGTGTCGGCCAGCACCCAGGGCAGGGCGGACTCGTAGCCCAGCTCATGCTCGGCGCTGCCGGCGCCGGGGCGGCCGCCCAGACGGCGCCACCAGTGTCCCCAGCGCGGGCGGTGGGCCGCTGGTGCGGCGGTGGCGGGCGTGGGCAGCGGGCGGGTGGCATCGACCATGGAGGGCTCCTGCGTTGGCTGAGAGCCCAGTCTGGGTGAGGCTTCCCGGCGCGACTGTCGGCGGGTGGCGGCGCGGCGTGTCGGCCAGCGCCTACAGCCTCAGCTCAGCGCCGCGTCCAGCAGTGCGCCGGCCTGGGCCAGCGGCTGTGTGCCCAGCAGCCGGCCGCCGTCGCCGAAACGGGTCTGCACGAAGGCATCCGCCGCCACCGTGCCGGCCTGCTGGCGCATCAGCACCGCCTGGGCGCACAGCACCAGCTCCTGCGCGATGCGGCGGGCCTGGGGCTCCAGCGCCGCCGGGTCGCCGGCTAGGCGCTGGCGCAGTCGGTCCAGCGCGGCGCACACCGGCGCGTCGTCGCTGCCGGCATGCAGCTCGTCCAGCAGCGCCAGCGCCACGGCCGGCTCGCGGGCCATCGCGCGCAGCACGTCCAGTGCCATCACATTGCCCGAGCCTTCCCAGATGGAGTTGACCGGCGCCTCGCGGTAGAGCCGCGCCAGCACGCCGTCCTCCACATAGCCATTGCCGCCCAGCAGCTCCATGGCCTCGCCGCTGCATTCGACCGCGCGCTTGCAGACCCACAGCTTGGCGGCCGGCGTCATCAGGCGCTGCCAGGCCGGCTCACCGTGTTCGAAGCCCCGGGCCAGGCGCAGCATCAGGCGCATCGCGGCCTCGCTCTCCAGCGCCAGGTCGGCCAGCACGGTCTGCATCAAGGGCTGGTCCACCAGCCGCCGGCCGAAGGCCTGGCGGTGGCGCGCGTTGTGCAGTGCCTGCACCAGGCCGGCGCGCAGCAGCGCGGCGCTGCCGATCACGCAGTTGAGCCGCGTGTAGCCGGCCATCTCCACCAGCGTGGCGATGCCGCGCCCTTCTTCACCGACGCGCTGTGCCCAGGCGCCATGGAACTCCACCTCGCTGCTGGCATTGCTGCGGTTGCCCAGCTTGTCCTTGAGGCGCAGCACCTGCACCGCGTTGCGGCTGCCGTCCGGCCGGTAGCGCGGCAGCCAGAAGCAGGTGGGGCCGGCCGGTGCGCGCGCCAGTACCAGGTGGGCGTCGCTGTCGGGCGCGGAGAAGAACCATTTGTGCCCGCTGATCTGCCAGCTGCCGTCGGGCTGTTCGGTGGCGGTGGTCTGCACGCGGCGCAGGTCGGAGCCGCCCTGCTTCTCGGTCATGCCCATGCCGACCCAGATCGCGGACTTGGCCGCGATGGGCAGGTCGCGCGCATCGTGCTCGCGGCTGAAGAGCCGGGCGCGCAGCGGCTCGAACAGCTCGGGCTGGCGGCGCAGCAGCGGGATGGCGGCCTGGGTCATGGTGGCCGGGCACAGCGAGCCGGCCTCGACCTGGCCGTGCAGGTAGAAGCCGGCGGCGAAGGCGCTCCAGCGGCCGGGCGTGTCGCTGTCGAAGGGCGCGGCGATCAGGCCCTGGCCGCGCAGCAGCGTGAGCAGCTCGTGCCAGGCGGGGTGGAAATCCAGTTGGTCTATGCGCCGGCCGCGCGCGTCCAGCTGGCGCAGCTGCGGCCCCTGGCGGTTGGCCTCGCGCGCCAGCCGGGCGGTGGCCGTGCTGCCCAGCAATTCGCCGTAGCGGCTCAGCGGCTCCAGCGCCTGGGGCGCCGCCTCACGCAGTGCGGCCAGCAGCGCCGGGTCGGTGCTCAGCAGGTTGTGGTCCACCCAGTCGTCGACCAGGTTGGCGTCGCTCGTGGTGTCCATGCGGGGCTCCTGTGGCTTCAGTCGCTGAGGCCAGGCTCGGCCATCAGGCGGCCGCGGCCGGCCTGGTGGGCCTCGTAGAGCGCGGTCTCGGCGCGGCGCTGCAGGTCGTCCAGGCCGCGGTCGCCGGGGCGCAGCTTGGCCCAGCCGGCGCTGAAGGACAGCGCCTGACCCAGCTCGGCCGGCGCGCGCTCGGCGAGCGCGGCGCGCATGCGGGCGTCCAGCGCCTGCGGGCCTTCGAGCTGGCAGCGCATCATCAGCACGCCGAAGCGCTCGGCGCCGGTGCGGCCCACCAGATCGCCCAGCCGCATCTGGTTCTGCAGGCAGCTCGCGAACAGCGCCAGCGCGCGGTCCACGATGTCCTCGCCCTGCTCGGCCTGCAGCGCGGCGAGCTGGTCAGGCTCCAGGATCACCAGCGTCAGCGACTCGCCGTGGCGGCGCGCCACCGAGAACAGCTCCACCGAGCGGCGCGTGAAGGCGTTGCGGTCCATCAGGCCGGTGAGACCGTCGGTCTGCGCCAGCCGGGCCAGTTCGGCCTCGGTCTGGCCGCGCCAGGCCAGCAGCAGCATGGGCAGGGCCAGCAGCAGCGCGAGCTGGGCGCTGAGCGCCAGCGGCAGCTCGGTCAGCGCGCTGGGGCCGTCGCTCAGACCGTTGAGCACCGCGCGCAGCAGCAGCGCCAGCAGCAGCGGCAGCATGGCGCTCAGGCCCAGCAGTCGCCAGCGGCGGCTGTTCAGCCCTTGCAGCACGCTGCTGCGGCCGGGCCGCAGCTGGGCCGCCACCAGCCAGGCCAGCTGGCCGGCCAGCACCAGATCGGCCAGCACCTGGGCGGCGAGGCGGTCGGCCCACAGCAGCCCATGGCCCAACGCCAGCGCCAGCGGCGCCGCGGCCATCACGCGCCGGCCGGGCTGGGGCGGCAGCCAGTCGGCCAGCGCGGCCCACAGCGCCGACAGCCCGGCCGACAGCACGGCCAGGCCCAGCGTGCGCCGCAGCGCGGCGAGGCCGCCAAGGTCCGGCCAGCTGGGGCTTTGCAGCACCAGGCCCAGCGCCAGCAGCAGCATGCCCAGCTGCGCCCAGCGCCCGCCCGCGGGCACGCCGCGCCAGCCGATCAGCGTGGTCAGCACCAGCGCCGCGGCCAGGGCCTGCAGCGGCAGCAGCTGTAAGAGCGCGTCGGCGAAGTTCACGGTTTCAGCGGGATGGGCGTGTCGCGCGCCACCGGCACCGCGGTCACGCTGTTCTGGGGTGAACCGTCCACCAGGCGGTCGGAGTAGGTCAGGTAGACCAGCGTGTTGCGCTTGGCGTCCACCATGCGGACGATGCGCAGCCGCTTGAACACCAGCGAGATGCGCTCGCTGAACACCTCCTCCTGCGCCGGCAGCGGCTGCTTGATGCGCAGCGGCCCGACCTGGCGGCAGGCGATGGAGGCCTCGGCCTTGTCCTCGGCCAGGCCCATCGCGCCCTTGAGGCCGCCGGTCTTGGCGCGCGACACATAGCAGGCCACGCCCTCCACCTTGGGATCGTCATGCACATCGACCACGATCTTGTGGTCCGGCCCCAGCAGCTTGAACGCGGTGTCCACCGAGCCGACGGGCTCGGCTCGCAGCGGGGCGGCCAGGGCCGCGAGAAACAGGGGCAGCAGCAGGCGTGTCGTCATGCGGACCAGTCTAGCGAAGCCGCCTGTCCCCTGAGAGGGGGGCAACGCGTGGCAGCTTTGCCGCATGGGGCAGACCCGCGGCCCAGTGGCCGGGGGCCGCGCCTACACTGGATGCAATTTGTTACGCGGGCTGCGACATGGCGCTGCACGTTCCCACCCTGCTGCTGCTGCTGGTCATGGGCTTTGGCCTGCTGACAGTGCAGCTGGCCGTGGCCCGCCGGGGCCAGCTGCACCAGGGCGAGCTGCAGCTGGTGGGTTGCGGCGCGGCCAGTTTCTTCGCGGGTTTCATCGCGTTCGGGTTGCAGGCCTGGACCACCCACTGGCTGACCAGCCTGCTGGGCAACCTGCTGGTGGTGTCGGGCATAGGCTGCTTCGCCGCCGCGGTCTATCGCTTCACGCTGAACCGCGACCTGCCCCAGGCCTACCGCTGGCTGCTGTGCCTGGGCGCGCTGCCGGTGGTGGTGGTGCTGGCGCTGAGCCTGTCGTGGCGGGTGGCCGTGCTGTCGCTGACCGCGGCCGTTATGCTGCTGCCGGCCGTGGTGGTGGCGCTGCGCCATGGCTGGCGGGCGGAGCAGTCCTTCCGACTCACCGGCCTGCTGCTGCTGACCGCGTTGATGGCCTCGCTGGCACGGGCCGGCCATGCGTTGCTGTGGCCCGAGGCCCACGGTGCCCAGCTCAGCGAGGCGTCCACGGTGCCGGCACTGTGGCTGCTGTTGACCTGCACCAGCCTGATGGGCGCCGGCTTTGGCCTGGTGCTGGCCTGTTTCGAGCGCCTGGCCAGCCAGATGTGCGAGCTGGCCTCGGTGGACGGGCTCACCGGCTGCCTCAACCACAACACCACGGTGTCGCTGCTGGCCCATGCGCTGGAGCGCGGCCGGCGCGACGGCCAGCCGGTGGGTTTCGTGATGCTGGACCTGGACCACTTCAAGAACGTCAACGACCGCCACGGCCATGCGGTGGGCGACCGCGTGCTGCGGGCGTTCGCGAGCGCGGTGCGCGAGCGCCTGCGTGGCTCCGATGTGCTGGGCCGGCTGGGTGGCGAGGAGTTCGGCCTGGTGTTGCCGGCCACCAGTGCGGGCGGCGCGCGTCATCTGGCGGAGCAGATCCGCCAGGCGGTGGAGTCGCTGGAAACGCCCGGCGACGCCGGCCAGCTGCTGCGCGTGACCGTGTCGGCCGGCGTGGCGGTGGCCGAGCCCTCGCGCGGCGACTCGGCCGAGGCGCTGATGCAACTGGCCGACAAGGCGCTCTACCAGGCCAAGCAGAAGGGCCGCAACCGCGTGGTCGTTGCGGACGACTGGATGCGCAATTCCTCGCTGCAGGCGGTGCTGGCCTGAGCCCGGGCGTGCTGCGGGGCTGTCGGCGTCGGGGGTGCAGGCCCTAGACTGGCAGCCGGCCGCCCTGCTGCCAAAGTTCCTGCCATGCCTGCCCGCCTGCTGTCATCCCTCCTGTTGCTGTGCTGCGGTCTTGCCGCGGCGCAGCAGCCGCCCGTGCTGACGCTGGAACAGCTGCCCCGCCCCAGCGCCCCGCCGGCGGAGGCCGGGCCGGTCGTGCCCTCGCAGGTGCTGCGCTGGCGCGAGGAGGCGCAGCGGCTGGAGTATGGCGACGGCGTGCCGCGCGACCCGGTGGCCGCCGCGCGCCTGTACTGCCGCGCCGCCCGCTATGGTGACGCCGAGGCCCAGTACGCGCTGGCCTGGATGCTGACGAATGCGCGCGGCATCCAGCGCAACGACGCCGAGGCAGCGCACTACTTTGCAGCGGCGGCCGAGCAGGGCATGGCGCAGGCGCAGAACATGCTGGAGCGCCTGGGCGGCACGCCGCTGGGCGACCCGCCGGCCTGTCTGCGTCCGCCCGAGGCCGAGACGCCGCGGCCCGCGCCGGCTCTCACGCGGCAGCTGGCCCGGGTGCAGATGATCCCGGCGCTGCCGCCGCCCCCCCAGGCGCCCGAGCCCATCGTGCGCTTCGTGAACCTGGTGGCGCCCGAGTACAAGCTGTCGCCCGCGCTGGTGCTGGCGGTGATGGCCACCGAGTCCAACTTCGACCCCCTGGCCCGCTCGCCCAAGAACGCCCAGGGCCTGATGCAGCTGCTGCCCGACACGGCGCTGCGCTTCAAGGCCACCAAGCTCAGCGACCCGACCCAGAACATCCGCGCGGGCATGGCCTATCTGCGCTGGCTGCTGGCCTATTTCCAGGGCGACATCTCGCTCGCGCTGGCCGGCTACAACGCCGGCGAGCGCGCGGTGGACCGTTACCTGGGTGTGCCGCCCTATGCGGAGACGCGCCTCTATGTGCGCAAGATCCTGGCCGCGATAGGCGGGCAGCGCCAGCACCCCTTCGACGCCACGGTGGTGGCGCCATCGCCGCTGCTGGCCCGCCTGCGCGGCGGCTGAGGCGGGCCGGCCATGGAACCGCTGCACGTCGAGACCCTGCTGAGCGTCTACCAGCTGGTCGCGACGCTGCTGGCGCTTGCCACCGTGGGCGCAGCCTGGCAGATGCAGGGCGCGCGCGGCCTGTGGCTGTGGGCCGGGGCCTATGCGGTGATCGCGCTGAGCCAGTGGCTGCGGCCCTGGCTGGTCTGGCTGGACGCGCCGCAGGCGCTGCGCTCCATCGGCCATGTGGGCGGCGTGTGGGCGGCGCTGCTGTCGCTGCTGGCGCTGCGCCGCTTCCTGGGCCAGCCGCTGCGCTGGCCCATGCCGCTCGCGCTGGCGCTGCTGCTGACGCTGGCGTCCTTCGTCGCCACGGGGCTCAGCGGCCGGCTGTGGCTGTCGCTGTCGCTGACTCAGTTCGGCGTGGGCCTGCTGCTGCTGCCCGCGGCCTGGCTGGCGCTGCAGGCCTGGCGCGAGCAGCGCAGCCTGGCCCTGGGCCTGATGGCGGCCGAGCTGTGGGCCGGCGTGGGCGTGGGCGTGGCGCGCGGCTTCATGGTCGCGCCCTGGGTGGTCAGCGAGCGTGCGCAGGCGGTGCACAACAACGCGCTGTGGCTGATGGTGCTGATCGCGCTGATGCTGATGCAGGCGCTGGCGCTGCAGCTGCTGGTGCAGGAGCAGGCGCTGCGCCA
Organism: uncultured Roseateles sp.; assembly: GCF_913777145.1. Classification (GTDB taxonomy): domain Bacteria; phylum Pseudomonadota; class Gammaproteobacteria; order Burkholderiales; family Burkholderiaceae_C; genus Pelomonas. The sequence goes on from NZ_CAJYPS010000005.1 coordinate 37,426, forward strand.
GATCCGCCGCCTGGCTGAGATCGACATGCTGACCGGCCTGCTGAACCGGCGCGGCTTCGAGGAGCGGCTGCGGCGCCTGCTGCAGCGCGGCGAGGCCGGCTCGCTGGTGCTGGCCGTGCTGGACGTGGACCTGTTCAAGCGCATCAACGACAGCCACGGCCATGCGGCCGGCGACGCCGTGCTCAGCGGCATAGGCGAGCGCCTGCGCAGCACGCTGCGCCCCATGGACCTGGCGGTGCGTCTGGGCGGCGAGGAGTTCGCGGTGATCTGGCCCCAGGTGGAGCCGGGCGGCGAGCAGCGGCTGGCGGAGCGGCTGCGCGAGCTGATCGCGAGCCGGCCCTTCGACACGCCGGCCGGGCCGGTGGCGGTGACCATCAGCGTGGGCGTGGCGCGCGCCCGCGATGCCGACGAGGCGCCGGCCGCGCTGTTCAGCCGCGCGGACGCGGCGCTCTACGACGGCAAGGACGCCGGCCGCAACGCGGTCCGGCTGGCCGGCTGATCACATCGAGCGGCGGTACTGCCCGCCCACCTCGAACAGCGCGTTCGTGATCTGGCCCAGCGAGCACACGCGCACCGCGTCCATCAGCACCTCGAACACATTGCGGTTCGCTATCACCGCCTGCTGAAGCCGGGCCAGCATGGCCGGCGCATCGGCCGCGTGGCGGGCGTGGAAGTCGGCTAGGCGCGTGAGCTGGCTCTGCTTTTCCTCGTCGGTGGAGCGGGCCAGCTCGATGTGCTCGGGCACCGGCTCGCCCCTGGGGTTGCGGAAGGTGTTCACGCCGATCAGCGGCAGCTCGCCGGTGTGCTTGAGCATCTCGTAGTGCATGCTCTCTTCCTGGATGCGGCCGCGCTGGTAGCCGGTCTCCATCGCGCCCAGCACGCCACCGCGTTCGCTGATGCGCTCGAACTCCTGCAGCACGGCTTCTTCCACCAGCTCGGTCAGCTCGTCGATGATGAAGGCGCCCTGGTTGGGGTTCTCGTTCTTCGCCAGGCCCCACTCGCGGTTGATGATCAGCTGTATGGCCATCGCGCGGCGCACGCTGTCCTCGGTCGGCGTGGTGATCGCCTCGTCGAAGGCATTGGTGTGCAGCGAGTTGCAGTTGTCGTAGATCGCGATCAGCGCCTGCAGTGTGGTGCGGATGTCGTTGAACGCGATCTCCTGCGCATGCAGGCTGCGGCCCGAGGTCTGCACGTGGTACTTCAGCTTCTGGGAGCGCTCGTTCGCGCCATAGCGGTCGCGCATCGCCACGGCCCAGATGCGGCGCGCGACGCGGCCCAGCACCGTGTATTCCGGGTCCATGCCGTTGCTGAAGAAGAAGCTCAGGTTGGGCGCGAAGTCGTCGATGTGCATGCCGCGCGCCAGATAGGCCTCCACGAAGGTGAAGCCGTTGGAGAGCGTCAGCGCGAGCTGCGAGATCGGGTTGGCCCCGGCCTCGGCGATGTGATAGCCCGAGATGCTCACCGAGTAGAAGTTGCGCACGTTGTGGTGCACGAAGTACTCGGCGATGTCGCCCATCACCTTCAGCGAGAACTCGGTCGAG
>NZ_CAJYPS010000006.1 GCF_913777145.1 uncultured Roseateles sp.
AACGTGCTTGGCGGCTGATAGTGCCAAAGCTCGGTTTTCCATCATGAATCTGCGACCGCGTATTTCAACGCCATCTCATTTGCCATTGGCCGACTCCTGAGCGCCACCTGACTACGTGACCGCAGCGGCCGGTAGGTAGGTTCGCCGTCAATCGCTGCCAGTCCGCCACTTCCATTGCGTTCGCCCCCTGCTCTTGGTCCTGATCGCGATCTCTGCATACGACTCCCGGTCGCATGTCCGGTGATGAAACTAGCGGACACTCGCCCCATCGGTGGCGAATGACTCAGTACAGCCTAGTCCGGTCACCACTGGCACTGGAGGTCAGCGAAACCGGAATCTGCGCCTGACCCGCTGAGCGGGTTGCCAGCCTCGGGCAGGCTCGTGTGATGAGCCAGGGGGCGTGCAGCATGGCCTTCATGACTGAATCCCTAGACCGCAGCGCCATTCTCTTGCCTACGCATGTTGACGACGGCCTCTTGGCTCGCATCCCGGGCCCGTGTGTTGTGCAGGCCAGCAGGTTGCTGCCTGACCCGGCATGCGCCGTCGAGGACGAGATGTCAGTCGATGTCATGGCCGACCGGATCGGACCAGTACGACTCACCTTCAAAAAGCGGCGCTATTGCAGGCCCAACGGGAACATCTCGTATGTGTCTTGGCTTTGTCGGCACGCTGAGCCACTTGCCGGCGCCGAAAGTTCAAAGTTGAGCGAAACGAAAATCCGATAGTTCAGACTTGAGTGAGACACGGGTTCAAAGCCTGCTGAGCCGTCCAGCGTCAAGTGGTTGATCAGAAACGGTTGTCAGTTCCGCGTTGAACGCAAACCGACACCGAGTTCGGAATCCGTTGCGCCCGACTTGGAGCGGCCGCCCTCCGACAATGCCCGCCATGACGACGACCGACATCGTTTTTGAGACGCCGCGCCGCGTTGTGGCCGCGGCGCTGGTCGGTGCGGCGGTGGGCGTGCTGGGTGGGCTCATCGGCTTGGGCGGCGCCGAGTTTCGCCTGCCGCTGCTCATCGGCCTGTTTGGCTTTGCTGCGCTGCACGCGGTCATCCTCAACAAGGCCATGAGCCTGATCGTGGTGACCAGTGCGCTCGTTTTCCGCCTGGGCGCGGTGCCGGCGGCGGAGGTGGCGGCCCACTGGCCCACGATGGGCAACCTGCTGGCTGGCAGCCTGGTCGGCGCCTGGCTTGGTGCCGGGTGGGCCACGCGGCTGGGCAACCGGCGCCTCTACCAGGTCATCAGCCTCCTGCTGCTGGCTATCGCCGCCGTGCTTCTCTTCGCCCACGGCCTGCGCTCCTCGGCGGCGGTGCTGCAGGGGCCAGCACAGCTCCTGGCCGGCCTGGTGGCCGGCTTTGTCATCGGCGTCGTCGCCGCGGTGATGGGCGTCGCCGGCGGCGAGTTGCTCATTCCCACCTTGATCCTGCTCTATGGCGTGGACATCAAGCTCGCCGGCAGCCTGTCGGTGGCCATCAGCTTGCCGACGATGGCGGTCGGCTTCGTCAGGTTCAGCCGCGACAGGGCCTTCGAGGTCCTGCGCCACAACGGGCGGTTCGTTCTGGCCATGGCGGTCGGCTCAATCCTCGGCACCGCCATCGGCGGCCAGCTGCTGGGCATTGTCTCCAGCGCCGTGCTGCTGCCCGTGCTGGCCGGCATTCTGGTCGTCTCCTCGGTGAAGGTCTGGCGCCACAAGTAGCCAGGAGTCCCAACTGGAACAGGACAGACACCTGAGCGTCCCTGATCAACCGGCACCGCCGTTCCACGCTTGGGCGGCGCACGCGCCGGCAGGCGCCTGATCGCAGAGCGTCTTCGGGTGCTGTGCTGGCATGGAACCGACACCCGCAGCGCCCCCACCCGGCCCGCCAGCGCCGTGGCGTGCGGCGCCCCGCAGGCCTGGGCGCTTGATGAATAGCGCGGCGGGCGGCCAGCACCTGCATGCGCCGACCGGTGGCTAGGTCGTTGGGCACGAGGTCGGGCAGGGCCTGAGCGCCCAGCAAAACGGTCATCCTGGGGGCGTGCGGGCCTGAGGCGGTGCCAGGTCTTGCGCGATGGGCGGTGGGGCTGCGTCCAGCGCGTGCCGCCCGAATACTGTCCGGGAGGTGTCAGCGCCCCCTGGCCTTTAGACTGCGGCGCAATGTCCCTGCTGCTGCTTCTCTTCCTGCCCTTGCTCGGCAGCGCGGTCGCCGCGCTGCTGCCCACCAGTGCACGCAATCTGGAGTCGCTGTGGGCGGCTGCGATCGCGCTGGCCGTGGCGGTGAAGCTGGCGCTGCTGTTCCCCGCGGTCAGTGCGGGCGGCGTGCTGGTAGAGCGCTGGGCCTGGCTGCCCAGCCTGGGGCTGGACCTGAGCGTGCGGCTGGACGGCTTTGCATGGATGTTCGCGATGCTGGTCAGCGCCATGGGCCTGCTGGTCATCGTCTATGCGCGCTACTACCTGTCGCCCGACGACCCGGCCGCGCGCTTTTACTCGCTGCTGCTGGGCTTCATGGGCGCGATGCTGGGCGTGGTGCTGTCGGGCAATCTGCTGCAGCTGGTGGTGTTCTGGGAGCTCACCAGCATCTTCTCCTTCCTGCTGATCGGCTACTGGACCCACCGCAAGGACGCGCGCCGCGGCGCCCGCCTGGCGTTCACGGTCACGGCCAGCGGCGGCTTGGCGCTGCTGGCCGGCGTGCTGCTGCTGGGTCAGGTGGTGGGCAGTTATGAGCTGGACGTGGTGTTGCGCAGCGGCGCGCTGGTGCAGGCCCATGCGCTGTACCCGGTGCTGCTGGGCCTGGTGCTGCTGGGCGCGCTGACCAAGAGCGCGCAGTTCCCCTTCCACTTCTGGCTGCCGCATGCGATGGCCGCGCCCACGCCGGTGTCGGCCTATCTGCATTCGGCCACCATGGTGAAGGCCGGCGTGTTCCTGCTCGCAAGGCTGTGGCCGGTGCTGGCGGGCACGGATGCCTGGTTCTGGGTGGTGGGTGGCGCGGGCCTGGCCACGCTGCTGCTGGGCGCCTATGCGGCGATGTTCCAGAACGACCTCAAGGGGCTGCTGGCCTATTCCACGATCAGCCACCTGGGACTGATCACGCTGCTGCTGGGGCTCAACAGCCCGCTGGCCGCGGTGGCGGCGGTGTTCCACATGATGAACCACGCGACCTTCAAGGCCTCGCTGTTCATGTCGGTGGGCATCATCGACCACGAGACCGGCACGCGCGACATGCGGCGGCTGCGCGGCCTCTACCACCACATGCCCATCACCGGCACGCTGGCCATCGTGGCCTGCGCGGCCATGGCCGGCGTGCCGCTGCTGAACGGCTTCCTGTCCAAGGAAATGTTCTTCGCGGAGACCGTGTTCGTCAGCGCCCACCCGGCGGTGGAATACCTGCTGCCGGCCGCGGCCACGCTGGCCGGGGTGTTCGCGGTCGTGTATTCGCTGCGCTTTGCGCATGACGTGTTCTTCGGCCCGCCCGCCACCGACTGCCCGCGCCAGCCGCACGAGCCGGTGCACTGGATGCGCGTGCCGGTGGAGCTGCTGGTGCTGGCCTGCGTGGTCGTGGGCACGCTGCCGGCCTGGTCCATAGGCCCGCTGCTGGCGGTGGCCGCGCAGCCGGTGGTGGGCGGGCCGCTGCCGGACTACAGCCTGGCGGTCTGGCACGGCTTCAACACGCCGCTGCTGATGAGCGCGCTGGCCACGCTGGGCGGCCTGCTGGCCTACCGGCGCTGGGGGCCGCGCTTCAAGGCCCGCCGTGGGCGCGCCGCGCCGCTGCTGGGCGGGCTGGACGGCAAGCGCCTGTGCGAGGACCTGGTGGCCGCGCTGTCGGGCGCGGCGCGCCGGCTGGTGCGGACCCTGGGCACCAGGCGTCTGCAGCCGCAGCTCTTTGTGATGCTGCTGATCGCGGGCCTGGCGGGCCTGGGCTCGGCGCTGATCGTGCCGCTGAGCTGGGGCGACCGCGCGCGCGTGCCGGCCACGCCGGAGTTCGTGCTGCTGTGGGTGATCGCCGGCGCCTGCGCGGTGGGCGCGGCCTACCAGGCCAAGTTCCACCGGCTCGCGGCGCTGACCATGCTGGGCGTCGTGGGCCTGGCGCTGTGCATCAGCTTCGCGTGGTTCTCGGCACCCGACCTGGCGCTGACCCAACTGGCGGTGGAGGTGGTCACGCTGGTGCTGTTCCTGCTGGGCCTGCGCTGGATGCCCAAGCGCGTGGCGCAGGACGACGACCCGCGCACCGCCGCGCGGGGCCGCTGGCGGCGCGGGCGCGACCTGGTGCTGGCGCTGGCGATAGGCGTGGGCCTGTCCGCGCTGTCCTATGCGCTGCTGACCCGCTCGGCACCACAGTCCATCTCCCCGCAGTTCATCGCGAAGGCGCTGCCCGAGGGCGGCGGCACCAATGTGGTCAATGTGATGCTGGTGGACTTCCGCGCGTTCGACACGCTGGGCGAGATCACCGTGCTGGGCCTGGTGGGCCTGACGGTCTATGCGCTGCTGCGGCGCTTCCGGCCGGCGCGCGAGGCGGTGGACGTGACCGAGCAGCAGCGCACCAGCGTGGAGGCCGCCGGTGCCGATCTGGTGGACCGCGACGGCGATGGCGCCGCCCACCTGCCGCCCTATCTGGAGGTGCCCGCCGTGCTGGTGCGGCTGCTGCTGCCGGTGGCGGTGCTGTACGCCTTCCACCTCTTCATGCGCGGCCACAACGAGCCCGGCGGCGGCTTCGTGGCCGGCCTGGTGGTGGCCATCGCCTTCATTGCGCAGTACATGGTCAGCGGCACGCGCTGGGTGGAGGCGCGGCTGGCGCTGCAGCCCACCCGCTGGATCGCCGCGGGCCTGCTGATCGCGCTGCTGACCGGCCTGGGCTCGCTGCTGCTGGGCTATCCCTTCCTGACCACGCACACCGCCCATGTGCACTGGCCGCTGGTGGGCGAGGTGCACCTGCCGTCGGCGGCGCTGTTCGACGTGGGCGTGTTCGCGGTGGTGGTGGGCTCCACGCTGCTGCTGCTGACCGCCATTGCCCACCAGTCGCTGCGCGCGCGCCGCCGCCAGGGCGTGGCGGCGCCCGAGACCCCGGAGGATGAATGGAAGCGGTGATCTCCCTTGCGATCGGCGTGCTGGCCGCGGCCGGCGTGTGGCTGGTGCTGCGGCCGCGGACCTTCCAGGTGCTGATCGGCCTGTCGCTGCTGTCCTATGCGATCAACCTGTTCATCTTCAGCGTGGGCAGCCTGTCCATAGGCCGCGAGCCCATCGTGCGCGCCGGCGTGCCGGCCGACCTGGTGAACTACACCGACCCGCTGCCCCAGTCCCTGGTGCTGACCGCCATCGTCATCGGCTTCGCGACCACCGCGCTGTTCCTGGTCGTGCTGCTGGCGCTGCGCGGCCTGTCGGGTGGTGACCATGTGGACGGCCAGGAGGAGCAGCCATGACGGCCGGCCCGCCGCCGCTGATCGCGCTGGTGCTGCTGCCGCTGGCCACGGCCGCGCTGATGCTGCTGCTGGGCGAGGGCCGGCGCGGCCTCAAGGCGGTGGCCAATGTGCTGTCCACCGCCGCGGGCCTGGCGCTGGCGGTGGCGGTGATGGCCGACGTGGCCGGCCGCCCCGCGCCCGCGGCCTTCAGCGTCTACCTGCCCGGCAACTGGCCGGTGCCGCTGGGCATAGCGCTGGTGGCGGACCGGCTCTCGGCTGCGCTGGCGGTGCTGACCGGCGCCGTGGGCCTGGCCGCGCTGCTGTACGCGCTGGCGCGCTGGCAGCACGCGGGCGTGTACTTCCATGTGCTGTTCCAGCTGCAGCTGATGGGCCTGTACGGCGCCTTCCTGACCGCCGACCTGTTCAACCTCTTCGTGTTCTTCGAGGTGCTGCTGGCCGCCAGCTACGGCCTGCTGCTGCACGGCGGCGGCAGCGCGCGGGTGCGGGCCGGGCTGCACTACATCGCGATCAACCTGGTCGCGTCGCTGCTGTTCCTGATCGGCGTGGCCGTGCTGTACGGCGTGACCGGCACGCTCAACATGGCCGACATCGCGCAGAAACTGCCGGCCGTGCCGGTCAGCGACCGCGGCCTGCTGCACGCGGGCGCGGCCATCCTGGCCATCGCCTTCCTGGCCAAGGCCGGGCTGTGGCCGCTGAACTTCTGGCTGCCGCCGGCCTACGCGGCCGCCAGTGCGCCGGCCGCCGCGGTGTTCGCCATCCTGACCAAGGTGGGCGTGTACGCGGTGCTGCGGCTGTGGACGCTGTGCTTCCCGGCCGATGCCGGCGCGTCGGCGGGCTTTGGCGGCAGCGTGCTGGTGTGGGGCGGCATCGCCACGCTGGCCTATGGCTCGCTGGGCATGCTGGCCTCGCAGCAGCTGGCGCGGCTGGCGGCCTATGCGGTGATCGCGTCCTCGGGCACGCTGATCGCCTGCACCGGCTTCGACGCGCCCGCGCTCAGCGGCGGCGCGCTGTTCTACCTGGCCAGCTCCACGCTGGCGGCCTGCGCGCTGTTCCTGCTGGTCGAGCTGCTGGAGCGTGCGCGCCAGGTGGACCAGGGCCCGGCGCAGCTGGACGACGGCCAGCGCGCGCTGCCTGCCTTCCTGGACGCCGAGCCGGCGCCCGGCGTCAACCTTGACGATGACGAGCAGGTGCTGACCGGCCGCGCCATCCCCGGCTCGCTGGCCTTCCTGGGCCTGAGCTTCACGCTGTGTGCGCTGGTCACCGCCGGCCTGCCGCCGTTGTCGGGCTTCGTGGCCAAGCTGGCCATGCTGATGGCGTTGCCGGCCCAGGCCACACCGGCGGCCTGGGGGCTGTTCGGGCTGCTGATCGTGTCGGGTCTGTGCGCGGCCATCGCGCTGATGCGCGTGGGCATGCGGCATTTCTGGACCACGCAGGACCGCGCCGCGCCGCGCCTGCGTGTCATCGAGACCCTGCCCATCGCCGGCCTGCTGGCCGCGACGCTGGCGCTGGTGCTGCACGGCGAGGCGGCGCTCGGCTATGCGCGCGCGGCGGCGGAGTCGCTGCACCAGCCGCGGCTCTACATCGATGCGGTGCTGGGCGCACAGCCGCTGCGGCCCGCGGCGGAGGGCGCGCGATGAAGCGCTGGCTGCCGTCGCCGTGGTTGTCGCTGGGCCTGCTGGGCGGCTGGCTGCTGCTGACCCGCAGCTTCAGCCCCGGCCAGTGGCTGCTGGGCCTGCTGGTGGCCGTGCTGCTGCCGCTGCTGCTGGCGCCGCTGCGCCCGCGGCCCGGGCCGCTGCGCCACAAGGCGCGCCTGCTGCGCCTCATCCTGCGCGTGGGGGTGGACGTGGTGCGCTCGGCGCTGCAGGTGGCGGCCAGCGTGCTGCGCGCACGGGGCACGCCGCCGCGTGGGCAGTTTGTGCTCGTGCCGCTGGAGCTGCGCGATGCGCATGCGCTGGCCGCGCTGGCCATGATCACCGCGGTCGTGCCCGGCACGGTCTGGGCCGAGCTGGCGCCGGACCGCAGCGCCTTGCTGCTGCATGTGTTCGACCTGGAGGACGAGGCCGCCTTCATCGCGCAGTTCAAGCGCGACTACGAGCAGCCGCTGAAGGAGATCTTCGAATGAGCCCCCTGCTGTCCCTGGCCCTGAGCATCACGCTGGGGCTCTACCTGATCGCGATGGGCCTGGGCCTGCTGCGCCTGGTGCGCGGCCCCAGCGCCCAGGACCGCGTGCTGGCGCTGGACTTCATCTACGTGGTCGGCATGCTGGTGATGCTGGTGCTGGCCATTCGCTACAACAGCGAGATGTATTTCGAGGGCGCCCTCATCATGGTGCTGTTCGGCTTCGTGGGCTCGGTAGCCCTGGCCAAGTTCCTGCTGCGCGGCGAGGTGGTGTGAGACGCCTCTTGCCCCATCTCGCCGCCGAGCGCCGCCCGCAGCCTATGACGTGGAGACCTGAGTGATGCCGCCGCTGAACGAGATCGTCGTGGCCGTGCTGCTGCTGGGCAGCGGCGTGGTGGTGCTGGTGGCGGCGCTGGGCCTGTGGCGGCTGCCGGACTTTTTCCTGCGCATGCACGCGCCCGCGCTCGCGTCCACGCTGGCCGCGTGGGTGGTGACGCTGGCGTCCATCATCCACTTCAGCGCGCGCGGCCAGGGCCTCAGCCTGCATGTGTGGCTGATCATCATCGTGCTGGCCATCACCGCGCCGGTGACCACCCTCGTGCTGGCGCGGGCGGCGCTGTTCCGGCGCCGTCAGGCCGGCGACGCCGTGCCGCCGCCGCTGAGGCCCCGGGACTGAGCCGCGGCTCAGTGCGTCTTGCTGACGCGCTCGAAGAACTCGTAGACGCCCTGGTCGCCCATCTTGCGGGCGTCGGCCAGCTCGCCACCGGTGGTGGCGTACAGCACCTTGCCCTGGGGCGACAGCACGGCCACGGCCGGGATGCCCTTCTTCAGCGGCACGCCGTAGGCCTCGGCGATGTCCACGTTGTGGTCGAAGCGGCCCACGTCCACCTTCACGACCTTGTAGCTCTTGGCGATCAGCGGCGCGCTGGCGCCGCCCTTGAAGGCCGCGTCCAGCATGCGGCAGTCGCCGCACCAGTTCGCGCCGAACACCACCAGCACCGGCAGCTTGGCCTTGGCGGCCTCGTCCAGCGTGGCGCGGATCTCGGCCTTGGCGTCGGCGCTCTCGTTGTAGATGGGCGCGGGGCCGGCCGCGTGGGCAGCGAGGCCCAGCGTGGCGAGCAGCGTGGCGGCGAGGAAGTGACGGCGCATGGGGTTCTCCAGGGAAAGAAGGCGGGGCGTCAGGCGCCGCCGCCCAGGGCTCGGTAGAGGCTGACCAGATTCTGCGCGCGCTGGCTCTGCACCTGCACCAGCGACTGCTGGGCGGCGAACAGCGAGCGCTGGGCGTCCAGCAGGTCCAGCGCGCTGGCGATGCCGCCCTTGTAGCGCTGCTCGGTCAGCGCCAGGCGGCGGGTCTCGGCGGCGACCTGGGCCGTCAGCGCGCTGCGCTGCTCGGCCAGCGTGGCGCGGCCGGCCAGGCCATCGGCCACCTCGCGGAAGCCGGTCTGCACCGCCTTCTCGTACTGGGCCAGCGCGATGTCGCGCTGCGCGCGCGCCTGCTCCAGGTTGGCGCGGTTGCGGCCGGCGTCGAACAGCGGCTGCACCAGCTGGGGCGCAAAGCTCCACGCCGAGTGCTTGAACAGGTCGGACAGCTGGCCGCTGGCCGTGCCGATCTGGCCGGTGAGCGTGATGCGCGGGAAGAAGGCCGCGCGGGCGGCATCGATATTGGCCGAGGCCGCGGCCAGCAGGCGCTCGGCCTGGCGGATGTCTGGGCGCGCGGTCAGCACCTCGCTGGGCAGGCCGGCGGGCAGCTCGGCCAGCGGCTCGAAGTCGGCCAGCGCGCCGCTGGGCGCGGGCAGGTCGGTGGGCAGCGGGCCGCCGATCAGCAGCGCCAGCGCGTTCTCGTCCAGCGCCTGCTGGCGCTGCACCTGGGCCAGCGCCGCGCGGGCGGCCTGCAGCGAGGACTCGGCGGTACGCAGGTCCACCTCGCTGGCGACGCCGCCATCGAAGCGCTGGCGGGTCAGCGCGAGCGACTGCTCGCGCGTGGCCACCGTGTCCTGCGTGAGCTTGAGCAGCGCCGCATCGGCCTGCAGCGCGATCTCGGCATTGGCCACGCTGGCCACCAGCGCGATGCGCACCGCCTGCTGGTTGGACTGCGCGGCCAGCAGCTGGGCGGCGGCCGCGGCGTCCAGGCCGCGCAGGCGTCCGAACAGGTCCAGCTCGTAGGCGCTGACCTGCAGGCCGGCCGTGTAGAGGCTGTTGATGCCGCCGCTGGCGGTGGGTGTGCGCGAGCCGGTGACGCCCACGTTGACCGTGGGCCAGAGGTCGGCGTCGCGTGCCGCGGCGGTGGCGCGGGCGCTCTCGATGTTGAGCGCGGCCACGCGCAGGTCGCGGTTGTTGGCCAGTGCCAGCGGGATGAGCTTTTGCAGCCGCTCGCCGCGGTAGGCCTGGGCCCAGGGCAGGGCGGTGGCGGCCGTGCCGGCACCGCCGGCCTGCGGGAAGGCCGCGGGCACGGCCGACGCGGCGGCTTCAGGAGCGCTGGGGCGCTTGGGCTCGGGGCCGGCGCAGGCCGCCAGCAGGGCGGCGCTCAGCAGCGGCAGCAGCAGGGAATGGGGCCGGGTCATGCCTGGTCCTCCTCGACCTCGTGGGCGTCGCGGCGCCGCTGGCGCTCGCTGCCCGGGAAGAATTTGCGCACCACCACGAAGAACACGGGCACCAGGAACACGGCCAGCAGCGTGGCCGAGATCATGCCGCCCATCACGCCGGTGCCGATCGCCTTCTGGCTGGCGGAGCCGGCGCCGCTGGCCAGCACCAGCGGCAGCACGCCGAGGATGAAGGCCATGGACGTCATCAGGATGGGGCGGAAGCGCAGGTGCGCGGCCTCGATGACCGACTCCACCAGGCCGCGGCCCTGCGCATGCAGGTCCTTCGCGAACTCGATGATCAGCACCGCGTTCTTGGCCGACAGGCCGATGATGGTGATCATGCCGACCTTGAAGTAGACGTCGTTCTCCAGGCCGCGGAAGGTCGCGCCCAGCACCACGCCCAGCACGCCCAGCGGCACGACCAGCAGCACCGCCAGCGGGATGCTCCAGCTCTCGTACAGCGCGGCCAGGCACAGGAACACGGCCAGCAGCGAGAAGCCGAACAGGATGAAGGCGGTGGAGCCGGAGAGCTTTTCCTCGCGCGACTGGCCGGTCCACTCGTAGCCGAAGCCCGCCGGCAGCTCGGCGGCCAGCCGCTCGATCTCGGCGATGGCCGCGCCCGTGGACACGCCCTTGGCCGGCTCGCCGGCGATGCGCATGGTCGGGTAGCCGTTGTAGCGCACGGTCTGCACCGGGCCGAAGATCCAGCGGCTGCTCGCGAACGAGGCCACCGGCACCGGCTGGCCGGCGTTGTTCAGCACATTGAGCTTGAGCAGGTCTTCGGGCTGCATGCGCGCGGGCGCGTCGCCCTGCACGATGACGCGCTGCAGGCGGCCGGCGTTGGGGAAGTCGTTCACATAGGTGGAGCCCAGCGAGGTCCCCAGCACCGCATTGATCGCGCCTATGGACACGCCCAGCGCCTGCGCGCGGTCGCGGTCGATGTCCAGCTGCAGCTGGGCCGCGTCTTCCAGGCCGTCGGGGCGCACCGCGGTCAGCAGCGGGCTCTTGGCCGCGGCCGCCAGCAGCTGGTTGCGTGCGGCCAGCAGCTCGGCGCGGGTGTGGCCGCTGCGGTCCTGCAGGCGGAACGCGAAGCCGTTGGCGCGGCCCAGGTCGCGGATGGGCGGCGGGCTGGTCGGGAAGATCTGCGCGTCGCGTATCTTGCCCAGCGCGCCGAAGCTGCGCTGCACCAGGCCCTGCGCGGAATGCTCGGCGCCGTGGCGCTCCTCCCAGGGCTTGAGCGTCACGAAGGCCAGGCCGGCGTTCTGGCCGGTGCCCGAGAAGCTGAAGCCCAGCACGCTGACCATGCTCTCGACCTCGGGCTGCTTGAGCAGATAGTCCTCCGCCTGCTGCATCACGGCCAGCGTGCGCTGCTGGGTCGCACCCGGCGGCAGCTGCACGTTGACCAGGATGTTGCCCTGGTCCTCGTTGGGCACGAAGGCCGTGGGCAGCTTCTGGAACACCAGCACCGCCGCGGCGATCACCGCGACATAGACCACCAGCGCACGCGGCGTGTGGCGCAGCAGCGCCGCCACGCGGCCCTCGTAGCCCTTGGCCAGGCGGGTGAAGCCGCGGTTGAAGGCGCCGAAGAAGCCGCGCTTCTCGAGGTGGTGGCCGGCTTCCACCGGCTTGAGCAGCGTGCCGCACAGCGCCGGCGTCAGCGACAGCGCCAGGAAGGCCGAGAACGCGATGGAGCTGACCATCACCGCCGAGAACTGGCGGTAGATGTTGCCGATGGAGCCGCTGAAGAAGGCCAGCGGCACGAACACCGAGATCAGCACCACGGTCACGCCGATGATGGCGCTGGAGATCTGGCCCATGGCCTTGCGCGTGGCCTTGAGCGGCGGCAGCCCCTCCTCGCTCATCACGCGCTCGACGTTCTCCACCACGACGATGGCGTCGTCCACCACGATGCCGATGACCAGCACCATGCCGAACATGGTCAGCACGTTGATGGAGAAGCCCAGCGCCAGCAGCGTTGCGAAGCTGCCCAGCAGCGCCACCGGCACCACCAGCGTCGGGATCAGCGTGTAGCGGATGTTCTGCAGGAACACGAACATCACGATGAACACCAGCACCACCGCCTCGATCAGCGTCTCCACCACCTGGGAGATGGAGATGTCGATGAACAGCGAGCTGTCGTAGGGGATGTTGGCCTTCACGCCGGCCGGGAAGTAAGGCTCCAGCTCCTTGAGCTTGGCCTTCACCAGCTTGGCGGTCTGCAGCGCGTTGGCCGACGGCGCGAGCTGCACGCCAATGCCCATGGAGGGCTTGCCGTTGAGGCGGGTGGAGCGGCCGGTGTAGCTGTCGGCGCCCAGCTCGATGCGGGCCACGTCCTTGAGCTTGACCGAGGAGCCGTCGGCATTCGCGCGCAGCACGATGTTGCCGAACTGCTCCACGCTGCTGAGCTGGCCGCGCACCACCACGGTGGCCGCGACCTGCTGGCCGGGCACATTGGGCAGGTCACCGATGGAGCCCGAGCTGACCTGGGCGTTCTGCGCCTGGATGGCCGCGTTCACGTCGGCCGGTGCGAGCTTGAAGCCCACCAGCTTGGCCGGGTCCAGCCAGATGCGCATCGCGCGCTCGGTGCCGAACAGCAGGCCCTGGCCCACGCCCGGCACGCGCTGGATCTCGGGCAGCACGTTGCGCGATGCGTAGTCGCCCAGCGCGATCGGGTCGAAGGCCGGGTTGCTGCTGCTCATGATGATGAACAGCAGGAAGTTGGGGTTGGCCTTGTCCACCCGCACGCCCTGCTGGATCACCGCCTGAGGCAGGCGCGGCGTGGCGCGGGCCAGCCGGTTCTGCACATCCACCTGCGCCAGGTCGGGGTTGGTGGACGGGTCGTAGCTCAGCGTGATGGAGCCGGTGCCGTCGGACTGGGTCACGGCCTCCATGTAGATCAGGCCGGGAGAGCCGTTCATCTCGCGCTCGATGACGCTGATGACCGAGTCCTCCAGCGTCTGGGCCGAGGCGCCGGGGTAGGTGACGGACAGCACGATGGACGGCGGGGCCACCGGCGGGTATTGCGAGATCGGCAGCTGCGTGACCGCAACGCCGCCTATGACCGCGATGAACAGCGCGATCACCCACGCGAAGATGGGACGGTCGATGAAGAACTGCGCCATGAGCGGACCCCGTGTCAGCGCGCCGAGGCGGCAGAGGCCGGGGCCGAGGCGGCGGCCGGGGCCCAGGGCACGGCGCGCACCTTGGCGCCGGCGCGGGCGCGCTGCAGGCCGTCGACGATGACGCGCTCACCCGGCTTCAGCCCGGACAGCACCAGGGAGCGGTCCGGCTGCGGCGCCGGGCCCAGCTTGACCGGGCGGGCGCTGACGCTGCCGTCCTCCGCCACCACCAGCACGCTGTCGCCCTGCGCGGTGTGCGCCACAGCCTGCTGCGGCAGCAGCACCGCGTCCGAGGCCTGGGCCACCGGCAGGCGCACGCGCACATACAGACCCGGCAGCAGCGTGCCCTGCGGGTTGGGCAGTTCGGCCCGCAGCGTGACCTGGCCGGAGCTCGGGTCCACGCTGAGGTCGGAGAACAGCAGACGGCCGGTCTGCGGGAACACGCTGCCGTCGTCCAGCAGCACCTGCACCTGCGCGGCCTCCTTGCCCGGCGCGCGCTGCAGCTGGCCCTGGGCCAGCGCCTGACGCAGCCGCATCACGTCGGCCACCGGCTGCGTGAAGTTCACGTAAAGCTTGTCCACCTGCTGCACCAGCGCCAGCGGCGTGGCCTCGCCCTGGCCCACCAGTGCGCCCTCGGTCACCAGCGCACGGCCGATGCGGCCGGCGATGGGCGAGCTCACGGACGCATAGCCCAGGTTGATCTGCGCGGTCTGCACCGCGGCCTTGCCGGCCGCCACATCGGCCTTGGCCTGCTGGAAGCCGGCCTGCGCGTTGGTGGCTTCCTGCTGGCTGACCGCCTGGGTCTTGGCCAGCGGCGCATAGCGCTCGGCCAGCGCCTGCGCCTGCACCAGATTGGCTTCAGCCCGGGCCAGTTGGGCCTGGGCGCTGGCCAGCGCGGCGCGGTAGGGCGCGGGGTCGATGTCGAACAGCGGCTGGCCGGCCTTCACGTCCGAGCCTTCGGTGAACAAACGTTTCTGAAGAATGCCGGCGACCCGTGCGCGCACCTGGGCGGTGCGGAAAGCCTCCAGCCGACCGGGCAGTTCGGTATTCAGTGCAGTGGCGGTGGTGGCCACGGTGACCACGCCCACCTCGGGCGGCGGCGGCGCGGTTGGGGCCGCTGTGTTGCTGGGGCTGCAGCCCACCAGGCTCATGCCCAGACCCAAGTTCAGTGCGATCGACAACGCCTTGGCGCGCGTCACTCCATTCCATGCCGCCGTCATGCTGGCCCCTCGTGCTGCGTTTTCCCGGCCCCTGCCGGCAAAAGCTGCGGACTGTAGCCGTCAGGTTTTGCGCGCGCCCGTGCCAGAAGACAAAGCCCCCAGCCGGGCGCGGGCCACCGCGCGGCCGATCTCGGGCCCGCGTGCGCCGCTGGCCAGCGCGGCCGCGCTGACCGCCGCCAGATCCACCGCCTGGGCTGCGGCCAGGTCGGCCAGCAGCGCCGCGCGCTGCGGGTAGTCGCGCGTCTCCAGCCCCAGGCGCCCGCGCGCATCGCACTCGCAGGCCCACAGCAGTTCCGCGAAGCGCTCGGGCCGGCGCCACGCATCGCAGCGGTCCAGCAGGCGCAGTCGCGCCTCGGGGCCGAAGCCGCCGCTCTGGTGCACATGGGTGTGCTCGCGCGCGACCAGCTCGGCCAGTTCGCGGCAGTCGGTGGGCACCTTCCAGCGCGCGCTGACCTGGCGGGCCAGCTTCTCGCTGCGCACCTCGTGCGCGATGTGGCGCGGCCATTCCTCGGGCCGTGTCTCTCCCTTGCCCAGGTCGTGGCACAGGCAGGCGTAGCGCACGGTCAGCGGCGCACCGCTGGCGGCGCACTGGTCCAGCACCATCATCAGGTGGATGCCGGTGTCGATCTCCGGGTGGTGCTGCTCGGGCTGCGGCACGCCGAACAGCGCGTCCACCTCGGGCAGCAGCACGCGCAGCGCGCCGGCCTCGCGCAAGACCTGGAACATGCGCGAGGGCTGGCGCTCCATCAGTCCGCGCGACAGTTCCTGCCACACGCGCTCGGCCACCAGCGCATCCACCTCGCCGGCCGCCACCATCTGGCGCATCAGGTCCACGGTCTCGGGCGCCACCGTGAAGTCCGCAAAGCGCGCGGCGAAGCGTGCCAGCCGCAGTATGCGTACCGGGTCTTCCGCGAATGCGGGCGACACATGGCGCAGCACCCGGTCGGCCAGGTCGCGCCGGCCACCATAGGGGTCGATGACCGTGCCGTCGCCCGCCTCGGCCATCGCATTGATGGTGAGGTCGCGGCGTGCCAGGTCTTGCTCCAGCGTGACATCGGGTGCCGCGTGGAACGCAAAGCCGTGGTAGCCGGCCGCGGTCTTGCGCTCGGTGCGGGCGAGTGCAACTTCCTCGTGGGTGCGGGGGTGCAGAAAGACCGGAAAGTCATTGCCCACCGGCTGGTAGCCCGCGTCCAGCAGCTGCTGCGGCGACGCACCGACAACCACCCAGTCGCGGTCCTGCACCGTCAGACCCAGCAGGCGGTCGCGCACGGCGCCGCCGACGAGGTAGGTTTGGAAGGAGAGGGACATGGGGTGGATTTTGGCTTGGGGTGCGGGGGACTCGCTGCGCGGTTTTGGGTTGCTTTTGCGACTTGCCTTTGGACTCGCCGCACCGCCGCGGGAGTCCGCCCCGGCACGGTGTCGCGAGTTGCAAAGGCTCGCCGCAAGAGCAGGCCACCAAGAGGCGCGCCATAAGTCCAACGATCTGCCGTAAGTCCTGGCCACCAATCACGGCGGCCCCGCGCCGACTCAACGCCCCGTCCGATACGGCTCATCCTCCGGCACAAACTGCTGCTCCCGCAGCCCGTCTGCAATCCAGTCCTCCACCGCCGCATGCGCCAGCAGCGCATCGCGATAGGCTGCCGCGCGCTCCGACAGCGGCAGGCTGAAGCGGCTCAGCCGCACCGCCACCGGCGCGAAGAAGGCGTCCACCGCGCCGAAGGCGCCGAACAGATAGGGCCCGCCGCTGGCCGCCAGCGCCTCGCTCCAGGCCGCGTCCAGCCGCGCGACGTCGGCGCGCAGCGCGGCATCCTCGGCCCACAGGCGCTCGCCGATGTCGGGGAAGAAGGCCTCGCAGTTCATGGGGCAGACCGTGCGCAGCCGGCCGAAGCCCGCGTGCATCTCGGCGCACAGGCTGCGCGCGCGGGCGCGCGCCCTGGCGTCGCGCGGCCAGATCGCGTGCTCGGGATGGCGGTCGGCGATGTACTCGGCAATCGCCAGCGTCTCCCACACGGTGAAGCCGTCGCCCTCCACCAGCA
The DNA here is from genome assembly GCF_913777145.1 of uncultured Roseateles sp. Lineage (GTDB taxonomy): Bacteria > Pseudomonadota > Gammaproteobacteria > Burkholderiales > Burkholderiaceae_C > Pelomonas. The sequence continues at coordinate 16,466 of NZ_CAJYPS010000006.1, forward strand.
CCGGCACGCGCCGCGTGGGGCTCACCGCGGCGATCTGGCGCTCCCAGGCCGAGCCGGGGCGAAAGTCGAAGGGCAGCAGCACCTCCTCGAACGGAATGCCGAAGGCGGCCAGCAGCACGCCGCTGCGCATGGACCAGGACGAGTAGTTCTTGTTGCCGATGTAGAGCTTCATGGCGACCGCCGCGGGCAGGAGAGTGAGGGCAGCCTGCAGCTTACGCAGACACGCGCCCTCGTGGCTTGAGCAATCGGCAAGGGATTGATGCGCGGCGCGCCGCGCGCCCGTCAGTGGCGGGCGCGCCAGGCATCCAGCCGCGCCGGGCCGCTGCCGGGCGCCAGGTAGAGCGGCAGCACCGCCTCCAGCGCGGCCGGCGTGATGCCCAGCTCGGCCAGGCCCGGCTGCTGGCCGCTGGCCACATTGGGCACGCTCAGCGAGGCCAGGTTGTCGCGTGACAGCAGCGGCTCGCCCGGCAGGCATTCCATGGCCAGCGCCTGCAGCGTGGCTAGTGAGCCAGGCAGCGGCAGCACCGGCCGCGCGCAGCCCGCCACCTGGCCGGCCAGCTTCACCAGCTCGCACAACGTCAGCACGCGCGGGCCGGCGATGTCGTAGGTCCGGCCCACCGTTTCGGGCCGCAGCAGCACCTGCACCAGGGCCCGGGCCAGGTCTTGCACCCAGACCGGCTGCATCAGCGCGCCCGCGCCGGCCAGCGGCATCAGCGGGAACAGGCGCTGCAGCTGCGCGAACAGGTTGACGCTGCGGTCGCCCGCGCCCACCACCAGCGAGGGGCGCAGCAGCGTGAGGTCCAGCGTGCCGGCCTGGGCCGCCTGCTGCAGCACCGCCTCGCCCGCGGCCTTGCTGCGCAGGTAGCGGCTGGGGGCCTGGGCGCCGACGCCCAGCGCGCTCACATGCACCAGGCGGCGCACGCCGGCCTCGCCCATGGCCGCGGCCAGGCGGCGCGGCAGTTCCACATGGACCTGCTGGAACGCGGCCTCGCTGCCCTGCAGGATGGCGATCAGGTTGACCACCGCGTCGTGGCCGGGCAGCAGCGCCGGCAGGTCGCGGAACACATCGGCCTGGCGCACGGTAACGCCGGGCAGGCTCTGCACGCCCTGCGCATGCGGCAGGCGGCGCGTGGGCACGGTGAGGCGCAGGCCGGGGTCCTGCCGCGTGAGCTGCTCGCACAGCGCGCGGCCGACGAAGCCGCTGCCGCCCAGGATGAGGATGGATTTCATGGCAGCGCGTTCCCGGCCGCCGGGGGCGGCGTGTCGTCGCCGCGCGGCGTGGCCGGGCCTATGGTGGCGCCCAGGCGTTCGCGCAGCCTGGTCGCCGGCAGGCCCAGCACCTGGGCGTAGACCGCGCCGCCCACCAGCACCTTGCGCACGTAGTCGCGGGTTTCGTTGAAGGGGATGTTCTCCGCCCAGATGGCGGCGTCCAGCACCGGGCCGTCGCGCCAGCGGGCCGGGCGCGTGGGGCCGGCGTTGTAGGCCGCGGCGGCCAGCGCCTGGGCGCCGTCGAAGCGGTCCAGCACCAGCTTGAGGTAATTCGTGCCTATGCGCAGATTGAAGTCGCGGTCGTGCAGCAGCGAGGGGCTGTAGTCCATGCCCACCTTCTTGGCGGTCCACTTGGCCGTGGCCGGCATCACCTGCATCAGGCCCGAGGCACCCACATGCGAGCGCGCGTCCAGCACGAAGCGCGATTCCTGGCGGATCAGCGCGTAGACATAGGCCGCATCCAGCCCCACCTCGCGGGCCTGGCTCAGCAGCTCGTTGCGGTGCGGCGTGGGGTAGCGCTGCGCGATGTCCACCTCGGTGCGGGTGCGCTCGCTGGTGTTGATGCAGCGGTCCCAGACCTCGCGGTCGCAGGCCTCCTGCGCGGCCGCGAGCAGCGCGCGGTCGCCTCGCTGTGAGATCTCGCGAAGCGAGAAGTTCCACTCGCGCACGCCCTCGCTGCGCAGGCCCAGTGCGATCAGCTGCAGCGCGCGCTGCAGGCCGGCGTTGGCCTTGGCCGCGCCGCGTTCGGCGGGGCTCAGCGGCGCGGGCGCGGGCGGCAGCGGCGTGGGCTGGTTCAGCGCCTCGGCGGCCAGGCGGCCGTAGAAGCTCAGCGGCTGCGTGGCCAGCTCGGCCAGCAGCGGCTGGGCCGCGGCCTGGCCCTGGGCCTGCAGCGCGCGGGCGCGCCAGAAGGTCCAGCCCGGCTCGCGCTGTTCGGCCGGGCTCAGTCGGGCGATGGCGCGCTGGGCGGCCGGCCAGTCCTGTGCACGCAGCGCGGCGCGCGCGGCCCAGGCCAGCGTGTCGTCGCTGAACACCGGCGCATCGCCGGCGCGCTTGAAGGCGCGCTCGAAGGCCTCGGGCGCATCGGCCTGCAGCTTGAAGGCCTTCTGCTTGGCGACCTGGCCCAGCAGCCAGGCCTGGGCTTCGGTGGGCAGGCGCGACCACTTGTCGGCCAGCAGGTCGGCCGCCTGGTCGGGGTCGTTGGCGGCCACGCGGGCCAGCGCCAGCGCGGTCAGCTCGGCCTCGGCATGCGGGCTGCTGCGCGCGCGGCGCGTGAGGTAGCGGCCGGCGTTGTCCTGCAACTCGGCCAGGCGCTTGTCCAGCGCCGGGTCCAGCAGCGCCACCGCCTGGCGCGCGGCCTTGGGCCGGCCCTGCTCGGTGGCCAGGCGGGCCTTGGTCCAGATCGTGTCGGCCTTGAAGACCTTGGCGTCATACAAGGTGCTGGCCAGCAGCGCGCAGCCCTCGTCGGCATCCTTCTGCGCCAGCCAGGCGGCGCGGGCGGCGTCGGCGCTGATCTTGCTGCCCGCGGCCTGGTCGGCCAGCAGGCCGTAGCAGACCAGCTCGCGGTCGTCGCGCATCTGGAAGCTGGCGTGGTCGCGGCGGAAATTGGCCCAGTCGCGGCGGTGGCCCAGCTCCAGCAGCCAGTCGTTGCGCAGCCGGTCTTCCACATAGCTGCCGGGCCAGCGCGCATAGAAGGCGTCCAGCTCGGGCTGGCTGGCGGTGGTCAGGCGCGCGTTCAGGTCGAAATACTCCACCCAGGGCTGCAGGCCGTAGGCCTGTGCGCGGCCGGCGTCCACCAGCGCGGCCAGCTTCTTGCGATCGCGCTTGACCCAGGCGTCGCGCGCCTGCTGCACCAGTTCGGGCTGGGGGGCGGCGTCCTGCGCCCGCGCCGGCTGGCCCAGCGCCAGGCCCAGGCTCACGGCCAGCAGCGCCTGCCGGCCGATACGCTCCAATACCCCTGTCATTCCACTCACTGCCGCCATATGTCGTCCCCCGCCAGCCCCGACCGCCCCGCATTGCGCCGCGAACTGCTCGCGGCGCGCCGCGCCTTCGCCGCCACGCCCGCCTTCGAGGCGGCGCAGCAGGCGCTGTCCGGGCCGCTGCGCGACCTGCTGGCTCAGCTGGAACCGGAACTGCTGGGGGTTTACTGGCCTGTGTCGGGAGAATTTAACCCAGGCCCGCTGCCCTTTGCGCGCGCGCTGCCGTTCGCGCGCCGCGAGCCGGTGTCCATGCAGTACCGGCGCTGGGACGGCATGCCGCCCACGCTGCAGGACGAATGCGGCATTCCCAGCGCCGCCGGCGCGGTGGCGGTGCCGGATGTGGTGCTGGTGCCCTGCGTGGGTTTCACGCGCGAGGGCCTGCGCCTGGGCTATGGTGGCGGCTACTTTGACCGCTGGCTGGCGCAGCACCCCGGCGTCACCACGGTCGGCCTGGCCTGGAGCGGCGCGCAGACGCACTTCGCGCCCCAGCCCCACGATCAAGCCCTGACCCTCATCCTCACCGAGCGCGAGCTGATCGCCCCCGACTGAAAGGACCGCCCTCACGATGCATGCCGACATGACGCTGATCTCCACGCTGGCCGCCGCCTTCGGCCTGGCCCTGATCCTGGGCCTGGTGGCGCAGTGGATGAGGTTGCCGGCGCTGGTGGGCTATCTGGTGGCGGGCGTGCTGATCGGCCCCTACACACCGGGCTTCGTCGGCGATGTGCACCTGGCCCAGCAGCTGTCCGAGGTCGGCGTGATGCTGCTGATGTTCGGCGTGGGCCTGCACTTCTCGGTGCACGACCTGGTGGCGGTCAAGGGCATTGCGCTGCCGGGCGCGCTGGTGCAGATGGGCGTGGCCACGGCCTTGGGGGCAGGTCTTGCGACGCTGTGGGGCTGGTCGCTGGCCGCCTCGCTGGTGTTCGGGCTGGCGCTGTCGGTGGCCAGCACCGTGGTGCTGCTGCGGGCGCTGGAGTCGCGCGAGCTGCTGCACACCGGCAATGGCCGCATCGCGGTGGGCTGGCTGGTGGTGGAAGACCTGGCCATGGTGCTGGCCCTGGTGCTGCTGCCGGTGCTGGGCGGCGAGGGGCGTGACGGCAGCCTGCTGCTGACCATCGTGACCACGCTGGTCGCGGTGGCGGCCTTTGTCGCGGTGATGCTGCTGGCCGGCCGCCGCCTGCTGCCCTGGCTGCTGTGGCAGGTCAATCGCACCGGCTCGCGCGAGCTGTTCACGCTGGCCACCGTGGCGGCGGCCGTGGGCCTGGCGGTGGGGGCGGCCGCGCTGTTCGGCGTCAGCGTCGCTTTAGGCGCCTTCTTTGCCGGCCTGGTGTTGCGCGAATCGGCCTTCAGCGAGCGCGCGGCCCACGAGAGCCTGCCGCTGCGCGATGCCTTCGCGGTGCTGTTCTTCGTGGCCGTGGGCATGCTGTTCGACCCGCAGGTGCTGATCCGCCAGCCGCTGGCCGTGCTGGCCACGGTGGCGGTCATCCTGATCGGCAAGACGCTGGCCGCGGGCGCGCTGGTGCTGCTGCTGCGCTACCCGCTGTCCACCGCGCTGACGGTAGCGGTGAGCCTGGCGCAGATCGGCGAGTTCAGCTTCATCCTGCTGGGCCTGGGCCAGAGCCTGCAACTGGTGCCGCCCGAGGCGGCCAGTCTGGTGGTGGCTGGCGCCATCGTGTCCATCGCGGTCAATCCGCTGCTGTTCTCGCTGATCGAGCCGCTGCGGCGCTGGGTGCTGGCGCGCTCGGCCTGGGCGCGCCGCCTGGAGGCGCGCGACGACCCGCTGGCCGAGTTGCCGGCCGATACGCCCCACAGTTCGCTGGCGGGCCAGATCGTGCTGGTGGGTCACGGCACGCTGGGTGCGGCGCTGCGCGAGCGCCTGGGCGGGCGGCCGGTGGTGGTCATAGACCGCGACCGCGAGGTGGTGGAGCGGCTGCGCGCCAGCGGCCAGGCCGCGGTGCTGGGCGATGCTGCCGAGGCGATGACGCTGGTGCAGGCCCATATCGCGCAGGCCGCCTGGCTGATCGTCGCGCTGGCCGACGTGCGCGGCGTGCCCGCGCTGCTGGCGCTGGCGCGTCAGCTCAACCCGGGTCTGCGCTGCGCGGTGCTGGCCCACACGGACGAGGAGATGCAGTGGCTGGGCGATGCGGGCGTGAGCCATGTGCTGCGCTCGCAGCAGGCGCTGGCCGACGCGCTGGCGCGGGTGGTGGATGAGCCGGCCGCCGCTGTCCCGCACTGAGCCCGGCGCAAGCGTTCAGACCGCCGCCAGCTGCTGGCGCGTCAGCGCCGCCTGCTCGCGCACCCAGTCCGCAAAGGCCTGCACCTCGGGTCGGCTGGTCGCGCCGGGGGAGGGCAGCAGCCAGTAGGCATAGGGGCTGGTCAGGCGGCCGGCCGCGCCGAAGGGCTCCACCAGCTCGGCGCGCTGCAGGTGCTCGTGCACCAGTGGCAGCCGCGCCAGCGCCACGCCCTGGCCGGCCAGCGCCGCCTGGATCTGCTGGTAGGTGAAGTTGAAATACATCCAGCGCAGCGGCTGCAGGTCGGGCTCGCGCTGGCGGGTCAGCCAGTGGCGCCAGGACAGGAACTCCGCGCTGGGGCGTGCATCGTCTTCCTCGGTCAGCGCATGGGCGGCGAGGTCGGCCGGGCGGCGCAGCGGCGGCAGGCGGCCATTGCCGCTGGATTCGGCATACCAGGGGCTCACCACCGGCGACACGGTCTCCTCGAACATCAGCTCGCCGGTCAGCCCTTCGGCCGAGGTCACATAGCGCAGGGCCAGGTCATGCTCGCCGTCGTCCAGATCGGCCAGGCCGTCCTGGGCAGACACACGGATGTCGATGTCGGGGTGCAGCTTCTGGAAGTCGCACAGCCGCGGGATCAGCCACAGCGACGCGAACGATGCGAAGGTGGTCACGTTGACCACGCGCCGGCCGCGCGCCCGGCGGATCTGGCGCACGGTCTGGTCCAGCCGCGCCAGCACCGCCACCGCGGTGGGCAGCAGCACCGCGCCCTCGTTGGACAGTTCCACCCGCCGCGTGCCGCGCAGGAACAGCGTGCAGCCTATCTCCTCCTCCAGCGCCTGGATCTGGCGGCTCACCGCGGACTGCGTGAGGCTCAGTTCTTCGGCCGCGGCGCGAAAGCTCAGGTGCCGCGCCACCGCCTCGAAGGCGCGCAGCGGGCCTATCGACAGCGGGCGTTGGCGCAGCGGCTGATTCATGCGCGGATGGTATCAATCCGCGCGCCGTACTCATTGGACCGCTTCGCGCCGCCTCAGCAGAATCCGGCGCATGCAGTCTGGAGGTGTGTGATGAGTGATGCTCAAACGGTATGGAGCGTGGGTGCGGGCCGGGCGCTGACGCTGGCGCCGCTGGCGGCGCCGCGCCGCCTGGCGGTGGCGCGCGGCCGGCTGTGGCTGACGCTGTCCGGCACGGCCGAACAGCCGGCGCAGGACCAGTGGCTGGAGGCCGGCCAGACGCTGGCGCTGCCGGCGGGCCAGACCGCGGTGCTGGAGGGCTGGCCGCAGGCCGAGTTCGAGCTGCTGCTGCCGCCGGTGAGCTCAGCGCCGCGGCGCGGTCTTCTGGGCCGGCGGCTTGGCTGAGCGCTGCCGGGCCGGCCTGGCATTGGCCGCGCGCAGCGCCGCCTCGAACGCCAGCCGGGCCCAGGGCCGCATCAGCGGCGGCGATTCCAGCGCCTCTTCCGGCACGCGGTAGTAGCCCATGCTCATCTCGCGGCCGTCGCGGGTCTGGTAGGTGAAGGGCGTGCAGCCGGCGGCCTCGAAGCGCGCGCGGCTGTGCTCGTCCACCTTCAGGAACAGCTCGCCGCGGTTCACGATGGCCAGGAACAGGCCGTCCACATAGACGCCCTGGGCACCGAACATCGCGCGGGTGCGCACCGGGCCCAGCTCGGCCTGTTGCAGCAGGTCCACGCACAGTCGGCTGAATTCGTCCATGGCCTCACTTTAAGCACCACCAGCGCCCGCGCCCCAGGCGCAGCCGGCCGGCCGCGCGCTCGGCCTGCAGCAGCTGGTTGACCGTCTGGCGCGACAGATGGGCCAGCCGCGCCAGCTCCTGCTGGGTGGCGGGGACCTCCAGCCAGCCGTCGGCACCGGGGCGGCCGCGCTCGCGGGCCAGTTGGGCCAGGGCCAGCGCAAAGCGCTCCGGCGCGTCCTGGTGGCGGGCCGCCTGCAGCAGGCGCAGCGTGCCGTCGTAGCGGCCGGCGAACTCGGCCAGCAGCGCGCGCGCAAAACCCGGCACCTCGTCCATCAGGCGCTCGTAGGCCTCGCGGCCAAACACCAGCAGCTCGCAGCGGCCGCGCGCGATCGCCTCGTAGCCGGCCGGCTGGCGTGCCGCGAACGCCGCCAGGCCGAACAGGCGCGGCGGCCCCACATGCTCGATGACCGACACCGTGCCGTCCGCGCCGGTGAAGCGGGTCTCGACCTCGCCGGCCGCCACCGCATAGAAGGCGCTGGGCCGCTGGCCCTGCACGAACACGCTGCGGCCGTCGGCCAGGCGGCGGCGCGGCAGCAGCGCGGCCAGTTCGGCGGGCAGATGCAGGCCGGGGAAGTGCGCGTCCAGCACGCGTTGCAGCGCGGGGTCCATGGCCGGATTGTCGGCTGGCCGACACAAGGCCGGCGGTGGCCTTCCTATGCTGACGGCATGACTGAACCCGACCTCCCGGACCTTGCCGAGCTGCTGCGGCGCTTCGGCCGCGACGAATGCGCGCAGGAGCCGCTCTACGGAGCGCTGTGCGAGCTGGCCGCGCAGGACGCGAGCCTGCTGGATCTGCTGGCCCAGGCGCCGCCGCCCCAGCGCAAGGCCAACCTGCTGCTGGCGGCGCTGCACGAGCGCGTGCTGGCCGGCGCCGTGCCCGAGCTGGCGGCCTACTACCCCAGTGCTGGCGGCACGCGCACGCCGGACGACGCATTGGCGGGCACGCTGCAGCGCGCGGTGGCCCAGGAATGGCCGGCGCTCAGCCGCCATCTGCGCGAGGGCGCCACCCAGACCAACGAGGTCGCCCGTGGCGCCGCGCTGTGGCCGGCGCTGGGCGCGGCGGCCCGGGTCAGCGGCGCGCGCCGCCTGGCGCTGCTGGACTTCGGCTGCAGCGCCGGCCTCAACCTGGGCGTGGACCGGCTGCGCCTGGTCTACCAGCAGGACGACGGCCTTGTGCAGGAGCGCGGCGCGGTGGGCGACGAGGCCGCGGCGCGCGTGGACACGCGCTGGCTGGGCGCCGCCGCGCTGCCCGAGGCCGACTGGCAGCTGGCGCTGCGCCACGGCGTGGACCCGGCGCCGGTGGATCTGCAGGACCCGGCCCGCCTGCGCTGGCTGCTGGCCTGCCTGTGGCCGCACGACAGTCGCCGTGCCGAGCGCCTGCGCCGGGCCGCGCAGCGCCTGCAGGGCCTGCCCCACCAGCTGCGCCAGGCGGACGACTGCATTGCCGCCATTGCCGACTGGCTGGCCCACCTGCCGGCCGGCGTGCAGCCGGTGCTGCTGAGCAGCTGGGTGCTGTACTACCTGACGCAGGCCGAGCTGGCGCGGCTGCGCGCCACCGTGGACGAGCTGGCGCTGCGCCATGGCCTGGTGTGGATAGCCGCCGAGCTGCCCGCGCTCAGCGCGCAAATCCTGACCCCGCCGCCGCTGCCCGCGCTGCCGGCCGGCGAGGTGGCGTCGTCGGCCACGCTGTGGACGCTGCGCTGGCCGGAGGGCGGCCGCATTCAGGAGCAGGCGCTGGCCTGGAGCCACCCGCACGGGCGCTGGGTGCACTGGCTCGGATAATCGGGGCTCCCCAACGGAGCCCACCAGATGTTCGAGCATGTCGATGCCTACGCCGGCGACCCCATCCTGAGTCTCAACGAGGCTTTCCAGCAAGACCCGCGTCCGGGCAAGATCAACCTCTCCATCGGCATCTACTTCGACGACGCCGGCCGCATTCCCATGCTGGCCTCGGTGCGCGCGGCCGAGCTGGCCGTGGTGGAGGCCGCCGGCGCGCGGCCCTACCTGCCGATGGAGGGCGCGGCCAATTTCCGCAGTGCGGTGCAGGCGCTGCTGTTCGGCGCCGGCCATGAGGCGATCACGTCCGGCCGCATCGCCACCATCCAGGGCGTGGGCTCCAGCGGCGGCCTCAAGATCGGCGCGGACTTCCTCAAGGCCTATTTCCCGGGCAGCACGGTCTACCTGTCCGACCCGACCTGGGACAACCACCGCGCGGTGTTCGAGGGCTCGGGCCACCGCACCGCCAGCTACCCCTACTACGACCCGGCCACCGGCGGCGTGCGCTTCGATGCGCTGCTCGCGCATCTGCAGACGCTGCCCGAGCGCTCCATCGTGCTGATGCACGCCTGCTGCCACAACCCCACCGGCGTGGACCTGTCGCCCGAGCAGTGGCGCGCGCTGGTGCCGGTGCTGCGCGAGCGCCGCCTGCTGCCCTTCCTGGACCTGGCCTACCAGGGCTATGGCGACGGCCTGGAGGCCGACGCTTTCGCGCCACGCCTGTTCGCCGACGAGGGCCTGCCCTTCCTGATCGCCAACAGCTTCTCCAAGAACATGAGCCTGTACGGCGAGCGCTGCGGCGCGCTCAGCGTGGTCTGCCCGGATGCGGCGCAGGCGGCGCTGGTGCTGGGCCAGCTCAAGGCCACGATTCGCCGCAACTACTCCAACCCGCCGGCCCACGGCGCCCAGGTGGTGGCCAAGGTGCTGACCGACCCGGCGCTGCGCGCGCAGTGGGAGGGCGAGGTGGCCGAGATGCGCGAGCGCATCCTCGCGATGCGCCGCCAGCTGCATGCGGTGCTGGTGGCCAAGCTGCCGGGGCGCAACTTCGACTACTTCCTGAACCAGCGCGGCATGTTCAGCTACACCGGCCTGTCGCCCGAGCAGGCCGAGCGGCTCAAGACCGAGTTCGGGGTCTACATCCTGCGCTCCGGCCGCATGTGCGTGGCCGGCCTGAACAGCCGCAATGTCGAGGCCACGGCCGCTGCGCTGGCGGCGGTGCTGGGCGCTTGAGCCCGATGCGAGCCTGGGTGCTCGCCGGGCTGCTGGCCGCGCTGGGCGGCGCGGCCAGCGCCGAGGAGCCGGTGGTGGTGCAGCGCATCACCTGGCTGTCGGCCGACGCGGTGGCGAACGCGGACGGCAGCCAGGTCGTGCGGCCCTCGGACCGCATGATCGACTGGCTGGCTGCGCGCCTGCCCCAGGTCGAGCATGTGCGGGTGACGGCCAACGCCAAGCGCAGCTGGATGCTGATCGAGGCGGGCGAGCCGGTCTGCCATACCGGTGCGGTGCGTCTGCCCGAGCGCGAGCGCCAGGCCTATTTCACCGACACGCGGCTGCTGCCGCCGCTGCAGCTGATCGCGCGGGCCGACGTGCGCGCGCGCCTGCCCCGCGACGCGGCCGGCCAGGTGGACCTGGCGCGCCTGCTGGCCGACCCGCGGCTGCGTGGCGTGCGTGTGCAGGGCCGCAGCTACGGCCCGCAGATCGATGCGCTGCTGGCGCGCCGGCCGCCCGGCGCCGAGGTCGCGACCGGTGATTTCGGCAGCAATGTGCTGCCCATGCTGTTGCGTGGCCATGCGGACTACGCGATCGAGTTCCCCTTCATGGTGGACCTGCAGGCGCGCCGCCGCCCCGAGATCACCCAGCTCGCGATGCTGCCGATACGCGGCGCGGGTGACATGGTGGTGGGCGGGGTCGCCTGTTCGCACACGCCCTGGGGCTTGGCGGCGATACGCCTGATCGACCGCGCGCTGGGCACGCCCGAGGGCGCGGCCATGCTGCGCCAGTCGGTGATGCCGCAGCTGCCGCCCGACTCCCTGCGGGTCTACCGCGACCAGATCGACGCCTTCTTCCAGCGTCGCGCCCAGCCCACGCCGGGCCTGTGACTCGCGTCGGCCGGCAGTCATAACGCCGGGTGATGGGGTCAACTGCCGTTTGCATTGGCCGGTCCTGGCGGCGCTCACTACGCTGCCGGCAACATACAGGGATACGGGCAGGATGAAGCATTGCGTGGTGATAGGCGGCGGCGTGGTGGGCTTGACCACCGCCTGGGCGCTGCTGGAGCGGGGTCATCGCGTCACGCTGGTGGAGCGTGATGCCGCGGTGGCGGCGGGGGCCAGCCATGCCAATGGCGGTCAGCTGAGCTACCGCTACGTGTCGCCGTTGGCGGACGCCGGCGTGCCGCTGAAGGCGCTGCGCTGGCTGCTGGACCCGGACGGCCCGCTGCGCTTCAAGCCGCTGGCCACGCCCGGCTGGCGCCTCGCGCAGTGGCACTGGCTGCTGGACTTCCTGCGCGCCTGTCGCGGCCCGGTGAACCGCCGCATGACCGAGCGTCTGCTCGCACTGGGTGCCTACAGCCAGACCTCGTTCGCGCAGCTGCAGGCCGCGGCCGGCCTCAGCGCCGAGCGCATCGCGCTGCGCGCGCCGGGCAAGCTGGTGGTCTACCGCAAGCCCGAGGAATTCGCCCGCGTCGCCGCGCGCGTGCAGGCGGGCGGGCCGGAGCGCGCGCTGTCCTTTGCCGAATGCGTGGCGCTGGAGCCGGCGCTGGGCGACGGCGAGACCGCGCTGGCCGGCGGCATCTTCACCGAGGGCGAGGCGGTGGCCGACTGCCACGCCTTCTGCGCCGCGCTGTACGAGCGCCTGCAGCAGCACGGCGGTTTCCGCGGCCGCCTGGCCGCCACGGTGCGCGGCTTTGTGCGCGATGCCGGCGGCGCGGTGCGTGGCGTGCAGCTGACCGAGGGCGAGCTGGCGGCCGACGCCGTGGTGCTGGCCGCCGGCCTGCAGAGCCGTGCGCTGGCCTCCGGCATCGGCGTGCACCTGCCGCTCTATCCGCTCAAGGGCTACAGCCTGACCGCGCCCATCAGCGCCGGCCATCGCCCGCCCGAAGTCAGCGTGACCGACTTCGAGCGCAAGATCCTCTACGCCCGCATAGGCCACGAGCTGCGCGTGGCCGCGATGGTGGACCTGGTGGGTGACGACACGCGGCTGGACCCGCTGCGCCTGGCCTCGCTGCAGCGCTCGGTGCGTGCCACCTTCCCGACCGCGGCGGACTACGACCGCGCGACACCCTGGGCCGGCCTGCGTCCGGCCACGCCCAGCGGCGCGCCCATCGTGGGCGAGAGCGGCGTGCCCGGTCTGTGGCTCAATGTGGGCCATGGCGCCCTGGGCTTCACCTTCTCGTTCGCAACCGCCAACATCGTGGCGGAACAGCTGTCCGGCCAGACCAGCCCGCTGCCGCTGGACGGCCTGAGCCTGGCCGCCGCATGAAGGCCGAGGCCCTGGCCCAGGCACTGCGTCAGGCGGTGCTGGCCCAGCATTTCGAGCAGACCGCCGACCGCCGCCGTGCCGGCGGGCCGGTGGGCGCCCACCCCAGCATCGACCTGGCCGTGGCCTGCTTCGTGCCGGGCGGCGCGCCGGTGTGCGCCAACGTGCTGTTCTCGCGCGAACACCCCGAGGGCCTGGTCGCGCGCTTCGACGGCCCGGCCGGGCGCGTGGCCAACATCGCGTTCTGCGCCGATGTGCGCGACGCGGTGGGCAACTCCTACGCCTGGCTGCCCGGCGCGGACTGGGGCCGCATCGCCTTCCCCGCCTGGTTCGGCCAGGGGCCGCGTTTCGTCGCGCCTTACCCGGCCTCGCTGCTGAAGATGATGGTGGCCGTGGGCGTAGGCCGGCTGGTGGACGCCGGCCGCAGCGACTGGACGCTGCCCTGGGACTACGCCAACCAGACCCGCCCGCTGGCCGACTGGCTGTTCGACATGATCACGGTCAGCAGCAACGAGGCCACGTCGGCGCTGGTGGCCCACCTGCATGCGCGCGGCGCCATCCGTCGCGAGGGTGGCCGCGAGGTTCACAACGAACTGCACACGCTGTTCGAGGCCGAGGGCCTGCCGGGCCTGCGCCTGGCCAACACCCAGCCCGATGGTGGCTGGGGCAATGGTTCGGGCTCGGGCGTGGGCCAGATCCAGATGACCGCCTGGGACGCGCTGCGCCTGATGTGGCGGCTGGATGCCGACGCGCCGCCCGCGCCCTGGTTGCCGGCCGAAGCGGCGCCGCTGCTGTCCGACGCCAGCCGTGCGGTGATACGCCGCGCGCTGGACGCGCAGACGCTCAACGAGATCCTGTCCAGCAGCTCGCTGCGCAGCCTGATCGGCTGGGTGCCCGGCATCCCGGCGCGCTTTGCGCACAAGACCGGCAACACCGAGAACTACAGCAGCGATGCCGGCATCGTGAATGGCGAGGCCGGCCTGCACTACCTGATCGCGGTCACGACCAACCTGGGCAGCCGCTATGCGCCCTATGCGGACGTGGCCACCACCTGGAGGCTGCCGGCCCTGGGGGCGGCGGTGCATGCATGGTTGACGCAAGCCCTGACCCCGACATCCTGATTCCGCCGCTGCGCCCCGGCGCCACCCTCGCGGTGCTGGCCCCGGCCGGCCCGCCCAGGCCGGGGCGGCTGGCGCCGGTCGAGGCCTGGCTGAGCGAGCGCGGCTACCGGCCGCGCCTTCTGCCCAGCTGCTACGGCCCGCCGGCGCTGGGCTTTCTGGCCGCGTCGGACGCGCAGCGCCTGGCCGACCTGCACGCCGCCTTCACCGATCCCGAGGTGGACGCGGTGCTCGCGCTGCGCGGCGGCTACGGCTGCACGCGGCTGCTGGACGAGCTCGACACCGCGCTGCTACGCCGCCATCCCAAGCTGCTGATCGGCTACAGCGACCTGACCGCGCTGCATGCGGTGCTGGACCGCGAGGGCCTGCCGTCGCTGCACGCGCCCATGCCGGCCAGCGACTGGGGTCTGCCCGGCGCGGACGCGGACACCGACGCCTTGTTCAAGGGCCTGGCGCGTGGCTGGCGGCGTGGCGACCGGCTGGGCCTGGCGCTGCCTCACCCGCTGAGCCGTGGTGGCGCGGTGCGCGGCCGGCTGATAGGCGGCAACCTCGCGGTGTTCGCCGCGCTGGTGGGCACGCGCTGGCTGCCGGACTGCCGCGGCGCGCTGCTGTTCATCGAGGACGTCAGCGAGGAGCCCTACCGCATCGACCGCCTGCTGACCCAGCTGCGCCAGGCCGGCGTGCTGGGGGCGGTGGCGGGCCTGGTGCTGGGCAGCTTCACCGACGCCGAATCGCCCGACGCGGTGCTGGCCGACCAGCTCGCGCGCCTGGGCTGCCCGGTGCTGGCCGGCTGGCCCAGCGGCCACGGCCAGCCCAACCGGCCGCTGCCGCTGGGCCTGATGACCGAGATGGACCCGGCCGCGGGCACGCTGACGCTGATCTGAGCCGCGCCCCAAAGGAAAAGGGCCCTCGCGGGCCCTTTTTGCTGGGCGGCGCCGCAGCGCCGCGGGGTGAGCTTCAGAAGAACTTGTAGCTCGCGGAGAAGGTGGCGGTCATGCCACGCGGGTCGGCCACGCGCGGATCCCAGCCGGTGCCCACCACGTTGTCCACGTTGTGCCAGGTGAAGGGCGGCTTGCGGTCGAACATGTTGATCAGGCCCAGGGTCAGCGTCAGGTCCTTGAAGCCGGTGTAGTTGCCCACCAGGTTGAAGGTCGTGTAGCTGCCGATCTTGCGGGTCTGGAACTCCGGGATGGTGGTGTAGGTCGTGTGGTCCTCGTCGTTGTAGCCCGACGAGTAGTTGGCCGACAGCGTCAGCGCCACGTTGGTCGTGCGCATCGTGGTGCTCAGCGCGACCTTCCAGGGCAGGTACAGCGTGGTGTTGGTCCAGTTGCCCACGTACTGCACCATGGGCGTGCCGCTGATCAGCTGCTCCTTGTCGCTGATCATCTTGGTGGCCGACAGCGTGGTGTCCAGACGGTTGCCGAACAGCTTGGTGCGCCAGTTGCCGGTGATGTCCACACCCTTGGTGGTGCTGCCGCCGGCGTTGATCCAGCCGGCCTGGATCAGCGTGATGTTGCCGTTGGCATCACGCTCGAAGTTGTCGGCGAACACCGAGTAGTACTTCAGCTCGTCGTTGACCGTCAGGTTGTGGATGCGGTCCTTCATCGTGATCTGCCAGTAGTCGATGGAGGCCGTCATGTCCTGCGTGGGCGAGAACGCGACACCCAGCGAACCCTGGCGCGACTTTTCCGGCTTCAGGTTGGGGTTGCCGCCGGCCATGTAGGGCACGGAGCTCAGCTGGCAGGACGGGTCGTTGTTGCCCACCGGGTTGGGGCACTTCAGCGGGTCGACGATGGTGCCGGTGGTGGCGAGCTGCACGCGGCCCAGGTTGATCTGCTGCGCGGTCGGTGCGCGGAAGCCGGTGTTGTAGGAGCCGCGGAACAGCAGGTCCTTGGTCGGCGTGAACTTGAAGCCCACCTTGGGGTTGGTGGTGCTGCCGATCTGCTGGTAGCGGTCATAGCGCAGCGCGGCGGACAGCTCCAGGCTCTTGAGCACCGGGATCAGCAGTTCGCCGTAGACCGCGCCGACCTTGCGCGACATGTCGGGCGCCGAGGAGTTGCCCGGGCAGCCCATCACCGAGTTGCTGGCCAGCAGGTTGGCGGCCGAGAACGTGGACACGCAGTTGTAGCTCTGGGTGCCGGAGAAGCCGTAGGACTCGCGGCGCAGATCGGTGCCCACCGCGAAGGACAGGTCGCCGGCCGGCAGCTTCATCAGCGGGCCGGTGATGCTGGCCAGGAACTGGTCGACCTTGGTGCTGCCGGTCGCCAGGCGGCCGCGCACCTTGGTGGCTTCCACCGCGGCCATGGCTTCGGGCGTCTGGCTCTGGCCCGGCATCAGGAAGGGGTTGTACAGGCCCGAGGCCAGCAGCGCGACCAGCTTGTTGGTGTCGGCATAGCCGTCCAGCATCTCCTGGTAGCCCGAGGCCTCGCCGTGGGCCAGCGACATCTTGTAGTCATAGGCGCCCAGCGAGCCTTCCAGACCCACGGTCAGGCGGTCGTTGGTGGACTCGTTGCCCAGCGTGCGGTAGCCCCAGTCCCACATGCGCAGACGGTAGGCGATGGGCTTGGTCGGGTCGAACTGATTGGCGCCGTACAGCGCCTGCATGTTCTTGTAGAACGCGCCGTTGACCGGGTAGTTGGCCAGCGCCGTGCCATTGCCGGCCGGGTTCACGCCGGCGGCCTGCAGGTACTGGAACAGCTGGGCGTTGTAGTTGGCGGCGCCCGGCGTGTTGGACACGCTGGTCGGTGCGGCCGTGGTGGAGAACTGGTAGGGCGTGAACTCGCCCTTGGAGTAGTAGCGCGAGCCGACGAATTCGACGAAGCCGGTCGCCTCCTTGCCCACATTGAAGGTGGCGCGCGCCACGCCGCTGGTGGTCTGGCTGGGCGTGGCCAGCATGTACTGGCGGCCGTAGTCGGTGCCGCAGCGGTAGGTGCTGTTGGCGGCGTTGTAACCCAGGCCGGACAGCAGCGTCGGGTTGGCGGTCTGCGACACGCCGAAGGGCACGGCGCCGCACTGGCCGGTCAGCGCCAGCGCGTTCAGCACGGTGTACTTGGTGGCGCTGCCATTGATGCTGGAGCCGGTGGTCGGCAGCGCGGTGCCGTTGGCGCCCAGGATGTTGGCGAAGAAGGGCGAGCTGGAGGTGTCGGGCGCCAGGCCCAGCGCGGGCTGGTAGCCGGTTGTGAAGTCGCGGTCCACGCCACGCAGGATGGCGTTGCTGCTGTAGGTGATGCTGCCCATCAGGTTGAAGCCCTGGGTCGCCAGGTCGCCCCAGCCCAGCGTCAGGTTGACCTTGCGGCGCTCGCCGCCCCGGCCCTGCATGGGGGTGATGTAGTTGGCGGACGCAACCGCGCCCTGGAAATCGCGCTTCAGGATGAAGTTGATGACGCCGCCGATGGCGTCCGTGCCGTAGATGGCGGAGGCGCCGTCCTTCAGCACCTCGATGCGCTCGATCGCGTCCAGCGGGATGGCGTTCAGGTCCACCGATCCGCCCGACGTGCCCTGGTTGGACAGGCGGCGGCCGTTCAGCAGCACCAGCGTGCCGGTGGGGCCCAGGCCGCGCAGGTTGGCGTAGGAGCCACCACCGGCCAGGCGGTCGGCTTCCTGGCCGAACACGCTGTTGCTGGACACCGCGTTGTTCGCGTTGGCTGCATTGGCGGACAGCGCGCGCAGCACGTCTTCGGCGTTGTTGTAGCCGCGCTGGCGGATCTGGTCGGCCGAGATGGTCTCGAGCGGCAGCGCGCCCTCGTCCACCAGGCGCTTGATGCTGGAGCCGGTCACTTCCACCCGTTCCAGCTTGTTTTCGTCACTCTGCGCGGCGGCGAGTCCGAGATGGGCTCCCAGGCCGAGCACGGCCAACTGTGCAACCAGACGATTCAACTTCATCTCAACGACTCCTGCAGAGGGTTATGCGATTTCTTTCGATGTTGGGGCTGACCGGACGTGCTACGCCAGGGGGTGAGCCCCCGGATGTTGCGTACCGTTCAATGAATGCTTGTGCGCGCCGCATAACCTGCGGGAATGCAAGCGCCACAAGCCGGACAGGGCGATGCCATGGGCCTCGCACTAAAGTGCCCCGACACCCAAGCGAGGACCCTCATGCGATTGATCACCGAGGCCGAAGTGGCCACCGTGCTGGACCTGCCCACCGCCACGGCGGCCTTGCGCGAAGCCTTCGCCCAGCATGGCCGCGGCGAGGCCCAGGTGCTGGCTCGCCACCGGGCCTCCGCCACGCAGGGCGGTACCGCCCTGTCGGTCAGCGCGATGGGCGCGATTCTCGCCGCGGGTCAGGGCTTGCCTGCGGTGCTGGGCACCAAGGTGTATTCGGCGCGCGACGGTCGTTACGACTTCGTGGTCACGCTGTTCTCGGCCGACACCGGCCATGCGATCGCCACGCTGCAGGCCAACGAGTTCACCCGCCTCCGTACCGCCGCGGCCACCGCGGTCGCGGCCGATCTGCTGGCCCGCCCGGACGCCCGCCGCCTGGCCGTGTTCGGGGCCGGCGTCCAGGCGCGCGCGCATGCGCAGGCGCTGTCGCTGGTGCGGCCGCTGCGCGAGGTGCTGGTGTGCGCGCGCAGCGGTGCGACCGAGCTGGCCGCCGAGCTGCAGGCCCTGCTGGGCCTGCCGGCCCGCGCGGTGGACGCGGCCACCGCGGCGGCCGAGGCCGATCTCATCGTCACCGCCACGCGGGCGTCCACGCCGCTGTTCGACGGCGCGTTGGTCCGGCCCGGCAGCTTCGTCGCCGCAGTGGGCTCCAGCAAGGCCACCGCGCGCGAGCTGGACGACACGCTGCTGGCGCGCGCGGCGCTGCTGGCGGTGGAATGGCGGCCCGCGGCCGAGCAGGAGTCCGGCGAGTTCGCGCTGGCCGCGCCCGGTGTGATCGCGCCGATGCGGGTGGCCGAGCTGGGCGAACTGCTGCTGGCGCCGCCCGAGCGCCGTGACGAGGATGTGGTGGTCTACAAGAGCGTGGGCATAGGCCTGGAGGACGTGGCGCTGGCCCGCCTGGTGGCCCACCGCCTGGGCGTGTGCTGATGCGCGCCGCCTCGCTGCTGCTGGCGCTGGCGCTCGCGGGCTGCGCCAGCTGGCAGGCGCCGGTGAGCCGGCCGGACGAGCTGCCCGAGGCGGTGCGGGCAGCCTTGCGCGACAGCGGCCTGCCCGCCGCCAGCCTGGGCGTGGTGGCCCGGCCGCTGGACGGTTCGGTGCCGGGTCTTGCGCTGCGTGCCGACGATGCGATGGCGCCGGGCTCGGCGATGAAGCTGGTCACGGCCGTGGTGTCGCTGGACGTGCTGGGCATCAATCACCGCGGCCGCACCGAGCTGCTGGCCAGCGCGGCGCCGCGGGACGGCGTCGTCGCGGGCGAGCTCATCCTGCGCGGCGGTGCCGACCCCGACCTGGACTGGCCCGCGCTGTGGTGGCTGCTGCGCCAGCTGCGCGAGAGCGGCGTGCGCGAGATCCGCGGCGGCCTGCGCGTGGACCGCACGCTGTTCACGCCCGAGCGCCCCGACTTGGGCCAGCCGCCCTTCGACGAGGCGCCCGAGTTCCCCTACAACGTGATCCCGGACGCGCTGCATCTCAATGGCAGCCTGCTGGACTACGAGCTCAGTGCCGATGGCGAGCGTGTCAGCGCGCGCAGCCTGCCGGCGCTGCCCGGCCTGCGGTTGGACGCCAGCGCGATGCGCGTGGGCGCAGCCCGCTGCAAGGACTGGGACGAGGGCTGGAAACCCGCGCAGCTGCAGCCCGAGGGCGAGGGCTGGCGGCTGACGCTGCAGGGCGAGTTCCCGCGCGACTGCCAGCGCCGCGCCGCGCTGCAGCTGGTGGACCGGCAGTGGCTCACGGTGCAGATGCTGCGCCGCTTCTGGACCGAGCTGGGCGGCAGCCTGGGGCCGGGCGATGCGCAAGGCCCGACCCCGGCCGGCGCGGTGCTGCTGGCCAGCCACCAGGGCCGGCCGCTGGCCGAGCTGCTGCGTCCGGTGCTCAAGAGCAGCGACAACGCGCTGACCCGGCTGATCTACCTGCAGCTGGGCGCGCAGGCCGCTGGGCCTGGCGAGCCCACGCAGGCCGCGGCCGACCGCGTGGTGCGCCAGTGGCTGCAGGCCCACGGGCTGGACGACCGCAGCCTGGTGCTGGACAACGGCTCCGGCCTGTCGCGCAGCGAGCGCATCAGTCCGGCGCTGATGGCCGGCCTGCTGCGCGTGGCCCAGGCCGGTCGCCAGGCGCCCGAGCTGCAGCAGGCGCTGCCCATCGCGGGCCTAGACGGCACGATGACGCGCCGCCTCAAGGCCAGCCCCGCGGCCGGGCTGGCGCGGCTCAAGACCGGCACGCTGCGCGATGCGGTGGGCCTGGCCGGCTACATCCCGGACGCCCGCGGCCGCCTGTGGGTGTTTGCCGCCATGGTCAACGACCCCCAGGCCGGTGCCAAGGGCCGGGTGGTGCTGGACGCGCTGGCCGACTGGGTGGCGCGCCAGCACTGAGGCCCGGGGGGATTTGCACCCCCAGCCTGGCCACTGGCGCCTGGCGCGCCGCCGCCCTATGCTGGCCGCAAAAGTCCGGCAGCAGGGAGTCAGCATGGCCAGGAGCTTGCGGATCGTGTGCGCCCTCGCGTGGGCGCTGGGGGGCGGCTGGGGCCTCGCGCCGTGCGTGGCGGCCCAGCCGGTGATGCGTTTCGTCACCGAGGTCTTCCCGCCCTACACCTATGCGGCGCCCGATGGCCGCGCGGCCGGCCCCATGGCCGACGTGCTGCAGGCCGCCTGCGCCCGGCTGGGCTGGACCTGCCTGGTCGAGGTGCTGCCCTGGCGGCGGGCGCTGGGCATGGCGCAGCGCGGCGAGGTCGAGGGCCTCTTCACGGTGGCCGATTCGCCGGAGCGGCGTCAGTACTTCCATGTGTCGCCGCCCATCATCGAGGCCCGCTACGTGCTGTGGGCCCGCCTGGGCAGCAGCTACCGCTACAGCGGCGACACCCAGGGTCTGGCCGGCCGCACGCTGGGGGCCTACGGCCCCTCGGCCACAGCGCTGACGCTGGAGCAGCTGATAGACGGCGTGGCCGCGCGCAGCGAGATCGAGCCCGACAACCGCACGGTGCTGCGCAAGCTCTCGGTGGGCCGCTATGGCGAGGATGGGCTGGGCCTGGTCAACGAAGCCGTGGCCCAGCACCTGATGCGTGAGGACGGCATCCACAACCTGCAGCCGGTGGGCGTGGTGAAGAGCTTCAGCTACTCCTTCGGCCTGTCGCGCCAGGGGCTGGAGCCGGCCGTCGCGCAGAGCTTTGCGAAGGCGCTGTACGAGCTGTGCCGCAGCGGCCGCACGGCCGAGCTGCTCAAGCCCTACGGCCTGCCCGGCTCGGCCTGCCAGAAGCCCTGAGCGGCAGAGCTCACAGCACCGCGGGCTGCAGCAGGCGCAGCGTGCCGGCGTCGGCGTCGATCTCGGCCGGCGCGCCCACCGGCACGGTCATCTTGCGCTTGATGTGGCCTATGGCCGCGCCGCGATAGACCGGCACGCCCAGGCCCAGGAAGTAGTCGTCGAAGACCTCGTCCAGCGTCAGGCTGCCATAGCCGTCGCCGGGTTCGCACTTGGTGAAGCGGCCCAGCACGATGCCCGCCGCCTGGCTGAGGGCGCCGCTCAGGCGCAGCGTGGAGAGGCAGCGGTCGATGCGGTAGATGTACTCGTTGATGTCTTCCAGGAACAGGATCGCGCCGCGGCAGTCCGGGAAGTAGGCCGTGCCGGCCAGCGAGGCCAGCACGGTCAGGTTGCCGCCCACCAGCGGGCCCTGCGCGCGCCCCGGACGTATCGTGGTGATGCGCTCCTCGCGCACGACCACGTCGTCGCCGGCCTTGCCCACCGGGTTGCGCAGCACCGCGGCCTCGGCGTTCATCACCACGGCCCGGAAGCTCTGCAGCGAGTAGTCGTTCCATTCCGAGCTGGCCACCGGGCAGTGAAAGCTCACCAGGCCGGTCTGGCGGTGGATGGCATTCACCAGGCTGGTCAGGTCGCTGAAGCCGCCGAAGAACTTCGGCTTGCGGCGTATCAGCGCGTAGTCCAGCTTGTCGACGATGCGGTTGCAGCCCGAGCCGCCGGTCATCGCAATGATGCCGGCCACCTCGTCGTCCGCGAACATCGCGTTCACATCGGCCGCACGCTGCTCGTCGGTGCCTGCAAAGGGGCCGCGCCGCGCCGCCACATGGGCGCCCAGCTTGACCTTGAAGCCCAGCGCCTGCAGCGCTTCCACCGCGATCTTCAGCGGCTCGCGCTCGAAGGTGGCGTTGGCCGGGCTGACCAGGCCCAGCGTGTCGCCCGGCCGCAGGCGGCGCGCGCGCAGCGGGCCCTCGGCGGCGGCCTGCAGCGGGCCGCTGGCGCCCAGCAGTGCGGCGGCGGCGCTGCTGAACTGGAGGAGTTGGCGACGGGAGGTGTTCATCAAGGGGCTCCGCAGGACTTGGAGATGGAATCAGGGATGAGCGGTGGGTTGGGGTCCAATGGCGCGATGAGCACCGAAGACCTGACCCCCTTGCCCGTGCTCGCGCCGGGCCGCTACCGCCACTACAAGGGCCTGGACTACGAGGTGGTCGCGGTCGCGCGCCACAGCGAGACGCTGGAGCCCCAGGTGGTCTACCGCCCGCTCTACAACGACAGCGGCTGGTGGGTGCGCCCCTATGCGATGTTCGTGGAGCAGGTGGCCGTGGACGGCCGGCTGCGGCCGCGCTTCGAGTTCGTGGGCTGACGCGCGGGTCACAGCACGCGCGGCAGATCGCGGCGCACCGCCACGCGGTCGCCAAAGTCGAAATGCCACCACTCGGTGCTGATGCCGTGGAAGCCCGCCTCACGCATCGCAGCGCGCAGCCAGCCGCGCTCCACCAGGTGCTGGGCGCTCAGCGTGCCCAGCGCCAGGTGCTCGGCCTCGTGATCGGGGTGGGAGGCCAGCGTCATCTCGTCGAAGCCGCTGCCCATGTCCACCTCGCGACCGTCGGGCGCCAGCAGGGTCAGGTCCACCGCCATGCCGAAGCTGTGGATGGAGCCGCGCTCGGGTGGGGCCAGGTACATCGTCAGCGGTGTGCCCTGCAACTCATCCCACAGGCGCTGCTGCACCCGCTGCGGCCGCAGCGCGTCCAGCACCAGCAGCCGGTAGCCGGGCCGGCGCGCGGCCAGCCAGGCGGCGGCCTGCTCCAGCGCGTCGGCCGCCTCGCGGCGCAGCCAGGCGCAGTCGAAGCCCTCGTAGACCGGATGGCCGACGAAGTTGTCGGCGGTCGCATAGCGCAGCTCGGTCGCGATGCCCTGGCCCAGCGAGTCCAGGCGGCGGAAGTCGGGGTGCGCGGCGATGTCTTCGATGCGGATCATGGCAGGCGCTTGAGGTGGTCCTGCGCGGCCGCGGTGATGAACTTGACCAGCCGGCGCGAGGCCTGGCCCAGCGGCGCACTGGCGGCGCTGAGCAGGAAGAGGTTGACGTTGACGCTGGGGTCCAGCGCGCGGATGCGCACCTTGTTCGGGTCGGCGCTGGCGGCGGTGAAGGGGTCCACCAGCGTCATGCCCACGCCGGCCTCCACCAGCGCGCGCGCGAGCTGGTAGGTCTGCACCGTGATGCGGCTGGACAGGCGCTCGGCCGACTCCGGCCCCAGCGCCTCGCCCGCGTGATGCAGCAGGCCGGCCAGCGGGTCGTCGCTCTGCAGGCCCACGATCTCGGTGCGTATGTCGGCCAGGCCCAGCGGCCCCTCGCCCTGGGCCTCGGGGCTGCCCAGCGGGCACAGCGCGACCATGGCGCCGCTGGCGATGGCCTCGGCCTTGATGCCGGGGTGGCGCGGGTCCTGCAGCGACAGCGCCAGGTCGGCCTCGCCCAGCAGCAGCGCCGACACGATTTCCCGCGTGTGATGCGTGGCCAGCGAGCAGCTCGCGTTGGGGAAGGCGCGCACCCAGGGCGTCATCGCGGCCGGCACGATGGCCATGGCCAGCGCGGGCGTGGCGATCAGCCGCACCTGCTCGCTCTCGCCGCTCTTGAGGTTGGCCGCCAGCCGGCGTATGCCCACCAGGTCGCGGTTGAGCTTGTCGATCTCCACGAACAGGCGCTGCGCCTCGGGCGTGGGGTAGAGCTTGCCGCGCACGCGGTCGAACAGCGGCATGCCCAGCTGCAGCTCGCAGTGCTGCAGCACCTTGG
>NZ_CAJYPS010000007.1 GCF_913777145.1 uncultured Roseateles sp.
CGACGTCGGTCGCGGTCTTGCGGATGGTTTCGCGGTAGGCCACCTGCGGCTTGCCGACGTTGGCTTCCACGCCGAACTCGCGCTTCATGCGGTCGACGATGATTTCCAGGTGCAGCTCGCCCATGCCCGAGATGATGGTCTGGCCGGACTCTTCGTCGGTGCGCACGCGGAAGGACGGGTCTTCGGCCGCCAGACGGCCCAGCGCGATGCCCATCTTTTCCTGGTCGGCCTTGGTCTTGGGCTCCACGGCCTGCGAGATCACCGGCTCGGGGAAGACCATCTTTTCCAGCGTGATGATGGCGTCCGGGTCGCACAGCGTCTCGCCGGTCGTCACCTCCTTCAGGCCCACGCAGGCGGCGATGTCGCCGGCCAGGATCTCCTTCACTTCCTCACGCTGGTTGGCGTGCATCTGCAGGATGCGGCCGATGCGCTCCTTCTTGCCCTTGATCGGGTTGTAGACGCTGGAGCCGGACTGCAGCACGCCCGAGTACACGCGCACAAAGGTCAGCTGGCCCACGAACGGGTCGGTCATCAGCTTGAAGGCCAGCGCCGAGAACTTCTCGTTGTCGTCGGCCTTGCGGGAGACTTCCTGGTCGTCCTCGTCGGTGCCGGTCACCGGCGGAATGT
The DNA here is from genome assembly GCF_913777145.1 of uncultured Roseateles sp. Classification (GTDB taxonomy): domain Bacteria; phylum Pseudomonadota; class Gammaproteobacteria; order Burkholderiales; family Burkholderiaceae_C; genus Pelomonas. The sequence goes on from NZ_CAJYPS010000007.1 coordinate 628, forward strand.
CCACCGGGCTGGGCAGGTAGTCGATCACCGCGTCCAGCATGCGCTGCACACCCTTGTTCTTGAAGGCCGAGCCGCACAGCATGGGCTGGATCTCGCCGGCGATGGTGCGCTGGCGCAGGCCCACCTTGATCTCATCCTCGGACAACTCGCCGGTCTCGAGGTATTTGTTCATCAGCTCCTCGGATGCCTCGGCCGCGGCCTCCAGCATCTTCTCGCGCCACTCCTGCGCACTGGCCTGCAGCTCGGACGGGATGTCGGCGTAGCTGAACTTCATGCCCTGCGAGGCCTCGTCCCACAGGATGGCCTTCATCTTCAGCAGGTCCACCACGCCCTTGAAATCGGCCTCGGCGCCGATGGGGATCACGATGGGCACGGGGTTGGCACGCAGGCGGTCCACCATCATCTGGCGCACGCGGAAGAAGTTGGCGCCGATGCGGTCCATCTTGTTCACGAAGGCCAGGCGCGGCACGCCGTACTTGTTGGCCTGACGCCAGACGGTCTCCGACTGCGGCTGCACGCCGCCGACCGAGTCATAGACCATCACCGCGCCGTCCAGCACGCGCATGGAGCGCTCCACCTCGATGGTGAAGTCCACGTGGCCCGGGGTGTCGATGATGTTGAAGCGGTGCTCGGGGTAGGACAGGTCCATGCCCTTCCAGAAGCAGGTGGTGGCCGCCGACGTGATGGTGATGCCGCGCTCCTGCTCCTGCTCCATCCAGTCCATGGTGGCGGCACCGTCGTGCACTTCGCCGATCTTGTGGTTGACGCCCGTGTAGAACAGGATGCGTTCGGTCGTCGTCGTCTTGCCGGCATCGATGTGCGCACTGATACCAATGTTGCGGTAGCGCTCGATGGGGGTCATGCGGGCCATGGTGGACTTCCAGTCAAAGGTGTTGCGAATACAGCGGAACCAGCACGCCGACACCGGCGTGGCCGCCTGCCAAAACAAGCAGCTTACAGGCTCCCCTGCGACAGCCGCATTGTGGGCAGTCGCCCGCCATCATGCTCGCGTCGCGCCGTCAACCCGGCCCGTCCAGGGGCGATGCCGCATTACAGCTGACATGCCCCCAACGCCGGCAAGCGTAATGTAGCGAGCTACATTACGCCACATGCCTGACGCCTGGACCTCGCTGGACACCGCCCCGCTGTGGCTGACGCTGCGCATCGCCAGCCTGGCGACGCTGCTGGCGCTGCTGGCGGGCGTGGCGCTGGGCTGGGTGTTCGCGCGCACCCGGCTGCCGGGCCGCGGCCTGCTGGAGGCGCTGTGCATGCTGCCGCTGGTGCTGCCGCCCACGGTGCTGGGCTATGCACTGCTGGTGGCCATGGGCCGGCGCAGCCCGCTGGGCCAATGGCTGCGCGAGCATTTCGACTACACGGTGATCTTCAACTGGCATGGGGCGGTGATCGCGTCCGCGCTGGTGGCGCTGCCTCTGGTGCTCAAGGGCGCGAGCGCGGCCTTCGCCCAGGTGGACCGCCGGCTGGAGGCCGCGGCGCGCACGCTGGGGCAATCCGCCTGGGGCAGCTTTGTGCGCGTGACGCTGCCGCTGGCCTGGCCCGGCATCCTGGCCGGCACGCTGCTGGCGTTCGCTCGCGCGATGGGCGAGTTCGGCGCCTCGCTGATGGTGGCCGGCTCGATTCCCGGCCAGACCCAGACCGCCTCCATGGCCATCTACGACGCGGTGCAAGCCGGCCGTGACGACCTGGCCTTCGCGCTGGCCGCCGTGGTGTCGGCGGTGTCCGTGCTCATCCTCGTGCTCTCCAACCGCTACCTGCAACGCCAAGCCTCATGATCAAACGCCTGCTCGCCTCCCTGTCGCTCGCGCTGCCGCTGCTGGCCTCGGCCCAGACGCTGACCGTGTCCGCCGCCGCCAGCCTCACCGACGCCTTCAAGCAGATCGCGCCGCGCTTCGAGGCCACCCGGCCCGGCGTCACGCTGCGTTTCAACTTCGCGGCCTCGGGCGTGCTGCTGCAGCAGATCGCGCAGGGCGCCCCGGTGGACGTGTTCGCCAGTGCGGACCAGCCCACCATGGACCGCGGCGCGGCGCAGCAGCTGATCGCCACCGACACACGGCGCGACTTCGCGGCCAATTCGCTGGTGCTGATTGCCCCCGCGCAAGGGGCGGCCCCGGCCGCACTGGCCGACCTGGCCCAGCCCCAGATCAGACGCATCGCGGTCGGCAAGCCGGCCTCGGTGCCGGTGGGTCGCTACACCCAGGCGGCGCTGGAAGACGCCAGGCTCTGGGCGCCGCTGCAGCCCAAGATCGTGTTCGCCGACAACGTGCGCCAGGTGCTGGACTACGTGAGCCGCGGCGAGGTGGACGCCGGCTTCGTCTACCGCACCGATGCCGAGATCGCCAAGGACCGCCTGCGCATCCTGCTGACCGTGGGCGGCCACGCGCCGGTGACCTACCCGGCCGCCGTGGTGGCCGACAGCCGCCAGGCCGCGCTGGCGCGCGACTTCGTCGCCTTCCTGACGGGCGCCGAGGCCCAGGCCATCCTGGCGCGCTACGGCTTCGGCAAGCCGTGATCGATATCGCGCTGCAGCTCTCGGTCAGCGACGCGCGGCGCCGCTTCGACCTGGACCTGCGCTTCGCGACCGACGCGGACTTCGTTGCGCTCTACGGCCCCTCGGGCGCCGGCAAGTCGCTGACGCTGCAGGCCATCGCCGGCCTGCTGCCGGTTCGGCAGGGCCATGTGCGCATCGACGGCCGCACTCTGCTGGACACCGCGCAGCGTCTCGATCTGCCGCCCGAGCAGCGCCAGGTGGGCTATCTGTTCCAGCACTACGCGCTGTTCCCGCACCTCAGCGTGCGCGACAACATCGCCTTCGGCCTGAGCCGCTGGTGGCGCCGGTTGCCGCCGGAGGGCGCGGCGCGGGTGGACGAGCTGCTGCAGTCCTTCGGCCTGGCCGAGCTGGCGCGCAGCCGCCCGGCCAGCCTGTCCGGCGGCCAGCAGCAGCGGGTCGCGCTGGCGCGTGCGCTGGCCTGCCAGCCGCGCGTGCTGCTGCTGGACGAGCCCTTCGCCGCGCTGCACACCGCGCTGCGCCAGCAGCTGCGCGAGGAGCTGCGCGAGGTCTGCGCACGCTGGCGCATCCCGGTGCTGATGATCACGCACGACGTGGATGACGTGCTGGCGCTGGCGCGCCGCGCCTACCAGATGGACGGCGGCCGGCTGCTGCGCGAGGTGGACCTGGACCGCGCCGAGGCGCGCGAATTGCTGCAGCCACCCGCGCCCTCGCCACGCGAACAACAGCTGCGGCGCCTGCTGGGCGGCTCACCCGCATGAGCCGCAGCGACACCGACCACCCGCTGCTGAACGGCGAGCTGCGTCTGGCCGGCCGGCTGGACGGCCGCTTCTTCGACCTGCTGGCCGCGCTCGCGCTGACCGGCTCGCTGCAGAAGGCCGCACGCGCCGCGGGCTACAGCTACAAGGGTGCCTGGCTGGTGCTGGACGCCGCCAGCGCGCTGACCCATGCGCCGCTGGTGACCGCCAGTACCGGGGGCCGCGGCGGCGGCGGCTCGCAGCTGACGGACGCCGGCCAGGCCCTGCTGGCCGCCTGGCGCGAGCTGCAGGCCCGCCATGCCGCCTTTCTGCACGAACAGGAAGCCTGGCTGGCCGGCCAGCCCGCGCTCAACCAATTGCTGAAGAGGATGTCCATGAAGACCACCGCCCGCAACCAGTTCGCCGGCACCGTGGCCGCGGTCCATGCCGGCCCCAGCACCACACAGGTCCGCGTCGCGCTGGACGCCGGCGGCGAGATCTGCGCGTCACTGACCCAGACCTCGGCCGAGGAGCTGGGCGTGGCCGTGGGCCAGCAGGCGCTGGCGCTGGTGAAGTCGTCCGAGGTGGTGCTGGTGAGCGACTTCGGCGGCTACCGGCTGTCGGCCCGCAACCAGCTGGCCGGCACCATCGCCCGGGTGCAGCGCGGCGCGGTGTCCTCGCTGATCAGCCTGACGCTGCCGGGCGGCCAGGCGGTCAGCGCCAACGTCACCAACGACGCGGTGGACGCGCTGGGCCTGGCGCCCGGCCAGCCGGCCACCGCCTGCTTCAAGGCCTATGCGGTGATGCTGGCCGTGCGCGGCTGACGCGACGTAGCGCATAAGGAAATAAGTTTTTTGTTGTTCCTTGAATAAGCGGACTCCGGCAACCTCGCGGCCTTCACACCCAGAAGGCTTCCCATGTCGAGTTCCGTGTCCCGCCGTGCACTGCTGGCCCTGCTGGCATCCACCGCCGCCCTCCCCAGCCTGGCCACCGAAGCCCCGAACACGCTTTTGAACGTGTCCTACGACGTGGCGCGCGAGCTCTACAAGCAGATCAACCCGGCCTTCGTCGCCGCCTGGAAGGCCAAGACCGGCCAGACCGTCACGATCAACCAGAGCCATGGCGGCTCCAGCAAGCAGATCGGCGCGGTCATAGGCGGCCTGGAGGCCGATGTGGTGACCATGAACCAGGCCACCGACATCCAGCAACTGGCCGACAAGGGCTACACCCCGGCCGACTGGGCCAAGCGCTTCCCCAATGGCGCAGCCCCCTACAGCTCCACCATGCTGTTCCTGGTGCGCAAGGGCAACCCCAAGGGCATCAAGGACTGGGCCGACCTGGCCCGCCCCGGCGTGCAGGTCATCATCCCCAACCCCAAGGTCACCGGCAACGGCCGCTACGGCTATCTGGCGGCCTGGGGCAGCGTGATCGCCACCGGCGGCAGCGAGGCCCAGGCGCGCGAGCGGGTGAGCAAGATCTTCGCCAACGTGCCGGTGCTGGACGGCGGCGGCCGCGGCGCCACCACCACCTTCACGCAGCGCGGCATCGGCGACGTGCTGGTGACCTTCGAGGGCGAGGTGGAGCTGATCGAGAACGAATTCGGCAAGGGCCAGTTCGAGCAGGTCACGCCCAGCATCTCCATCGAGACCGAGGCGCCGGTTGCGCTGGTGGACAAGGTCACCGCCAAGCGCGGCTCGGCCGCGCTGGCCAAGGCCTACCTGGACTTCCAGTGGAGCCCGGAGGCGCAGGAGATCATCGCGAAGAACAACTTCCGCCCGCGCGACCCGGCGGTGTTCAAGAAGCACGAGCAGCGCTTTGCCAAGCTCAAGCTCTTCACCGTGGAACAGACGCTGGGCGGCTGGGCGCAGGTCAGCAAGACGCACTTTGCCGATGGCGGCACTTATGACCAGATCATGGCGGGGATCAAGCGTTGAAGCAGAGGCCCCTCGCCCAGTCGCGCCGCGCTGAACGCGGGCGCGTCTGATCGGTTCCCCGAGGGCATGGCGATGCTCGCGGCCTGGAGCCACTCGCACATCGCCCACGCGGGCCGGCTTGGGGCGGCCCGGCGCCCGGCCCGAATGCAGTACCAAAACCAATAAATCCTATGGCTTCGTTCTCGTTGGGTCGACGGCGTGTGCTCCCCGGCTTTGCGCCGACGCTGGGCTTCACGTTGTTCTATCTGTCGCTGCTGGTGCTGATCCCGCTCAGCGCGGTGTTCCTGAAGTCCGCCGGCCATGGCTTCCAGGCCTTCTGGGATGCGGCCACCACGCCGCGCGTGATCGCGTCCTACAAGCTCAGCTTCGGTGCCTCGCTGCTGGCCGCGGCCATCAACCTGGTCTTCGGGCTGATCCTGGCCTGGTGCCTGGTGCGCTACGAGTTCCCCGGCAAGAAGCTAGTGGACGCGCTGATCGACCTGCCCTTCGCGCTGCCCACCGCGGTGGCCGGCATCGCGCTGACCGCGCTGTATGCCCCCAACGGCTGGGTGGGCTCGCTGTTCGTGCCGGGCGGGGCACTCGCGCCGCTGTTCGGCGAGGAGGGCCTGAAGATCGCGTTCTCGCCGCTGGGCGTGCTGCTGGCGCTGATCTTCATCGGCCTGCCCTTCATCGTGCGCACGGTGCAACCGGTGCTTGAGGACATGGAGGCGGAGCTGGAAGAGGCCGCCGCCTCGTTGGGCGCACACCGCTGGCAGACCTTCCGCTTCGTCGTGCTGCCCACGCTGCTGCCCGCGCTGCTGACCGGCTTTGCGCTGGCCTTTGCGCGCGCGGTCGGCGAGTACGGCTCGGTGATCTTCATCGCCGGCAACATCCCGCTGGTCAGCGAGATCACGCCGCTGATGATCATCGCCAAGCTGGAACAGTACGACTACGTCGGCGCCACCACCATCGCGGTGGTGATGCTGGTGTTCAGCTTCGTGCTGCTGCTGGCCATCAATGCGCTGCAGGCCTGGACCCAGCGTCGAGGTGCCAAACGATGACTACGACGCTGTCCCTCGCGCCGGCCCGCGCCCGCGCCAAGTACCAGGACAACCCCGCCACCCGCGAGGCGCCCTGGGTGCGCTTGCTGCTGCTGGCACTGGGCCTGGGCTTCTTCGCACTGTTCCTGCTGCTGCCGCTGGTGGCCGTGTTCACGGAGGCGCTGCGCAAGGGCTGGGATGCCTACTTTGCAGCGCTGGCCGACCCGGACGCGATCTCGGCGGTCAAGCTCACGCTGTTGGCCGCAGCCATCGCGGTGCCGCTGAACCTGGTGTTCGGCGTCAGCGCGGCCTGGCTGATCGCCAAGCACGACTTCCGCGGCAAGCAATTGCTGACCACCTTCATCGACCTGCCCTTCTCGGTGTCGCCCGTGGTGGCCGGCCTGATGTATGTGCTGCTGTTCGGTGCCCAGGGCTGGCTGGGCCCGTGGCTGGAGGCGCACGACCTGAAGATCATCTTCGCCGTGCCCGGCATCGTGCTGGCCACCGTGTTCGTGACCTTCCCCTTCGTCGCCCGCGAGCTGATCCCGCTGATGCAGGCCCAAGGCCGAGACGAGGAGGAAGCCGCCACCGTGCTGGGCGCCAGCGGCTGGCAGACCTTCCGCCGCGTGACGCTGCCCAACATCAAGTGGGGCCTGCTGTATGGCGTGATTCTGTGCAACGCGCGCGCCATGGGCGAGTTCGGCGCGGTGTCGGTGGTGTCCGGCCACATCCGCGGCCTGACCAACACGCTGCCGCTGCAGGTCGAGATCCTCTACAACGAATACCAGTTCTCGGCCGCCTTCGCGGTGGCCTCGCTGCTGGCGCTGCTGGCGCTGGTCACGCTGGTGCTGAAACAGATCGTGGAATGGCGGGCCGGCCACGCCGCGCAGAAGGAAGAATGATGGGCATACGCGTCGAGAACATCCACAAGAGCTTCGGCAGCTTCACCGCGCTGGGCGATGTGACACTGGACTTTCCGCGCGGCGAACTGGTCGCGCTGCTGGGCCCCTCGGGCTGCGGCAAGACCACGCTGCTGCGCATCATCGCGGGGCTGGAACAGGCCGACTCGGGTCGCGTGCTGCTGGACGGCCAGGACGCGTCCGACACCCATGTGCGCGAGCGCCAGGTGGGCTTCGTGTTCCAGCACTACGCGCTGTTTCGCCACATGACGGTGTTCGACAACGTCGCTTTCGGCCTGCGCGTGAAACCGCGCAAGACCCGGCCCCCCGAGGCCGAGATCAAGAAGCGCGTGACCGAGCTGCTCAAGCTCGTGCAGTTGGACTGGCTGGGTGACCGCTTCCCGCCCCAGCTCTCGGGCGGCCAGCGCCAGCGCATCGCGCTGGCCCGCGCACTCGCGGTGGAGCCGCGCGTGCTGCTGCTGGACGAGCCCTTCGGCGCGCTGGACGCCAAGGTGCGCAAGGAGCTGCGCCGCTGGCTGCGCCGCCTGCATGACGAGCTGCACATCACCAGCATCTTCGTCACGCACGACCAGGACGAGGCGCTGGAGGTGGCCGACCGCATCGTGCTGATGGACCACGGCCGCGTGGAGCAGGTGGGCACGCCGCAAGAGGTCTACGAGCGCCCGGCCACGCCCTTCGTCTATGGCTTCCTGGGCGCAGCCAACCGCTTCGTGGGCCAGACCCGCGGCGGCGTGCTGCACATCGGCGAACACCAGTTGCCGCACCAGGGCCAGGGCAGCGAGGGCGAGGTGCTGGCCTATGCCCGCCCGCACGAGCTGCAGATCAGCGCCGACGAAAGCGCGCCGGGCCTGGTCGCCACGGTGGAACGCGTGCTGGCCTTCGGCGCCAGCGCCCGTGTGGAGCTGACCGGCCCGGACGGCCAGCCGCTGGAAGCCGAGCTGACCCGCGACGAAGCCGAGGCGCTGGCCCTGCGAGGCGGGCAGCGGGTGAAGCTGAGCGCGGCGCGCCTGAGCTTGTTTGAGGCGGGCGCGGGGATTTGATTCGATTCGCGGCGTGCTTCGATTTCTCGGTGGGCTCGGGCAGCTTTTGCAAACAGCCTTGTGACTCGCAGCACCGCCGCGGGAATCCGCCCCGCGAGGGCGGGTAACTTTCTTCTGTCGCGCCAGAAGAAAGTTACCCGCCTGCCGGGGCGGAATCCCGGCACGGTGCTCCGAATCGCAAAGGCTCTTCGCAAGAGCAACCCAAAACCAGTCGGCGAAGGCACACCTTTACTCGCTCCTCGCATGCCCACCCTCACTTTCATTCGTTCCGCGCGCCAGGCCGTTTGACCACACTGAGGGCTCCTCTTCAGGAGTGCCCATGAGCGTCACCGCCATCAACGTCCGCAACCAGTTCCGCGGCAAGGTCAAGGAAATCATCGAAGGTCCGGTCGTATCCGAGGTCGACGTCATCACGCCGCAGGGCATCGTCGTCACCTCGGTCATCACCACCCGCTCGGTGAAGGAGCTGCAACTCGAGGTCGGTCGCGAGGTGGTGGCGCTGGTGAAGTCCACCGAAGTCTCCATCGCCACGCTCTGAGGGAGCCGACCATGGGCTACCGCGCACCCCGCATCCTCATCATCCCGGGCCTCAACGACAGCGGCCCGGCCCATTGGCAGACCTGGCTGCAGGCCCAGTACCGCGACGCGCGCCGGGTCACGCAGCGCGACCCGAGCAAGCCCGAGCTGGAGCGCTGGGCCGAACGCATACAGCGCACGCTGGAGGTCGCCGGCGACGGGGAGTGGCTGGCCGTGGCGCACAGCTTCGGCGCGCTGGCCCTGGTGCGCTACCTGGCCGATCACCCCGACTCGCCCATACGCGAGTCGCTGCTGGTGGCGCCCGCCGAGCCGGACAAGTTCGGCCTGGCCGAGGCCCTGCCCCACCTGCGCCTGCCGCGCCGCACGCGGCTGATCGCCAGCAGCAACGACCCCTGGATGAGCGCGGCCAGCGCCGCGCGCTGGGCCCACCGCTGGGGCGCGAGCTTCAGCAACCTCGGCGCCGTGGGCCACATCAACACCGAGGCCGGCTTCGGCCCCTTCCCGCTCGCCAAGGCCTGGGTGGATGCCGCGCGCCAGCGCGCCGCCGCCGAGCACCGCCCGCAACACGCCAGCTTCCTCGAATGGGGCTTCGCGATCTGACCCCGCCACCACCGGAGAACACCCACATGCCAACGCTGCGACTGGGCGACATCGCCCCCGACTTCGAACAGGACTCCACCCACGGCCGCCTCCGCTTCCACGAATGGCTGGGCGATTCGTGGGGCGTGCTGTTCTCCCACCCGGCCGACTTCACGCCGGTCTGCACCACCGAGCTGGGCCGCACCGCGCAGCTCAAGAGCGAGTTCGCGAAACGCGGCGTCAAGGCGATCGCGCTGTCGGTGGACACGCTGGATTCGCACAGCCGCTGGGTGCCCGACATCGAGCAGACCCAGGGCACCACGGTGGAGTTCCCCATCCTGGCCGACGCGGACCGCAAGGTGTCGCAGCTCTACGACCTGATCCACCCGAATGCCAGCGCCACCGCCACGGTGCGCTCGCTGTTCGTCATCGACCCGGCCAAAAAGGTGAGGCTCATCATCACCTACCCGGCCAGCACGGGCCGCAACTTCGACGAGATCCTGCGCGTCATCGACTCGCTGCAGCTGACCGACTCGCACAGCGTCGCCACGCCGGTGGACTGGCAGCCCGGCCAGCGCGTCGTGATCCTGCCATCCCTCCAGGACCCCGAGGTCCTGAAGGCCAAGTTCCCGCAGGGCTTCGAGGCCGTGCGTCCGTATCTGCGGCTGACCACGCTGCCCGGGCAGGCGGCCTGAGGGCGGGCGCGGGCCTCATGCGGCCCGCGCATCAGCCGGCACTCCAGACACGAAGCGCATATCGATATCGCGATTGATTCGACGACAAGCGCCGCGCCTGTTTCCAGAATCCGCGCAGACCCTTGAAGGCCACGGCCGACACCGCATGAACTTCCAGCAACTCCGATCCGTCCGCGAGGCCCAGCGCCGCGGCTTCAACCTCACCGAGGTCGCGCAGGCGCTGCACACCTCGCAGCCGGGCGTGAGCCGCCAGATCCGCGAGCTGGAGGACGAGCTCGGCATCGAGCTGTTCGTGCGTGTGGGCAAGCGCCTCACCGGGCTGACCGAGCCGGGCGAGCAGGTGTTGCCGGTGATCGAGCGCCTGCTGCAGGAGGCCGAGAACCTCAAGCGCGCCGCCGACGACTTCGCGCAGGCCGGCAGCGGCCGGCTGCGCATCGCCGCCACCCACAGCCAGGCGCGCTATGCGCTGCCGCCCGCGGTGCGCGACTTCCGCGCCCACCATCCGGACGTGAGCCTGCACCTGCAGCAGGGCTCGCCGCAGCAGATCGCCCGCCTGCTGCTGGACGGCGAGGCCGACGTGGGCATCGCGACCGAGGCGCTGGCCCAGTACCCCGAGCTGGTGGCGCTGCCCTGCTACCGCTGGACCCACTCGGTGGTGGTACCCCCCGGCCATCCGCTGCTGGACGAGGCCCAGCCGCTGACGCTGGCGCGGCTGGCGCAGTTCCCCATCGTGACCTACGAGCCCGGCTACACCGGCCGCTCCCATATCGACGAGGCCTTTGCCGCCGCGCAGCTGGCGCCCCACATCGTGCTGAGCGCCATGGACGCGGACGTCATCAAGACCTATGTGGAACTGGGCCTGGGCGTGGGCATCGTGGCTGCGATCGCGTTCGACGAGGAGCGCGACCGCCACCTGCGCGCGCTCGATGCCCGCCACCTGTTCGAGGACAACATGACCCGGCTCGCGGTGCGCCGCGGCGCCTACCTGCGCGACTACGTGTACGCCTTCATCCAGACCTTCGCGTCGCCGCTCAAGCGCGAGGTGGTGGACGCCGCCCGCCACCAGGCGCCCGATGCGCCGCCCGGCCCTGCGCCGCTGGCCCTCGCGGCCTGACCCCACCACCCCCATCCCGCACAGACCCAACCCGCCACCCCATGCGCAAACTGCTGACCGCCCTGACCCTGGCCTTCGCCGCCACCGGCACCTTCGCCCAGACCACGCTGCTCAACGTCTCCTACGACCCCACGCGCGAGCTCTACCAGGACTTCAACGCCGCCTTCGCCAAGTACTGGAAGGCCAAGACCGGCGAGACCATCACCGTGAAGAACTCGCACGGCGGCTCGGGCAAGCAGGCCCGCACCGTCATCGACGGGCTGGAGGCCGACGTGGTGACGCTGGCGCTGGCCTACGACATCGACGCGCTGGCCGACCGCAAGCTGCTGCCGCTGGACTGGCAGAAGAAGCTGCCCAGCAATGCCAGCCCCTACACCTCCACCATCGTGTTCCTGGTGCGCAAGGGCAACCCCAAGCACATCAACAACTGGCCCGACCTGGCGCGCAGCGGCATCGACGTGATCACGCCCAACCCCAAGACCAGCGGCGGCGCGCGCTGGAACTACCTGGCGGCCTGGGCCTTTGCGCTCAAGCAGCCGGGCGGCACGCCCGACTCCGCCAAGGCCTTTGTGAAGCGCATCTACCAGAACACCAAGGTGCTGGACTCCGGCGCCCGCGGTGCCACCACCACCTTCGTGGAGCGCGGCATAGGCGACGTGCTGATCGCCTGGGAAAACGAGGCCTACCTGGCCGTCAAGGAGCTGGGGCCCACCAAGTTCGACATCGTCACGCCCAGCATCTCCATCCTGACCGAGCCGCCGGTGGCGGTGGTGGACAAGGTGGTCGACAAGCGCGGCACCCGCAAGCAGGCCGAGGCCTATCTGCAGTACCTGTACTCGCCGGAAGGCCAGGAGATCGCCGGCCGCAACTACTACCGCCCGCGCGACCCCAAGGTGGCGGCCAAATACGCCAAGCAGTTCGCGCCCGTCACGCTGTTCACCGTGGACGAGGTCTTCGGCGGCTGGCGCCAGGCGCAGAAGACCCACTTCGACGACGGCGGTGTGTTCGACCAGATCTACGCCCCCGGCGCGCGCTGACAGCCTGCCGTAGCGCTTTGACACGCCGCCGGTCTTTACCCGGCGGTAACCTGCGCGCGGTCAACGCTGCGCGCAGGCCCCCACGTTGTGTCCCGGTCTGTGCAGGAGACCCAGGTGATGCAACATTTCCCCGCCCTGCCGCATGCCGCGGCCCCCGCGATGCTGTCGGCCCTGGTGCTGGCGCTCACGCTGGCCGGCTGCGCCGAGCCCGGCAGCCCAGCCGCCAAGGCCCCCGCCACCCCGCGCTCGGCCGCCCAGGACGCGCGCTGGCTGGACCGTCTCAGCTGGGGCGCCAGCGCCACCGACCTCGCTCTGGTACGCCGCCAGGGCCGTGAGGCCTGGCTGGAGCAGCAGCTGCGCCCCGGCACGGGCCAGCTGCCGCCGGCGGCCCAGGCCCAGGTGGCCGCACTGGGCCTCAGCCAGCAAGACCTGGCCACCCAGGTGCGCGCGCTGGAAGCGCAGCGCAAGGCCGCCGACGCGCAGACCGACGACGCCACCAAGCAGGCCGCGCAGCAGGCCTACCAGCAGGCCATGACGCGGCTGGCCAAGGAGGCCGCCGCCCGTTCGCTGCTGGACGCGCTCTATTCGCCACAGCAGCTGCGCGAGCAGATGACCTGGTTCTGGTTCAACCATTTCAACGTCCACCAGTACAAGGCCAATCTGCGCGCGATGGTGGGCGACTACGAGCAGGGCCTGCGCGAGCACGCGCTGGGGCGCTTCCGCGACCTGCTGGGCTTCACCGCCCACCATCCGGCCATGCTGCGCTACCTGGACAACGAGCAGAACGCCGCCAACCGCATCAACGAGAACTACGCGCGTGAGCTGATGGAGCTGCACACGCTGGGCGTGAACGGCGGCTACAGCCAGCGCGACGTGCAGGAGCTGGCCCGGGTGCTGACCGGCCTGGGCGTCAACCTCGGCGACACACCACCACGCCTCAAGCCTGCCCAGCAGGCGCAGTACCGGCGCTGGGGCCTGGCCGAGTTCAACCCGGCACGCCACGACTTCGGCGACAAGCAGCTGCTGGGCCAGACCATCAAGGGCCAGGGGGCGGCCGAGATCGACCAGGTGCTGGACCTGCTGGCCCGCCAGCCCGCCACCGCCCGCCACGTGAGCCGCCAGATCGCGCAATACCTGGTGGCCGACGAGCCGCCGCCGGCGCTGGTGGAGCGCATGGCACAGCGCTGGCTGGCCAGCGACGGCGACATCGCCGCGGTGCTGCGCACGCTGGTGGCCTCGCCCGAGTTCGAGGCTTCGCTGGGCCGCAAGTTCAAGGACCCCGTGCACTACGTCGTGTCCTCGGTGCGCCTGGCCTATGCGGACCGCGTGGTGCTCAACACCGCCCCCATGCAGGGCTGGCTGTACCGGCTGGGCCAGGCCCCCTACAACCGCCAGACACCCGACGGCTACCCGCTGGACGAGGCCGCCTGGGCCGGCCCCGGCCAGATGACCACCCGCTTCGAGATCGCCCGCGCCATAGGCAGCGGCAGTGCCGGCCTGTTCCGCGTGGACGGCGAGAAGCAGGACCGGCCGGCCTTCCCGCAGCTGGCCAACCCGCTGTACTACGACGGCATCGCACCGCGCCTGGCGGCCGCCACCCAGCAGACGCTGGCCCAGGCCTCGTCCCCGCAGGAATGGAACACCTACCTGCTGGCCTCCCCCGACTTCATGTACCGCTGACCATGAAACGACGCGACCTGCTCCAGCTGGGCCTCACCACGGCCGCCACCGCCCTGCCCGCCACCCGCCTGTGGGCCGCGCTCGACCCGGGGGCGCCCAAGCTGCTGGTGGTGTTTCTGCGCGGCGCCTACGACGCGGCCAACCTGCTCGTGCCCTATGGCGCGGACTTCTATTACGAGTCCCGCCCCAACATCGCGGTGCCGCGTCCGGACAGCAGCCCGCAGGCGGCGCTGCGGCTGGACGATGCCTGGGCGCTGGCGCCCGCGGTGGCCGACAGCCTGCTGCCGCTGTGGCAGCGCGGCCAGCTGGCCTTCGTGCCCTTTGCCGGCACGGCCGACACCAGCCGCAGCCATTTCGAGACCCAGGACCATATCGAGCTGGGCGGCCCCGACAACGGCCCGCGCGACTTCCGCAGCGGCTTCATGAACCGCCTGGCCGCGGTGCTGGGCACGGGTCTCAGCAGCACACGCCTGGAGGCCATGGCCTTCACCGACCAGGTGCCCCTGATCCTGCGCGGCCCCACGCCGGTGGCCAACCAGGCGCTGCGCGAGCTGGGCAAGCCGCTGCTGAGCGCACCACAGGCGGACGCGATCACGCGCATGTATGCCGGCACCCGCCTGGCCGGCACGGTCAGCGGCGGCTTCGAGGTGCGTGAGGCGATCAGCCGCCAGATGGCCGAAATGGCCGGCGAGATGGAGGCGGCCAGCCGCAACGCGATCGCGGCCAAGGGCTTTGCGGTGGAGGCGCGCCGCATCGCGCGGCTGATGCGCGAGCGGGTCACTCTGGGCTTTGTGGACGTGGGCGGCTGGGACACCCACGTGGCCCAGGGCGGCGCCAGCGGCGCGCTGGCCAACCGCCTGGGCGAGCTGGGCCGCGGTCTCGCGGCCTTCGCCGACGAGATGGGGCCGCAGTGGGGCCAGACCACGGTGGTGGTGCTCAGCGAGTTCGGCCGCACCTTCCGCGAGAACGGCAACCGCGGCACCGACCACGGCCACGGCAGCGCCTACTGGGTGCTGGGCGGCGGCGTGCGTGGCGGGCGCATCGCGGGCGAGCAGGTCGCGCTGAGCGCGGCCACGTTGTTCCAGAACCGCGACTGGCCGGTGCTCACCGACTACCGCGCGCTGCTGGGCGGCCTGATGCGCCGGCTCTACGGCCTCAACGACGGCCAGCTGGCCGCCATCTTCCCGGGCGCCCAGGCGCAAGACCTGGCCCTGGTCTGAGGCGCGTCAGCGCGCCGCCAGCTGCGGCACCGCCAGCATCTGCTCCAGGCTGCCGTCGCGCCGCATCGCCTCCAGCGCGCGGTTGAAGCGCTCGATGATCTCGGCCGCATCGGCGCGCTGGCGGCTGATCGCGAAATGCAGCGGCAGGCGCATCAGCGGCTCGGGCGCCGCCTGCAGTTGCTGCAGCTCGGGGTAGTCCCGCCCATGCTGGGACAGCTGGTAGGCCACGATGCGGCGGTCCTCCAGCACCAGGTCCACCCGGCCGCGGGCCAGCTTCAGCAGATTGGGCAGCACCGCCACCGCCGGCTCCTTCTGCACGCGCTGGTCGCGCAGGAACTCGTCGCTGTAGTCGTAGCCACGGCCCACGCCCACGCTGTAACCGCGCAGCTCGGCCAGGCTCTGCGGCACGCTGCGCAGGCCGGCGCGGTGGAAGAGCGACAGCTCGTTGTGCAGGTAGGCGTCGCTGAACAGCAGCGCGATGCGGCGCTCCTCGGTGGACCAGATCGCAACGATGCCATCGGCCTGGCCCTGGGCGGCGGTCGTCAGCGCACGTGCCCAGGGCATCACCGCGATCTCGCTGCGATAGCCGGCCCGCAGCAGCGCGGCCTGCACCACGCGGCCCGCCACGCCGCCGTAAGGCAGGCCCTGGCCGGTATAGGGTTCCCAGTGATTGGCCACCAGGCGCAGCGGCGGCGCCATCAAGGTACTCACCTCGGGGCCGGCGCGGCTGCTGCCCAGCACCAGCAGCAGGGCCAGGCCCAGCATCCAGCGGTGCCAGAGCCGGCGCCCGCCGATCGCGGCCTGCAGATCCCACAGCGTCATGCGGAGCTCCTTGCCCCCGGCGTCAGGCGCGGGTGGCGATGGCTGATCTTCGCGGCAAGCGCTCCGGCTGACCAGCGCCGCGATGCGGCAGGCCAGACAAGCTGGAGAAAACCTGGGGGGACACCCCGTGGGCCGGGGTGCTTCCCGGCCCGCGCATCCCGCGCGGCGGCCGGGACAGAGGCGGCGGGCCGGGCCCGCGCGCCTCTTGGCGGGCGATCAGCGCGCCCAGCGCTCGGCCGTGGCCTTCACGCGTGCACCGAAGGCCTTGGAGGTCTCGATGTCGCCCGGCACCATTTCGTCGGTGGAGGCGTCCGACGGCGTGGCGGTCATCAGGCCGCTGAACGACGCGACATAGTTCAGGTCGTTGCGGGTCGCGGCCTTGCTGTTGGACGGCATCATGCCGGTGCCCACCCAGACCATGGAGTGCTGCTGGCTCAGCGTGAACATGTAGTGCAGCGTGGACAGCTTGTCGCCGTTCATCGAAGCGCTGTTCGTGAAGCCGGCGGCCAGCTTGTCCTTCCAGCCTTGCGTGAACCAGACCTTGCTGGACGCGTCGGCGAACTTCTTGAACTGCCAGCTGGTGCTGCCCATGTAGGTGGGCGAGCCGAACACGATGGCGTCGGCGGCATTCAGCGCGGCCCAGTCGGCCTCGCCCAGGTTGCCTTCGGCGTCGATGGCGATCAGCTGCGCACCGGCGCCTTCGGCCACGGCCTCGGCGATCTTCTTGGTGTGGCCGTAGCCGGAGTGATAGACGACAACGATCTTGCTCATGGTTGCTGCTCTCTATAAGTAGCGGGGTGGAGGGAAATTCAGGCGGCCAGGTCGAACACCAGCACTTCGGCGTCCTGTCCGGCCTTCAGGTTGACCAGGGATGTTTCACTGATTTGCAAGGCATCGCCAGCCGTCAGGTCTTGCCCGTTGACGTTCAGCGAACCGCGCACCAGATGCACATAGGCGATGCGACCCTGGGCCAGCTGGAGCTCGGCAGTTTCCTCGCCATTGAACAGGCCCGCATAGAGTCGGGCATTGGCGTTGATGGTCACCGAGCCTTCGGCACCGTCGTTGGCCGCCACCAGGCGCAGCCGGCCGCGCTTGCTGTCCGCGTCGAAGTGCTTCTGCTCGTAGCTGGGCGTGATGCCGCGCTTGTCCGGCTGGATCCAGATCTGCAGGAAGTGCGTGACCGCGCCCTTGGCGTGGTTGAACTCGCTGTGCAGCACGCCGGTGCCGGCGCTCATGCGCTGCACGTCACCCGGACGGATCACGCCGGTGGCCTTGCCGGCTGCGGCCGCGCCGGTCTCGCCGTTGCCCATGCTGTCCTTGTGGGCCAGTTCGCCCGACAGCACGTAGCTGATGATCTCCATGTCGCGGTGGCCGTGCGTGCCGAAGCCGGTGCCCGGGGCGATGCGGTCCTCGTTGATCACGCGCAGCGCACCGAAGCCCATGCGGGCCGGGTCGTAGTAGTCGGCGAACGAGAAGCTGTGGAAGGACTTGAGCCAGCCGTGGTCGGCATAACCACGATCACTTGACTTGATGAGCTGTTGCATGGTGGGGCTCCGTTGATTTGCGATGGATGAACTTTAGGAGTCACCCTTAGTCCCATCGATCAGGCCGCATGGGGACATCATTCAAATAGACTGAACGCATGTCGAATCCCCAAGACAAGCGCCGTGCGCTGACGCCCGAGGCGCTCTCCATGATGGACACCATCGCCCGCACCGGCAGCTTTGCCGCCGCGGCCCGCGAGATGGGGCGGGTGCCGTCCGCGCTGACCTATTCGGTGCGCCAGCTGGAAGACGCGCTGGACGTGCTGCTGTTCGACCGCAGCTCCCGCCAGGCGGTGTTGACCGCCGCCGGCGAGGAGCTGCTGCACGAGGGCCGGCGCCTGCTGCAGGAGCTGGACGCCGTGGCCAACCGGGTGCGCCGCATCGCCACGGGCTGGGAAAGCGAGCTGACGCTGGCCGTGGACGATGCCGTGGCCCGCCGCGCGCTGTTCGACCTGATGGAGGCCTTCTACGCGCAGAAGACCGACAGCGGCGGGCCGCCGCCGACGCGGCTCAAGCTGCGCATCGAGGTGCTGGCCGGCACCTGGGAGGCGCTGCTGCACGGCCAGGCCGACCTGTCCATAGGCGTGCCGGCGCAGACCTCCAGCAGCGCGGTCTACACCGAACCGGCGGGCGAGATGGAGTTCTGGTTCTGCGTCGCACCCCACCACCCGCTGGCCGCGCTGCCCGAGCCGCTGAGCTCGGCCCAGATCGCCGAGCACCGCATCGTCGCGGTGGCCGACAGCGCGCGCCGCATCGCGCCCATCACCGTGGGCCTGCTGCCCGGCCAGGATGTGCTGACCGTGCCCTCGCTGGCCACCAAGCTGGAAGCCATGCTGCGCGGCCTGGGCTGCGGCTCCCTGCCCACGCCCATGGTGCGCCGCCATGTCGAGGCCGGGCGCCTGGTGCGCAAGACCACCTACGAGGGCCGCCGCAGCGGCGTGCTGCACTACGGCTGGCGCAACACCGGCCACGCGCCGGGCAAGGCGCTGGCCTGGTGGCTGGAGCGCCTGGGCAGCGAGACCACGCGCCGCGCACTGCTGGAGCAGCACGAAGGCCTGCTGCTCTGAAGCGCCCCAGGACATGCCCCTCCGATGACCTACCGCGGACGCTTCGCCCCCTCGCCCACCGGCCCGCTGCATGCGGGCTCGCTGGTGGCCGCGCTGGCCAGCTGGCTCGACGCCCGTGCGCATGACGGCCACTGGCTGGTGCGCATCGAGGACGTGGACCTGCCGCGCTGCCCGCCCGGCACCGGCGAGTTCATCCTGGGCCAGCTCGCGGCGCTGGGCCTGCACGCCGACGAGCCGCCGCTCTGGCAGTCCCGGCGCGGCGCGCTCTACCAGCAGGCGCTGCAGCGCCTGATCGCGGCGGGCGCGGCCTATGGCTGTGCCTGCACCCGGGCCGAGATCGCTGCGGCCTACGAGGCCCGCTTCGGACCCCGCCCCAAACATGGCGAGCTGATCTACCCCGGCACCTGCCGCGCCGGCACCCGGGGCCGGCCGGTGCGCGCCTGGCGCTTCCGCGCCCAGGGCCTGATCGCCTGGCAGGACCGCCGCCTGGGCGCGCAACAGCAGGACCTGGCCGCCGAGGTCGGCGACTTCGTGCTGCAGCGCGCCGACGGCCTGTGGGCCTACCAGCTGGCCGTGGTGGTGGACGACGCCGAGCAGCACATCAGCGACGTGGTGCGCGGCGAGGACCTGGCCGACAACACGCCGCGCCAGATCGCGCTGCAACGCGCCTTGGGCCTGCCCACGCCGCACTACCTGCATACGCCGCTGGTGCTGGCGCCGGACGGCCACAAGCTGTCCAAGCAGAACGGTGCGGCGGCGCTGGACCTGGCCGACCCGGCCGCGCGGCTGCGCGAGGCCGCACTGCGACTGGGCCTGGCCCTGAGCCCCGGCCCCCGGCCGGCATCTGAACTGCTGGCCGAGGCCGTGCCCCTGTGGCGCGCGCGGCAGCCATGAGATCGCGTCACCGCGCAGACCGAGCCCCCGCCCCCGCCGCATGCGCCTGGGCCCGTGCGGGTGGCCTGCTGGCCGGCGCGCTGCTTTGGGCCCTGCTGGCGGTGCAGGCGGCGGCGGCCACGCTGCCGGTCGCGCTGCAGGAGTTCAAGCATGACGCCTGGTCCATAGAGCGCGGTGCACCCAGCCGCATCAACTCCATCACGCAGACGCTGGACGGCTTTCTGTGGATAGGCAGTGTGGAGGGACTGTTCCGCTTCGACGGTGTCAGCTTCGAGCCGCAGCGCCTGTGGCCCGAGGACGCGCAGCGCCTGGTGGTGTCCAGCCTGTGGGCGGCGCGCTCCGGCGCGCTGTGGGTGGGCCTGGCGCGCGGGCGCGGCGTGGCGGTGCTGCGCGACGGCCAGTTGGTGGACGCGCACATGCCCCACCCCTCGCGCGAGGTGAACGACATCACCGAGGATGCCGAGGGCGGCATCTGGGTCGCCCGTGGCGGCCGCAGCGACCGCCTGCTGGCGCGCTACCACCGCGGCACCTGGCAGGAGTTCGGCCCGGAGAGCGGCCTGCCGGCCCAGCCGGTCTGGAAGCTGCATGTGGCGCGCGACGGCACGCTGTGGGTGGTGCTGTCGCACACGCTGGCCTACCGGCGGCCGGGCGAGACGCGCTTCAGCACGCGCGAGCTGGCGATCACGCCGCGGGCCAGCCTGTCGGAGGATGGCCAGGGCCGCCTGTGGCTGTCCGACAACCGCGGCACCCGGCTGCTGGAGGCGCCCGCCGGGCCCGACACCTTCTTCCCCCACCCCAACCCCATAGGCGGCACCCGCCTGCTGTTCGACCGCCGCGGCGAACTCTGGACCACGACCTGGAACAGCGGCGTGCTGCGCATCAGCGCGCCGGGCCGCGCGCCGCCACCGGATCTGGACGCCGCGCGCCGCGTCGCCGCGCTGGACTCGCGTGCCGGCCTCAGCTCCGACCAGACGCGCGCGCTGTTCCAGGACCGCGAGGGCAACATCTGGGTGGGCACCGAGCTGGGGCTGGACCAGCTGCGCCCGGCCAGCGTGGTGGCCGAAGCCGATCTGCCGCCCAACTCGCCCAGCAGCTACCGCCTGGCGGCCGCGCGGGACGGCACGGTCTATGTTGCCGACGCCTGGGCGCTGTACCTGATCGCGCCGGGCCAGCGGCCACGCCGCCTGCTGCAGAACGACTCGCCCGCCGAGGCGCTGTGCGCGGCCGGCGAGCGCGGCGTGTGGCTGTTCCTGGCCGACCGGCTGCTGCGGGTGGACGGCGCGCAGGTGCAGCGCCATGCCAAGCCGGCCGGCACCACCGCCTATGGCTGCACCGAGGACAGCGCCGGCCAGCTGTGGATGCCCGGGCTGGAGCGCGGCCTGTACCGCTGGCAGGCCGGCAGCTGGCAGCGCTGGCCCGAGCCGACGCCCTCCCCCTCGCTGCCGGCCAACGCGGTGCAGGACCACGACGGCCGCGCCGTCGTGCTGTTCCGCGCCCGGCCGCCGCAGGGCGAGCTGCCGTTCCTGGCGCTGGATGCGACACGCTCGGCGGTGGGCGGGGTCGAGGGCCTGCTGCCCAGCGAAGCCGGGCTCTTGATCAGCGGCGCCCAGGGTCTGGCGCGCGCCCAGGGCGGCGTGCTGCTGGGCGGCCGTCAACAGGCCTGGGCGGCGTCGCTGAACGGCCTGGCCCAGACCCGCGATGGCGATACCTGGGTCATAGGCGATGCCGGCCTTGTGCGCCTGCGCTCGGCCGAGCTGGCCGCCGCGCTGCAGGCGGGCGGCCGGCCGCCGGCCGCGCGCGTGCTGGACTTCCACGATGGCCTGAACAGCTTCGTGCAGAAGGCCCCGGGCGCCCAGGTCGCGGTGGGCGGCGACGGGCGGGTGTGGCTGCTGACCCGCCGCCAGGTGATGCGCATCAACCCGGCCGCGCTGGTGCCCAACCCGCTGCCGCCGCCGGTCGTCGTGCGTGCGGTGCAGGTCGGCGAGCACAGCCTGACGGCCGCGCCGCAACTGGCCCTGCCCGCGGGCACGACCACGCTGCGCGTGACCTTCACCGCGCTCAGCCTCAGCGTGCCCAGCCGGGTGCAGTTCCGCCACCGCCTGCTGGGCGCCGACGAGGCCTGGAGCGCGCCCAGCCCGCTGCGCACCGCGCTGCTGACCGATCTGCGCCCAGGGGACTACCGCTTCGAGGTGCAGGCCTGCAACAACGACGGCCTGTGGAGCGACACCCCCGCCACGGTGGCGCTCCACATCCCGGCCACCTTCACGCAGACCGGCGGCTTCAAGCTCGCGGTCGTGGGCCTGGGGCTGCTGCTGCTCTACGGCGCCTATCTGCTGCGGGTGCGCCAGATCCGCAGCCGGCTGCGCGAACGCGGCGAGGAGCGGCTGCGCGAGCGCGAGCGCATCGCCCGCGACATGCACGACACGCTGCTGCAAAGCGTGCAGGGGCTGATCCTGCGCGTGCAGGCGGTGGCCGACCGCCTGTCCGGCGAGCACGAGTCACGCCGCCTCATCAACGAGGCGCTGGATCGCGCCGAGACCGTGCTGATCGAGGGCCGCGAGCGCCTGCAGGGCCTGCGGCGCGTGGATGCCAGCGACCTCACGCGCGAGCTGCACCGCCTGATCGCCGAGCAGCCCTTCGCGCCCAGCACCGAGGTCAGCGTCAGCAGCCACGGCCCGCGCAAGAGCCTGCGGCCCGAGCTGTTCGACGAGCTGCTGTGCATCCTGGGCGAGGCCCTGTTCAACGCGGCCAGGCACGCACAGGCCAGCCAGGTCGCGGTGCGGGTGGACTACGGTCGGCAGTGGCTGGAGATCACGGTGCGCGACAACGGCGTGGGCCTCAGCCCGGCCCAGGCCCAGGCCCCGGGCCGCAGCGGGCATTTCGGCATCCTGGGCATGCGCGAACGCGCCCAGCGGCTGGGCGGCCAGTTCCGCATCCACGGCCACAGCGGCCTGGGCACCTTCGTGACGTTGCGCATCAAGGCCGCCATTGCCTACGCGGACGAGCACGGCGTCCCCGACGACAACGACTGAGCCCCGGGCACAGACAAGACCTGGCCCCAAGCCCCTCCGGCCATGCCGGCCTGTCGGCGCCGGCTGCAGCTGAAGCCCCCGACACGACCTTGCATCGCAAGCTCGGCGTTAGTGAGCCGCGGCCTCCCTAGAGTGGCGGCGAGCTTCAACCCCTGCCTTGCCCGCCATGACCGTCTCCCTACTCCCGCTGGCTGTCCCACCCTCCCGCCTGCAGCGTCTGCTGGCCATGAACGGAGTCCGCCTGTGCCTGGCCTTCGTCGTCACGGCGCTGGCCGGCGCGCTGACTGCCCGGCTGCTGCATGCCCACACCCAGGGCCTGCTCCACGCCCTGGCACCGGGTCTGGCAGGCGCGGCCGCTGCGCTGGCCGCCTATGCGCTGTATGTGCGCCTGGTGGAGCAGCGCCGCTCCGACGAGCTGGCCGCTGCCGGCGCGACGCGCGATCTGGGCCTGGGCCTGCTGGGTGGCGCGGCGCTGGTGACGCTGGTGGTGGCGGGTCTGGCCGCGCTGGGGGTCTACCGGTTCGAGGGTCTGAACGCCCACCCCACCCGGCTGGCGGCCGCGATGTCCGAGATGGTGTTCGCCGGCGTGCTGGAGGAACTGCTGCTGCGCGCGGTGGTGTTGCGACTGCTGGAGCGCTGGCTGGGCAGCTGGGCGGCGCTGGCGCTGTCCGCGCTGCTGTTCGGCCTGCTGCACCTGCCCGGCGAGGGCATGAACCTGCTCGCACTGACCACCACCGTGGCCGCGGGCGTGCTGCTGGGCGCGGCCTATCTGGCGACGCGCCGCCTGTGGCTGAGCATTGCGTTGCATGCGGGCTGGAACTTCACGCTCGGCAGCGTGTTCTCGATCGCGGTGTCGGGTCATGCGCCGGCGAACGGCCTGCTGCTGGGCCGGCTGAGCGGGCCGGACTGGCTCACCGGCGGTGCCTATGGCCTGGAGGCCTCGGCGCTGACGCTGCTGGTGCTGCTGGGCGGCTCGGCCTGGCTGCTGGCCCGCGCGGCCTCGCGCGGTGGCCTGCGCCCGCGCAACAAAACGCAAGCGAAGCCTGCGATGGGTGAGCAAACGCCAGTCGCTGCGCAGGGCTGAAGCATCGCGATACACAAGCCCGCCTCGGACGCCGCAGCCAGGGCGCAGACTGCGCCGCATGAGTTTGCACATCGATGAAGCCACGCCGCCGCTGAGCGCCGAACAGACCCTGACCGGCTGGCGCCGCGAGTTCTGCGTGGAGCTGCTGGGCGACGGTCAGGCGCGGGTGTTCCTGCGCGCCGTCGAGTCGGCCTCGCTGAAGGCCGCCGAGCTCAAGCGCGGCCTGCTGTTTCACCGCGTCAACACCACGTTCGCCGACCTGCCCGGCTGCGTGGCCGCGGCCCGCGACGCGCTGGAGGCACTGGCCCGCACCGCCACCCGCCCCCAGCCCACGCAGGACAACCTGTTCGCCACCACCCACTACGACCGCGCCGCCTGGGACCGCGTGGTCTACGCGGTGGAACAGTGGCAACGCCGCCCGCCCGCCAGCTCCTGCCTGCCGCGCTCGAGCCCGCCGCCCGACCGCGCCGGCGTGCTGGCCGTGCGGCGCCCACCCCGGGCCTGAGCGCCGCGCTCGGTCGTGGGCAGGGGCTGCGCAGCGCGGCGACAATCCTGCTTTTCGCTCAACAAGCAAGGATTTCCCATGAACACCACGCCCAGCGGCCTGCAGTTCGAAGACAGCGTCGTCGGTGACGGCAAGGAGGCCCAGGCCGGCCAGGATGTGACGGTGCACTACACCGGCTGGCTGTGGGTCGACGGCAAGAAGACCACCAAGTTCGACTCCAGCCTGGACCGCCGCGATCCCTTCGAGTTCGAGCTCGGCGCCGGCATGGTGATCCGCGGCTGGGACGAAGGCGTGCAGGGCATGAAGATAGGCGGCAAGCGCACGCTGATCATCCCGGCCGAGCTGGGCTATGGCGCGCGCGGCGCCGGCGGCGTGATCCCGCCCAACGCCACGCTGTGCTTCGATGTGGAGCTGCTGGGCGTGGCCGGTGGCCCCGAGCCGGTGGAACTGACGCTGACCACCACCGCCAGCGGCCTGCAGTTCGAGGACAAGGTCGCCGGCGAAGGTGCCGAGGCCGTGAAGGGTCGCCGCGTGTCGGTGCACTACACCGGCTGGCTGTTCCAGAACGGCATGAAGGGCAAGAAGTTCGACTCCAGCAAGGATCGCGGCCAGCCCTTCAAGTTCGGTCTGGGTGGCGGCGAGGTCATCAAGGGCTGGGACGAAGGCGTGCAGGGCATGAAGGTGGGCGGCACCCGCATGCTGGTGCTGCCGCCCGAGCTGGGCTACGGCGCCTACGGTGCCGGTGGCGTGATCCCGCCGCACGCGACGCTGCTGTTCGAGGTGGAGCTGCTGGCCGTCTGAGGCCACGGGAGCCGGGCCGCACGGCCGCGACTCAAGGTTCGCCGCCGAACAGCGTGGTCGGCGCGGACTGCGTGAGCCGCCAGGGCAGCACGCGCGAGTCCGTGTCGTCCTGCGGCCCCTGCACCGGGCGGCCGGCCAGCCAGTCCTGCAGCCGCGCCAGCGGCAGCGGGCGCGACACCAGGTAGCCCTGTACCTCGTCGCAGCCTATCGTGCGTATCGCGCCCAGGTCCTGCTCGGTCTCCACGCCCTCGGCCACGGTGCGCATGCCCAGCACCTGGGCCATCTGCACGATGGTGTTCACGATGGCCAGCGCGTCCGCGTGCTCGGACAGCGCCCGCACGAAGGAACGGTCCACCTTCAGCGTGTGGAAGGGAAAGGCCCGCAGATAGGACAGTGACGAGAAGCCGGTGCCGAAATCGTCCAGCGCGATGCGCACGCCCAGCGCATGCAGCGCATGCAGGCGCTTGATCGCGCCCTGCGCGTCCTCCAGCATCAGCGACTCGGTCACCTCCAGGTGCAGCCGGGTCGGGTCCAGTCCGGTGGCCGACAGCGCGCGGTCCACGCTGGCGACAAAGTCCGCCTGCATCAGCTGCAGCGGCGACACATTCACCGCCATGCTCAGGCCCGGCAGCTGCTGGGCCGCCCGGCAGGCCTGGGTCAGCGCAAACTCGCCCAGCTCGTGGATCAGCCCGCTGCGCTCCGCCACCGGGATGAACTCGCCCGGCGAGATGCTGCCCAGCACCGGATGCTCCCAGCGCAGCAGCGCCTCCACGCCTATGGGTTTGAGGCTGCGGGTATCGGCCTGGGGCTGGAAGTGCAGCTCGAACTGGCCGCCGCGCAGCCCGTCGCGCAGCGCCAGCTCTATGCTGTTCTGGCGCCGCGCTGCCTCACCCAGGGACGCCGCATAGACCACGCCGCGGCTGCGGCCGGAGCGCTTGGCGTCATAGAGCGCCAGGTCGGCATTCACCATCAGCTCCTCCACACTGCCGGCGCGCTCGTCCAGGCGCACCAGGCCCACGCTGGCGCCCAGGTGCAGCTGCTTGGGCCCGACATGGATGGGCTCGCGCAGGCGCTCGATGAGCGCCGCCGCCTGCTGCTGCGGTGCGCGCCGCGGCGCGGGGTTGAGACTGAGCACCGCGAACTCGTCGCCGCCCAGGCGTGCCACCAGATCGCCCTCGTCCACCGACTGCCGCAGCCGCTCGGCCACCACACGCAGCACCTCGTCGCCCACCGTGTGGCCGGAGCCGTCGTTGATGGCCTTGAAGTGGTCCAGATCGATGGACATCAGCCAGCCGCTGCGGCCCAGCGCCAGCGCGGCCTTGACCGCGCCCAGCAGCGCGCGGCGGTTCGGCAGGCCGGTCAGCGCGTCGTGCTCGGCCTGCAGGCGCAGCTGGTTCTCGAAACGCTGGGCCTCGGTGATGTCGGCGATCACGCCGCGCCAGCCGCCGCCGCTCTTGGGCTTGGCGCTCAGCGACCACCAGCGCGCCTGCTCACCCTGGCCCAGGCGCAGCTTGAGATCGCGAAAGGGCCGGCCCAGCGCCCAGGCAGCCAGCAGATGGGCGACGTCCTGCCCCTGGCTGGCAAACCACTGTGGCAGGCGCAGCCGCGCCAGCTCGGCCTCGGGCACGCCCAGCAGCTCCACCAGGCGTGGCGAGCGGTGCAGCAACCGCCCTTCGACATCGGTCTCCCACAGCGCGTCGCTGGCGTTCTCCTCGAAATCCTTGAGCAGCAAGGACACCACCTGCTGCTGGCGCGCCTGTTCCAGTCGGGCGCGCAGCAGCGCGGTGGCCTGGCGACACAGCGCCAGCACCGTCAGCGACACGATGACCGAGTAGCTCAGCAGCAGCGCCGCGACCGCGCCGAACACCAGGCCTCCGGCCTGCCACAGCGCCAGCAGCGAGCCCGCCGCGATCAGCCACACGTAGATGAGGCTGGCCCAGGGCTGCATCGCCAGCGCGACCGCGCCGGCACCGAGCATGCCGCTGACCAGCGTCGCGATCAGCACCTGCTCGGCCGGCCCCACGCGCGGGAACCACAGCGCCGCCGCCCCACCCCAGCACAGGCCCAGCACCGCCGCATGCACGCTGCCGCGCCGGTAGGCCCGTACCGACGACTGGCTGGGCAGCTGGCGGCGCGAGCGCCCCCAGGCTGACAGCCCGGCCCCCGCCACCAGCGACAGCAGCAGCAGCCACACCACCATGGGCCAGCCGCCCGCGCGCCCCACACAGAACCACAGCAGCGCACCGGCCAGCAGGTTGGCGGCCATCAACGCCGGCGTCAGCCGCACCAGCTGGCGCAGGTGCTGGGCGCGTATCTGCGCCGACTCCTCGTCGGTGGCCGAATACAGCCCGAAGGGCTGACGCCAGCCACGGGGCGATGGTGGTACTCTGGATTCGACAGCGCTGGTCATGGCGGCCTTCTCGCGAACGGCAGATGGTAGCCAAGGGCTTCAACAGGCTGTCATGGGCTCGTGCTTTGCTCGCGATTCTTGCCACCCCAACCGGATGGATGTCCCGCATGAACGACCTTCTCTCCTCCTCGCCCGATATGCGCCGTTTTCCCCGCGTCGAGTTCTTTCTCGTGCCGGAGGAACATGAGCAGTTGCCCGTCTGGGTGGTCAAGCCCGAGGACCTGGCCGCCGCGCGCGGTGGCGTGGTCGTGAACCTCAGCGAGTCGGGGCTGCAGATCCTGGCTGCCGCCGAGCCGCCGCTGGAAGGCACGCACTACGAGATGCGCCTGCTGCTGGGCGAGGACGAGGGCGTGCCGCTGTTCACCGCGGCGGTGCGGCGGGTCTGGACCCGGCCGCTCAGCAAGATCGTGCAGCTGGGCGGCTTCGAGTTCGAGACCCCCAACTCCGAGGCCGAGGAGTTCCTGCGCGTGCAGACCGCGCAGATCACCGCGCGGCAGTGGGTGCGTTGCGTGCTGGTGGAGCCTGCGACCTCGCTGAGCTGACCCCATCACCCCGGGCCAACCCTAGGTTCGGGCGAAAAACCTGGCCTTTTGGTCCCTAGGATTTGCACTAGGGCCGGGGCCAAACCGGGGTTTATCCCCACAAATTACCGAAGTTCGCGGCTTTCTTGGCAGGGAAACTCTTCTTTGCAAGGCCCAACCGGGTCTGCGCTCAACGAATCTCCTGACCAAGGAAACCTGAATGCGTCCCGCGTCTCTTGCCTTTTCCAGCCTTGTTGTCGCAGCCCTGGCCACCCCGGCGCTGGCCGACACCACGGTCTACACCTCGGCCGCCAGCTTCCTGCCGCAAGTGGCGGTCGGCTACTACAGCGAAAACTTCGACGGGCTCAGCGAGTTGCCCCCGTCCTTTGCGAGTGGCGGCTTCAGCTACTCGATCAGCACCACCGGCGGTGGCTATGCGTCGGGTGACTACGTCGGCACCAGCTTCCCCGAACAGGCGCTGACCATCAGCTTCACCAGCGGCAATGTCACCGCCATCGGCGCGAACTTCTTCGCGACCAACATCGGCGACGAGTTCCTGCCGCTGGCCGTCACGGTGAGCCTGAGTGACGGCACGGTGCGCTCCTTCACGCCGGCCTCCGTCAGCGACAGCTTCCTGGGCTTTGTGTCCGATGCGCCCATCGCGTCGCTGACGCTGAGCATGACGGCGTCCAACTCCCCGCTGTTCCCCTATGCAGCCCTGGACAACCTGACCGTGGGCGTGTCCGCCGTGCCCGAGCCGGCCTCGGCCGCGCTGCTGGCGCTGGGCGCCACCGGCCTGTGGCTGGCTCGCCGCCGCAAGGCCTGACCCCATCAGCCGCTGGCCGGCACACCGGCCAGGCCCACCGCCCCACCTGCAATCAACGATGCCGCCACGCGGCATCCGGGAGTTCCCATGGCACGCATGCCCACATCGCTTTCCGTTCTCGCGCTCTCCATCTCGCTGGCCTGCGCCGCCCAGGCACAGAGCCTGAGCAGCGCCCAGTCCGACGCGCTCGCCCGCCTCAACGCCACGGCCGGCAGCGGCGCGTCGGTCAGCTTCAACCGCGCCACCGGCACCGCCCAGTTCGTGCGCCTGCCGGCCAGCGCCACCAGCAGCGCCAAGTCCGCCCAGCTGTCGCGCGGCGCCGCGCTGATCAGCGACACCGCACGCCTGCAATCGGCGCAGCGCTTCCTGGGTGACAACGCCGCGCTGTTCGGCATCAAGAACGTGTCGACCGAGCTGAGCGCCGGCCGCGCGGTCACCGACGCGCTGGGCCGCTCGCAGATCACGCTGCAACAGGTCTATCAGGGCGTGCCGGTGTTCGGCGGCGAGCTGCGCAGCCATTTCGACAGCAGCGGCAACCTCGCCGCCATCAGCGGCGCCTTCGTGCCCGACATCGACGTCAGCACCACGCCCAGCCGTTCGGCCGCCGACGCCAGCGCCGCCGCCATCGCCTGGGTCAAGGCCGAGCAGCAGCGCGACCTGCGTCTGCGCAGCAGCACGCCCTCGCTGGTGATCTATCGCGAAGGCCTGATCAAGGGCGTGCCCGGCGCCAGCCACCTGGCCTGGATGACCGTGGTGGGCAATGGCGTGGACGTGCGCGACTTCATCCTCGTGGACGCACACAGCGGCAAGGTCATCGACCGCCTGCCCGGCATCCACAACGAGAAGAACCGCCGTGCTTTCGACGCGCAGAACGTGACCCAGCCCGGCCCCAACTACCCGAACAACCCGTTCTGGGTGGAAGGCAATGCCTTCCCCACCGGCAACACCGAGGCGGACAACATGATCCAGTCCTCCTCGGAGATCTACGACCTGTTCAAGAAGGCGTTCGGCCGCGACTCCTACGACGGCAAGGGCGCGCGCATGGACTCCATCTTCAACCGCGGCAACGGCTGCCCGAATGCGTCCTGGAACGGCACCTACATCTCCTTCTGCCCGGGCACGACCACCGATGACGTGACCGCCCACGAGTGGGGCCATGCCTACACCGAGTACACCCACGGCCTGGTCTATCTGTGGCAGGCCGGTGCGCTCAACGAGGCCTATTCCGACATCTGGGGCGAGACCGTGGACCGCATCAACGGCCGCGGCGGCGACACCCCGGACGCGACCCGCACGCCGGGCTCCTGCACGGTGTCCACGCCGCTGCTGCCCAACATCACCATCACCGCGCCCAGCGCGATCGCCGGCGACAAGCTGGCCGGCACGGCCGCCTTCGGCCCCAGCGCATTCGCGCTGAACGGCAATGTGGTGGAGGTGAACGACGGTGACGGCACGGCCAACGACGGCTGCACCACGCCCTTCGTCAATGCCGCGGCCGTGGCCGGCAAGATCGCCTTCATGGACCGGGGCGTCTGCAGCTTCACGATCAAGGCCAAGAACGCGCAGCTCAACGGCGCGGTCGGGGTCATCATCGGCAACAACCAGGGCGGCTCCACGATCCTCAACATGAGTGGCACCGACGCCACCATCACCATCCCGTCGCTGTCGGTCACGCAGAACGACGGCACCGCGATCAAGACCCAGCTGGCCCAGGGCCGCACCGTGTCGGCCTCGCTGACGCGCGGCGGCTACGGCACCGACAACTCGGTGCGCTGGCTGGTCGGCGAAGACTCCTCGGCCTTCGGCGGCGCCATCCGTGACATGTGGAACCCGACCTGCTACGGCAACGCCGGCAAGGTCTCCGACGCGCGCTACACCTGCTCCACCGGCGACGCGGCCGGCGACTACGGCGGCGTGCACAGCAACTCCGGCGTGCCCAACCACGGCTATGCGCTGCTGGTGGACGGCGGCAGCTACAACGGCCAGACCATCACCGCGATCGGCCTGACCAAGGCGGCCCACATCTACTACCGCGCACAGACCGTCTACCAGCACTCGGTCAGCGACTTCTCCTCGCACGCCGATGCGCTGGAGCAGTCCTGCCGCGACCTCACCGGCGCTGCGCTCAACGACCTGAGCACCGGCCAGGTGTCGGGCCAGGTGATCAGCGCCAGCGACTGCGCTCAGGTCAGCAAGGCCGTGGCCGCGATCGAGCTGCGCACGCCGCCCAGCCAGTGCGGCTACCCCACGCTGCTGGCGCAGACCCCGCCGGCCCTGTGCCCCAGCGGCACGCCCAGCTCGCTGCTGGCCGACAACTTCGACGGCGGCCGCAGCCGCACCACACGCTGGACCGTCAGTCACAGCGGCGCTGCCAGCGCCACCGCACGTGACTGGGGCGCGGTGACCGGCCTGCCCGGCGGCCGTGCCGGCTATGCGATGTTCGCGGCCGACCCCAACAGCGCCTGCTCCGGCCCCGACCAATCCTCGGCGATGCGCCTGGACAGCCAGGAGATCACCATCCCGGCGGGCACCAGCACGCTGCGCATGGCCTTCGACCACTGGGTGGGCACCGAGAGCGGCTACGACGGCGGCAACGTGAAGATCAGCGTGAACGGCGGCGCCTGGCAGGTCGTGAAGGCGGCAGACTTCGTCTACAACCCCTACAACACGACGCTGATCACCACGGCCGGTGGCAACACCAACCCCATCGCCGGCCAAGCGGCGTTCTCGGGCAGCGACAGCGGCGGCTTCGGCGGCACCTGGGGCCGTTCCATCATCAACCTCGCGCCCTACGCGGTGGCGGGTGACCGCATCAAGCTGCGCTTCGAGATGGGCGCAGACAGCTGCAGCGGCGCCTATGGCTGGTATGTGGACGACGTGAACGTCTACCGCTGCACGCCCTGAGCCTCACGCAACCCTCAGGCCCTGAGGCCTGGCACCGGGCGCCCCGCGGGGCGCCCTTTTTCATGGGTGCGGCGCCTCAGGTCGCCAGCAACGCCTGCACCAGGGCCTGCGTGGCCGGCCGGGCGTCGGATGCAGCCGTGGTGCACAGCAGCAGCCAGCGCTGCCGCGCCCAGGCATCGCTCAGCGGACGCACGTGCAGCGCCTGCGACGCCAGGCGCTGCGCCGCGCTGTGCGGCACGACCGCGACGCCCACCCCCGCCGCCACCATCTGCACCAGGGCCTCCAGGCTGCCCAGACGCACCCGGTGACGCGGCACGCGCCCGCCGCGGGCGGCCTGGGCGAGCAGAAAGCGGCTCAGGCCACTGTCGCGCCCCAAACCCACGAAGGGCTGGTCCAGCAGCGCCGCAAAGCCCAGCTGGCGCCGCCGCGCCAGCGACCAGCCGCGGGGCAGCAGCGCGACCAGCGGGTCCGCCCGCCAGCGCCTGCAGACCAGGCCAAGGGTGTCCACATGGTCGGCCACCAGGCCCAGGTCGGCCGCGTCACGGCGCAGTGCCTCCAGCACGGCGTCGCTGGGCAGTTCCTGCAGATCCACATCCAGCTCGGGGTGCTCACGCAAGAAGAGCCCCAGCCGCGGCGGCAGCGCCTCGGCCAGCGCCGCCGTGTTGCCCAGCACGCGCAGCGTGCCCCGCAGGCCCGCGCCAAAGGCGGCCATCTCCAGATGCAGCCCGTCCAGTTCGGCCAGCACGCGCCGCGCCAGACGGGTCAGCGCCAGGCCGGCGTCCGTGGCCTGGACCCCGGCCTTGGAGCGCAACAGCAGCGGCATGCCGACGCGGGCCTCCAGCGCCCGCAGCCGCGCGCTCGCCGCGGCCAGCGACAGGCTCACCCAATCCGCGCCCGCGGTGATGGAGCCGCGCTCCAGCACGGCCAGCAACAGGTGCAGGTCGAAGGGGTCGACGCGGTAGTCGGTCGAGCGGGACTTCGGGGGCGTGGGGCTCATGCTCATCCTCTTGAATCGGCAGAGGATAAGCACGCCGCTTCGCGCTGGACGCCCGGCATGCCGGCCTCGACCATCACGACATGGACGCGCCCCTCTCGCTGCTCTTCATCGCCCTCGTCTTCATGCTGGCCGGCACGGTCAAGGGCATCACCGGCATGGGCCTGCCCACGGTGGCCGTGAGCCTGCTGGGGCTGGCCATGCCGCCCACGCAAGCCGCGGCGCTGCTGGTGCTGCCCTCGCTGCTGACCAATCTCGCCCAGTGCCGCGGCCCCCACACCCGGGATCTGGCCGCGGCGCTGTGGCCGCTGTGGCTGGGCCTGGTGACCGCCGTGCTGCTGACGCCGGCTGCCAACCCCGCCCTGCCGGATCCACACCAGCTGCTGGGTGTTGCACTGCTGGCCTATGGCGGCTGGGGGCTGATGCGACGCGCGCACACGCCAGGCCCGGCGCCGCAAGGGCTGTGCCGCGGCGCGCTGAAGGCCGGTCTGCTGGCAGGGCTGGTGGGTCTCCTGACCGGCGCCATCACCGCGCTGACCGCGGTATTCGTGATCCCGCTGGTGCCCTATCTGCAGGCCCTGCGCCTGCCGCGCGACCGGCTGATCCAGGCCCAGGGCCTGTGCTTCATGGTGGCGACGCTGGCTCTGGCGCTGCGGCTGCAGGCCAGCCCCCAGGCCCCGCTGTGGAGCTTCGACACGCTGCTGGCGCTGGCCACCGCGCTCGCAGGCATGGCCCTGGGCGGCCGCTGGCGCCAGCGACTCAGCGGCCCGGCCTTCCAGCGCGCGCTGTTCCTGGTGCTGATGGGCCTGGGCCTGGCCAATCTGCTGCACGGCCGCTGACGAGCGGCCGCCGCCCTCAGTCGGCGTAGCGCTGGCGTATCGCGTCGCGGCCCGCACGGTCGCTCAACAGCGCCTCCACGCAGGCCGCGTCCAGCAGGCCACGGGCCACCTGGTCGCGCAGCTCGGCCTCGCAGCGTGCTTCCGGCCAGGCCGGCTTGTAGGGGCGCGCGGAGGACAGCGCGTCGTAGACATCCGCCACCGCGACGATGCGCGCCGCCACCGGCACCGCGTCGCCGCGCAGGCCACGCGGATAGCCGCTGCCGTCACCGCGCTCATGGTGGCCGGCCACGACGTCGCGCATCACGGCCGCGGCCGGGTCCTGGCCCAGGCCGAGGTCGTTGACGATGTGCTCGATCAGCTCCTCGCCGATCTGCACATGCTGCTGCATCTGCTGCCACTCCTCGGGTGTGAGCCGGCCCGGCTTCAGCAGGATGGCATCGGGGATGCCGACCTTGCCGATGTCGTGCAGCGGCGCGAACAGATGAAGGTATTCGATGGTCTCGTCACTGAGCCCGTAGCGCCCGGCCACGCCGCGCGCGATCAGCCGCGAATACTTGGCCATGCGCACCAGGTGCTGGCCGGTCTCCACGTCGCGGATGCGCGCCAGGCCGGTGGCGATGTCGACCGCGCCTATCAGGTGCTGGACCGCAGACAGCCGCAGCAAGTAGAGCTGGCTGATGATGTCCGCGAACTCGTCCAGCACCTCGGTCACCGCCGGCGTGAAGGCCGCTCGCTCAACGGCGTCGAAGAACACGAAGGCCGACAGCTCGTCGCCCCGATAGACCGGCAGCGTGTAGCTGCTGCGGTAATGCTGGCTCTTCAGCCAGTCGGTATGCACGCTGTGGGATGGAAAGCTCTGCGCGATGTCGTCCACCACGCGCGCGCGGCGCGCGTCGCGCAGCTGCAGCAGCGAGGGCACGCTGGCCAGCGTGGCCTCGTGGTGCGTCAGCGTCTGGCCCCCCTCGGTGCTGCTCGCAAAGGTCTTGAGCAGGTCGGTCTCGGGGTCGTAGAGCGCCAGCGCGACCCGCGCGATGAAGGGGTAGCGGGCACGCAGGATGGCATGCAGGCGCTGGATGCGCTGGGCCAGGCCCGACTTCTCGAATTCGGCCCGCCCCAGGACTCGCTCGGAGGAACGCATGACGATGACTCCCTGGCTTTTTGGGGCCATGGTAGCCGCCGCGCCGCGCTTCACGCGCCCGGCCAGGCGCGTGCGCGCAACAGCGTGAACAGCTCAGTCGGCGATGGGCGGGTACTCGCCCAGGCCGTCCGGCCAGGGGGTCAGGATCTCGAAGCCGTCCTTGGTGACGGCCACCATGTGTTCCCACTGGGCAGACAGCGAATGGTCCTTGGTCACCACGGTCCAGCCGTCGGCCAGCTCCTTGATCGCGGCCTGGCCGGCGTTGATCATGGGCTCTATCGTGAAGATCATGCCCTCCTGCAGGCGCAGGCCCTCGCCGGGGCGGCCGAAGTGGTTCACATGGGGCTCGTCGTGATAGACGTCGCCGATGCCGTGGCCACCGTACTCGCGCACCACGCTGTAGCCTGCGGCCAGCGCCACCTGCTGGATCGCATGGCCCACGTCGCCCAGCGTCGCGCCGGGGCGCACCTGACGGATGCCGGCGCGCAGCGCCTCGTAGGTGGTGGTCACCAGGCGCTTGGCCAGCGGCCCGGGCTCGCCCACGAAGAACATGCGGCTGCTGTCGCCGAACCAGCCGTCCTTGGTCAGCGTGACGTC
Organism: uncultured Roseateles sp.; assembly: GCF_913777145.1. Taxonomy (GTDB): domain Bacteria; phylum Pseudomonadota; class Gammaproteobacteria; order Burkholderiales; family Burkholderiaceae_C; genus Pelomonas. The sequence continues at coordinate 35,642 of NZ_CAJYPS010000007.1, forward strand.
CACGTTGACGATGTCGCCCTTCTTGAGCTTCTTGTCCGGCGACGGGATGCCGTGGCAGACCACATGGTTGGGCGACACGCAGGCGGTCTTGGGGAAGCCGTGGTAGCCCACGTTGGACGGAATGCAGCCCAGCTTGTTGACGATGTAGTCGTGGCAGAGGTCGTCCAGCTCGCCGGTGGTGACGCCGGGCACCACATGGGGTTTGAGCATCGCCAGCACCTCGGCGATCAGATGGCCGGCCGTGCGGGCCTTGGCCACCTCTTCCGGGCTGCGGATCTTGAGGCTCTTCATGCGCGCGCTCCCTTCGCGGCCTTGGCCGGCGCGGCCGGCGTCCAGCCCGCCAGGCGGGCCAGGTCCAGCCCGCCCTGCTGCTCGGCGCGTATCAGCAGCTGGCACAGCTCGCTGTGGTTGAGCTGCGGATGCAGCTCGGCCAGCAGGCCTATGCGCATCCAGTGCTCGGCCTGGGCGTTGATGGAGCGCGACAGCGCCTGGCTCGCAATGCGCAGGCTCTCGTGCAGCGGGTCGGAGATTTTGACGATTCCCATGACGGGACTATATACGATCCATATACAAACCGTATATCCATCAATCCGCCACCACCGCCACCTCGTAGATCGCCAGGAACTCCGCCGGCATGCGCTTGGGCCTCCCACTGCTGATCTCAATGCACACCAGCGCCCAGCGCCCGCGCAGCAGCGTCGCGCCGTCGCTCACGCGGCGCAGCTGGAAGCGGCGCTCCATGCTGAGCTTGCCGTCGCTGGCCGTGAGCCAGGTGCCCAGCAGCAGCGCCTCGCCCTCGAAGGACGGCAGCAGGTAGTCGTAATGGCCCTCGCGGATGGCCATCGCGCGGTCCAGGCGCTGGTAGTCGGCCAGCGTGAGGCCCAGCGCGTCGGAATGCGCCCAGGCCACCTGCTCACACCACTGCACATAGACCGCGTTGTTGGTGTGGCCCAGGCCGTCGATGTGGGCGGGCTGGGGCGCCAGCGCGAGCGTGAAGGGGCCGGGGCGGTCCCAGCCCTCAGCCAGCGCCGGCGCGGCCTCAGTCATAGACCGACACCTCGGGCCGGCGCACCAGCACCGCGATGGGCGGTGCCCAGCGTTCGCCGCGCGGCTTCTTGCTGGTGACCAGGGTCACGTCGCTGGGCTCGAACACCTCCACGTTGTGCGTGATGGGCGTGGTCAGCAGGTATTGCGCGCGGGTGGAGCGCAGAAAGTGGCCCACCAGCTGGATGTTGCGCACGTCCAGGTGGGCGAAGGGTTCGTCGATGAACACGAAGCCGCCGGTGGACTCGTCGTCCTTCATCAGGCCCACCAGCAGGATCAGGCTCTTGAGCACCTGCTGGCCGCCCGAGGCCTCGCCGTCGTTCAGGCCCACCTCGCCCTTGCCGTCGAAATTGAACTTCACCTGCAGGCCGGCCTGGGCCAGCACGGTGTCGTCGTTGTCCAGGTGGGGCAGCACCGCCTCGGCGGCCACGCCGGCCAGCTCGCCCAGGTCCGCCACGTTCTTCTTGTAGCGGCGCACGGTGGCGCGCAGCACGTCGATGTAGCGCTCGCGGGCATTGAAGGCCGCGATGCGGGCCAGCTCGTTGCTGGCGCGGCGGTCGCTGAGCTGGGTGTCCTGCTCGTGCACCTGGGCGGCCATGCGCGCGTGGCGCTCCACCACGGACGCATCGGTTTCCCAGTGGCCGGCCTGCAGCTCCTGGTCCACATGGTGGGCGCGGATCTCGGCCTGGCGGGCGTTCTCGAACTCGTCGCGCAGCGCGGCCAGCGCGGCCGGCGTGACCCAGGCGGCCGGGAAACGCGCCTTGTGCTCGCGCGACTCGCGCGCGGCCTGGCGCAGCGCCTCGCGGCGATTCTCCTGCTCGCGCAGCCGGCCCGCGGCCGAGCCCTCGCCGTCGCGCAGCGCGATCTGCGCGGCCTCGTAGGCCTGCTCGCTGCGGGTGGATTCCCGCAGCGTGCGGTCGTGCTCGGCGTCCAGCTGGCTCATGCGGGTGGCGGCCTCGGCGCGCGCCTGGCGCAGCACCGGCAGGCGCACGCGGGCTTCGGCGAACTCCTCGGCCCGCTCGCTCAGCTCCTGCGCGGCCTTGTGGCCCACGGCCGCACGCTGCACATCCTTGAACTGGCGCTCCACCTCGGCCTGGGCCTTGGCGATGCGGCTCAGCTCGCCGTCCCAGCGCGACAGCTCGGCCTCCAGCGCGGCGCGGCGCGAGTCCACCGCCGAAGCGCCGAACTGGTGCTCGCGCGGCTCCACGAACACGCTGCGGCCGCCGCGGCCATCGCGGTAGTAGGCGTCGGTGGTGATCCACTCGCCGCCCACGCGGCCGCCCTCTTCCGTGGACGCCACGCAGCGTATGCCGCCCAGCTGGCGCACCAGCCAGCTCGGCAGCGGTGCGCTCACATTCAGCGCTGCCAGCAGCGAGCCCGCCGGCGCCTGGCTGACGCTGGCGGTGTCGGCCACCACGTAATGGCGGTAGCGCTGCTTGGCCGCGATATCGAAGGCGCGCGCCTCGTCGCTGCGGTGCTTCAGCACCACCACCCAGCGCGAGGGCCGCAGCAGGCCTTCGGCGGCGGCACGCCAGGTCTCGTCCGCGATGTCTATGCAGTCGGCCACCAGATGGTGGGCGATGCCGGCGTCGTCCAGCGCGCGCTTCATGGGCGCGACCTCGGGCGGCGGCGGCGGCAGGCGCTTGCCGCTGAGCTCGCCCAGCGAGGCCTGCACCTTGGCGGACTTGTCGCTGGCGCGGGTGTAGTCGGCACGCAGGCGGTCGCGCTCGGCGGCCAACTGCTGCATCTTGGCGGTCAGTGCAGCCGCGTCGGCCTCCACATCGGCCAGCGCCTTGAGCTCGTCCTCGCGCTTGACCAGCGCCTCGGCGGGCCGCTCGGCCTCGCGAGCCGCATCGAACGCGGTGCGGGCCTCGCGCCGCTCGCCCTCCAGCGCCTTGAGCCGGGCCTTGGCCGCCTCCTGCGCGCTGAACAACGCATGCAGCGCGGCACGCTTCTCGCTGAGCGCCTTGGCGTCGCCCGAGGCGAACAGGCGCTGGCGGTGCAGCTCGCGCAGGTCGCGGGTCACGCGCTCGCGGGTCTCGGCCCAGCGCAGCACCGGCAGCACCTCGGTGGCCAGGCGCTCGCGCTCCTCGATCTTCAGCTGGTACTGGCGGTGGCTGTTCACGCGGTTGGCCAGGTCGCTGAGCTGGGCCTGGGTGTGGGCCAGCTCGCCGGCGGCCTGCTCCACCTCCTTGCCCAGCTGCTGCTGGTGGCTGCGCGCCTGCTCGTAGCGGTCCAGCACCTCCTGGTCGCCGAACACCTCGAACACCAGGCGCAGCAGCTCCTTCGGCGAAAGCTCGCACAGCCGGTCGGTCTGACCCTGCTCCAGCGCCAGCACGCGGCCTATGGCGCGCGTGAGGCCGGCGGCCTCCAGGCGCTTCTTCCAGGCCTCGATGCCCAGCCAGTCGCGGTCCCCCTTCTCGGCCAGCTGCTCGATCTCGTGCACACCGTCCAGGATGGCGTAGCGCCGCACCCAGTCGCCGCCATGGCGTTCGATACGGCAGACCAGGGTCACCTGGTCCGAGTACAGCAGCGAGCTCGCGAACGGCCGGCTGCTGTTCTGGCGCGAGCGCGGCCGGTTGTCCACCAGCGCGCGCAGCCACGCGGTCTCGGCATTGGCGTGGCGGGCATAGGTCTTGTAGGTCCGGCCCCCCGAGCACTCCAGGCCCAGCAGCGTGCGCAGCGCGTCCAGCAGCGTGGTCTTGCCCGAGCCATTGGGTCCGGCGATGGTGATGATGGCGCCGTCCAGCGGCAGCGTGACGCGCTGGCAGTAGTCCCAGTGCAGCAGTTCTAGCGTTTGGAGGTGGAACATCAGTCAGCGGATTCTTCTTCGTTGCGCTCGGCGCGGAGCTCGGCCAGCGCGGGCGCGGCAAAGGGGTCGGTGGTGCGGGCCAGCACATCGGCCAGCGCGCCGTCCAGGATGCGCGGCGCCAGCAGGTCGTAGTCGATCAGCAGGTCCAGCAGCGGCCCCTCGGCGATGTCCTCGCCGCGGCGCACGACGAAGCCGTGGCGCTCCAGCAGCTTGAGGTTGGTGTCCAGGCGCAGCTTCTTGCCCAGCTGGTCGCCGAAGTCGGCCAGCAGCGCGCGATAGCTGACCAGCGGCGACACCGCGGCCGCCAGCGGCATGGGCTTGTCGCTGGCGAACATCTCGCCCTGGCCCGCATGCATCGCATCGCTGCGCGCGACCTGGCGCTGGCGCTTGGGCAGAACGATCAGCGCCCACAGCACCACCAGCAGCGCGACGCCGTCGCGCGGCAGGTCCAGGTTGTTGTTGGCGGCCAGGCCCATCTCGCCGAACACCGCGCTCTCGGCCGGGCGCAGCAGCGCCACCGCGATGTGATCGGCGTGCACGTTGTCCACCACCTTCAGGCCCACGGCGGCCAGGCGCTGGCCCAGCTCGGTCCAGAGCTCGGTGTCGATCAGCGCACGCCGCACCAGCGGATGACTGCGCGGCAGCCAGCGCCGCGCCAGCAGTTGGGCCGCGAGTTGCGCGGCGTCGTCGAAATTGGGGTTCATGAGGAAGATTCAGGAATCAGCACGCCGCGGCTCATCCAGGCCACGAACTCGTCGTCTATCTCGCCCTGCTCGGCGCTCCAGCGCACCCGCCAGGGCTGGCGCGCCATGTCGCCGGTGGCGCCCTTGAGGTGGCGGGCCTGCACGTCGCCCAGCAGCGGCAGCAGCTGCGCCCGGTAGGCGGCGCGCGCATAGCTGCCGCCCAGCACCGCGGGCGCCAGGTCTTGCGCGTCGGTCGCGCCGGCCGCCGACCAGGCCTCCAGCAGCGTCTGCATCTGCGCCATCTCGGGCGGCAGACTCAGCACCATCAGCTCGCCCGGCGGCGCGGCCTGGCCCTGCGGCAGCACCATGGGGCCGCTGGCCTGCGGGCGGTCGCGCTCGAACTCGGCCTCGGTGGTATCCACCAGGTCATGCTGGGCCACCAGCACCGGGTGCACCGGGCGCTCCCAGGCACCAGCCAGCAGGCCCGAGAGATCGCCCTCGCTGCCCAGGTGCTGCAGCCAGCGCCGCACGTCGGTGGTGGTGATGCCGGTAGAGCCCAGCGTCACACGCTGGCGGTCGGCCTGCTGAAGCGCGCGGTTGAACTGGCTGGCCATCGCCAGCAGACGCGCCTGGGCCAGGCCCAGCTCGCGCGCCAGCCGCTCCAGCCGCGCATCGCCCGAGGCCTCGGCCTGCGCCATGATGGCCGCCAGCGCCTCGCCGGCGCGGTCCACCAGCGTCAGCGCCCGCTCGAAGCGCTGGCGAGCGCGCCGCAGCGCGAACTCGCTGCCGCTGGCGATCGCGTCCGCGAATTCGTCATACAGCCGCGACAGCTGGGCCAGCAGATGCTGCAGATGCGCCGGCTGCAGCGTGCCCAGCTGATGGGCGCCAGCCACGCCGGCCAGCAGCGCGCTGAGGTCGCCGTCCGGCGCCTGGTCCTGCGCCAGCGGCTGCAGCAGGCCCACGAGCTGCTGGGCCAGCGGCGTCACCGCATAGGTCTGGCCGGTGGCGTCCCAGGCCAGCAGGTCGGCCTCGCGCAGGCGCTTGAGCACGCTGTCCAGCACCTCGTCGCGCAGCACATGGAAGGCCTGGTTCAGCGCCTCGCGCGTGAGGCGCGACTCGCGCAGCGCCATCAGCTCCAGGAACACCCACAGCCGCAGCCGCGTGAGGCCCACGGGCCCCTGGAACAGCGCGCGCAGCGCGGCCTGCAGCGCGTCGTGGCTCTCGAGCTGCCACCACAGCAGGGAGTCGGCCGGCGCCGCGCCGTCACGGAAGTAGTCTTCCAGGCGGTCGGGGCGCAGCGCGTCGTCGGTGTCCGAAGGTGATATCAGCATGGGGCCGGGATTATCGTCGCCGCCATTCAGCCGCTTTGAGCGCTGTCGGCACAGCGGCTGAATCACCGCCCGCGCGCGAGCGCGTAGGCTGCACCGTCATGAGATTGCCTACCTTCTTCCTGTCCCACGGCGGCGGCCCCTGGCCCTATATGGACGGCGACTTCCGCCAGGCCCATGCCCAGCTCGAAGCCTCGCTGCAGGCGCTGCCCGCGTCGCTGCCCGAGACGCCGCGCGCCATCCTGATGGTTTCGGCGCATTGGGAGGAAGACGCCTACACCGTGATGAGCGCGCCCCGCCCCGGCATGCTGTATGACTACGGCGGCTTTCCGCCCCACACCTACGAGGTGGTCTACCCGGCGCCCGGCAACCCCGAGCTGGCGCAGCAGGTGCAGGCCATGATCGCCGCTGCCGGCCTGCCCAACGCCAGCCATGCGACCCGCGGCTTCGACCACGGCGCCTTCTGCACGCTGCAGCCCATGTACCCGCAGGCCGACATCCCGGTGGTGCAGCTGTCGCTGCGCCATGGACTGGACCCGGCCGAGCACCTGGCGCTGGGCCGCGCACTGGCACCGCTGCGCGACGACGGCGTGCTGATCCTGGGCAGCGGCTTCAGCTTCCACAACCTGCGTCTGATGTTCAACGGCGCAGGCCGCGAGCCCTCCATTGCGTTCGACGCCTGGCTGCAGCAGGCCCTGCCCTCGCCCGAGGGCCGGGCGCAGCGCCTCCAGGCCTGGGCCCAGGCACCCGCCGCCCGGCTGGCCCATGCGCGTGAGGAGCACCTGCTGCCGCTGATGGTGGCCGCCGGAGCGGCCGAGGGCGAGCCGGCGAGCTGCACCTACCACCAGACCGACTACCTGGGCGGGCTGACCGCGTCCAGCTTCCGGTTTGGTTGAACCCGCAGGCGTGCAGCGGACGCGCAGGGCCGTGCGGATCAGGCCTTGGCCCGCGGCTTCATGCGGAAGCTGATGCCCATGCGATTGATCGCATTCATGGCCGCAATCGTCAGGGTCAACTCGACCAGGTCCTTCTCGCCGAACACCGCCAGCGCTGCGGCATAGGCCTCGTCCGAGGCCTGGGTCTCGCTGATGAGCGTCACCTCCTCGGACCAGGCGAGCGCCGCGCGCTCCTGTTCTGAGAACAGGTATTGCGCTTCGCGCCAGACCGGCACGAGCACCAATTTGTCGACCGACATGCCGCCGGCAATGAGGTCACGCGAGTGGATGTCTATGCAATGCGCGCAGCCGTTGATCTGCGACACGCGCAGGAACACGAGGTGCGTGATCAGGCCGGGCAGGCCCGTGCCGGTCGTGACGTAATGATGCAGCCCGCTGACGGCCTTGACGCCCTCGGGCGAGGCCTGGAACCAAACAGCGCGATCCATGGGTCGAGTGTCCTTCTGTATGAAAGGGTGGCGAGGGTCGACATGAACACCTCTGCCCACAAGACGTCTGACGCGCCGCGGCTGTGACAGCGCTCTGCCTGCCAGCCCCGATTTGCCGGCCCGGCCGCGCGCCGGCTCAATGCGAGGCCACTGGCCGGGTCGCGCCCAGATGGCGGCCGAGCGCCACCAACTTGGCGGGATTGCGCTGCACCCGCACCCGCAGGATGCGGTCCCCGTCGAACTCGAAGAACTGCACCGAATCCAGCGCGCCGTCCAGCCAGCGCAGCAGCGCCCACTCGCCGTTCAGGCGAGCCAGTTCCAGCCGCATCGCCGCGCCATGTCGCCGATGGAAGGTGAAATACAGCTGAGCGATGCGCCGCGCGCCCGTCAGCGGCGCGGCCAGGCTCGGGGGCACACCGCCGAAATCGCCCATGAACGCCGCCTCTTCCGCCAGCAGGGCCTGAATCGCACCGAAATCGCCCTGCATGATGGCCGCCACCAGGCGCTGCAGCAGGCGCTGCTGGGCCTCGGCCGGCAGCGGCGTCGACGCGCGCCCTTGCGCATCGCGTGCCGCGTCCAGGCGCTGGCGGGCACGGTGCACGATCTGCCGGCTGGCGCTCTCGCTCTTGCCGATGGCCGCGGCGACCTGGTCGTAGTCGGCCTCGAACACCTCACGCAGCAGGAAGGCCGCACGGGCCTCCGGCGTCAGGCAGTCGAGCAGGAGCAAAAAGGCGATGGAGACATCGTCGGCCTGCTCGCGCAGCTGCTCCGGCGTGGCCGGGCCCTCGTCGGGCAGGGGCTCGGGAAACCACAGACCCGGATAGGCCTCGCGCTGCCGCTTGGCCGCCCGCAAGCGGTCTATCGCCATCCGGCTGGTCACGGTGACCAGCCAGGCCTCGGGATTGAGCACGACCGTCCGCGCCTGCGCCATCTCGGCATGCCAGCGCAGCCACACGTCCTGCACCAGATCCTCCGCCTCCTGCACGGACGAGAGCATGCGGTAGGCGATGGCCATGAGGCGCGGGCGCAGGCGGATGAAGGGATCGTCGTAGGGAAGCGTCATTCAGGCGGTAAGCCGCGTCCACTCAAGGGCAGGTGCGGCACGACATTGCATTCGGAAGGGGTGCATGGCACACGCGGGGTGTCCGGCCCGGGATTCTGCGGCGCGGCGAAACAGGCCCTCCCTAGCCGGCCGCCAGCGCCCGGGCAATCGTGCCCACGGTCTTAAGCGCGGCCTGGAAGCCGGCGTGATCAGGGTGACCGAAGTTGATGCGCACATGGTGGCTGAAGCGCCGGTCCGCCGAGAACAGCTGGCCCGGGGCCAGGCTGATCCCCTGGGACAGCGCCAGACGATGCAGCTCCAGCGCGTCCACCTGCTCGGGCAGTTCCACCCAGAGGAAATAGCCCCCTTCGGGCTGCGTGACACGCGTACCGGGCGGAAAGTGCTTGGCAATCGCACACTGCACCACATGCAGGTGGCCGGCCAGCGTGGCGCGCAGCTGGCGCAGGTGCCTGTCGTAGCCGCCGTGCTGCAGGTATTCGGCCAGGCCTTCCTGCGACGGCAGCGGCGCGGCGATGGAGCTCATCAGCTTGCGCTGAGCCACCTCGCGTGCAAAGCGCCCGGCCGCCGCCCAGCCCACGCGGTAGCCGGGCGCGAGCGTCTTGGAGAAGGAGCTGCAGTGCATCACCAAGCCCTCGCGGTCCCAGGCCTTGGCGGGCCGCGGCTTGTGTGCGCCGAAATAGAGCTCGCCGTAGACATCGTCCTCGATCAGCGGCACCTCGTGGCGGGCGAGCAGGTCGACCAGCGCCTGCTTGGCGCTGTCGGGCATCAGGCTGCCCAGCGGGTTCTGGAAATTGGGCATCAGCCAGCAGGCCTTGACCGGATGCTGGGCCATCACCGCGGCCAGCGCGGCCACGTCGATGCCGGTGCGCGGGTGGGTGGCGATCTCCACCGCACGCAGGCTGTGGCGCTCCAGCGCCTGCAGTGCCGCATAGAAGGTGGGCGACTCCACCGCGACCAGATCACCCGGCTGCGTCACGCTTTCCAGGCACAGGTTCAGCGCCTCCATCGCGCCATTGGTGATGACCAGCTCGTCCGCATCCACGCCGCAGCCCATGGCCAGGTAGCGCAGGCCGATCTGGCGGCGCAGCGCAGCGCTGCCGGGGGCCAGGTCTTCCACCGTGCGCCAGGGGTCCAGTCGGCGCAGCGCCTTGCCGGTGGCCAGCGCGAGCTTGGGCAGCGGGAACAGCGAGGGGCTGGGAAAGGCCGAGCCCATGGGCACGAGGCCACGATTGCCCGCATGGCCCAGCACCTGGAACACCAGCTCCGAGACCTCTACGGCGCGCTCGTTGGTGGCGGTCTGCGAGCTCTGCGGCTCCGCCGGCCGTCCCACGGCCCGGCTCACGAAGTAGCCGGAGCGCGGCCGCGCCTCCAGCAGGCCGCGGGCTTCCAGCAGGTAGTAGGCCTCGAAGACGGTGGACGGGCTCACGCCGCGGCTGCGACTGGCCTCGCGCACCGACGCGACACGCTCGCCCGGGCGCAACTGGCCACCGGCGATCGATTCTGCGATCTCATGGGCAAAGGCTTCATAGCGCTTCATGGGCGGTGGCCTCATGGGCATCTGATACGGCGATAGGCAACAAAATCATTCACTGTACTGATTCGCACTGATCGCGTTAAGTATTGTTGTATTCCCCCAGGTGCAGCTTCTGATCTGCTGTTATTTGGCAGGAACTGAGCCTGTGCAGCACGCGCCTGATTCGGCACAGTTCCGGCCATGGAATGCGCAGCGCCCGGGCCTGGTGCCCCCTCCCCTGACGCCGCTGCAAGAGGGCTTGCGCCTCATGCTTGCCCTGGGCTTGAGAGAGAGGTCGCCGCCCCGCCCTTCTGAGATCGTGCACGCACGATCACCCGTATCAAGCAGTAGCCCGGAAGTACCCACACCATGGACTGGATCCCCATCGTCTTCGTCACGTTCAAGGCCGTCGTGTTCATCACCGGCATGTTCTTTGCCATCAAGTGGCACTACGACAAGGAAAGAAAGAGCAAGGAGAAGGACAAGGACGAGCGATGAGCACCGCGGGGCAAGCCGCGAGCACACCGGGCGACACTTGAGCCCTCGTCCGTCATCGCCCGACACCTGCCCATGCCCTCACTGTCCGCCCTCGCCCAAGCCCTGACCGAGGCCCACCGCACCGGCCAGGCGCTGGACGCCCGCCCCTGGGCCGAGACGGTGCGCGGCGAGGCCGACGCCTATGCGGTCCAGGAGGCGGTGGCCGCCGCGCTGGGCTGGACCGGCACGCACTGGAAGTCCGGCGGCGCCGGTCCCCAGGGGCCATTCAGCCACTCGCCGGTGAACCCGGGCAACCTGCCGGACACACCGCTGTTGGGTGTGGAGGTGGAGGTGGCGCTGCGGCTGACGCATGACCTCACGCCGGCTGACGCGCAGCGACCGCTGGCCGCGGCCGATGTGGTGGACGCGATGTGCGTTGCGGTGGAATGTGTGACCTCGCGCTGGCAGCAAGGCATGGACGCGCCGGCCCTGCTGCGCATGGCGGACTTCCAATCCAACGCCGGCCTGCTGCTGGGCCGCTGGCAGCCCTGGCACGCGCTGGACTGGGCCCGACTCGACTGGCGCCTGACCCTGCCCGGCCAGGCCGACATCACCCGGCGCGGCGGCCATGCGCTGGCCGACCCGGCCGGCGTGCTGCCCGCCTGGCTGCAACACCTGACCCGCAAGGGTCAGACCGTGCGCGCCGGCACCGTGGTAACCACCGGCGCCTGGGCCGGCCTGCATGCGCTCGCACCCGTGCCGGGCACGCTGCGGCTGGCGATGGCGGGCCTGGGCGAGCTGGTGTTCAGCCTGCCAGCCAGCGCATGCTCAGGCGCGTGCCCAGCGGCGTGAACACCAGCACGAACACCGTCAGGTTCAGCGCCACCATCAGCCAGTAGACGCGCAGGAACTCGGGCTTGGCACTCTTGTGGCGCAGCAGCTGCTGGCCCAGCAAGGCCCCCGGCCAGCCGCAGGCCAATGCGAGCAGGTGCAGCGTCTTCTCGGGCACGCGCCAGGCGCCCTGACGCGCAGCCCGCTTGTCCAGCCAGTAGACGATGAAGCTGGCCATGCTCATCGCGCTGTAGAAGCCCCACAGCCCATGGGGCAGGCCCCAGACCAGCTGCACCGCCAGCACCAGCAGCGCGAACAGCGGAATCAGCAGCAGCACGCGACTGGCGTCACGCACCCTGGGCGCGGCGGGCTGGGGCGGCGGCACCGGCGTGGCGCGGGGCTCCAGGCTGCGCACGTCCAGCGCCCGGGTCTTGCCCTGGGCATCACGGCCCACGCGAAAGCTCAGGCGCTCGCCCACAAAGGGCCGGCGCGGCCGCAGGCCAAAGGCCTTGATGTGCACGAACACCCGCGCGGTGGGGCCGGCGCCCTCGGGCGTCACAAAGCCATAGCCCTTGGCGTCATCCCATTGCGTCAGCACACCGCGCTGCGGACCGGAACTGGAGGACGGAGCGGGAGACGGCATGGCAGGGAAACAGGCGTGGGCAGTAGCGGCGAAGGGCCGCGATCTTCGCTCAAGCCGCCATCGTGGCCAGGTGATCTCGCAGCGCGCCGATCGCGTGCCGGACCTTGGCGGGTTGCGCATCGCGCTGCGGCGTCAGTGCCCAGACCGGCAGTTCGACAAGCGCACCCGGCGCGCCCAGCCGCAGCAGACGGCCGGCGGCCACGCTGTCGGCCACATCGTCATCACCCAGCAACGCCAGGCCCAGGCCGGCCTCGCAGAGCTGCTGCAGGCTGAGCTGGTTGTTGCTGGTGCAGCGCGGCAGGAAGGTGATTTCCTGGCCGCCCAGGCTCAGACGGCGCGGGCGGTCGGTGCCGTCCTGCAGCGCCAGCCAGTCCGCCCCGGCCAGGTCCTGCGGCAAGGCTGGCACGCCCTGGCGCGCCAGATAAGCCGGCGCGGCGTAGACGCTCATGCGCAGGCTGCCCAGGCGCTGAGCCACCCAGGGGCTGTCGGGTAGACGGCCAAAGCGCACCGCCAGGTCGATGCGGTGCTGCACCAGATCGGTCAGGTCGTCCTCCACCTGCAGATGCAGACGCAGGCCGGGGTGGGCGGCCAGCAGCGGCGCCAGCGCCGGGCCCACATGCCGTGCAAAACCCACGGTCAAAGCCAGACGCAGCTCGCCCTCGGGCGCATCGCGCAGCTGCTGCAGCTGAGCCTGCGCCTGCGTGGCCGCGGCCCACATTGCGGCGCAGCCGGCATGGAAGCGCTCGCCGGCGGGCGTCAGGCTGAGCTTGCGGGTGCTGCGATGCAGCAGCGTGACGCCCATGTCCTGCTCCAGCGCCCTCACCTGCTGGCTGACCGCCGAGGTGGTGATGCGCAACTGCCGGGCGGCGCCGGCAAAGCTGCCCTGGCGCACCACCTCGGCCAGCACGGCCATGCGTTTGAGCTGGTCCAGCATGAAGTTTTCCTAAACAGATAACGCGAATCAAACGGACTTATCGCGTCATTGTGAAGCCGGAAGAATGATGACTCTCACCAACTCGCACAGAAAGACCCGCTCATGAACATCGCCCTGATTGGCGCCACCGGCTTTGTCGGCGCCGCCCTGCTGAACGAACTGCTGAGCCGCGGCCACCAGGTGCGCGCACTGCAGCGCGACCCGGCCAAGCTGGCCGCCCGCCCCGGGCTCGAGGCTCGCGCGGTCGACGTGCTGAGCGACAAGGATCTGGCCGCGCACTTCGCTGGCGTGGAGGTGGTCGTCAGCGCCTACAACGCCGGCTGGACCAACCCGCAGCTGCACGACGACTTCCTGCGCGGCAGCGAGGCCATCGCCGCCGCGGCGCGTGCGGCCGGCGTGCGCCTGCTGGTGGTGGGCGGCGCAGGCAGCCTGTTCGTGGCGCCGGGCCAGCAGCTGGTGGATTCGCCGGCCTTCCCGGCTGAATGGAAATCGGGCGCGCTGGCCGCGCGCGAACTGCTGAACCGCCTGCGCGCCGACACCAGCACGCTGAACTGGAGCTTTGTGTCACCGGCCATCCACCTGGAGCCGGGCGAGCGCAGCGGGCACTACCGCCTGGGCGGCGAGCAGCCGGTGGTGGACGCCGAGGGCCACAGCCGCATCAGCGCGGCCGACCTGGCCGTCGCCATCGTGGATGAAGTGGAAACGCCGCGGCACCGCCGCCAGCGCTTCACCGCGGCCTACTGAACTGCCTGCGCAGAGGCCGCACAGGCCCAACGAGAGGCCTAACGAGAGGCCTCGACAGCCTCAACCGTCAGGCGCCGCTGCATCAGCTGCGCCTCGGCGCCGAAGCTGGCCAGCTTGGCGGCCAGCGCGCCGGTCGCCGGCCAGGGTTCGAAGCCCTGGCGGCTCCAGTAGGGCACGGAGCCCTGCACCGCGATCAGCGCCAGCCTCTTCAGGCCCAGGGCCTGGGCGCGCTCGGTGAGTTGGGTCAGCAGCTGGCCGGCCAGGCCCAGCGAGCGGGCCTCCGGCGCCACCGCGATGTCGTGCAGGTAGAGCAGCTCGGGCTGGGCCACGCGCTCGCACAGCGGCGCGTTCAGCGCAGGCAGCGTGTGCTCGGTGACCGGCAAGGCCACCGCATAGGCCAGCGCCTCAAGGCCGCGCCGGGCCATCCAGCAGGTGGCACGCCCCTCGGTCGCGGCCAGCTTGGCCTCGAAGGACGTGCGGCTCTCGAGATAGTCCGCGCCGTAGCAGCGCGACTGCAGTGCCAGCAGCTCGCCCAGGTCGGCCGCCGTGAGCGGCTGCAGACTGAGTTCAAGCGCCGGCATCGCGCCGGTCAGCGGCCGAAACCGCCCTTGCGCGGGCCGCCGCGGCGCTCGCCGCCGAAGCCGCGATCCGCGCCGCGCTCACCGCGGTCACCACCGAAACTGGGGCGACCTTCGCCGAAGCTCTTGGGCGCCGGACGGTCACCACGCGGCGCAAAGCCACGCTCGTCACCGCGCGGGGCAAAGCCGCGGTCGGCGCCACGGGGCGCGAAACCACGGTCGTCGCGAGGGGCGAAACCACGATCTTCACGCGGTGCAAAGCCACGCTCGTCACGGCGCGGGCCGCTGCGGTCAAAGGCACGCGGCTCGCCGCCGGCGGCGGCACGCTCGAACGGACGGCGGTCGTCGAAGCGGGCACCGCCCTCTTCACGACGCGGGCCGCCGTGGAAGCCACCGCCGTGGCGCGGGCCATCGTCACGGCGGAAGCTCTTGTGGCCAAAGCCCGGACGGCCCTGACCGAAGCGCTCGCCGCGATCACCGCGCTCGCCCGCCGGACGCGGCGGGAAGATGCGCGGCTCTTGCGTCTTGGGCTCCAGGCCGGCGATCTGCTGCACCGGAATGGTCTGCGTCGTGAACTGCTGGATGCGGCGAATCATGCCCACGTCCTCGCGCAGACCCAGCGTGATCGCCAGGCCCGAGCGGCCGGCACGGCCGGTACGGCCGATGCGGTGCACGTAGTCCTCGGCCTTCATCGGCAGGCCGTAGTTAATCACGTGGCTGATGGTGGGCACGTCGATCCCGCGGGCGGCCACGTCGGTGGCCACCAGCACGCGCAGCTGGCGCTCGCGCAGCGCACGCAGCACGCGATTGCGCTTGCCCTGGGGCATGGCACCGTGCAGCGGGGCGACCGCATGGCCGATCTCGGCCAGGCGCTCGGCCAGCCAGTCGGCATCACGCTGGGTGCTGGTGAACACCACGGCCTGGTCCAGCTCGGGCGTGGCCAGGATGGCCTCCAGCAGTTGGTCCTTGTGGTGAGGGTTGTCCGCCCAGTGCAGGCGCTGGGTGATGTTCTCGTGCGTGTCGGTGTGGCTGGCCACCTCGATGCGCACCGGGTCCTTCAGCAGTTCCTGCGCGAGGCGACCCACATGGCCGGCGAAGGTGGCACTGAACATCACGGTCTGCTTGGTCGGCGGCGTGTGGCTGGTGACGACCTTGATGTCGTCGATGAAGCCCATGTCCAGCATGCGGTCGGCCTCGTCCAGCACCAGCATCTCGACGTTCTCCAGCACGCACTTGCCGCTGGCCAGGTGGTCCAGCAGACGGCCGGGGGTGGCGATCAGGATGTCCAGCGGGCCGGTCAGCTGGCGGATCTGCAGCGGATAGGGCATGCCGCCCAGCACGGTCGCGACCTTGAGGCCGGGGATGTGACGGCCGTAGGTCTGCGCGGCCTTGGACACCTGCATGGCCAGCTCACGGGTGGGGGCCAGCACCAGCACGCGCGGGCCGTAGATCTTGCCCTTCTCGCGGCGCTTGGTGTTGTCACCGCGCGCGGCCAGGATCTTCTCCAGCGCGGGCAGGATGAAGGCGGCGGTCTTGCCCGAGCCGGTGCGCGACGAGACCATCAGGTCCTTGTTCGCGATCGCGGCGGGGATGGCTTGCGCCTGCACATCGGTGGCGTTCTCGTAGCCGGAATCCTTGACGGCTTGCAGCACGGCGGGGCTCAGGCCCAGGGTCTCGAAACTCATCGTTCGTTCTTTCGTTCAATCACGCCACGCGATCGAAATGCGCGGCGCCGAGGGGCGTCACAGCCCTTCGGGGTCATCGTCAAGTCGCTGGGAGATAGATCAGCTCGCGTCGTGCGGCTCGGGCAGGGAGTCAGCCCGGGTGCGGCGCGGGGAACAGTCAGTCAAAGCGACGGCTTCATCGCCGCCGACCGATCCGTGTTCGGAGTCCGAGGCCCGCAAGAGATGACGGGGTTCGAACGAGGTCAGAGGAGACGTTAAACACCTGGAGTAGCCCCAGGCGAAGCCGCAACTGTAGCACAGCTCAGGGTTTTCACCAAATCCAGCCGACTCAAACCGGCAGCAACCGTGCCGGCAGCCAGCCACGGAGGCTGTTGAGAAAGGCCAGACCCTGCGCGCGGGCCAGGTCGTCGCGGGTGAGCACCGCTTCCGTTAGGCGGCCCTGGGCCAGCAATTCGGCGCGCAGCACGCCGGGCAACAGGCCGGCCGCGAGCGGCGGCGTGAGCCACTGGCCATCGATCTGCAAGGCCAGATTGCCAAAGCTGCACTCGGTCAGCTCGCCGGCCTCGTTCCACAGGATGAGGTCGAAGGCGTCGGCGGGCCTGGCCAGCTCGTACAGCTCGCGCCGCGTGGTCTTGTGGGCCAGGAACTCGGCGCCCGGGCCGCGCGTGGCCATGGGGCGCTCGGCCAGCGCCAGCGCCACCGGCGTGTCGGTGGGCGAGAACGGGCTCAGCGTGTGCGCGAGCTGCCCGGCGGCGTCGCAGGTCAGACGCAGGCGCCAGCAGCCGGTCGGCTGGGCGGCCGCAATGGCCGCCAGGTGGGCACGCGCCTCGGCCAGCGAAAAGCGCAGGCCGAAATGCCGCGCCGTGCGCTGCATGCGCGCCAGATGGGTCTCGCCGCGCAGCGCCACGCCGTCCTCCAGCCGCAGTGTCTCCAACGCCTCCACGGGCGCTTCCGCCCTGGCCAGGAAGCGCGCCTTGGCGCGCCACTCGGCGATCTCCGCGGCGGGCTCGCTGTCCAGCGTGATCGCGCTGCCCAGGCCGCAGACCAGACCGCGGGGGCCGAACTCGACCGTGCGTATCGGCACGTTGAAGGTGGCGACGCCGCCCGGCTGTATCAGCCCCAGCGCGCCGCAATACCAGCCGCGCGGCGTAGGCTCCAGCTCGCGTATCACCTGCATCGCGCGGATCTTGGGCGCCCCGGTGACCGAACCGCAGGGGAACAGCGCCTCGAACAGGTCCGTCAGCCCCAGCCCCGGGCGCCCCACCGCGGTGACGGTGGAGGTCATCTGCCAGACCGTGGGCAGCGCATGCAGCTCGAAGAGACGCGGCACCCGCACCGTGCCCAGTTGCGCAACCCGGCTGAGGTCGTTGCGCAGCAGATCCACGATCATGAGGTTCTCCGCCCTCTCCTTCTCGCTGGTGCGCAGATGGGCCTGAGCGACCTCGTCGGCCGCGCGGTCAACGCCGCGCGGCGCCGTGCCCTTCATGGGCTGGGTCGCGATCAGCCGACTGCGCTCCGCACCGGGCACCGGGCGCCAGTCGAAGAACAGCTCGGGCGACACGCTGGCCGCCCCCGCCCCGCGCAGAAACAGGCTGAAGCCGCCGGGCTGACTGGCCTGCAGCGCCCGGAACAGCTGCTCGGGCTCGGGCGACGGGGCGGCGGCTTGCAGTCGCGTCGTGAGGTTGACCTGGTAGCAGTCGCCGGCGCGGATGTAGTCGCGGATGCGCTCGATGGCGCCGGCCGCGACGGCGTCCGGGGCCGGGTCGTGCCAGCCCAGCGGCCCGGTATGGGCCGGCGTGTCGGCCGTCCAGTCGGCCGGGGGCTGCTCGTAGACCGCGAACTCGGCCAGCGGCGCATCGCCCGCATGCACGGCCAGCGCAGGGTCCAGCGCCTGCGCGGCCTCGTAGCGCAGCCCACCCAGCACCCAGGCGCCGTCGCGCGCCGCAGCTTCGGCCGCCGCGATCACTGCCCGCAGCTCCTGGGGCGCGCGCGCGCGCAGCCAGCGCACGGGCGGCTGGTGCCAGGCGCCGCGCAGGCGCTCGCCGTCCTCGCGGGACAGCGGGTGGCGCGGGAAGTCGAAGGCGGCGTGCAAGACCTTGGCCCCTCGCCCGCCCTGCCGGTCGGTCGATCCCCCACGGGGATCGCGGGCCGGCTCGGGAGCGGCCCAGCGCTCGGCCCGCGATGCCATCAGAGCGACAGGAAGGTCGAGCGGTAGTGGATCAGCTCGTCGATGGACTCATGGATATCGGCCAGCGCCGTGTGCTTCTGGGCCTTCTTGAAGCCCTCCAGCGCCGCGGGCTTCCAGCGCTTGGCCAGCTCCTTCAGCGTGGACACGTCCAGATTGCGGTAGTGGAAGAAGTCTTCCAGCTCGGGCATGTAGTTGGCGAGGAAGCGCCGGTCCTGGCAGATGCTGTTGCCACACATCGGGCTCTTGCCCTTGGGCACGTAGGCTTTCAGGAAGGCGATGGTCTGCGCGGCGGCCTCGGCCTCGCTGATGGTGGAGGCCTTCACGCGGTCGATCAGCCCGCTCTTGCCATGCGTGCCCTTGTTCCAGGCGTCCATGCCGTCCAGCGTGGCGTCGCTCTGGTGCACCGCGAACACCGGGCCTTCCACGCGCTTGTCCAGGTTGGCGTCGGTCACCACCACGGCGATCTCGATGATGCGGTCCTTGTCCGGGTAGAGGCCGGTCATCTCCAGATCGATCCAGATCAGGTTGCTCTCGTGCAGCGCAAGGGTGTCGGACATCGGGGTCTCTCTCAGTTCGGCAAAGCGGCAGATTGTCGCAGCCTACACTTCCCGCATGTCCCCTCAAGCGCTGTCGCTCGCGTTCGCCCTGGCCCTCGCGGCCTCGCTGCTGATCAAGTTCTGGCTGGCCTCGCGCCAGATCCGCCATGTCGCACGCCACCGCGACCAGGTGCCCGCCGCGTTCGCCGGCAGCGTCACATTGAGCGCCCACCGCAAGGCCGCGGACTACACCGTCGTGCGTGGCCGTTTCGGGCTGCTGACACTGGCGTTTGAGTCGGCCGTGCTGCTGGGCTGGACGCTGCTGGGCGGGCTGGATGTTCTCAACCAGGCGCTGCTGGGCGCGGCTGCCGGGCTTCCACCGAGCTGGCAGGCCATGGGCTATCAGCTGGGGCTGGTCGCGGCCTTTCTGTTGATTGGCGCGCTGCTGGATCTGCCCTGGAGCCTGTGGAACACCTTCCGCATCGAACAGGCCTTCGGCTTCAACCGCATGAGCTGGCGGCTGTGGCTGGCCGACGCGGTCAAGGGGCTGATCGTCGGTGCGCTGCTGGGCCTGCCGATACTCGCGCTCATCCTGTGGCTGATGGGTGCGGCCGGCCCGCGCTGGTGGCTGTGGGCCTGGGCCACCTGGATGGGCTTCAACCTGCTGGTGATGGTGATCTACCCCAGCGTGATCGCGCCGCTGTTCAACAAGTTCGAGCCGCTGACCGACGCCTCGCTGAAGGACCGCGTGGAGCGGCTGATGGCGCGCTGCGGCTTCGCGGCCAAGGGCCTGTTCGTGATGGACGGCAGCCGCCGCTCGGCCCACGGGAACGCCTATTTCAGCGGCTTCGGCCCGGCCAAGCGCGTGGTGTTCTTCGACACGCTGCTGGCCAAGCTGAGCGGCCCCGAGGTGGAGGCGGTGCTGGCCCACGAGCTGGGCCATTTCAAGCACCGCCACATCACCAAGCGCATCGTCACCATGTTCGCGCTGAGCCTGGCCGGCTTCGCGCTGCTGGGCTGGCTGAGCACGCAGCCGGCCTTCTACCTGGGCCTGGGAGTGCGGCCCAACCTGAGCGCGCCCAACGACGCGCTGGCGCTGATGCTGTTTCTGCTGGCCGGGCCGGTGTTCGGCTTCTTCGTGACGCCGCTGGCCAGCCACTTCTCGCGCCGCGACGAGTTCCAGGCCGATGCCTACGCCCGCCAGCAGGCCAGCGGCGCCGACCTGGCCTCGGCCCTGCTCAAGCTGCACCAGGACAATGCCGGCACGCTGACACCAGACCCGCTGTACGCGCGCTTCTACTACTCGCACCCGCCGGCCGCCGAACGCCTGGCCGCGCTGGGTGCCTGACCAGACCTGACACCTCACCATGACCGATCTGCTGCTCGCCCATTGCGACCCCAAGGCCCCGCTGCTGGATGCCGACACCCGTGCCCGCGTGCTGGCCCAGCTGCCCGGCTGGCTGCCCGACCCCGAGCACAAGCTGATCGCGCGACGCTTTGGTTTCGACAACTTCTACCAGACCATGGCCTTCGTGAACGCGGTCGCCGAGATCGCACACGCGCAGGACCACCATCCCGAACTGCTGGTGGGCTTCAATGCCTGCACCGTCAGCTACAGCACGCACTCGCGCGGCGGTCTGACGCTGAACGACTGCATCTGCGCCGCCCAGGTGGGCGCGCTGCCGGAAGCGACCGGCGGATGAGCCGACATCAGGCGCTGGACCTGGGCCTGGTGGTGCGCGGCCACGGCCGCCACTACATCGTGGAAGACAGCGAGGGCCGGCGCTTCGTGTGCCACCCGCGCGGCAAGAAGAGCGACGCGGTGGTCGGCGACCAGGTGCGCTTTGCCGAGACCAGCCGCAATGGCGATGAGGTCGAGGGCGTCATCGAGGCGGTGGAGCCGCGCCGCAACCTGCTGTTCCGGCAGGACGAATGGAAGACCAAGAGCTTTGCCGCCAACCTGGACCAGCTGCTGGTGCTGGTGGCGGTGGAGCCGGTGTTCAGCGAGTCGCAGCTGACGCGCGCGCTGATCGCGGCCGAGTCGGCCGGCATACGCGCGGCCATCGCGCTGAACAAGACCGACCTGCCCGGCGCCGACGCCGCGCGCGAGCGCCTCGCGCCCTACCGCGCGATGGGGCTGACCGTGTTCGAGGTCGCGCTCAAGGCCGACCGCGAGGCCTCCCGCGCCACGCTGTGGCCCTGGCTGCAAGGTCAGCGCAGCTTCGTGCTGGGCCCCAGCGGCACGGGCAAGAGCACGCTGATCAATCTGCTGATCCCGGACGCGCAAGCCCAGGTCGGCGAGATCTCGCAGGCACTGAACTCCGGCCGCCACACGACCACCACCACGCAGTGGTACTGGGCCGATGCCGCGCGCGAGACCGCGCTGATCGACTCGCCAGGCTTTCAGGAGTTCGGCCTGCGCCAGATCGACCCGGCCGAGCTGTGGAAACACATGCCGGACCTGCGCGAGCACGCGGACTGCCGCTTCTACAACTGCAGTCACCAGCATGAGCCGGGTTGCGGCGTGCGCGCCGCGGTGGAGGCCGGCCAGATCAGCGCCAGCCGCTACCGCATCTACGGCGAGATCCTCGAAGAGCTGCAGCGCAAGACCTGGTGAGCAGGCCGCGGCGCGGCATGGCGGACTTCAGCGCAGCGAGGGCGGCGCGCTGGCGGGGCCGGGGGTGTCGTCCCGCACCTCGCGGGCCTCGATGTCCACCACCTCGCCCTGGGGCGCATGCCGCCCCCAGGGCTGGGGCCGGCGCACGCGGCTGAAATCGGGCTTGCGGCCCGTGAACAGCCCCACCACCAGCAGTACCAGCAGCACGATCACGGACAGCACGAACAGGCCCAGGCCGATCAGGGCCCCGACCACCAGCAAGGCGACGCGGGTCAGCGCTCGAACAAGATTCATGGCGTGATTCTGAGGCCTGCGGCCGCCCCGGACATCAGTCAGGGGTTGAGCCTGCATCAGCCTCGGCCGATGAATGGCATGGCCGTGGCCATCACCGTCATGAACTGCACATTGGCCGACAGCGGCAGCGCCGCCATGTGGGCCACGGCCCGGCCCACGTCGGCCACGTCCATCGTGGGCTCCACCGCAATCTGGCCATTGGCCTGGCGCACGCCGGCCTGCATGGGCGCGGCCATCTCGGTGGCCGCGTTGCCGATGTCGATCTGACCGCAGGCGATGTCGAACTCGCGGCCATCCAGACTCAGCGCCTTGGTCAGACCGGTGATCGCATGCTTGGTGGCCGTGTAGGGCGCGGAGTTGGGCCGCGGCGCGTGCGCGGAGATGGATCCGTTGTTGATGATTCGGCCGCCACGCGGGCTCTGCGCCTTCATCAGCGCGAACGCGGCACGCGCGCACAGGAAGCTGCCGGTCAGGTTCACATCCACCACCGCGCGCCACTGATCCGGCGTGAGCTGGTCTATGGGCACGGGCGGCGCCGCAATGCCGGCGTTGTTGAACAGCAGGTCCAGGCGGCCGAAGCGTTCGCGCAGCTGCGCGAACGCCGCACCCACCTGCACCTCGTCGGCCACGTCGGCCGGCAGCAGCAGCGCGTCGCGCGCGGCCTCGGCCAGCAGCTGCGCCGCGGTCTCGCGCAGCGCCGCCTCGCGGCGGCCCAGCAGCGCCAGCGTCCAGCCCTGGCGGGCCAGTTCCAGCGCGACTGCGCGACCTATGCCGGAGCCGGCGCCGGTGACGAGGGCGACCCGCATCAGCGCAGCGGCGTCACCAGCGTGCGCTGCACCCAGCCGCTGAAGTTGGCCGCGTCCACCTTCACGAAGCCGTCCTTGACCTCGCCGGTGGCCACCAGTTCGTCGCTGCGGTTCAGCGTCGCCACCACCTTGCTGTCACGCGAGGGGCCGGCATAGGCCTTCACGTTGGAGATCTTGGGCGCCAGCATCTGGCCCGCGGGAATGGGCGCTTCGGCCTTGGTGGAGGCCGCGGCATTGGTGTCGCCGGCGGCGCTGCCGGTGCGGATCAGGCTGTCCTGGTCTCGCACGGCCAGCACGATCTTGTTGTAGTTGTCCAGGAAGCTGGCCGCGATCAGCTTGCCCTCGGGCGTGCTGGTGTAGCCGCCCAGGCCGCCCACCGCACCGCCACCAAAGCCAATGCCGCCCAGCGAGAAGTCGGTCTTGGTGGCCTTGCCCTCGGCGCCGGCCACCTGGATGCTGGAGCGCACATCGGCCAGCAGCAGGCTGGTGGACGCCTCCTTGAACTTCAGGCCGCCGGCGATCGCGCCGACGATGCCCAGCTTGCCGCCCAGGAAGCCTCCCAGGCCACCGGTATTGCTGGCGCCGATCTGCACATTGGGCGTCATCACGAAGTCGGCTGCCTGCATCTGGCCCTTGCCGATGTTGGACTCCTGGCGCATCTCGCCGGCCGCGGCCAGCGCGCGCTCCTGCTGGATGTTCTGCATCGCTTGGCCACGCTCGACCACGTCGAAACAACCCGACTGCTGCACCAGCATGCGCAGCAGCGCCGCGGGGGAGCCGAGGCCGTATTGCGACAGGTAGTTCCAGCCGCCCTGGGGCTCGGCCACGGCGAGCACGCCCAGCTTCTTGTTGCACTTCTCGACGGTGCTGGTCTCTTCGGCGTGCGCGGCCAGCGAGGCGGCCAGGCCCAGGGTCAGCAATGCGAATGCGGGTTTCATGACGACAGCTCTCCAAGCGTGAGGCGAAGCGCGCATTGTTGCGCAGTCGCCTCTCAGAATCAGGCCCGCCAGGGGTGAGAACTCACCCCAGCACGGCTCAGGGGGTCAGGGCTTGAGGACCAGCCGATGCCGCGCCTCGCCCGGCAGGAAGGGCACGGGCGTACCGGCCAGCCAGGCCTCGTGGTCGGCGCGGTAGAACGGCGACAGCGGGTGGCCGCTCTGCCCGCCCGGCAGCACCAGCTGACCCTGGTCCTCGCGCCCCGGCGCCACCACCAGACGCTCGGACTGGCCGTGGCCATGGTTGTAGACCCGCGGCATGTGGCTGTCCCCGCCCATGGGGGTGGGCGGCATGTCCAGCCAGCGGCCCAGCCAGGCCGGCAGCGCGGGCGACAGCGGGTGGCGCAGCGTGGCCAGGTTGTCCGCGCCCCAGGTGGCCGCCTCGAGCCGCCCATGCTTGGCCAGCAGCTCGTCACGGCTTTGCAGCAGTGCGCGCTGCAGCAGCTCGTCCCAGCTGCCGTAGCCCTCGGGCAGCGTGTCGGCCCGCGAGGCCTGCAGCAGCGCCCAGCCGGGGGTCTCCGGCACCATCTTGAGGTCGCGCAGCTTCAGGCCCTGGGCCTCCAGCCGCGCGGCCAGCGGCGCAAACATCAGACGCAGCGCCTGCTCCCTGAAACTGCGCACCAGCAGATAGCCCACCGAATCGGGCCGTGCGGCGTCGGCGTCGCGCTTGACCCAGCGCCGGTAGTCCACCAGGTCGTTCGCCGCGACGAAGTCCTTGGTCAGCACCCTGTCCAGCAGCAGCTGGCGCCAGCGCTGCATCAGCAGCGCGCGCAGGTCCAGCTGTATGGCGGCCAGCGCAGCCTCGTCGAACTGCTCGCGCGAGCGCAGCGCGTCACGGATCTGCTGCGCACGCGCGCCCAGGTCGTAGCCGCCATTGCCCAGCGTCTGCAGCGCGTCGCCGCCAATCATGCGGGAGTTGGCGGTCCACAGCCGCCCGTCCGCCGGGTTCACGAGGCGCGGGTATTCGTCCGGCTTCAGATAGCCCTGCCAGCGCGGCCGGCCGTCGCTCCAGTCCTGTGGCAGGTCCATATCGGCCACGCCGACGCGGCGCGGCATCGCGCCGATGATGGTCCAGGCGATGCCGCCCTGAGCGTCGGCGACGAGCAGGTTCTGCGCCGGGATGCCCGTGCCGGCCGCCAGGCCCACGGCCTCGGTGACGCTGCGCGCGGACTCCAGTCCCATCAGCCGAAGGTTGAGGCCCTCCACGTCGTGCGCCACCCAGCGCAGCACATAGGCCTGGCCCTTGGGTGCGGGCTGGGGCAGCACCGGCCCCCACTCGCTCTCCAGCACCTCCAGATGCTGGGCCGCGCCGCCGGCCACGGCCAGCGTCTCGTCGATGCGGCGCAGCGGCCGGTACTCGCCGCCGCGGAGGTAGTGCGTGCCGGCCTCGTTGAGGCGCAGCGCGATCACGTCGGCCCAGTCCGCCGTGCTGTTGGTGAAACCCCAGGCCACCTGGCCGTTGCTGCCGGCCACCACCAGCGGCGCGCCGGGCAGCGTCACGCCGGCCACGTCATGGGCCCGGCCCTCGCCGGTCCAGCGCAGCCGCGCCTTGAACCAGGTGCCCGGCACGCGCAGGCCCAGATGCATGTCGTCTGCAAGGATGGCGTGGCCATGCAGGCTCAGGCGCCCGGCCACGGCCCAGTTGTTGCTGCCGATGTCACGCGCGTCCTGCAGGCTGCAGTCGCTGCAGGCCACCTGGCTGCTGCGCAGCGCCGCTGGCAGCGGCGAGCCGGGCAGCGGCACCGGCTGCACGCGGCTGTCGTCCTGTGCGGCCTGCCAGTCGGCGCTGTGCTGCAGCAAAAAGGCCGACCACTCGGCCGGCAGCTGCGCCTTGAGCCAACCGGTCGCAAGGTCGTCCTGGCCCTGGGCGCGCTGCAGGTCCAGGTACATGCCGTAGACGGCCAGCAGCGTGTCCTCGGCCACCCAGGGCCGCGGGCGCTGGCGCAGCAGCAGATATTCAGGCGGCCGCAGCGACAGCGCCGCGAGGCCGGCGTTGACGCCGCCCACATAGGCGTCCAGCACCGCGCGCTGCTCGGGCGGCAGCGCCGCCAGCACCAGGCCCGCACGGTGGCGGAAGCGGTGCACGCGGCGCTGGCGGTCCAGCGGCAAGGCCTTCTCGCCCACCAGCTCGGCCAGTTCGCCCGCGGCGTTGCGGCGCATCAGGTCCATCTGGAAGAAGCGCTCCTGCGCATGCACATAGCCCAGGCCGCGGGCCGCATCCAGGCGGCTGGCGGCCTGCACCGTCACATAGCCGCGCGCGTCCCGCTCCAGCAGCAGACTGGCGCCGAGGCCCGGCAACTGCCCGGCCCGCTCGCCGTCCAGCGGCGCCAGGCTGGCCTTGAGCGCGCCCCAGGCCAGCAGGGCCAGCAGCAGCACCAGGCCGACCAGCGCGAGCGCCGCGCGCCGAATCACGCGCCGCATCAGAAGGTCCCGGGGTAGGCGCCGCCGTCAAGCAGCAGGTTCTGTCCGGTCAGGTAGCCGGCCTGCTCGCTGCACAGCATCGCGCAGATCGCACCGAATTCCGCCGCGGTGCCGAAGCGCCGTGCCGGGATGGCCGCGCGGCGGCGGGCAGCGACTTCGTCGACGCTGGCGCCGCTGTTGGCCGCGCCGGCCGCCAGCGTCTTGCGCAGCCGGTCGGTGTCGAAGGCGCCGGGCAGCAGGTTGTTGAGCGTGACATTGGCGCTGGCCAGCCGCGCCTGGCGGGCCAGGCCGGCCACGAAGCCGGTCAGGCCGGAGCGCGCACCGTTGGACAGACCCAGCACGTCGATTGGCGCCTTCACTGCGCCCGAGGTGATGTTGACGATGCGGCCGAAGCCGCGCTCGGCCATGCCGTCCACCGTGGCCTTGATCAGCGCGATCGGGGTCAGCATGTTGGCGTCCAGCGCCGCGATCCACTGCGCGCGGTCCCAGTCGCGGAAGTCGCCGGGCGGCGGGCCGCCGGCATTGTTGACCAGGATGTCGACCTGCGGGCAGGCGGCCAGCGCCGCGGCCCGTCCCTCGGGCGTGGTGATGTCACCCGCCACCGCACGCACCTCCACGCCGGGCGCCTGCGCGCGCAACGCGGCGGCGGCGGCCAGCAGGTCGGCCTCGCCGCGGGCGGTGATGACCAGGTTCACGCCCTCGCCCGCCAGCGCCTGCGCGCAGCCCAGGCCCAGCCCCTTGCTGGCGGCGCATACCAGCGCCCAGCGCCCGCTCAATCCGAAATCCATCCCGTGTCTCCTTGCTTGGCGGGCCGCATCATCGCCGTTCACAGGCGCCCGCGGAACCCGCCCCGCCCCGGGAAACACCCGAGCCCCGCCCCCCACCGGGCCGGGGCGTCAGGGGCCGGACCTGGCCCTACACTCGGTCGTTACCTCGCCGCCGCGACATGCCTGAAGGCCCCCAACCCAAGCCCGAGTCCGACAGCCCCCCGCCCCACCGTCACCTGCTCGGCCTGCGCCGCGACTCGCTGCGCTTCGCCGTCGTGCTGGCGCTGCTGCTGGGTCTGCTGCTGCCCACCACCGGCGTGCTGCTCTATGACGGCCAGAAGACCCGCGCGACCGCGATGGAAGACCTGCGCCGCGAGCTGGCCCGCACGACCGAGGTGATGTCGCTGTCGCTGGCCGAGCCGGTGTGGCAGGTGTCGCCCGACCTGGCCGAGCCCATGCTGAAGGCCCAGGTGGACGACCCACGCTTCGTGACGGTGCGTGTGATGGAGCCGGCCTCGCCCCAGCCCTTTTTGTCGTTCGAGCGTCCGCAGGACCCGGCGGACGCGGCGCTGACGCTGAGCCAGACCCGCCCCATCCTGCGCGACGGCCGCGAGATCGCCCAGCTGACGGTCAGCATGAGCGCCGCACCGCTGCTGCAGGCCAAGCAGGCCGAGATCCTGCGCACCGTGTGGCGCAGCGCGCTGACGCTGACGCTGTCCCTGGTGCTGATGCTGTGGGTGCTGCAGCGCTATGTGCTGCGCCCCATGACCGACCTGACCCGCGCGGCCGAGGCGCTGGCCGCCGGCCGGCTGGAGCAGCCGCTGCAGCTGGGCGGTGCCGACGAGATCGCCCGCGTGGGCCTAGCGATGGAGCGCATGCGGCTGGCGCTGCTGTCGGCCTTCGAGGCGCTGCGGCAGCACAACCTCAACCTGGAGGGTACGGTGGCACAGCGCACCGCCGAGCTGACCGCCAGCAACGAGGAGCTGTCGGCCGCGCTGCAGACGCTGCGCAAGGCGCAGAGCGAGCTGGTGGAGTCCGAGAAGCTGGCCTCGCTGGGCCGGCTGGTGGCCGGCGTGGCCCACGAGCTGAACACGCCGCTGGGCAATGCGCTGACCGTGGTGTCGGCGCTGGAAGACCGCTACCGCCAGCTGGAAACCTCGCTGGCCGCCAACCTGCCGCTGCGGCGCAGCACGCTGGAGGAGCTGGTGCGCGATACCCGCCACGGCCAGGACATCCTGCAGCGCAACGTGCAGAAGGCCGCCGATCTGGTGCGCGATTTCAAGCAGGTGGCGATAGACCAGACCTCAGACCTGCGGCGCGACTTCGACCTCGCCCAGGTGGTGGAGGATGTGCTGGTGATGGTGGAGCCCAGTTTCAAGCACACGCCCTACGTGATCGAGACCGAGCTGGACCGCGGCCTCAGCATGAACAGCTACCCCGGCTCGCTGGGCCAGGTGCTGACCAATCTGCTGATGAATGCGCTGCTGCACGGCTTCGAAGGCCTGCCCCAGGGTCATGTGCGGGTGCACTGCGCGGCGCTTCCTGATGGCGAGGTGGAGCTGAGCGTGACCGACGATGGTCGTGGCATGGACGAGAACGTACGCCGCCGCATCTTCGACCCCTTCTTCACCACCAAGCTGGGCACCGGCGGCTCGGGCCTGGGCATGCACATCGTGCACAGCATCGTGACCAATGTGCTGGGGGGGCAGATCGAGGTGCGCTCCACGCCGGGCCAGGGCACGCAGATGCTGGTGCGCCTGCCGCGCGAGGCGCCGCAGCGCAAGACCGGCGAGACCGCTCCCGGCGGCCTGAGCTGAACCCCGCTCGCGCGCCGCGCGCGAAAAAGCCCGCCTGCGGCGGGCTGTCGGGCGAGCGAAGCGACACTCAGTTGGATGCCGCGGAAGCCGGTGCCGAAGCGGCGTCCGGCACGGCCGACGCAGCGACCACCGGCGCCGACGCCGTGTCATGCGGAGCGCTCACATCGTGCTTCTCGCCGCTCAGGTCGATGTTGCCGCCGCCCTTCATGAGCACGAACAGGGCCAGGGCCGCAAAGACGACGAAGCCCACGAGCAGTTTCCACATGCAGAAGTCCTCCAGTTGGTGTGTGACGGCATTCTGGGCCGCCAGCCTGACGCTCAACTGAAGAGATGCAGCACCTGGGGCGGCGCCTCGGGGCGTTCGGGGTCGCTGGCGCTGAGCTCATGGGCCAGCGTCGCGAAGTCCAGGCTCAGCCGCGCGACATGCACGCCGTGGCGCCAGCTCATCACCAGCTGGCTGTCGGGACCGCCCCCCTCCAGCGCGAACTCGCCCTGGAAGGCCGGGTGCCGGTTGCGCCAGCGGATCAGCGCGATCAGCCGCGCCACCACCGGCCGCTGCACCTCGCGCGCGATCTCGTCGGCGTCGTAGTAGTGGCGGTTGATGTCCCGGCCCACCTGGGTGCGCGCCAGCAGGTCCATGTCGTTGTGGCCGGCCAGCAGGCCCACGTAGTAGACCTGGGGCACGCCGGGCAGGAAGAACTGCAGCGCGCGGGCCAGCAGGTAGACGGTTTCGTTGCGCCCCATCGCGTCGAAGAAACTGCAGTTGACCTGGTAGAGATCCAGGTTGCTGGCCGCCGCGCCGGTGGCCTGGCGGCTCTGGCCCTGGCTGGCCTCGTGGATGCGCTCCACCAGCGCGTCCAGTTCGGCCGGCGGCACCAGGCCGGGGCTGCCGGCGCGGTCAGCCGCATCGGCGCCGATGTCGATGATGCCGATGCCGTCATGCGTGTCCAGCACGGTCAGCGCGTTGTTGGGCCGGATCGCGATCCAGCGCTTCAGCGGCGCCGCGGTCTTGAACGCGAATGCGTGCAGCACCAGCGGCGGCAGCGCGAAGTCATAGACCCAGTCGACCCGGCTCGCAATCTCGATCTGACGCTGGAAGTAGCTGTGGATCTCGACCAGCACCTCGATGCCCAGGGCCTTGGCCTGCTGCGCAAACTCGGCGATGAAGTCGAAGGTCTCCGGCATCATGAAGCAGCTCGCGCCGGCCTTCTTGATCGCATAGCCCACCGCGTCCAGCCGCACCATGCGGATGCCGCTGTCGGCAAAGGTCTGCAGGATGCTGGCCAGGTAGGCCCGGCCCTGGGGATGATGCACCGCGATGTCGATCTGGGCCGCGGTGAAGGTGGTCCAGAGGATGCGGCGCTCGCCATTCTTCAGCGTCGCGTAGGTCAGCGGCAGGCCGGGGCGCGGGCGGTAGACGCTCAGCAGCTCGTGCTCGCTGGCACCGCCCGGAAACACCGCGTCCAGCGTCAGGAACAGGCCCGCATAGGCCGAGGCCTCACCCTTCTCCGAGTAGTCCAGGAACTGCGGCGATTCGCTGGACATGTGGTTGACGATCACGTCCGCCATCACGTCCAGGCCTTCGGTCAAGGCCTTGATGTCGCCCCAGTCGCCCAGGCGCGGGTCCACGCGGGTGTGGTCCTTGGGGTCGAAGCCCGCGTCGGCGCCGTCGATCGCGTCGAAGAAGGGCAGCAGGTGCACGCCGCCGAACACGCCGGCCAGGGGCGCGCCCGGCTCGCACAGCAGGGTCTTGAGACGGGCCAGGTCTTGCCCGTCGAGGCGACCGCCAAGGCGGTCCACGTAGGTGATGAGTTGGACCTGGTTCTTCATGCGTGCGCTCCGCGCTCGGTCTTGACCGCCAGCACGCACAGCGCGGCCGCAGCGAGCAGCACGCCGGCAAGGCGGATCACGTGTTCGGGTCGCCCACCCAGCCAGCTGTCGTAGATCAGCGGCAGCGTGAGCATCTGGATCAGCATGGGGATCACGATGAACATGTTGAAGATGCCCATGTAGACCCCCGCGCGCTCGGGCGGGATGCTGCCGGCCAGCAGCACATAGGGGTTGCCCATGATGGAGCCCCAGGCCAGGCCCACGCCCACCATGGGCAGGAACAGCCAGGCCTTGTGCGCCTCGCCCTGTATGCCCGGCAGCATCCACAGGCCCAGGGCTGCGGCCGCCAGCGCGAAGGCATGCACCCACTTGGCGCCCAGGCGCCGCGTGAACGGCAGCATCGCGAAGGACGCGACGAAGGCGATCGCGTTGTAGAAGCCGCCCACCTGGCCGTTCAGCAGCACCGCGTCGCGAAAGCCCGCGCTGTGCGGATCCTGCGTGCCGTAGATGGTGGAGGCCAGCGTGGGCACGATGTAGATCCAGTAGCACATCATCCCGTACCACTGGAACAGCGCCATCCACCACAGGCGGCGCATCGTGGAGGGCATGTCGCGCACAGCGGCCCAGATCTCGGCCAGGGTGGCGCCCAGGCCGCGTGGCAGCGCCTGCAGCCGCGCGCGCTCCTCTTCGCTCAGCGGCAGCTCGGGCACGCGCCGCACCGACCACCACACGGTCGAGAAGGACAGCAGCGCGCCGATCATGAAGGCCAGCGTGGTGACCACCGGGATGCCGTTGGCCCCCAGCTGATCCTTGTTGAGCCCCAGCCCCACCAGCAGGCTGGGCGTCAGGTAGGCCAGGGTCTGGGCCAGGCCGGTGAAGGAGGCCTGGGTCAGGAAGCCGCTGGCGTGCTGCTGCTCGCGCAGGCGATCGGACACATAGGCGCGGTAGGGCTCCATGGTCACGTTGTTGGCCGCGTCCAGCATCCACAGCAGGCCGGCGGCGAACCACAGCGCCGGACTGAAGGGCATCAGCAGCAGGCCAAGGCTGCACAGCAGTGCGCCGATCAGGAAGAAAGGCGTGCGCCGGCCCCAGCGGTGCGTGGTGCGGTCGCTGAGCGCACCGATCAGCGGCTGCACCAGCAAGCCGGTCACCGGGCCGGCCAGCCACAGCAGCGGCAGGTTCTTGCCCTCGGCACCCAGCATCTGGTAGATCGGGCTCATATTGGCCTGCTGCAGGCCGAAGCTGAACTGGATGCCGAGGAAGCCGACATTCATGTTCAGGATCTGGCTGAAGGACAGCAGCGGCTTGGCCGCGTCGTGGCGGGCGTTCATGCCGCGGCCTCCGGCAGCGCCCACAGCGCGGCCCGCCACGGGGCCAGGTCTTGCGGGTCGGGCGGCAGCGGGCCGCGCTGGCCGCAGATCATGGCCGCGTAGCGGTTGGCCAGCGCCAGCGCAGCAGCCACGTCGCGACCCAGCAGCAGCGCGCCCAGCAGCACCGTGGTGAAGGCGTCGCCCGCGCCCACGGTGTCCACCAGATGTGGCACCGGCTCGCCCCCGCCCTGGGCCTGCAGGCGGCCGCTCGCGTCGAACAGCTGATAGCCCTGAGCACCGCGGGTCACGACCAGCCAGCGCAGCGCGAAGCGCGCCATCAGCGCGCCCAGGTCGGGCGCGTCGGGCGTGAACAGCGCCAGCAGGCGCTGGAGTTCGTCCTCGTTGACCTTGACCCAGTCGGCCAGCATCAGCGATTCGGCGATCAGCTCGGGCGTGTCCGCGCCGGGCCGCAGGTTGAGGTCCAGGAAGCGCGGCCCCGCGGCCTGCTTGAGCGCGGCGCGCAGCGCGGCCCGCGAGGCCGGCTGGCGCTGTATCAGCGTGCCGTAGTAGACCCAGCCGGGCGCTCGGGCGGCCAGCGGCTGGAGATGGTCCCAGGCCACGTCGGCCAGGATCTCGAAGCGGTGCGAGCCGCCCTGCTCCAGCACCTGCACGCGACCGCTGTCATGCGCCGTGTCCAGTTGCCAGGCGGCGGTGTCCAGGCCGTAGCGGCGCGCGCTGTCCAACAGGCTGCGACCGGCCTCGTCCTGCGGGTTGATGCGCGTGATGAAGCGTGGCGCCAGGCCCAGCGCCGCCAGCGAGCGCGCGAGGTTGAAGGGCGCGCCGCCGGGCACGGCGCCGTCGTGGAACTCATCCACCAGCGCCTCGCCCAGCACCCAGAGCTCGCCGGCGGCGCCGGCCTGTGCAGCATGCGGCACGCCCATGTCCTCAGAAGTTGTAGCGCAGCGAGGCCTTGACGGTGCGGCCGGTGTAGGCCCGCGCCGCGCCGCGACCGTCATTGCTCTCGGTGTAGGCCAGCTCGTTGGTGAGGTTGTTGGCCGACACCGTCAGTGTCGCCTTGGGCGTGAGCGCATAGCTGGCAAAGGCATTGACCACGGTGTAGGCCGGCAGCGTGATGCTCAGCGGGCCGGCGGGGCCGTCGTCCTGGCTCTTGCCCGAGCCCACGATGCCGGCGCCCAGCGTCCAGTCATCCCCCAGCGTCAACGTCGGCGTGAGCTGGTAGACGATCTTGGCCTGGCGCTTGGGCGCGCGACCGTCGGCCTGCTTGGCGTCGGTGTAGGTCAGGCCGGCCAGCAGGCCCAAGATGCCGAAGCGGGCTGCGCCTTCCAGTTCCAGGCCATTGCTGCGGTAGCTGTTGGCCTTGGCCACGATGGGCGAGGTGGTCACGTCCACGTTGACCTCGTCGGTCTTGGCGTGGAAGTAGGTCGCGAACAGGCTGTAGCCGCCGCTGCGCCACTTCACGCCGGCCTCAGTCTGGCGCACCTTGTTGACCGGGATGGTGGGGCTGCTGCCGTTGACCAGGTTGGGGTTGTTGAAGAAGGTGATGCGGTCGGCGTTGTAGGCGGCGCCGTCGGAGTAGCGCGCGAACAGCGACAGGTCCTTGCTGAGCTCGTAGTTGCCGCCCAGCGAGTAGGCGGTGCGGCCGAAGTCGTAGTCGATCAGGTTGGGCTTGCCGAGGTCATAGGCCAGGCCGGCATTGGACTGGTAGTAGTTGCCGCTGGCCTTGTTGTTGTCGCGGCGCACGCTGAGGTCGCCCGAGAACGCGCCCATGTCCAGGTTCAGCACCAGGTAGGGGGCGTTGGTCGTGTACTTGCTGTCCTGGAAGTTGCTGCAGCAGCCGCCGAAGCCCGGCGTGCCGTTGGTGACGCCCGGCACATTGAGCAGCCGCGCACCGTCCGCCTGGGCCGACAGCGAGTACTGGTTGAAGTTCCAGGTCAGGTTGAGCTGCTGCACCGAGGTGTAGAGACCGGCCACCGCATTCACGCGGGCGCCGCCGGCCAGCGAGAACTCGCGGGAGAACTTCAGGTCGTTGGCCACCAGGCCGGCGTCGTCCACCTTGGTGTTGAACACCACGGCGGTGAACTTGTTGCCGCTGTAGGCCTGCACTGCCCCCGGGCCGCTGGCGATGGTTGTGCCGGCGGGCGCGGCGGCGACGTCGTCGCCCGGGAAGATGCCGATGAAGCGGCCGCTGTTCTTGCTCCAGGAGAACTTGTTCTGCAGGCGGAAGCCGCCGCCTGCGTCCAGGTCCACCTCGGCGCCGAAGGCATTGCTCTTGGCCTCCAGGCCGTCACGGATGCTGCTGAGAGAGCGGCCGTTGCTGTTGTTCAGCGTGTTGTCCAGCGGCCAGCCGGCGTTGTAGAAGGCCGCGCGGCGCGGGTCCAGCCCGGGGATCTCCTGGATCTGGCCGTTCACATAGCGCACCGGCGTGGGCATGAAGGTGGGCGTGTGGTCGTCCAGGTGCTTGAAGCTCAGGCGCACAAAGCTGCGCCCCTCGAGCTCGAAGGTCACGTTGCCGCGAATCTGACCGCCATTCTCGGTGCCGTCCGCGCCCTTGCGGCCGCCGTCGCCGGTGCGGTAGAAGCCGCCGATGAAGAAGCGGGTCTTGGGCGCCAGGCGGCCACCATAGGCGTAATCCACCCGGGTCTGCTGGAAGTCCAGGCCCTTGGTCAGTTGCAGCATGCCGCCCGGCTCCAGGCCGGTCTTGCTGATGAAGTTGATGAGGCCGCCCGGCGCGCCGGTGGCCAGCGTGGAGGCCGAGCCGCCGCGCACCACCTCCAGGCGCTCGAGGCCGGCGTCGGCACGCATCCAGGTGTCGGGTGTGGCGAACGCGATGTCGCCGAACTGCAGCACCGGCAGGCCGTCTTCCTGGAACTGGATGTAGCGTGCACCACCCGCCGACACCGGGATGCCGCGCACCGCCACGTTGGCGTTGGATTCGCCGCCGCTGGCCTCGGCGCGTATGCCGGGCACGGCACGCAGCAGGTCAGTCGCGCTGGCGGCCGTGACCGCCGTGACACCCTCGCTGTCTATCGTGGAGATGGCCACGCTGGAGCGCATCTTGGACTTGGCGCTGGAGCTGCCGGTCACCACCACCGCATCGAGCTTGAGGCCGTCACCCGGCTCGCTGGCGGCCGATGCCGCGGGCTGGGCCTGCTGGGCCTGGGCCCCGGGCGTGAGCACGGCCAGTGCGGCGGCCAGGGCCAGGGGTTGGAGGCGGGGCGTGGCCCGGCCGGCGAAACGGCTGTTCATGTCTGTCTCCTGTCGTCTGAAGGCAGCCTTCTGCGAGGTGCCCGGGTGCCGGCGTCCAGCGCCGTGTTGCTGCGCATTGTGCGCCGGCACCCGGACAAATTGCAATCGATTGCAATTCAGGGAAAACGCGCAATGAAACCTATCTTCCGAAGCCAAGAAGCTCGGACTGCAATCGTTTGTCGACATGCCCCTTGCCTGCGCAGGAGCCGCGAAGCTAGCGTGGTGCAGGGGCGCTGTCGCGCAGCGTGAGGTGGACCGGCAGCGTCAGCGGGCCGGGCCGCTCGCCATCGAGCTGGCGCAGCAGCGCATCCACTAGCAGCGCGCCGGCTTCGGCCACCGGCTGGTGCACCGTGCTGAGCGGCGGGTCGCAGTAGGCGGCCAGCGGCATGTCGTCATAACCCACCAGGGCCACGTCTTGCGGCACGCGCCGGCCCAGCGCGCGCAGCGACTGCGCGGCCAGCATGGCCAGCACATCGCTGCAGCACACCAGGCCGTCCACCTCGGGATGGGCGGCCAGGAAGTCGCGCACCGGCCCGGTGGCCGCCCCAGGCTCGAAGGGCGCCGCCAGCTCCAGCGCCGGCTCCACCGCCACCCCCGCCTCGCGCAACGCCTGGGCATGGCCCTGGCGGCGCAGCCAGACCTCGGGCAGGCGCGCGTCGCCAACGAACGCGAGCCGCCGCCGCCCCAGTTGCAGCAGGTGACGCGTGGCCAGCGTGCCGCCCAGCACGTTGTCGCCGCCGACGCTGCAGTAGAGCTGCTGCGGCATCTCGCCGCCCCAGACCACCAACGGCAGCTGGCGGCGAGCCATGTCGTTGAGCTGGTCGTGGTGGCGCCACTGACCGATCAGGATCACGCCCAACGCCTTGCCGGAATCCACCCAGCGCGACGCGAGATCGAGGTGCTCGGCATCCACACGGGCCAGCAGCATCTCGTAGCCGCGGTCGGTCAGTGCGTCGGCAATCGCGCCGACGATGGACAGGAAGAAGGGATCGGAGATGTGCTGGCGCGACGCCGCGTCGAATGGCACGACCACCGCCACCGTGCGGTTCTCCTGCAGGCGCAGATTGCGGGCCCCGAGGTTGATCGAGTAGTTCAGCGAACGGGCCAGCTCGGCCACGCGCTCGCGGGTCTCGGCATTGACCAGGCCGCTGCCGTTCAGCGCACGCGACACCGTGGACACCGACACGCCGGCCAGGCGCGCGATATCGGCCATCTGCAGCCGGCGCTGCTCGCTCGTGGGGTCAGGCTTTGCGGATTTCTTGTTCTCGGCCATGGGGCCGGCATCCTGGCAGCCCGGGCGCGGCACCGCAAGCCCCAGGGCCGGCCGGGCAGCAAAAAAAGAAGCCGGCGCGGGGCCGGCTGGTGTGCAAATTGAAACCGTCTGGCGTGAGGACGAGGGTCTCGGCTCGGTCCTCACTCATGCCAACCGGCCTGCATGCCGGTTGGCCTTCCATGGGCGTCGCTGAATCCGCAGGGACTCAGCTCGGTCCCATGTCAGTCCTTCGCGTAGATATCCACGTCCTTGGTTTCGCGGACGAAGAGCATGCCGATGATCAGGCTCATCAGCGCAATGCCGATGGGGTACCACAGGCCGTGATAGATGTTGCCGTTCTGCGCCACCATCGCGAAGGTGATGGAAGGCAGCAGGCCGCCGAACCAGCCGTTGCCGATGTGGTACGGCAGGCTCATCGAGGTGTAGCGGATACGGGTCGGGAACATCTCCACCAGCATGGCGGCGATGGGACCGTAGACCATGGTCACGTACAGCACCAGGATGAACAGGATGCCGATCACCAGCGGCTGGTTGACCTTGGCCGGGTCGGCCTTGGCCGGGTAGCCGGCGGCCTTCAGCGCTTCGCCCAGGTCCTTCTTGAACGCGGCGATGGCCTTGGCACTGGCTTCGTCGAACTTGTGCTCGGTGGCCTTGGTGGCGGTCGGCACGGTGATTTCCTTGTCACCCACGCGCACCACGGTCGGTGCGCCGGGCGCAGCTTCCACCGTCTCAGAGCTGGCCGAGGACACGGCCAGCGCACGCTTGGCGATGTCGCAGGCGCTGGTGAAGTCCACCTCGCGGGCCAGCGGGCTGCCCTGGAAGGAGCAGGACGTGGCCGACGTGACCAGCGTGACCTTGGCGGTCTCCTGGGCCTTGGCCAGGTCCGGGTTGGCCGCAGCGGTCAGCGCCTTGAACAGCGGGAAGTAGGTCAGCACCGCCAGCAGCAGGCCGGCCATGATGATGGACTTGCGACCGATCTTGTCGGACAGCGTGCCGAACACCACGAAGAAGGGCGTGGCCAGCAGCAGCGACACCGCGACCATGATGTTGGCCGCCGCGGCATCCACCTTCAGCACCGAGGTCAGGAAGAACAGCGCGTAGAACTGGCCCGAATACCAGACCACGCCCTGGCCGGCCACCAGGCCGAACAGCGCCAGCAGCACGATCTTCAGGTTCTTCCACTGACCGAAGGACTCGGACAGCGGCGCCTTGGAGGTCTTGCCCTCGGCCTTCATCTTCTGGAAGGCCGGCGACTCGTTCATGGACAGACGGATCCACACCGAGATGCCCAGCAGCAGGATGGACACGATGAAGGGCACACGCCAGCCCCAGTCACCGAAGTCCTTCTCGCCCAGCGCGGTGCGGGTGCCCAGGATCACGATCAGCGACAGGAACAGGCCCAGCGTCGCCGTGGTCTGGATCCACGAGGTGTAGGCGCCGCGCTTGCCGTGCGGCGCATGCTCGGCCACGTAGGTGGCGGCACCGCCGTATTCACCGCCCAGCGCCAGGCCCTGCAGCATGCGCAGGCCGATCAGGATGACCGGAGCGGCCGCGCCGATGGTGGCGTAGCTGGGCAGCACACCGACGATGAAGGTCGACAGACCCATGATCAGAATGGTCACCAGGAAGGTGTACTTGCGACCGATCATGTCGCCGAGGCGGCCGAACACCAGCGCGCCGAAGGGGCGCACGATGAAGCCGGCGGCGAAGGCCAGCAGCGACGCGATGAACGCGGCCTGCGGGTCCAGACCCGAGAAGAACTGCTTCGCGATGATGGGCGCGAGCGAGCCGTAGAGGTAGAAGTCGTACCACTCAAACACCGTACCCAGCGACGAGGCGAAGATCACCTTCTTCTCGGCGCTGGTCATCGGCGTGTTGGACGACACAGCAGTAGCAGTTGCCATGTGGAGTCTCCGTTAGCGTTGTCGAGCCCCCCACGGCGGAGCGGCTCTTGAGGAACGGACTATTGCGATGGCCTCTGACCGTGTTCTGACGCCAGTCTGAATCGACGCTGACAAACTCCGCAGGAACCCGCAGTCCGCATTTCTCATTGCGGAATAAACGCACAGTCACGGGTAAACACCGGGCGGGCTGCCAGCCCGCCGGCCGCGCGTGTCAGCGGCGTCGCTGCACGCCAGGCCGCGGCCGTGCGGCGTCGTCCCAGGCAGCGCCGGCGAACCAGGGGTCGCCGTCCAGCGCGGCGCGCAGCATGGGCAGCGCGTCCTGCCCCCAGAACAGCCGGCCGTCCAGCTCGAAGCTGGGCACGCCGAACACGCCGTGCGCCAGCGCCGCATCGGTCTCGGCGCGCAGGCGCTGACGTACCGCCTCGCCGGCCGGGTCCTGGCGCGGCGCCAGGCGCTCGGTCAGCGCCGCCAGCCGTGCCGGGTCGTCGGCCGCCTGGCCCTCGCCCTGCCACACATGCTGGAACAACTGCTCCACCACCCAGCGCGCTGGCGTATCGCCCGGCTCGCCGGCCGGCGCCGCACAGGCCCAGGCCAGGCGCAGCAGCGCCAGCGGATTGAAGGGATGGGCGGCCGGCATCTGCAGCGTCCAACCCTGCCGGTGAGCCAGCCAGGCGACCTGGCGGTAGGTCCAGGCGCGCTTGGGCGCGATCTCGGCCGGCCCCTGGTGGCCCAGCGCGTTCAGCAGACCGGCGAACAGAATGGGCCGGTACACCACCGCCACGCTGTGGCCCTGCAGCGC
Source organism: uncultured Roseateles sp. (assembly GCF_913777145.1). Classification (GTDB taxonomy): domain Bacteria; phylum Pseudomonadota; class Gammaproteobacteria; order Burkholderiales; family Burkholderiaceae_C; genus Pelomonas. Next base: position 74,185 of record NZ_CAJYPS010000007.1, read on the forward strand.
CTGGGGCAGCGCCCGAAAGCCCAGCGCCGCATAGGGCGAGATCGGGTCCAGATAGCAGGTGATGGTCTTCATGCGCGCTCGTCGCGGTCCGGCGCCGTGAGCCACAAGCCGGCCTGCTGCAACTGCCGCCGGCGGGCCGGCAGGCGCGCCAGGATGGCCTGCTGCTGGGCCTCGCTGGCGCGGCTCCAGGCGGTGATGTCGTCGACGTCGCGCGCGCAGCCACGGCACCAGCCGCTGGCGGGGTCCAGCTGGCAGACCTGGGTGCAGGGAGACTGGGCCATGGGGGTCAGGTCTGCACCACGTCGATGACCGGCGCGCCGGTCATCGCCACCAGCTGCTGAGGGCTCAGCGGAAACACGCCGTTGGGGTGGCCGGCCGCGGCCCAGATCAGCTCGAAGCGGAACAGCTCACGGTCGATGTAGAGCTGAGGCGGCGCCAGCCCGTCCACCGGCGCAAAGCCGGTGGGCGACACGCCGCCGATCGAAAAACCGGTACGCGCCTTCACATAGTCGGCATCGGCCCGCCCCAGCGGGCCGGTCAGGGCCTTGAGCCGGGCCTCGTCCACGCGCTTGTCACCCGAGGTGATGACCAGCACCGCCGTGTCGTCGGCCTTGCGGCGGAACACCACGGACTTGGCGATCTGGCCCAGCGCGACACCCAGCGCATCGGCGGCCTCCTGCGCGGTGCGGGCCGACACCTCCAGCCAGCGCGCAGGCTCGGGATGGCGCAACCGGGTCAGCGCGGCGCTGACGCGCTGGAAGCCTTCGGGACGGACGGGTTCGTTCATGCCGACATTTTGAGGGGGAGCGCTTCAGCCGCCGGCCAGCGGGGTGAACAGGGGGCTGGCCATGCGCACCGGCCGCACGTCGGCGCGCACATTCAGCAGCGTGTAGTCGTTCTCGCCGTTGATGCCGCCGCGCCAGCCCAGCAGGCCGGCCGCGCGGTAGAGGCGGAATTCGAAGCCCAGGTCGGGGGCCGGGTCGTCGGCGCTGTGGCCCAGCCGGTGGGCCAGGCCGCGCACCTCGGCCAGCGGCTGCTCCAGCAGCGCCACCATCGCACGGCGCAGCGCCGAGTCCGACAGCATGTCGGGCAGGCAGGCACCCAGCGCCTGAGGCAGCGCAGGCGGCGGTTGCAGCGGATCGGCCAGACGGCGTGCGGCCGGGTAGGTCTGACCGCTGGCGAGGTCGTGGCGGTCGCCGGGCCCCAGGTAGGACAGGCGCGCGCCCTGCAGATTGAAGGCCGGCAGGCTGGCGTCGCGCGTGGCCTCGGCCAGGTCCACCAGCATCGCGCCGCCGGTACCCACGATCTCTATGCGCCGGCCCTTGACCACCGCGGCCGTATCCTCGTCCACGCCCAGGCCCAGCCTGAAGCCCAGGCGCTGCATGGCCGGCAGCAGCCGGCCTATGCGCCCGCGGCGCAGGAAGTGCTGGTCCACGAACAGTTCGGGCACGACGAAGCCCAGGCCGCGGTCGATTTCCTGGCCCTGGCGCATCACGCCCTTCATGACCAGCAGGTTGTCCATCGCGTCGCGGAACATCATGCGGCTCATCACCGCCGCGCCCGCGCTGGTGCCGGCCACCAGACCGCCGGCCCGGTGCAGCCGATGGATGGCCTGCAGCATCTCGGTGGCCACGCCGCCGGGCTGCAGCGTGTCGACGATGAGTTCCTGGGCACCGCCGGAAAAGAACACGCCCTGGGCGGACTCCACCCGAGCGATCAGCGCCGGGTCGTTCAGCGTCTGCGCCAGGTCCACGCGCCTGAGGCGCGGCGCCACGGGAATCGCCTCGGCCACCGCACCGCGCCGCGCCAGCGCGCTGACGATCTGCGCGCCTATGCGCTTGGGCTCGGTGGCCGCGGTGGCGAACACCGCGATGCGCGCGCCCTCCCCGCCCGCTTCGTCGACCACGCGCTGCCAGACCGCCTCGTTGTCGCGCTGCACCGCGCCGCCTATCAGCAGCGTGGTGCCGCGCGGCTCCTCAACCGCCATGCCGCTGCCGCCCGCTCAGGGTTGGGCCTCGGCCGCCGGCGCCGCGGCGCTGCCGGCCGGGGCCACGGCGGGCGACGAGGCGGCTGATGCCGCCGGCGCGGCCTTGGGCGCCCAATTGCCGTAGATGGGGATGGGCAGGCGCACCGGCTGGATGTCCAGGTAGAGATTGGCCACGGTGAACTGCTCGCCGCCGAACTCCTCGGTGCTCCAGCCCAGGCTGTCCGAGCCCTTGTAGAGGCGGAACAGAAAGCCCAGCTCGGCCAGCGCATCACCCTCGCGCGGCAGCGCATCGAAGGCCACGCCCTTGAGTTCGGGCCGCGCGCTGTCGATCAGCCGGGTCATCAGGTTGGAGATGGTGGAGTCGCCCAGCATGTCCAGCGAAAACACATCCTCGGTGTAGTAGGGCTTGAAGTTGGGCGACTCGGGGTCGTGCAGCTCGCCGCGCAGCTTGACCGCCGACGGCGTGGTGGAGCGGGCCTTGAGGTGGTAGCGGTCGCCATGCTCCAGGTAGGACAGGCGCGCACCGGTCACATTGAACGCGCTCAGCGCCGCGTCGGTGCGGGCGTCGGTCAGGTCCACCACCAGCGCACCGCGGCCGCCCACCACCTCCACGTCATCGCCATGGATGACCGCCGCGGTGTTCTCGTCCACGCCCAGGCCCAGCTTGTAGCCCTTGGCCAGCATCAGCGGGATCATGCGACCGAAGCGGCCGCGCTTGAGGAAGTGCTGGTCCACGAACAGGTCCGGGCCCACGAAGCCCAGGCCGCGGTCCACCTGCCGGCCATCGGCGAAGCGGCCCTTCATCACGTTAATGATGCTGGGCGCGTCGCGGAACATCACGGTGCTCATGATGGCCGCACCGGCCGAGGTGCCGGCCACCACGCCGCCCTTGCGGTAGACATCCCAGATCGCCTCCAGCATGGGCGTGCTCTGCCCACCCGGCTGCAGCACGCTGACGATGCGCTCCTGCACGCCGCCGGTGAAGAACACGCCATGCGCGGCCTTGACCTTGGCGATCAGCGCCGGGTCGCGCACCACCTTGTTGAGGTCCACCCAGGAGAACTTGGGCGCCACCGGCAGCGCCTCGGCCACCGCGCCGCGGCGCTGCAGCAGCTCCACCACCTGCTTGGCGCTGGCCTCGGGGTCTTCGCTGGCGGTACCGAACACCACCCAGCGCGAGCCCTTGCCGCCGGCCAGCTGCACGATGCGCTGCCAGACCTCCTCGTTGTCGGCCTTGAGCGCACCGCCGATCGGCACCGCATAGCCGCGCGGGCCGGTCTCGGGCTCGGGTTCCAACACCTGGCGGGTGACCACCGCCCGGGCGGGCGCAGAGGCTGGCGCCGAGGCCGGCGCGGCCGCCGGCTTGGCGGCTCGGGCCGCAGCGGCCGGCGGCACCGGATTCGCGGCCCTGGCCACGCCCACACCCAGCACCGCCGCGACGACGGCCATCCCGAAAATCCTGCGCCACATGCCCCTGGTCCTCCTTCGATTCGCAGCCCGGATCATGACAGCACTCGCCGTCCCCCTGACCCAAGTCATGGCCTGACCCCATGCGGCGCCCGCATGACTTGCATCAAGTCCGCTGGCACCCCGGCTCGCTAGGCTTGCCCCCATGAGCAATGCCCCCGCGCCCTCCACCCGGCCCCACTGGCGCCGGGTGGCGCTGTGGCTGGCGCCGGCCCTGACGGCGGCGGTCGCCGCGCTGTGGTGGCTGCGCGGACCGGTGGTGGAGGTCTACGAGCTGAGCGCCCGCGACTTCGTGCAGACCGTGGTGGCCAGCGGCCGCGTGCAGGCGCCCTACCGCGTGGATCTCGGCGCCCAGGTGACCGGCACGGTTGCACAGGTGCCGGTGCAGGAGGGTCAGCAGGTGCGCGCCGGCGAGCTGCTGGTGACGCTGCGCGGCGAAGAGGCGCTGGCGCTGGAACGCCAGGCCGCGCTGGCCGTGACCCAGGCGCGCGCGCGGCTGCGCCAGCTGCGCGAGCTGCAGGCGCCGGTGGCCGAGCAGGCGCTGCGCCAGGCCCGCGTGACGCTGGACAACGCGCGCAGCCAGCACCAGCGCAACACCGAGCTGTTCGCCCGCGGCTTCATAGGCGAGGCCGGGCTGGACGACTCCCACAAGTCGCTGGAGCTGGCCACGGCCCAGGCCGACAGCGCGCGGCGCCAGCTCGACAGCGCCCGCCCCGCAGGCAGCGACTTCGCGATCGCCGAGGCCGCGCTGGCCCAGGCCGAGGCGGCGCTGGACGCCGCCCGTGCGCGACGCGCCTACCTGCAGATCCGCGCGCCGCGCGACGGCGTGCTGATCGCCCGCAGCGTGGAGGTGGGCGATGTGGTGCAGGCGGGCCACACGCTGATGACCCTGTCCCCCAGCGGCAGCACCCAGCTGGTGGTGGACATCGACGAGAAGAACCTGGGCCTGCTGGCGCTGGGCCAGCCCGCGCTGGCCTCGGCCGACGCCTTCCCGCAGCGGCGCTTCGACGCGCGGCTGAGCTACATCAACCCCGGCGTGAACGCGCAGACCGGCGCCATCCTCGTGAAGCTGGACGTGCCCCGGCCGCCGGCCGAGCTGCGTCAGGACATGACGGTGTCGGTGGACATCGAGGTGGCGCGACGCCCGCAAGCCCTGGTGCTGCCGCTGGCGCTGGTACACGAGGCCGACGGCCCCCGCCCCTGGGTGCTGAGGCTGGAGGACGGTCGTGCACAGCGCCGCGACATCACGCTGGGCCTGCGCAGCGGCGGCTGGGCCGAGGTGCGCCAGGGCCTGGCCGCGGGCGACCGGCTGCTGGCCACGCTGCCCGGCCCGGCCAGTGGCACGCGGGTGCGGGCGCGCGCCGCGTCGGCCGTGGCGGGCTGAGCCGGACTGAAGCGCCATGCTGCCGCGCTGGCTGCCCTTCGAGTGGATAGTGGCGGTGCGCTTCCTGCGCGAGGGGCGGCTGCAGACCGTGTTCATCATCGGCGGCGTCGCCATCGGGGTGTGCGTGATCGTGTTCATGTCGGCGCTGCTGGCCGGGCTGCAGGGCAACTTCATACGCCGCGTGCTGACCGCCCAGGCCCACATCCAGCTGCTGCCGCCCAAGGAAGTGGTGCGGCCGCTGCGCGGCGGCGCGGGCACGGTGGAAGGCGCGCTGCTGCAGCCGCCGCTGCAGCGCCTCAAGTCGCTGGACCAGTGGCAGGCGGTGGCGCGCCAGATCGCCACGCTGCCGGGCGTACGCGTGGTGGCGCCGGTGGCCGCGGGCTCGGCACTGGCGGTGCGCGGCAGCGTGAGCCGTGCCATCACGGTGCAGGGCATGGACCCCGAGCCCTACTACCGCATCGTCGACCTCGGCGACAAGCTGGTGCGCGGCCATGCGCGCCTGCTGGGCAGCGACATCCTGATCGGCACCGAGCTGGCCAGCGATCTGGGCGTGGACCTGGGCGACAAGCTGCGCGTGAGCACCAGCGCCGGCGGCGAGACCGCGCTGACCATCGTGGGCCTGGTGGACCTGGGCAACAAGGGCGCCAACCAGCGCAGCACCTATGTGCGCCTGCACACCGCGCAGAGCCTGCTGGGCCTGCCTGGCGGCGTCACCAGCCTGGAGGTGACCGTGAGCGACGTCTACGCGGCCGAGCGCATCGCGCAGCGCATCACCGCCGACACCGGCGTGCAGGCCGACAGCTGGATCAAGACCAGCGCGCAGTTCTTCACCGCGATCAGCGCCCAGACCACGGCCAACACCGCGATCCGCTTCTTCGTGGGGCTGTCGGTGGCCTTCGGCATCGCCAGCGTGCTGGTGGTGTCGGTGGTGCAGAAGTCACGCGAGATCGGCATCCTGCGCGCCATGGGCATCTCAAGGGGCCAGGTCTTGCGGGTGTTTCTGCTGCAGGGCGGCCTGCTGGGCCTGGGCGGCGCGCTGGCCGGCGACCTGCTGGGCCTGCTGGCGCTGCTGCTGTGGCAGCGCCTGGCGCGCAACCCCGACGGCAGCCCGCTGTTCGAGCTGCCGCAGGACCCGGCACTGTTCATCGCTGCGCTGCTTCTGGCCATGCTGACCGGCCTGGCAGCGGCCTTCGCCCCGGCGCTGCGGGCCGCGCGCCTGGACCCCGTGGTGGCCATCCGTGGCTGACGTGATCGACACCCCGCCGCTGCTGCGCCTGCGCGGCGTCACCAAGGCCTTCAACGTCGGCACACCCATGGAGACCGAGGTGCTGCATGGCATAGACCTCTGCCTGCAGCGCGGCGAGTTCTGCGCGGTGATGGGGCCTTCGGGCTCGGGCAAAAGCACGCTGCTCAACCTCGTGGGCCTGCTGGACCGCCCCACCCAGGGGCAGCTGGAGATCAACGGCGTGGATACCGGCACGCTGGACGATGCCGCACTGACCCGGTTGCGCGGCCACACCATAGGCTTCGTGTTCCAGTACCACCACCTGCTGTCGGCCTTCACTGCGCTGGAGAACGTGATGATGCCGCTGCTGGGCGCGCGGGGCTTTCCGGACGCGGCGATGCGCGAGCGCGCCGCGTCCCTGATAGACAGCGTGGGGCTGAGCGCGCTGCAGCACCGCCGCGCCGACCGGCTCAGTGGCGGTCAGCAGCAGCGCATTGCGGTGGCGCGTGCGCTGGCCATGAACCCGCCGCTGCTGCTGGCCGACGAGCCCACCGGCAACCTGGACACCAGGAGTGCCGACGAGGTGTTCGCGCTGCTGCGCCGGCTCAACCGCGAGCAGCGCACCTCCATCCTGTTCGTGACGCACAACCCCGCGCTGGCCGAGCGCTGCGACAAGACCCTGCTGGTGGTGGACGGGCGCCTCGCCACCCAGGGCGGCGCCTGAGGCCGCCGCTCAGCTCTAGGCTCGCACGCTGAGCACCGGCACCGGGCTCAGGCGCAGCACGCGCTCGGCGTCGCTGCCCAGCAGCGCATGCGAGATGCCGCGCCGGCCATGGGTGCCGATCACGATGAGGCCGCAGAACTGGGCCTGGGCCTGCTGCACGATGGCGTCACAGACCCGGCCATCCGGCGCCTCCACCATCAGCGTCTCGACCTTGACACCGCCGGCCTCGGCCTGCGCGCGCCCGTCGGCCAGCAGCCGGGTGGCCTGCTCGCGCATGCCGTCGATCAGGCTCTCCCAGGTCTCGGCCGACGCGAACTCCATGCCGTAGGGATAGGGCTCCAGCACATGGAGCAGCACCAGCGTGGAGCCCAGCTGGCGGGCCAGCTGGCGCGCCTGCTGCAGGCCCTGCTGGGCCGTGGGGCTGCCGTCCAGCGGCACGAGGATGCGTTCATACATGGCGGTCTCCCGGAACTTGTCGCTTCCATGATGCGCCGCCGCTGAGCCGCCCGCCTTGCGCCAGAACAAATCGCTACAGCTTGGGGGGAGGCGTCGCGCAAAGGCGACAGACCGGGCGAACACCCAGGCCGGCGAGGTGGGTCGCTGCATAGACTGAAACCAGAACGAATAAGCAAGGAAGGACTGCTCATGCCCACGCCCCGCCGCCTCCCAGCCCGCGCCTGCGCCCTCGCCGCCGCCAGCCTCTGCGTCAGCCTCGCGGCCCAGGCACAGAGCACGAGCCCCAGCCAGCTCGAGCGGGTGGAGGTGACCGGCTCCGCGATCAAGCGCATCGAGGGCGAGACCGCGCTGCCGGTTCAGGTGATCTCTCGCAGCGAGATCGACAAGGCCGGCCTCACCACCGCGGCGGAGATCCTGTCGCGCATCAGCGCCAGCGCGAACAACCTGACGGATGGCGGGAGCATAGGCACTGGCGGTTTCCGCGACCAGATGGGCCTGAACGCCGCCAACCTGCGCGGATTGGGCGTGTCGTCCACGCTGGTGCTGCTGAATGGCCGGCGCATGGCGAATTTCGCGTCGCCCGGCGATGCCGCGGGCGTGGACCTCAACAGCATCCCTGCGGCCGCCATCCAGCGCGTGGAGGTTCTGCTGGACGGTGCATCGTCGCTGTATGGCTCGGACGCGATCGGCGGCGTCATCAACTTCATCACCCGCAAGGACTTCCGCGGCGTCGACCTCAGTGTGCTGGCCGGCAACACCAGCGAAGGTGGCGCCAACAAGCGCTCTGCCACACTGGCCGGGGGCTGGGGCGATTACGGCCGGGATGGTTTCAACCTGATGGGTGTGCTGGACCTGCAGTCCACCAGCACACTGAACGCCAACCAGCGCAAGTTCATCAAGGCGCTGGACATCCCGGGCCGGCTGCCGGATCAGCTGTCCAGCTACAGCTTCCCCGGCAACATCCGCCTCAGCAGTTCGCAACGCGACGTACTGATCGACGAGGGTTTCTCGACCAACGGCAAGACCGTCATCGACTCGCGCACCGTGAACCCCGCGGCGGCAACCGGCTGCAACCCGGCCAATGGCAGCCTCTACCTGCCCGAAGGCATAGGTGGCGTGGACGGCTGTACCTTCGACTTCATGCGCGACATCGAGCTCTACCCGAAGTCGCGCAAGGGCAGCCTGTTCACCCGCGGCGTGCTGGACCTGGGCGGCGGCCACCAGCTGTTCGCCGAGGCCTCGCTGGCAAGGGCCAAGACCTTCTACGCCGGTACGCCCAACCGCACGGACATCGACCTGGATGTCTCCCAGGTCGCCGCACTCAAGGGCAGCTCGCTCAACAACCTGGCAGCCGACGAAGAGGACCGCATCATCACGGTGCGAACCCGGCTGGTGGAAGCGGGCCTGCGCACCAGCGAGCTGGTGTCCACCTCCAACCGCTTCCTGATCGGCACGCTGGGCAACATCGCAGGCTGGGACTACGAATGGGCGCTGAACCACAGCACCAGCAAGGTCTCCGACCGCGACTCCCAGGGCTACCTGAACGAGCAGATGGTGATCGACGGCTTCACCGCCGGCACGCTCAATGCCTTTGGCCCCTCCAGCGCGGCCGGACTGGCGCTGTATGAGAAGGCGCAGATCCGCGGCGAGGTGCGCCACGCCAACGGCACCATGGACAGCCTGGACTTCAAGATGTCCCGTGGCCTGATGCCGCTGGCCGGCGGCGATCTGGCGCTGGCGCTGGGCGGCGAGCTGCGCCGCGAGAAACAGACCTACCACCAGTCCGACGCGCTCAAGGCCAACAACATCCTCGGCGAGACCTCACAGGGCCCGGACTCCGACTTCGGGCACTCGCGCAAGGTCGGCGCGGTGTTCGGCGAGATCAGCGCACCGGTCACCAAGCAGCTGGAGCTGCAAGCGGCCATGCGCTACGAGCGCTACCAGGTCAGCGGCGGAGCGCTGAGCCCCAAGGTCGGGCTGAAGTACGTGCCCATGCCCGAGCTGCTGCTGCGCGCCTCGCTGGGCCGCGGCTTCCGCGCGCCGAGCATGTCCGACCTCTACCGTCCGCTCACCACCGGCAGCGCCGCGGTCGTGGTGGACCCGGTCTGCCTGCAGCAGGACGCCAGCAACACCGTCACCGACTGCTCGGAGGGCTGGGGCACCTACAACTACAGCAATGCCAAGCTCAAGCCCGAGAAGTCGCGCCAGTTCTCGCTGGGGGCGGTGTTTGAGCCCAGCCGCGGCGTGAACCTGAATCTGGACTACTGGAACATCCAGAAGAGCAACCTCATCAGCACGCTGGGCGTGGACGTGATCCTGGCCGATCTGAACAAGTACGGCTCCCTGGTGCACCGCTACTGGGACCCGCAGCTGCCGGCGGACTGCCAGGCCGACTATGACCCCGATGACTACGGCATCTGCGGCATAGACCTGATCAAGGAAAACCGTGGCAAGCAGAAGATCTCCGGGCTGGACCTGGGTGTGAGCCTCAGTGGCCTCAAGACCCGCTTTGGCGAGTTCGGCCTGCGCCTGAACGGCACGCTGACCCTCAAGTCCGAGCGGCAGACCGGGAACGGCGATCCCTTCATCAGCGACCTGGGCCGTTTCGTCAACGACAGCGCGGTGCAGCGCTGGCGCCATACCGTCAGCGCCGACTGGGCGATGGGCGCCTACTCGCTGACGCTGTCCAACAGCTACCTGTCCGGCTACACAGACCAGCACATCGTCGGCAAGGATGACCGAAAGGTCGCGGCCTACTCGCTGTGGAACCTGTCGGCTGCGTGGGAGGCGACCAAGTCGCTGACACTGCGCGCCGGCGTGCAGAACCTGTTCGACAAGGCGCCGCCCTACTCGCAGCAGGCTTACTACTTCCTGGTGGGCTATGACCCGAGCTACACCGACCCGCGCGGCCGTTTCGGCTACGTGAGCCTGAAGTACAGCTTCAACTGACCAGCCGCCGGACCCAGTCCGGCAGCTCGATCGCGCGCTCGGTGGCAGCGTCGAACCACAGCGTGGTCGCGCCGCCCTCGGCATAGATCAGCCCGGGCTGATCGGCCCGCTCCAGCGTGATCCAGGTCTCGAAGCTGGTGCGGCCCGGATCGCTCACATAGTGGCGCGCCAGCACCTCACCCGGGTATTTGAGCTGGCGGTAGAAGTTGCAGAAGGCGTTCACGATCACCGGCCCCTGCCCGCCCGGGTTGGGCGGCGCGCCTATGGCGGCCAGCCAGTCCACGCGCACGATCTCCAGGTAGCGGAAGTAGATCGTGTTGTTGATGTGGCCCATCGCGTCCATGTCGCCCCAGCGCATGGGGATGCGGGCCTCGTGCGTGAGCTTCTTCTGGGCCGGTACCGTGTAGCGCATAGCGGGTCACCTCAGGCGCCCAGGCCCAGCTCGGCCGCCATGCGCTCCACCAGTGTGCGCAGCGACGCCACCTCGGCCTTCAGCGCGGCCAGCTCGGCCTTGTGCAGCGCCAGCTCCTCGTCGCGCGGCAGCGCAGCGGCGGCAGCCTGCTCGATGTTGGCGACCGGGCCGCACAGCAGGTGGGCCCAGCGCGCCTCGCGCGCGCCCGGCGCCTTGGGCAGCTTGACTGCGAACGGCGGTTCGCGCTGTGCCAGCTCTTCCAGAAAGCCCTCGACCGAGGACACGTCCGCGAAGCGGTGCAGGCGCTCGGTGTTCTGGCGCAGCTCGGCGGCGGTCTGCGGGCCACGCAGCATCAGCTGGGTCAGCAGCGCCTGGGCCGCACCGGGAATGCCGTAGCCGCGAGCGAAGTTGTGCTCGTAGCGCAGCACACGGCTGCCGCTGACGGTGTTCACCAGGCTCAGGCCCTTGAGCTCCTCAACGGCCGCCAGCACCTCGGCCTCGGCCACTTCCATCACCGGGTCGCGGGCAGTCTTCTGGTTGCAGCCCGAGGTCAGCGCATTGGCCGACAGCGGGTAGCTGTCCGGCACCGTGCTTTCCTTCTCGACCAGCACGGCCAGCACACGGGCCTCCAGGGGGGTCAGGTCTCTTTTCATCGTGTCTTGTGTTTTGCGGGCCGAGCGCCGGGCCGACCCCAAGCCGGCCCGCGCTGGCGATGTCGCACGGGCTCGATGCCCGTGCGATCGGCGTCCCCTTGGGGGACCGGGCGTGCGGCCCTGCGTTCAGCAGGGACGGTCCGCACGAGGGGCATGTTCAGACTCCGAAGCCGTCGTCGGCCTGAATGACCGCGCCGTTGATGAAGTGGCTCTCGTTGGCACACAGCATCAAGAGCGCCGTGTCCAGATCCCGGGGCTGGCCCACGCGCTTGCGCGGCAGCATGTCCACGAGCTTGCGGCCCTGCTCGGTGTCCCAGTGGTGGTGGTTGATCTCGGTGTCGATATAGCCCGGGCAGATCGCGTTCACGTTGATGCCGTGACGGCCCCACTCCAGCGCCATCGCGCGGGTCATGTGGATGACCGCGGCCTTGCTCATCGCATAGACGCCGATCTGGCCCAGCACGCGCAGGCCGGCCATGGACGCAATGTTGACGATGCGCCCGCCCACGAAGGAGCCCGGCGCCGCGCCACGCGCGCGCGCCAGCATGCGCTTGCCCACCTCCTGCGCGACGAAGAAGGCGCCGCGGGTGTTGGTGTCCATCACGTAGTCGTAGTCGTTCTCGGTGACGTCGGTGAGGCGCTGCGTGGTGGACACGCCGGAGTTGTTGATCAGGATGTCCAGCGTGCCGACCTCGGTCTCGGCATGGGCCACGGCCGCCTTGATGCTGGCCAGGTCGGTCACATCCAGTTCCACCACATGGGCATCACCGCCGCTGCCTTCGATCTCGGCCCGCAGATCCTTCAGCCGCTCGATGCGCCGGCCCGCCAGCACCACGCAGGCGCCGGCCTTGGCCAGCGTGCGCGCGAACTGCGCGCCCAGGCCGCTGGAGGCCCCGGTGACCAGGGCCACGCGGCCCTCCAGATCGATGGAATAACTCATGGTCGCTCTACCTGCAAAGTCTCGGGTTTCATCCTAGCCGCCCGCCGTGCGCCGCTAGGCAGTCCACACTAAAAAAGCACGATCGTTCGATTCTCGCGCCAGGGTCTCTAGAATCGCGCGCCAATCTATCTGCACAAACGTTGGAGACCCGCATGACCCCTGACGAGATCCTGGCCCAGTTCGGCCCCCGCGAGTCCATGGAGTACGACGTGGTCATCGTCGGCGCCGGCCCGGGCGGTCTGGCCGCGGCGATACGTCTGAAGCAGCTCAAGCCCGATGCCAACATCGTGGTCATCGAAAAGGGCTCGGAGCCCGGCGCCCACATCCTGTCGGGCGCGGTGATGGACCCACGCGCGATCACAGAGCTGTTCCCCAACTGGCAGGAGCTGGGTGCGCCGCTGAACCAGCCGGTGAGCAGCGATGACATCCTGTTCCTGTCCGAGACCGGCAGCACCCGCACACCCGACGCGCTGGTGCCGCGCACGCTGCACAACCACGGCTGCTACGTGGTGAGCCTGTCCAACGTGGTGAAGTGGATGGCGGCCCAGGCCGAGGCGCTGGGCGTGGAGATCTTCCCGGGCTTTGCCGCGGCCGAGGTGCTGTACGACGAGCAGGGTCGCGTGAAGGGCGTGGCCACCGGCAACATGGGCATCACCAAGGAAGGCGAGCCCGGCGACAGCTTCCAGCTGGGCATGGAACTGCTGGGCAAGTACACCATCTTTGCCGAGGGCGCGCGCGGCCACCTGGGCAAGCAGTTGCTGAGCCGCTTCAAGCTGACCGAGGGGCGCGACACGCAGACCTTCGCGATCGGCATCAAGGAGCTGTGGGAGATCCCTGCGACCCAGGCCCAGCCCGGCAAGGTGGTGCACACCGCCGGCTGGCCCATGGCCGACGACGCCTTCGGCGGCGGCTTCCTCTACCACCTGGAGGACAACAAGGTCACACTGGGCTTCGTCATCGGCCTGGACTACCAGAACCCCTACCTCAGCCCCTTCGAGGAGATGCAGCGCTGGAAGACCCACCCGGCCATACGCGCGCACATCGAAGGCGGCAAGCGCATAGGCTACGGCGCGCGCGCGATCAACAACGGCACGCCCCAGGCCCTGCCCAAGACCGTGTTCCCGGGCGGCGCGCTGATAGGCTGCGATGCGGGCTACCTCAATGCTGCCCGCATCAAGGGCAGCCATGCGGCCATCAAGAGCGGCATGCTGTGCGCCGAGGCCCTGGCCCCCGCGCTGGCCGCCGGCCGCGCGCAGGACGAACTCGGCGCCTACCCCGAGGCCTTCGAGAAGAGCTGGCTCAATGAGGAGCTGCAGCAGACCCGCAACTTCAAGCTGTGGTTCAAGAAGGGCAAGACCGTGGGCCAGCTGATGACCGGCATCGAGCAGTGGCTGCTGCCCAAGCTGGGCGTGCAAAGCCCGCCCTGGACGCTGCACAACCACAAGGCCGACCACGAGGCACTGCGCCCCGCGGCCGAGTTCACGCCCATCGCCTACCCCAAGCCGGACGGCAAGCTCAGCTTCGACCGTCTGTCCTCGGTGTTCATCTCCAACACCAACCACGAGGAGAACCAGCCGGCCCACCTGACGCTGAAGAACCCGTCCGTGCCGGTGCAGGTCAATCTCGCCAAGTTCGCCGGCCCCGAGAGCCGCTACTGCCCGGCCGGCGTCTACGAGTTCGTGAAGAACGCGGACGACAGCGACCGCCTGCAGATCAACGCGCAGAACTGCGTGCACTGCAAGACCTGCGACATCAAGGACCCGACGCAGAACATCGTGTGGGTCACGCCCGAGGGCGGAGGCGGCCCCAACTACGCCGGCATGTAAGGCGATCCGAGCAAGACCTGGAACCGCGGCTCCGTCCGCGGTTTTTTCATGCCCGCCCGGCTCAGAGCCCCAGGCGGGCCATCCATTCGGCCACCGCACGGTCGTCGGCGCGCTCGGAGGCACTCAGCGTCCCGCGCAGGCGCTCGCGCTCGGTCGCCGCACGGTTCTGGCTCAGCTTGAGCTTGAGCTCCCAGCGCTCCACCCGCAGCCTGAAGCCCACGATGGCGCCCAGCATCTTGTGCTGGTAGTCCTGCGGCAGCCCGCGCCACTGCTCGGCGTACTCGGGCTCGAAGCGGCCGATCAGGCGCTTGAGCAGCGCATCCTTGTCCGCAGGGCCGTCCACCGGCTCGAACTCGCCGTAGACATGCAGGGCCGCGTAATTCCAGGTCGGCACATTGCGCTCGCTGTCGTAGTGACGCGGGCTCACATAGGCGCTGGGCCCGCTGAACACCGCCAGCAGGCGGCGCTGCTGCGACAGCCAGCTCCAGTGCGGATTGGCGCGCGCCATGTGGCCCTCCAGCACCAGGCCCTCTTCGGTCGAGGCCACCAGCGGCAGGTGGCTGCCAAAGCTCTGGCCCCGCGCGTCAGGCCCCACCAGCAGCGCCAGCGGATGCTGCGCGATCAGGTGCAGCGCGTGCTTGAAGTCGTCGGAGGCGAAATGGCGGGGCAGGTACATGGGCACTCCAAGGGGCGAGGCCTCCTATCATCGCCGCCATGTCCGAGATCAAACCCTATGAGGGCCCGGCCGGCGGCTGGGGCGCGCTGAAGAGCGTGGGCCAGCACCTGCGCGAACAGGGCATCGCGATCAAGGGGCCGCGCACGCTGCTGGCCACCAACCAGCCCGACGGCTTCGACTGCCCCGGCTGCGCCTGGCCCGACAGCCCGCGCACCGCGATGCAGTTCTGCGAGAACGGCGCCAAGGCCGTGGCCGCCGAGACCACCGCCAAGCGCGCCACGCCGGAGCGCGTGGGCGCACAGACCGTCACCGAGATGGCCGGCTGGAGCGATCACGCGCTGGAAGACCTGGGCCGCCTGACCCACCCGCTGCGCTACGACGCGGCCAGCGACCGCTATCTGCCCGTAGCCTGGGACGAGGCCTTCGCGTTGATCGCCGGCCATCTGCGTGCCCTGCCCTCGCCCGACCAGGCGCTGTTCTACACCTCGGGCCGCACCAGCAACGAGGCCGCCTTCCTGTGGCAGCTGTTCGTGCGCGAGTACGGCACCAACAACCTGCCCGACTGCTCCAATATGTGCCACGAGCCCAGCGGCGTGGGCCTCAAGGCCACGATAGGCGTGGGCAAGGGCACGGTGACGTTGGACGACTTCGCGCAGGCGGATGCGATCTTCTCCTTCGGCCACAACCCGGGCAGCAACCATCCGCGCATGCTGGGCGAGCTGCGCGCGGCCTCGCGGCGCGGCGCGCGCATCTTGGCCTTCAACCCGCTGCGCGAGCGCGGCCTGGAGCGCTTCACCGACCCCAAGGACCCGGTGGAGATGGCCACGCTGTCCAGCACCGAGATCGCGTCCCACTACTACCAGCCCCGCATAGGCGGCGACCTGGCAGTGCTGACCGCGCTGGCCAAGTGCGTGCTGGAACGCGACTCGCTGGACCGCGACTTCATCGCCGCCCACACCACCGGCTTCGAGGCCTTTGCACAGCACCTGCGCGAGCAGTCCTGGCAAGACCTGGAACTCGCCAGCGGCCTCAGCCGCACGCAGCTGGAGCAGGCGGCCGAGGTGTTCATACGGTCCGAGCGCAGCATCATCTGCTGGGGCATGGGCATCACGCAGCACCGGCATGCGGTGGCCAATGTCGAGATGATCGCGGCGCTGCTGCTGATGCGCGGCCAGCTCGGCAAGCCCGGCGCCGGCGTGTGTCCGGTGCGCGGCCACAGCAATGTGCAGGGCGACCGCACCATGGGCATCAACGAGCGCCCGCCCGCCGCGCTGCTGGACCGGCTGGAGGAGGTCTATGGCTTTGCGGTGCCGCGCCGGCACGGCTTCAACACGGTGGAGGCCATCGCCGCGATGGCCGAGGGCCGGGCCCAGGTCTTCATCGGTCTGGGCGGCAACTTCGCCGCCGCAACACCTGACACCCAGGCCACGCATGCGGCGCTGCGCCGCTGTGCGCTGACCGTGCACATCGCCACCAAGTTCAACCGCAGCCATGTGGTGCACGGGCGCGACGCCTTGGTGCTGCCCTGCCTGGGCCGCACCGAATTGGACATGCAACAGGGGCAGCCACAGGCCATCACGGTGGAGGACTCCATGAGCATGGTGCACCGCTCCACCGGGCGCAACGAGCCCGCCAGCCCCTGGCTGCTGTCCGAGCCGGAGATCGTCGCGAGGCTCGCCGAGGCCACGTTGCCCGACAGCCGGGTGCGCTGGCGCTGGCTGGTACAGGACCATGACCGCATCCGCGACGAGATCGCTCGCGTGGTGCCAGGCTTCGAGGACTTCAACGTCCGCGTCGCGGCCCCGGGCGGCTTCCTGCTGCCCAATGCCGCGCGTGAACGCCGCTGGGACACGCCCTCGGGCCTGGCGGAGTTCCATGTGCACCCGCTGCCCGCCGCGCTGCCCGGCGACGCCGACACGCTGCTGCTGGCCACGATACGCTCGCACGACCAGTACAACACCACGATCTACGGCGACCACGACCGCTACCGCGGCGTGAAGGGCGAGCGGCGCATCGTGCTGATCTCGCCGCAGGATCTGCAGCGCCTGGGCCTGCGGGCGGGCGAGCGGGTCACGCTGGAGAGCCAGGGCGACGACGGACAGACCCGTTGCGTCCATGACTTTTTGTTGGTGGCCCATGAGCTACCGGCAGGCTGCATTGCCAGCTATTACCCGGAAACTAACCCGCTGGTACCACTGTCCGCGGTGGCCGCCGGCGCGGGCACACCGGCCTCCAAGTCCGTGCCGGTGCGGCTGAAACGCTGATCCCGCGCGGCTTTCGGTTGCAAAGTTAACGGGCTGCGTGACGGATGCGCAGCCCACGGCATGGTCCGGACACATCGCAGGGGCATCATGCCCCTGGCTCCCGCTCGCCAGGGTCTGGCAGGCACAGAGCTTGCCTACGTCGGAGCCTGCGCCTGGCGCGAAAACGATTCCGGAGAACTTGAAGAATGAACAAGGTCTGGCACAAGGGCCTGCCCTTCAGCGCCAGCGTGGCGCCCTATCTGCGCCACATGACGCTGGTGGAAGAGCACAGGGAGGCGCTACTGCGGCTGCAGGGCGTGTGGGACAGCCTGTCGCTGCTGGGGCAGATGAGTGGCGCGGCCACCGACATCGCGGAGACCCGCAGCGCCTTCCAGTCGCTCACGGGCACCTTGCTGGACAGCCTCGCGCGCCGGCTGCTCACCAACGCGACCGAGCGCATGAACGGCAAGGCGCGGGTCGCCATCGACATCCTGGTGCGCAACCTGTTCGAGCGCACCGCGGACGTGGGCTTTCTTGCGTCCGACGGCCCCCTGTGCACCCACGCGGCGCTGTCGCCCGACGCGCCCGAGCAGGCCGCCAGCCGGCAGGCACTGCAGGCGCGTTTTCGAGACTACGTGGCCAAGTACTCGGTCTATGACGACATCGTCGTGCTGTCGCCCCAGGGCCTGGTGCTGGCTCGCCTCGATGAGCAGGTCACCGAGCCGAGCTGCAGCGAAGCCTGGGTGCAGGAGGCACTGCGCAGCACCGACCCCTACACCGAGCGCTTTGGCCCCACGGCGCTGCTGGGCGGCCGCGCCGGCCTGATCTATGCGACCCCGATCAAGACGCCGCAGGGCGTGGCGGGCCTGCTGTGTCTGTCCTTCCGGCTGGGCAACGAGATGCAGGGCGTATTCCGCCAGTTGCTGGGCGAGGACCGCCGCAGCGTGATCTGCCTGCTGGACGCACAGGACTGCGTGCTGCAGAGCTCCGACGAATGGCAGGTGCCGCCGGGGGCCTGCCTCGCCGCCCGCGACGAGCGCCTGATCTTCGCCGGCCGCAGCTACCTCAGCGTGGCCGCCAGCGCCAGCGGCTACGAAGGCTATATGGGCCCGCCGGGCTGGAAGGCCCGGGTGCTGACCCCGCTGGAATGGGCCTTCGACGACGAAGACGCCGCCGGCCTCAGCGAGCAGTTGCGCCAGCTCAGCGCCGAGCTGGACACGCGACGGCTGTTCGACGAGGAATTGCGCGGCATTCCCCTGGAGGCCCGCCGCATCCAGCGCAATCTGTCGCGCTCGTTGTGGAACGGCAAGCTGCGCAACCGGGTCCAGGCCCAGGGCAGTGCCGGCCAGGCCTCGTTCGCGGTGACGCTGCTCAACGAGGTGCAACGCACCGGCGAGCAGCTGCGCCTGCTGTTCGAGCAGGCGATAGGCAACCTGCACCATTCGGCACTGGCGGCGGTGTTCGACAGCGCGCTGTTCCAGGCGCGGCTGGCGATAGACATCATGGACCGCAACCTGTACGAGCGCGCCAACGACTGCCGCTGGTGGGCGCTGGACGTGCGCCTGCAGCGCGCGCTGGCCGCCCAGACCCGCCCCGCGGGCGACGCCGAACGCACCCGTGCCGCGGCCGAGGCGCAGGCGGTGCTGCAACGCATCAATGGTCTCTACACGGTCTACTCGCTGCTGCTGGTGTTCGATCTGGAGGGTCGAGTGGTCGCGGTCTCCGACCCGGCCCAGGGTCGCCACGTCGGCCAGACGCTGCGGGCCCACTGGGTGTCCCAGGCACTGGCGCTGCGCGACCGCGAGCGCTATGTGGTGTCACGCCACGAGGCCTGCGGGCTCTATACCCGCTCGGCCGGCGCGGATGGCGACCGTCCCACCTATGTCTATGCGACCGCGCTGCAGCACGAGGGCCAGGTGGTCGGCGGCATCGCCATCGTGTTCGACGGTGAGCCCCAGTTCTCGGCCATGCTGCGCGACGCGCTCCCCCCATCGCCGGACGGCCAGCCCGCCCAGCAGGCCCAGACGGACTGCGCGGTGGGCCTGTTTGTGACGCGGGACGGCCGCGTGGTGGCCAGCACGCATGAGCGCTGGCCGGTGGGCTCGGCGGCACCGCTGCGCCCCGAGCAGCTCAACCTCGCGGCTGGCGGCACGCTGCAATGCGAGCTGGCACTGGACGGCATGGTCTATGCGGTCGGCGCCGCGCTGTCGGGCGGCTACCGCGAGTACCGGCGCGGCCAGTCAGCGTCGGCCGAGGATGTGATCGCGCTGGTGATGCTGCCGCTGGGTTCGCGTCATCAGGAGGCCACCGAGGGCTCGCAGGCCCTGCAGTTCTCGCCGCCTGCCCTGCGCGCCGGCGAGCAGGGGCTGGATGTCGCAGCCTTCAGCATAGGCGGCCAGTGGGTGGGCCTGCCCGCAGCGGTGCTGCTGGAGGCGCTGGAACGGCCGCGCATCACCGCCCTGCCCAACGCGCCACGCGCACTGGTGGGCATGCTGCAGCACGGCGCGCAGATGCTGCCGGTGCTGGACCTGGGCCTGGCGATGTTCGGGCGCGCCTGCCCCGCGGAAGACTCGCCCGTCATCATCTGCCGCAACGAGCGCGGGCAAGGCCTGGCATTGCGGGTGGAGGAACTGGGGCCGGTGTTCAGCGTCGGCGAGTCCCAGGCCCTGCCCAGCCCCACGCGCAACGGCCGCGAGCGCCTGGTGCGCGGCAGCACGCCGGGGGCCATGCTGACGCTGATCGCGCTGTCTGACCTCTGGGCCCAGATCGGCGTGGCCAGCGAGGCGGAGGAACTGCCGGAGCTGCTGCCCGGCCTGGCCTGAGCCAGGGCCGATGGGGTCGGGACTTGCTCAAGACCTGACCCCGCCCTTGGCTTCACTCGGGCTGAGTACAAGCCGCTGAGGCGGGGAATACCAGGCGCCAAAAGAAAAACGCCGCATCTTGCGATGCGGCGTTTTCTGTTTTGGCGGAGCCGGAGGGATTCGAACCCTCGATGCAGGTTTTGCCCACATACTCCCTTAGCAGGGGAGCACCTTCGGCCTCTCGGTCACAGCTCCAACGAAGCCTCGCATTCTATATCAAGAATTTCGGGCCTCAGACTAAAACTCGAAATTACTTGAAATTCAGGCGGCAGCCGGCGGCTGGTCCAGATCGAAAGCCTTGTGCAGCGCGCGCACCGCGAGCTCCATGTACTTCTCGTCGATCACCACGCTGGTCTTGATCTCGCTGGTGGAGATCATCTGAATGTTGATGCCCTCTTCCGACAGCGAGCGGAACATCTTGCTGGCCACGCCCACGTGCGAGCGCATGCCGATGCCGACGATGGAGACCTTGCAGATCTTGGGATCGCCCATGACCTCGCGCGCCTGCACGGCCGGGCCCACGACGTTCTTCAGCAGTTCCATCGCGCGCGCATAGTCGTTGCGATGCACGGTGAAGGAGAAGTCGGTCTTGCCGTCCTGGGACACGTTCTGGATGATCACGTCCACATCGATGTTGGCCTCGGCCACCGGGCCCAGGATCTGGAAGGCCACGCCCGGCTTGTCGGGCACCCCCAGCAGCGTCACCTTGGCCTCGTCGCGGCTGAAGGCAATGCCGGAAACGACGGCTTGTTCCATGTGTTCGTCCTCTTCGAAAGTGATCAGCGTGCCGGAGTTGGCCTCTTCGTTGATGTCGATGTCCCAGGGCGTGAAGCTGGACAGCACGCGCAGCGGCACGCGGTACTTGCCCGCGAACTCCACCGAGCGGATCTGCAGGATCTTGGAGCCCAGTGACGCCATCTCCAGCATCTCTTCGAAGGAGATGGAGCTGAGGCGGCGCGCCTCGGGCACGATGCGCGGGTCGGTGGTGTAGACGCCGTCCACGTCGGTGTAGATCAGGCACTCGTCGGCCTTCATCGCAGCGGCGATCGCCACCGCGGAAGTGTCCGAGCCCCCACGGCCCAGGGTCGTGATGTTGCCCTCGGGGTCAATGCCCTGGAAGCCCGCGATCACCACCACCTTGCCGGCGGCCAGGTCGGCACGCACGCGCACGTCGTCGATGCTCTCGATGCGCGCCTTGGTGTAGGAGGAGTCAGTCGCGACAGGCACCTGCCAGCCGGTGTAGCTGACCGAATCCAGCCCCTCGGCCTGCAGCGCAATCGCCAGCAGCCCGACCGACACCTGTTCGCCGGTGGACGCAATCATGTCCAGCTCACGCATCACGGACGGCGTCACGCTGGCCGGCGAGAGCTCACGGGCCAGGCCCAGCAGGCGATTGGTTTCGCCGCTCATCGCCGAAGGCACGACCACCAGTTGATGCCCGGCACGCACCCATTTGGCGACGCGCTTGGCGACATTGCGGATACGCTCGGTGGACCCCATCGAGGTGCCGCCGTACTTGTGGACGATCAGAGCCATGAGTTTGTGCGAAGGCTGAATCAGAAGCCGCCGGGCAGGCGGGAGTGCAAGCCCCTGATTCTATGCAGGGCGACCGCCCTCGCCTTCGCGCTGCAGCAAGACTGAGTCCTCCACCCACCGAATAGACAGGCGTTGTTCACCGTTTGGCGCGAAGGCTCGGGCATCCATGCCCAGGCCTGCGACCGCCAGCAGCCGGGTGCCCGCCCACAGCAGCGGCCCCTGCCGGCGCCAGGGCGGCAGACCCGCCTCCTGGGCCGCCTTCTTGAGGCTGCGCGCGGTGCTGGCCGGGGCGCGCTGGAACTGCTCCCCGCCCTGCCGGCCGCGCTGCAGAGCCCGCGCCAACTCATGCAGCGCAAGACCCGGCTCTGTCAGTGGTGCAGGCTCGACCCGCCAACCGCCGCCCCAGCCGGGCTGGGCATACCAGCCCGGCTGGCTCAGGTCCAGCCAGGCATCGCCCGGCATCTGCGGCAGATCCCGGGTCCAGTACAGGCCGTCCCGGTAGGCATGCAACTGCCCCGGCATGTCGCGGTGAGCGGCCGGCCAGCTTTGCAGCGCGCCCGGCCGCCACTCCGACAACAGGCGCTCCACCAGCGCAGCAGGCGCGGGTTGCGCCAGCACCGTCACCAGCCAGGCTCGCAGCGCATTGCTGGCGCGGGCCGGCGACAGGCGCGCCAGGCCGGCCAGGTCCAAGCGCTCGCCCTGCACCAGCCCGGCCAGATCCGCATCCGCCACCTCACGGGCCAGGTCTTGCGCCTGCTGGGCCCAGCGGGCCGACTGCGCCAGCCCGGCCTCGGCGCCGGGGAACTGCGCGGTCAACTGCCGGCGCAGGCGGTTGCGCAGGAAGCGGGTCTGGGCGTTGCTCGGGTCCTCGATCCAGCGCAGGCCATGCTGGGCTGCGTAGGCCTCCAGCGCCTCGCGCGGCTGATGCAGCCAGGGGCGCACCCAGCACAGGCCCTCACGCCACTGCTGCTGGGGCATGGCTGCGAGGCCGGCCAGGCCGGCGCCGCGCATGGCCTGCAGCACAAAGGTCTCCGCCTGATCACGGCGATGCTGGGCCAGCAGCAACAGGTCGGCCCCGGCCTCCAGCGCCATCTCGCGCAGCGCTGCATGCCGGCCGGCGCGCGCCCAGGCCTCGATGCTGTCGCCCGCCGCCGGCGCGCCGCCCAGGCGCCGGCACGCGAAGTCCGCGCCGAAGTCCGCGGCCACCGCGCGGCAGTGCTCCAGCCAGTCGTCCGCCACCGCCTGCAGGCCGTGGTGCACATGAAGTGCAACGACCCGCAGGCCGGAGGCCATGCGGGTCGTCACGTGCAGCAGCGCCGTGGAGTCCAGGCCGCCGCTGAACGCGACGGCGATGACGGCCGGAGACTCTGGACGCTCAGCGGGCCTTGGTGTCGCTGAAGCGACCATAGGCCTGCAGGCGGTCGTAGCGGCGGTCCAGCAGCTCGCGCGTCTTCAGGTCGCTGACCTGGCGCAGCGCATCGCTGAGCGCGCGCTTGAGGTTGGAGGCCATCTGCTTGTGGTCGCGGTGCGCACCGCCGACCGGCTCGCTGATGATCTTGTCGATCAGGCCCAGTGCCTTCAGGCGGTGGGCGGTGATGCCCAGCGCCTCGGCGGCGTCGGACGCGCGCTCGCTGCTCTTCCACAGGATGGACGCGCAGCCCTCGGGCGAGATCACCGAGTAGGCGCTGAACTGCAGCATCAGCACCTGGTCGGCCACGCCTATGGCCAGCGCACCACCGGAGCCACCCTCACCGATGACGGTGGCAATGATGGGCACTTCCAGCTGCGCCATCTCCAGGATGTTGCGGCCGATGGCCTCGCTCTGGCCGCGCTCCTCGGCACCGATGCCGGGATAGGCGCCCATGGTGTCGATGAAGGTGAACACCGGCAGGCCGAACTTCTCGGCCAGCTTCATCAGGCGCAGCGCCTTGCGGTAACCCTCGGGACGCGGCATGCCGAAATTGCGCAGCGTGCGCTCCTTGGCATCCGAGCCGCGCTGGTGGCCTATGACCATGCAGGCCTGGCCGTTGAAGCGGGCCAGTCCGCCGACGATGGCGGCGTCGTCCGCGTAGTGCCGGTCGCCGTGCAGTTCGGTGAATTCGGTGAAGACGTCGGCGCAGTAGTCCAGCGTCTGCGGGCGCTGCGGGTGGCGGGCGATCTGGTAGACCTGCCAGGGCGCCACGCTCGCATAGACCTCCTTGGTCAGCTGCTGGCTCTTCTTGGAGAGCCGGTCTATCTCTTCCGAGATGTCGACCGCAGATTCGCTCTGCACGTAGCGCAATTCTTCGATCTTGGTCTCGAGCTCGGCGATGGGCTGCTCGAACTCCAGGAAATGCTTCTTGCTCATCAGTGGTCCTGACTCAAAAACCAAACCCCACCGCGCGTAGCGCCGGGTCCCGGCGGCTCGCCCTTCG
Organism: uncultured Roseateles sp.; assembly: GCF_913777145.1. Classification (GTDB taxonomy): domain Bacteria; phylum Pseudomonadota; class Gammaproteobacteria; order Burkholderiales; family Burkholderiaceae_C; genus Pelomonas. Next base: position 97,938 of record NZ_CAJYPS010000007.1, read on the forward strand.
AGGGGCCGGCAAGGCCGGTAGGGTGTGGGTTAGTAATCCACGGGTAGCGGATCGAGGCTGCGCCAAATGTACCAAACCGCCACGGATCGATACGGCGCCCAGGCATCGCCGACTTCGCGTGCCTCGGCCCGCGACACCGGCTCGCCGGAGAAATAGTTGAGGCTGATGCCCTTGAGCAGGCCGACATCGTCCAGCGGCATCACGTTGGGGCGCATCAGGTGGAAGATCAGGAACATCTCGGCCGTCCAGCGACCGATGCCGCGGATGGCCACCAGCTCCTCGATGATGGCCTCGTCATCCATCTGCGCCCATTGGCGCACATGCACGCTGCCGGCAGCGAAATGCTCGGCCAGGTCGCGCAGGTAGTCGACCTTGCGCACCGACAGCCCGGCCGCGCGCTGCTCTTCCACCGTCAGCGCCAGCACCTGGGCCGGCTGCAGTTTGGCGGGCATGAGCTTGATCCAGCGCTCCCAGGTTGCCTGGGCAGATTTCACCGAGATCTGCTGGCCGATGATGGAGCGCGCCAGCGTCGCGAACGCGTCGCCATGGCTTTGCAGACGGGCCTCGCCGAACTGGGGGATGAGCTTCTTCATCACCCGGTCGCGCTTGATCAGGTGCTTGCAGGCCTCGTCCCAGTAGGGGGGCACCACATCGGTGGGCAGCTCGGCGGACTTGGGAGACATCAGCTCTTCACCCAGCTGGTGCCGCCAGCGCCGTCCTTGAGCGTGATGCCACGGGCCGCGAGCTCCGCACGGATAGCGTCGGCGCCGGCGAAGTCCTTGGCCGCCTTGGCCGCGGCACGCGCAGCGATGCGCTCCTCTATCCAGGCCACGTCATCGCCGGAACCGCCCTGCAGATAGGCGCGCGGCGCCTGCTGCAGGATGCCCAGCACCCCGGCCAGTGCCTTGAGCTGCCCGGCCAGCTGCGGCGAGCGCTCGCGGTTGACCTCGTTGACCAGCTCGAACAGCACGGCGATCGCGCCCGGCGTGCCGAAGTCCTCGTCCATCGCAGCCTTGAAGGCCGCGGCACGCGGCTCGCTCCAGTCGATCGCCACCTCGGCCGGCGGCACCGCGTCCAGCGCGGTGTAGAGCCGGGTCAGCGCGGTGCGTGCGTCTTCCAGGTGGGCGTCACTGAAGTTGAACGGCCGGCGGTAGTGGGTGCGCAGCATGAAGAAGCGCAGCGTCTCGCCGTCGAACTTCTGCAGCACGTCGCGGATGGTGAAGAAGTTACCCAGTGACTTGGACATCTTCTCGCCGTCGACATTCAGGAAGCCGTTGTGCAGCCAGTAGGTCGCGAAGCCATAGCCCGCGCCCTCGCTCTGCGCAATCTCGTTCTCGTGGTGGGGGAACTGCAGATCCGCGCCACCGCCGTGGATGTCGAAGCTCTCGCCCAGCAGCGCGCAGCTCATCGCCGAGCACTCGATATGCCAGCCCGGGCGGCCAGCGCCGAAGGGTGCGGCCCATTTCGCGTCGGCCGGCTCCTCGGCCTTGGCGGCCTTCCACAGCACGAAGTCCAGCGGGTCGAGCTTGCCGTCATCCACTGCGACCCGCTCGCCGGCCCGCAGGTCGTCCAGCGACTTGCCGCTGAGCTTGCCGTAGCCGGGGAACTTGCGCACCGCGTAGTTCACGTCGCCATCGGCCGCGCGGTAGGCCAGACCCCGCTCTTCCAGGCGCGAGATCAGCGACAGCATCTGCGGCACGTAGTCGGTCGCGCGCGGCTCGTGGTCGGGGCGCAGCAGGCCCACGGCATCGAAGTCCTGATGCATCGCCGCGGTCATCTGCTCGGTCAGCTCGCGGATGCTGATGCCCCGCTCGACCGCACGCCGGATGATCTTGTCGTCGATGTCGGTGATGTTGCGCACATAGGTGACGTCCAGGCCGCTGGCACGCAGCCAGCGGTTGATGACGTCGAAGGCCATGTTCATGCGCAGGTGGCCCATGTGGCAGAGGTCGTAGACCGTGATGCCGCACACATACATCCGGACCTGGCCGGGCACGAGGGGCTGGAAGTCTTCGAGAGTGCGACTGAGGGAGTTGTAGACGCGCAGGGCCATGGTCGGGAAAGAACTCGCAGGGGCCGGTAGCCACCAACAAGAAGCCCCGCACCGGTTTCGGCCAGGCGGGGCTCATAGAATGCCTTCAGTATACCGGCCGCTCCCGCGCAGCCTCCGCCCCCTCCCCCCCATGCGCCTACGCCTACCTGCCTTCGCCCTCCTGCTCGCCCTTGCCGCGGCGGCCTCGCACGCCGATGACCTGGCCAGTGCGCAACGACTGTGGCTGGCCGGGCAGCGCAGCGCTGCGGTCAGCCAGGTCGAGCAGGCGCTGACCCGCACACCCGACGACCTGCAACTGCGCTTCGCGCTGGGCGTGATGCGCATGGAGCTGGGCGATCGCGCGGCCGCGCTGGAGATCTTCACGCGCCTGACCCAGGACTTCCCGGACCTGGCCGACCCCTACAACAACCTGGCCGTGCTCTATGCCGCGAGCGGCGAGCTGGACCAGGCCAAGGCCGCGCTGGAGCAGGCGCTGCGCCTGCAGCCCGAGCATGCCCAGGCGCAGGAAAACCTCGGCGACGTGCTGCTGCGCCTGGCCTTGCGGGCCTACGAGCGGGCGCAGAAGCTCTCGCTGACGCCCAGTGACACGCTGGCCGCCAAGATCAGCCGAACGCTGGCCCTGACCCGCGAACTTCAGACCCGCTGACCTCCCCAAACCCGAGCCCCGATGAAGAAAACCGCTGTCCTGCTCGCGGCCCTGCTGGCCGCCTCCGCCGCCCTCGCCCAGACCGTCAAGCTGCAGACCAGCGAGGGCGACATCCGCATCGAGCTGGACGCCGAGAAGGCGCCCAAGACGGTGGCCAACTTCCTGCAATATGTGAAGGCCGGCCACTACAACGGCACGGTGTTCCATCGCGTGATCGAAGGCTTCATGATCCAGGGCGGCGGCTTCGACGCCAAGCTGGTGCAAAAACCCACCAAGGCTCCCATCCCGCTGGAATCGCACAACGGCCTGAGCAATCTGCGCGGCACGATCGCGATGGCGCGCACCGCAGTGCCCAACTCGGCCACCTCGCAGTTCTTCATCAACGTGGTCGACAACCCGCGCCTGGACGGCGAGGCCGAGAACCCCACCAGCGGCTACGCGGTGTTCGGCAAGGTCATAGACGGCATGGACGTGGTCGACAAGATACGCGCGGCCGAAGTCACGAACCAGGGCATGCACCAGAACGTGCCCGTCAAGCCCATCATCATCACCAAGGCTCTGATCGAGCCCGTCAAAAAATGAGTCAAGTCAAGCTGCAAACCAATCTGGGCGACATCGTCATCGAGCTGGATGTCGAGAAGGCCCCGCTGTCCGCCGCCAACTTCCTGGCCTACGTGCGCAGCGGCCACTACAACGGCACCATCTTCCACCGCGTGATCAAGGGCTTCATGATCCAGGGCGGCGGCTTCGCACCCGGCATGACGCAAAAGCCCACCGAGGCGCCCATCCAGAACGAGGCCAACAACGGCCTGAAGAACCTGAAGTACACGCTGGCCATGGCGCGCACCAACGCACCGCACTCGGCCACCGCGCAGTTCTTCATCAACGCCACCGACAACGGCTTCCTGGACTTCAAGTCCGAATCGCCCAGCGGCTGGGGCTATGCGGTGTTCGGCAAGGTGGTCTCGGGCACCGAGATCGTCGACCAGATCGAGAAGGTCAAGACCGGCCGCGCCGGCTTCCATGACGACGTGCCCAAGGAAGACGTGGTCATCCTCAGCGCCACCGAGCTGTAATTGATCCAAGAGCTTCAGGCGCCGGCGCACTGGCAGCAGATCGATCTGCTGTCCGACCTGCACCTGGCGCCCGACCTGCCGGCGACCCAGGCCCGGCTCGCCCACCACCTGGCCACCACGCCGGCCCAGGCGGTCCTGCTGCTGGGCGACATCTTCGAGGCCTGGGTGGGCGACGATGCCCGCGACCAGCCCTTCGAAGCCCAGGCGCTGGCACTGTTCAAGACGGCCAGCCAGCGGCTGGACCTGTTCTTCATGCCCGGCAACCGGGACTTCCTGGTCGGCCCGGCCATGCTGGCCGACGCCGGCATGAGCGCCATGAGCGACCCCACGGTGCTGTGCGCCTTCGGCCGGCGCTGGCTGCTGGCCCACGGCGACGCCCAGTGCCTGGACGACCAGGCCTACCAGACCTTCCGCGCGCAGGTGCGTTCGCCCGCGTGGCAGGCCCAGGTGCTGGCCCAGCCGCTGGCCGCCCGCCAGGCGCTGGCGCGGCAGATGCGGGAAGGCAGCCGCGCGGCGCAGGCGGCTCAGCTGATGAGCACCGACCTCGATGCCGCTGCCTGCCGGGCTCTGCTTGCCGAGGCCTCGGCGCCCGTGCTGATCCACGGCCACACGCACCGCCCCGCGGTGCACGACCTGGGCCAGGGGCTGCAGCGCGTGGTGCTGGGGGACTGGGACTTCGACGGCGCGACGCCGCGCGGCGACCTGATACGCCTGGACGCCAGCGGCTGGCGGCGCCTGCCCGCGTGATCGCCCGGCTGCTGCAGGCCTGGACGGCCCGCCGCGAGGCCCGGGCCGTTCGTCGCCACGCCATCCCCGAGGCGCTCTGGCAGTTGACGCTGCTGCGCTACCCCTTCCTGGCCCAGCGCAGCGCCGACGATCTGGCCGAACTGCGCCGACTCGCCAGCCTCTTCCTGTCGCGCAAGGAGTTCCACGGCGCCGGCGGCTTCGAGGTGGATGACGAAGTCGCGGTCGCGGTGGCGGCTCAGGCCTGCCTGCCGGTGCTGCGCCTGGGCCTCAGCTGGTACGACGGCTTCATCGGCATCGTGATGCACGAGGGTGAGGTGGTCGCGCGCCGCGAGGTGATGGACGAGGACGGCATCGTCCACGAGTACGACGAGGAGTTGGCCGGCGAGGCCATGGAGGGTGGGCCGCTGATGCTGGCCTGGCAGGCCGTGGCCGCCAGCGACGACCCGGCACTGCACGGCAGCGACGCGGTCTACAACGTGGTGATCCACGAGTTCGCCCACGTGATCGACATGCGCGATGGCCTGGCGGACGGCGTGCCACCTCTGGACGACGGCCAGCGCGAGCACTGGATCAGCACCATAGACAGCGCATGGGCGCGCTTTTGCGAGCGCGTGGATGCGGGCGAGGGCACGCTGATCGACCCCTATGGCGCCGAGGCGGTGGAGGAGTTCTTCGCGGTGGCGGTCGAGGCCTTCTTCGTCGCGCCAGCCGCAATGCGGTCCGAGGAGCCGGCGATGTACGCGCTGCTGGCGGGCTTCTTCAAGCAAGACCCGGCACGCTGAACGCCGCTGCGGCGCAACCGTCAGACAAGAAAAAAGGGACGCCAGTGGCGTCCCTTTTGCTTGGCGCTTGATGGATCAGGCGGCGGTCGCCGGCTCGGCCTTGGGCTTGTTGTCCTTGGAGGCCTTGCCCGGGTTGGGCTGGATGTCCAGCATCACCTCGCCCGCGTCGTCCACGTCCACGTTCAGGCGGCCACCGTCGACCAGGCGGCCGAACAGCAGCTCGTCGGCCAGCGCCCGGCGTATGGTGTCCTGAATCAGGCGCTGCATGGGGCGCGCGCCCATCAGCGGGTCGAAGCCCTTCTTGGCAAGTTGCTTGCGCAGCGCGTCGCTGAAGGTGACCTCGACCTTCTTCTCCTGCAACTGGCTCTCGAGCTGCAGCAGGAACTTGTCGACCACGCGCAGGATGATCTCCTCGTCCAGCGGGCGGAAGGACACGATGGCGTCCAGCCGGTTGCGGAACTCGGGCGTGAACAGGCGCTTGATGTCGGCCATCTCGTCGCCCTGCTGACGCTGGGTCGTGAAGCCTATGGTCGCCTTGTTCATGATCTCGGCACCCGCGTTCGTCGTCATGATGATGATGACGTTGCGGAAGTCGGCCTTGCGCCCGTTGTTGTCGGTCAGCGTGCCGTGATCCATGACCTGCAGCAGCACGTTGAACACGTCCGGATGGGCCTTCTCGATCTCATCCAGCAGCAGCACTGCGTGTGGCTTCTTGGTGACCGCCTCGGTCAGCAGGCCGCCCTGGTCGAAGCCCACATAGCCCGGAGGCGCACCGATCAGGCGGCTGACTGCGTGACGCTCCATGTACTCCGACATGTCGAAGCGGATCAGCTCTATGCCCAGGATGTAGGCGAGCTGCTTGGCGACCTCGGTCTTGCCCACACCGGTGGGGCCGCTGAACAGGAAGGAGCCCACCGGCTTGTCCGGCCGGCCCAGGCCCGAACGCGCCATCTTGATGGCGGCGGCGAGCGCATCCACAGCCGGGTCCTGGCCGAAGACGACACTCTTCAGGTCGCGGTCCAGCGTCTTGAGCTTGCTGCGGTCATCGCTGTTGACCGACGCGGGCGGGATGCGCGCGATCTTGGCGACGATGTCCTCTACCTCGGCGCGCGTGATGGTCTTCTTCTGCTTGCTCTTGGGCAGGATGCGCTGCGCTGCACCGGCCTCGTCGATGACGTCGATGGCCTTGTCCGGCAGGTGGCGATCATTGATGTACTTGGCCGACAGCTCGGCCGCCGCCTGCAGCGCGCCCAGCGCGTATTTGACCGAGTGGTGCTCCTCGAAGCGGCTCTTCAGGCCCTTCAGGATCTCGATGGTCTGCTCCACCGAGGGCTCGGCCACGTCAACCTTCTGGAAGCGACGGCTCAGCGCCGCATCCTTTTCGAAGATGCCGCGGTACTCGGAGAAAGTGGTCGCGCCAATGCACTTGAGTTGGCCCGACGACAGCGCCGGCTTCAGCAGATTGCTGGCGTCCAGCGTGCCACCCGAGGCCGCACCCGCGCCGATCAGCGTGTGGATCTCATCGATGAACAGCACCGCATGCGGCTGCTCCTTCAGCGCCTTGAGCACCGCCTTCAGGCGCTGCTCGAAGTCGCCGCGGTACTTGGTACCCGCCAGCAGCGCGCCCATGTCCAGCGAGTAGACCACCGCCTCGGCCAGCACGTCGGGCACGTCACCCTGCGTGATGCGCCAGGCCAGGCCCTCGGCGATCGCGGTCTTGCCCACGCCGGCCTCACCCACCAGCAGCGGGTTGTTCTTGCGACGGCGGCACAGCACCTGCACCACGCGCTCGACCTCGGATTCGCGGCCGATCAGCGGATCGATCTTGCCGTCCTTGGCCTGCTGGTTGAGGTTCTGGGTGAACTGCTCCAGCGGCGAGGCCTTGGGCGCCCCGCCCTCGCCGTCCTCGCGCTCGGACTCTGCGCCGTTGCCCTGCGAGCCCTCCGGGTTCTTGGGCGGCTCGGGGTCGGTCTTCTTGATGCCGTGGGCGATGTAGTTGACGACATCCAGGCGGGTAACGCCCTGCTGGTGCAGGTAGTAGACCGCGTGCGAATCCTTCTCGCCGAAGATGGCCACCAGCACATTGGCGCCGGTGACTTCCTTCTTGCCACTGCCAGTGCTCTGCACATGCATGATGGCGCGCTGGATCACACGCTGGAAACCTAGCGTGGGCTGGGTGTCGACTTCGTCGCTGCCGCCCACCATGGGCGTGTTTTCCTTGATGAACTGCGTCAGGCTCTTGCGCAGGTCGTCCAGGTTGGCTGCGCAGGCGCGCAGCACCTCAGCGGCACTGGGGTTGTCGAGCAGCGCGAGCAGCAGGTGTTCGACGGTGATGAACTCATGCCGCTGCTGACGGGCTTCAACAAACGCCATGTGCAGGCTGACTTCAAGCTCTTGCGCAATCATGCGGCCTCCATAATGCACTGCAAGGGGTGTCCGGCACGCCGGGCGGCGGCCAGCACGAGTTCCACCTTGGTCGCGGCAACATCCTTGGTGAACACACCGCAGACGCCACGCCCTTCGTGGTGGATTTTGAGCATGATCTGCGTCGCCGTATCGAGGTCATGGCGGAAAAATTCCTGGAGAACCATGACAACAAACTCCATCGGCGTGAAATCGTCATTCAGCAGCAGCACCTGGTAGAGCCGGGGCGGCTCGGTCTTTTGTGCGGCACGCTCGGCGACGGTGCTGCCGCCCCCCTCCCCCTCATCCTGACCGGGTGGCACAGGAGGAACGGGGGTTGAAGCCGAGGCTTGCAAGGGGCGGACAACGGGCGAATTCGACATGCTTTGATTCTATAGACGGGGGGTATTCCCACGCCCACGGACAGGCAAGTGGCGCCGGCCCCAGGAATTGCAAGCCGGACGCATGATCTTCGGGTTCACCCGGACGGGAAGGTCCTTAATTGACGCCGCGGGCCACCTGCTCAGAATGAAAGTCCACCTCCAGTGGTCAATGGAGGGGACTACAAGCAGGAGACAAGATATGGCACTCGGCAAGGTCAAGTGGTTCAACGACGCCAAGGGCTTTGGTTTCATCGAGCCAGAGGCGGGGGGCGGCGACGTCTTTGCACACTTCTCGGCCATCCAGATGGAGGGCTTTCGGACGCTGAAACAAGGCAGCCAGGTCCAGTTCGAACTGGTCCAGGGACCCAAGGGGCAACTGGCACAGAACATCCAGCCCGTGGAACGGGTGCTGGAGATGCACGCGTCCTGAGCACCCGCCTCAAGCAACAGCGCCCCGCAGCCGGCAGGCTGGCGGGGCGTTTTGCTCGGCGCGCGGCGAGGACTACATCAGGCCGATCATCACCTGCCCGAAACCCGAGCAGGACACCTGGGTCGCACCGTCCATCAGGCGGGCAAAGTCGTAGGTGACCTTCTTGGCCAGGATGGCCTGCTCCATCGCGCTGACGATCAGGTCGGCCGCGGCGGTCCAGCCCATGTGGCGCAGCATCATTTCGGCGGACAGGATCTCCGAGCCCGGATTCACATAGTCCTTGCCCGCATACTTGGGCGCCGAGCCATGCGTGGCCTCGAACATCGCGATGGAGTCCGACATATTGGCCCCGGGCGCGATGCCTATGCCTCCGACCTGTGCGGCCAGCGCGTCGGAGATGTAGTCGCCGTTGAGATTGAGCGTCGCGATCACCGAGTACTCGATGGGGCGCAGGACGATGCGCTGCAGGAAGGCATCGGCGATGCTGTCCTTGATGACGATGTCCTTACCGGTGCGCGGATTCTTCAGGCGGCACCAGGGTCCGCCGTCCATCAGTTCCGCACCGAACTCGCGGCGCGCCAGCGCATAGCCCCAGTCGCGAAAGCTGCCTTCGGTGAACTTCATGATGTTGCCCTTGTGGACCAGGGTCACGCTGGGCTTGTCATGATCGATCGCGTACTGGATGGCCTTGCGCACCAGGCGTTCCGTGCCCTCGCGCGACACCGGCTTCACACCCAGGCCCGAGGTGTCGGGGAAGCGCAGTTGGCGGGCACCCAGTTCCTCGTGCAGGAACTTGATGAGCTTCCTGGCCTGCTCGCTGCCGGCCTCATACTCGATGCCGGCATAGATGTCCTCGGAGTTCTCCCGGAAGATCACCATATTGACCTTGTGGGGCTCTCGCACCGGGCTGGGCACACCGTCGAAATAGCGCACTGGCCGCAGGCAGACATAGAGGTCGAGCGCCTGGCGCAGCGACACGTTCAGCGAGCGCAAGCCCCCGCCCACCGGCGTGGTCAGCGGCCCCTTGATGGACACCGGATGCTCGCGCAGCACCTGAAGCGTCTCCTCGGGCAGACGCACGTCAGGCCCGTACAGACGGGCCGCCTTGTCACCCGCATAGATCTCCATCCAGTGGATCTGCTTGGTGCCGCCATAGGCCTTGGCCACCGCGGCATCCACCACCTTGATCATCACCGGCGTGATGTCCACGCCGGTGCCGTCACCTTCGATGAAGGGAATGATGGGGTGGTCGGGAACGTTCAGAGAAAAGTCGGCATTGACCGTGATCTTCTGGCCGCCTTCCGGCACCTGGACGTGTTGGAACATGGGAGGAGCGCTCGCTCAAATAAAGGGTTGGACGCGTTAAGCGCCCCAGTCTAGCCGCGCTCAGCACAGCAGCAGCGCACGCTGCCAAACGCCCTGCATCAGCGCCCAGGTGGCCGCCATGGCCATGCCCAGGCCGGCCAGCCGCAGCGCCGGGGCGGCATCGCCACCCCGCCCGCGCAGCCGCGCGGTCAGCAGCGGCGCGACCAGCAGGCCCAGGCTGCTGGACAGCGCAAAGCCCGCCATTGCCGCCGCACCGCCCAGCACCGTATTGGCCAGCGTGGACAGCAACAGTGCCGCGTGCAGCATGCCGCAGGGCATGGCCACCCAGGCCAGGCCACTGACCAGTGCGCGACGGGGACGGGGCCGCCACTGCAGCGCCCCCAGCCAGGCGGGCGCCCGGCCGCGCAGCAGCAGGCTCAGGCCCAGCAGCAGCAACGCAGCCTGGAGCAGCACCCAGACTGGCTGCAGCAGTGCCGCGCTCTGCGCCGCACGGGCCAGCAGTTGGGCCGAGGCCGTGGCCAGTGCGCCACCGGCCGCATAGCCCAGCACCCGACCGACCTGGAAGCTCGCCTGCTGGCGCGCCCCCTGGCAGGCCAGCGCGCAGGGCGCGCTGCACATCAGCGTGCAATGCGGCGCGGTCGCCAATCCCATCAGCGTGGCGGACGAGATCAGCGCGAGATCCAGCATCAGATGATCTTAGAGAATCTGTCCCGGCTTGCGTCGGCCTGCAGGTAGCGATCGAACACCATGGCCACGGCCCGCACGAAGTACCAGCCCAGCGGCGTCACCTGGATGGCGCCGGGCTCCATCTCCACCAGCCCCTGCTCGGCCAGCTGGTGCAGGCGCTCGAACTCGGCCGCGAAGTAGCGCGGCACATCGACCAGATAGGACGAGGCGATGGACTCGAACTCCAGCCGCCCCTGGCACATCAGCGCCATGATGACCGCCCGGCGCAGCAGATCATCGCGGCTCAGCGCGAGGCCGCGCTCCACCGGCAGCTGGCGCTGACGCAGCGCATCCTCGTAGGCCTCCAGCGTCTTGGCGTTCTGCGCATGCGTTGCGCCCACGCGGCTGATCGCGGACACGCCCAGGCCGATCAGGTCCGCATCGGGCTGGGTGCTGTAGCCCTGGAAGTTGCGGTGCAGCCGGCCCTGGCGCTTGGCCACGGCCAGCGAGTCCTCGGGCAGCGCGAAATGGTCCATGCCGATGTAGACGTAGCCCGCGTCCAGCAGGCCGCTGATCGCGTTGGACAGCATGGCCAGCTTGTCACCTGCCGGCGGCAGCAGCTCGGCCGCGATGCGACGCTGCGGCTTGAAACGCTGCGGCAGGTGGGCATAGGCATACATCGCGATGCGGTCGGGGCGCAGCTCGGCGACCTGGGCGATGGTGTGGGCGAAGGACTGGGGCGTCTGCAGCGGCAGGCCGTAGATCAGGTCCACGCTGATGGACGAAAAGCCCAGCGAACGGGCCGCCTGCATCAGCGCGGCGACCTGCTCATGGCCCTGGATGCGATGCACCGCCTTCTGCACGGCGGGGTTGAAGTCCTGCACGCCGAAGGACAGCCGGTTGAAGCCCAGCTCGCGCAGGTGGGCCAGGCGGGCCACATCCACGGTGCGGGGATCCACCTCGATGGACAGCTCGGCACCGGGCAGCAGCTTGAAGTGGCGCTTCAACGACGCCATCAGCTGGTCCAGCTCCGCGTCCGACAAGAAGGTGGGCGAACCGCCACCGAAGTGCAGCTGCGACACCGGCGCATGACCACCCAGCGACTCCACCACCAGATCCATCTCGGTCTCGAGCGCGCTCAGGTAGGGCGCAGCGCGTTCGTGATGCTTGGTGATGATCTTGTTGCAGGCGCAGTAGTAGCAGAGCTGCTCGCAGAATGGGATGTGCAGGTACAGCGACAACGGCTGGGCCGTGCCACGCTGCGCCAGCGCCTGCACATGCTGCAGGGACTGGTAGGCCTCGACGAAGCGATCGGCCGTGGGATAGGAGGTGTAGCGCGGCCCGTTCACGTCATGACGACGCAACAGATCGGAGTCGATGAGGCGCTTGGATACCGTAGGCATGGGCCGACTGTGCCCAGCCTCGCGAGCCGACGTGTTGATCCACGTCAACGGCGCGACGCTGATGTATTTGCGCCGCGCACCGAACACCCGAATGCACAAAGGATGAGCATAATCCTAGGCATGCCTCCTACGCCTGTTGCCATCGAGCCGCTCAAAGTCGCCTGTGCCAGTTGCAACCTCAGGGAGCTGTGCCTGCCCCTGGGCCTCTCGTCCCATGAGCTGGAGCAGCTCGACGGACTGGTGGCCAAGCGACGCAGCGTGCCGCGCGGTGAGTACCTGTTCCGCAACGGCGATGGCTTCGAGGCGCTGTACGCAGTGCGTGCCGGCTTCTTCAAGACCTGCGTGAGCAGCGAGGATGGGCGCGACCAGGTGACCGGCTTCCAGATGGCCGGTGAACTGCTGGGGCTGGACGGCATCAGCAGCGACCATCACCACTGCGACGCGGTCGCCCTGGAGGACTCCTCGGTCTGCGTGATTCCCTATGCGCAGCTGGAAGAGCTGTCGCACGAGTTCACCGTGCTGCAGCACCAGTTCCACAAGATCATGAGCCGCGAGATCGTGCGCGACCATGGCGTGATGCTGCTGCTGGGCAATATGCGCGCCGAGGAGCGCCTGGCCGCCTTCCTGCTCAACCTCACGCAGCGCCTGCAGGCGCGCGGTTTCTCGGCGTCCAGCCTGGTGCTGCGCATGACGCGCGAGGAGATAGGCAGCTACCTCGGGCTGAAGCTGGAGACGGTGAGCCGCACCTTCTCCAAGTTCCAGGACGATGGGCTGATGGAGGTCAAGCAGCGCCAGCTGCGCATCCTCAATCAACCGGGCCTGCAGGCCCTGGTGAACAACAGCCGCTGTTGAAATCGGTGCCCGGCCTCAGCGAGGCCAGCCCGGGGCGTGAGTCTGGGGCGCGCCCTCCTGATCAGGCATCTGCATCAGCAACAGGCTGAGGCTGGCCGCCAGCGCGATGACCACCCAGAACACCACAAAAGCCAGCGTGTAGACCGCCTGGGCCGACAGCTCCACCTGGGCACTGCCGAACCAGCGCAGCTCCACCGGGTCGACGACCGAGAACACCAGCACCTCCAGCACGCCGGCCATCAAAAAGGCCGGCCAGATCACCGCCATGGCCCGGCGGGCCTGGCGCGAGGGCGCGAGTGTCGGGTCCATCAGGGCTTCCTGTTCGCCGGTACACCGGTGGCTGCGTGGTTGCGGGCCAGCATGGCAGGCACCACATCCCCCGACTGGGCGCGCACGTCGGCAGGCTCGGCGTCGTCGGCCGCTCGGGCCGCGCTGGTGTGCAGGTCCAGCGGCGGGTCGGGATGCCTGATCGCCAGGCCCAGCGTGAAGAAGCTGGCGATGACGACGGCCAGCGGGCCGCCCACGACCAGCCAGACCATAGGCTCGCGCCAGGCTGGGGCGGCGGGGCTTGCGGTGGTTTGAGGATTCATGCGTAACTCCCGCCGCTCAGCGCGGCACGACGAAGGTGGACTTCTCGTTCAGGGTCTCCGGCGTGGCCGCGCCGGTGCGGGTGATCACCCACTGGATGGGATGGGCGCCTGGCTTGAGGGCCTGTGCGGTCTCGGGTGGCAGACGCAGGGCCACGGCCACCCAGCGCGCCTCGGCGGGCCCCACGTCGACCTCCATCGCCTGGCTGAGCTTGAGCCCGCTCAGGCCCTGGGCCTCCAGGCGGTAATGCTGGGTGCCCTCGGTGGCGTTCATCAGCTGCAGGCGGTAGACGTTCTCCACCCAGCCATCTTCCACCTGGCGGGCCAGCGTCGCACGGTCACGTACCACGTCCACCCGGAAACTGTGGCGCGACAGCAGGCTGTAGAACACCGCGGCGCAGATCAGCAGCAGCACGCCGCTGTAGATCAGCACGCGTGGACGAAATACCCGCGCGAGCCGCTGCGCAGGGGTCAGGTGTTGCTCCAGACCGTTCTCGGTGTCGTAGCGAATCAGCCCCTGGGGCGTGCCCATCTTGTCCATCACGCCGTTGCAGACGTCGATGCAGGCCGCACAGCCTATGCATTCGTACTGCAGGCCGTTGCGGATGTCGATGCCGGTGGGGCAGACCTGCACGCACAGGCCGCAATCGATGCAGTCGCCGACCGCCGCACTGCGCTCCTCGCCCTTCTTGCCGCGTTGCGCGTTCTTGCCGCGCGGCTCGCCACGGCCGCCGTCGTAGCTGATGACCAGCGTGTCACGGTCGAACATCGCGCTCTGGAAGCGCGCATAGGGGCACATGTACTTGCAGACCTGCTCGCGCATGAAGCCCGCATTGCCGTAGGTCGCGAAACCGTAGAACAGCACCCAGAAGGTCTCCCACGGTCCCAGCGCCAGCTGGGCAATCTCGGCAATCAATGTGCGTATCGGCGTGAAGTAGCCGACGAAGCTGATGCCGGTGATCAGCGCCAGCACCACCCAGCTCAACTGCTTGCCGGACTTGCGCAGCAGCTTGTCCAGCGTCCAGCCTGACTTCTCCAGCTTGAGCCGCGCGTTGCGGTCACCCTCGAACCAGCGCTCCACCGCCATGAAGATTTCGGTGTAGACCGTCTGCGGACAGGCGTAGCCGCACCACAGGCGCCCCGCCACTGCGGTGAACAGGAACAACGCGTAGGCCGAGATCAGCAGCAGGGCCGTCAGGTAGACGAAGTCCTGCGGATACAGCACCAGGCCGAAGATGTAGAAGCGCCGCGCCGCCAGATCGAACAGCACCGCGGGGCGATCACCCCAGGTCAGCCAGGGCAGGCCGTAGAACACCAGCTGGGTGAGCGCGACCAGCGCCCAGCGCCAGTTCGTGAAGCGACCGCGTACCGAACGCGGATGGATCTTGTCCTCCGCACGGTAGAGCCGGATGACCGCGGCGGCATCGCCGCGGGGCTGGGCAGGCAGGTCGCTCATGAGCACTCAGACCTCAGGGCTGGGCCGAGGCCACGGCCGGCTGCGACAGACTCTGCACATAGGCGGCCAGCACGCGGATCTGTTCCGGCGTCAGACGGTCCTTGTGCGCGGGCATCACGTTGTGCTTGCCGTTGTTGATCATGGCCATCACCGCATCCTCGCCCCAGCCATGCAGCCAGATCTTGTCGGTGAGGTTGGGCGCACCCAGCGCCTGGTTGCCCTTGCCGTCCGGCCCGTGGCAGGCCGCGCAGGCCACGAACTTGGGCTTGCCCAGCTGTGCATAGAGCGAGTTGTGCGGACTGCCCGACAGCGACAGCACGTAGTTCGCCACGTTGCGCACGTCCTCGCTGCTGCCCACTGCCGGCGCCATCACGGGCATATTGCCCTCGCGGCCCTCGGCGATGGTCTGCACGATGGCGTCGAAGCTGCCGCCCCACAGCCAGTCGTTGTCGGTCAGGTTGGGGAAGCCCTTGGAGCCGCGCGCGTCGGCGCCGTGGCACACCGCGCAGTTGTTGGCGAACAGACGCTCGCCGATGCCATGGGCCTTGGGATCCTTGGCGAGTTGCTCCGGCGTCAGCTTGGCGAAGCTGGCATAGACCGGGGCCATGCTCTCACGGGCCTTGGCCACGTCGGCCGCGTGTTCGCCCAGGCTGCTCCAGCCCAGCTGACCGGCGTTGCTGCCCAGACCCGGGTAGAGCGCCAGGTAGACGCCGGCGAACACCACGGTCAGGATGAACAGCCCCATCCACCAGCGCGGCAGCGGGTTGTTCATTTCGCGCAGGTCTTCGTCCCAGACATGGCCGGTGGTGTTGTCGCTGGCCATGACCTGGCGACGGCTGGCCACGATCAGCAAGCCCAGGCAGGCCACCAGCCCGATCACGGTGATGGCCGCCACGAAGAGCGACCAGCCGCTGTTGAAGAAATCACTCATGCGTCCTCTCCCTCGAAGGGCAGTTGTGCGGCCACCTCGAAACCTTCGCGGCGGCGGGCCGACCAGGCCCAGACGACGATGCCGATGAAGACGGCCAGCGACACCAGCGTCACGGCCACCCGCAGTTCATTGATACCCATGGCAGCCTCCTCAGGGGTTCTGGGTCTTGCCTGCGGTGCCCAGCACCTGCAGATAGGCCACGAGCGCATCCATCTCGGTCTTGCCCTCGACCGCCTTGGCTGACTCGTCGATCTCGGCCTGCGTGTAGGGCACGCCCAGCGTGCGCATCGCCGACAGGCGCGCCGGCAGGCCAGCTGCATCGACCGGGCTGCCCGCCAGCCAGCTGTAGGCCGGCATGTTGGACTCGGGCACCACGTCGCGCGGGTTGTTCAGGTGGATGCGGTGCCAGTCGTCGCTGTACTTGCCGCCCACGCGCGCCAGGTCCGGCCCGGTGCGCTTGCTGCCCCACTGGAAGGGGTGGTCGTAGACGAACTCGCCCGCGGTGGAGTAGTGGCCGTAGCGCAGCGTCTCGGCCACCAGCGGCCGGATCATCTGCGAGTGGCAGTTGTAGCAACCCTCGCGCAGATAGATGTCACGGCCGGCCAGCTGCAGCGCGGTGTAGGGCTTGAGGCCCGGCGCCGGCTGCGTGGTCGAGCGCTGGAAGAACAGCGGCACGATCTCGACGATGCCGCCCACCACGACCGTGAGCAGCACCAGCACGATCATCAGGAAGTTGCTGGTCTCGATGCGTTGGTGGCCCGAGACCTTTTGAGTATTGGATGCCATCGTCATTCCTTCAGGCGTGGGCCATCACGGCGGGGATGCGCACTTGTTCGGCACGCCCCGACTGCACGGTCTTGATGACGTTCCAGGACATCACCAGCATGCCGCCGAGGTACAGCAGACCGCCGCTCAGGCGGATCACATAGAACGGCCAGGTCGCCTTCACGCTTTCCACGAAGTTGAAGACCAGCGTGCCGTCCGGGTTGACCGCGCGCCACATCAGGCCCTGCATCACGCCGGCGATCCACATCGCGGCGATGTAGAGCACGATGCCCAGCGTGGCGATCCAGAAGTGCAGCTCGATCGCGCGCTTGGAGTACATCTCGGTGCGGCCGAACATGCGCGGGATCAGGTGATAGAGCGCGCCCATGGAGATCAGGCCCACCCAGCCCAGCGCACCGCTGTGCACGTGGCCCACCGTCCAGTCCGTGTAGTGCGACAGCGCATTCACGGTCTTGATCGACATCATCGGGCCCTCGAAGGTCGACATGCCGTAGAAGGACAGCGACACGATGAGGAACTTCAGGATGGGGTCGTCGCGCAGCTTGTTCCACGCACCCGACAGGGTCATGATGCCGTTGATCATGCCGCCCCAGCTGGGGGCCAGCAGCACCAGCGAGAACACCATGCCCACGCTCTGCGCCCAGTCCGGCAGCGCGGTGTAGTGCAGGTGGTGCGGACCCGCCCACATGTAGGTGAAGATCAGCGCCCAGAAGTGCACGATGGACAGCCGGTAGCTGTAGACCGGGCGGCCCGCCTGCTTGGGGATGTAGTAGTACATCATTCCCAGGAAGCCCGCGGTCAGGAAGAAGCCCACCGCGTTATGGCCGTACCACCACTGCACCATCGCGTCCTGCACGCCGGCGTAGGCCGAGTAGCTCTTCCACATCGACACCGGGATCTCGGCGCTGTTCACGATGTGCAGCAGCGCGACCGCGATGATGAAGGCGCCGAAGAACCAGTTCGCCACGTAGATGTGGCTGATCTTGCGCTTGCCCACGGTGCCGAAGAACACCACGGCGTAAGCCACCCAGACCACCGCGATCAGCAGGTCGATCGGCCATTCGAGCTCGGCGTATTCCTTGCCGGTCGTGTAGCCCAGCGGCAGCGTGATCGCGGCCAGCAGAATCACCAGCTGCCAGCCCCAGAACGTGAACCAGGCCAGCTTGGGCAGGAACAGCCGGGCCTGGCCGGTGCGCTGCACCACGTGGTATGACGTCGCGAACAGCGTGCAGCCGCCGAACGCGAAGATCACCGCATTGGTGTGCAGGGGGCGCAAACGCCCGTAGCTGAGCCAGGGAATGCCCAGATTCAGGTCGGGCCATGCCAGCTGGGCGGCGATCACCACCCCCACCAGCATGCCCACCACCCCCCACAACACGGCGGCCAGCGCGAACGCTCGTACCGGCCCGTCCTCATAGACATCCCCGGTTCCGTCCAGGGCCCTCACGTTTGCCATCGTGGCTCCTTCAGTGATTTGTGAATGATTGTTCGCCGGGGGGTGGCGGGCGGCCTTGATCCTCATCAACCAGGATGCGCTCCCCCTCGTGCTCCAGGTCGTCCAGTTGTCCCGAGTGCACAGCCCAACCGAACACCGCCACGATGAGCAGCACCAGCACGACCGAGAAGGGGATCAACAGATAGAGGATGTCCATCAGCGCTGCAGCCTTTGCGCGTTCAAAACGACGAACAGCGAACTGCTCGCCATGCCCAGGCCCGCCGCCAGCGGCGGCAGCCAGCCGGCCAGCGCCAGCGGCACACAGGCCAGGTTGTAGAGGGCCGCCCAGGCCAGGTTCTGCCGCAGCACGCGCTGCGTGCGCCGCGCCAGCTGCAGGGCGAACACCAGCGTCATCAGGCGGTTGGAAATCAGCAGCGCGTCGGCCGCGGAGCGCGCCAGCGCCGCGCCCTGCCCCATCACCACGCGCACCTCGGCCGCGGCCAGCACCGGCGCATCGTTGATGCCGTCGCCCACCATCAGCACCTGGGCACCGTCGGCCTGCAGTGCCCGCACCGCGGCCAGCTTCGCGGCCGGGTCGGCGCCGGCCTGCCAGCCATCCAGCCCCAGCGGCTCGGCCAGGCGCCGCACCGCGGCCGGCTGATCACCCGACAGCAGGCGCACCTTCAGACCCTGCGCCTGCAGTGCCGCCACCGCCTCGGCCGCATCGGGCCGCAGCACCTCGCTGAGCGTCATCCACAAGACCTGACCCGGCTCGGCCCCCTCCGCTCCAAAGGCCAGTCGGGCCTCGGGGTCAGGGCTTGCGCTGACCCAGGCGGGCGCGCCCAGCCGCCAGCGGCGGCCGGTCTCGTCACAGGCCTCCACGCCCTGGCCCGGCAGTTCGCGCACCTCACGCCAGGCCAGGCTCACCGTCGGCTCTTGCGGCACGCGGCCGTCGGCCATTGCTCGTGACTGCGGGTGGCGGGACAGCGCCGCCAGGCTGCGCGCGCGCGCCAGCAGCATCGCGGCCTGCCCGGTGTCCTCGTCCATCCAGGCGCGCTGCAGCGCCAGCCGGTCCTCGCTGAGGGTGCCGGTCTTGTCCAGCACCACGGTATCGATGCGGCACAGACGCTCCAGCGCGCCCAGGTCGGCCAGCAGCAGACCGCGCCGCGCCAGCGCGCCGCTGGCCGCCAGCCAGGCCGCCGGGGCGGCCAGCGTCAGCGCGCAGGGGCAGGTCACGATCAGCACCGCGACCGCGACCGCCACCGCCCGCTCCGGCGCCCACCACCACCAGGCCAGACCGGCCCCCAGCGCCAGCAGCAGCACCGTGGCCGTGAAGCCCACGGCCACGCGGTCCAGCACGCCATAGCCCGCGGGGCGCTGGCTCTGCGCCTGCTGCATCAGGCGCACGATGCCCTGGGCCGTGGTGTCGGCGCCCACGCGCCGCACGGCCACCAGCAGCGGCCCCTCCAGGTTGATGGAGCCAGCCACCACCGCGTCGCCCGGCTGCTTGCGCACCGGCGCGGATTCGCCGGTCAGCAGCGCTTCGTTGACCCAGGCCTCGCCGCTCAGCACCTCGCCGTCGGCCGCGAAGGCCTCCCCGGCCACTACGCGCAGCCGGTCACCCACGCGCAGCAGGTGCGGCTCCACACGCTCGCTGCTGCCGTCCTCGCGCAGGCGCTCGGCCGAGGCTGGCACTGCATCGGCCACCGCTTCCAGCGCATCGGCCGCACGGTGGCGGGCCCCCAGCTCGAACCATCGCGCCAGCAGCAGCAGCGCGACGAACATGGTCAGCGAGTCGAAATAGACCTCGTGGCCGAACGGCCCCTGCGGGTCGAACAGCGCGCCGCTGCTGGCGATGAAGGTCACGGCGATGCCCAGCGCCACCGGCACATCCATGCCCGGGCGGCGTGCGCGCAGCTGGCGCCAGGCGCCGGAAAAGAACGGCCCGGCCGAAAAGGCCAGCACCGGCAGCGTCAGCACCCAGCAGCCCCAGCGCAGCAGCCGCTCCAGATCGGGCGCCAGGTCGCCGGGCTGGGCCATGTAGGCCGGCGTCGCCAGCATCATCACCTGCATCATCAGGAAGCCGGCCACGAACAGGCGCCACAAGGCCCCGCGCCGCTCGCGCTGGCGCAGCGCGCGGGCGGGCGCTGCCACGTCCGGCGTGACCTGGTAGCCGGCGCGCTCGACCGCCGCATTGATCGCCTCCAGGCTCAGGCGCTGCGGCTCCCAGCGCAGCGACAACCTGGCGCTGGCCGCATTCACCACCGCGCTGCGCACGCCTTCCAGCCCCAGCAGCGCCTGCTCCACCAGACCGGCGCAGGCCGCGCAGTGCATGCCCGCCACCTGGAACTGCGACAGCGCCGCACCGCCCGGGCCATCGGGCCAGGTCGTGAAGGGCGCGAGCGGCTGCTCGTCGTCAGCCTGGCGCAAGCCTGCGGTCGAAGTGGTCACGCCCATAATCTAGGGCGCACAGCCTCCCCTGCCCATGACTTGCATCAAAGCTCTCTTCATCTCCGCCCTGTTCGTTGCTAACAGCGCAGTACTGGCCCAGGACGCGCCGCAAAAGCTGCGCAGCATCCCCTTGACAGCAGGCATGCATGTGATCCAGGCCGAGATCGCGATCACCCCCGAACAGCGCGCCATCGGCTTGATGCATCGCAAGACCATGCCCACCAACAATGGCATGCTGTTCGTGTTCGAGGCGCCTGAGCCGCAGTGCTTCTGGATGCGCAACACGCTGCTGCCGCTGTCCATCGCCTTCATCGCAGACGACGGCAGCGTGGTCAACATCGCCGACATGCAGCCCATGACCGAGACCTCGCACTGCTCGGACAAGCCGGTGCGCTACGCGCTGGAGATGAACCAGGGCTGGTTCGCCAAGCGCGGCATCAAGTCCGGCACCAAGCTCAAGGGTCAGCCCTGGGGCAACTGAGACCCTCGCACGCTGCGGCGAGACGCCCAATAAAAAAGGCCGGCAATTGCCGGCCTTTGCACATCAGGCGAAGCCGCCTCAGGCGAAGTTGGCCTCGGCGAAGGACCAGTTCACCAGGTTGCTGAGGAAGGTCTCGACGAACTTGGGGCGCAGGTTGCGGTAGTCGATGTAGTAGGCGTGTTCCCACACGTCCACGGTCAGCAGCGCCTTGTCGGCGGTGGTCAGCGGCGTACCGGCGGCGCCGGTGTTGACAATGTCGACCGTGCCGTCGGCCTTCTTGACCAGCCAGGTCCAGCCCGAACCGAAGTTGCCCACGGCGCTCTTCACGAAGGCTTCCTTGAAGGCCGCGTAGCTGCCCCACTTGGCGTTGATGGCCGCGGCCAGCGTGCCGCTGGGCTCACCGCCGCCATTGGGCTTCATGCAGTTCCAGAAGAAGGTGTGGTTCCAGATCTGCGCGGCGTTGTTGTAGATGCCGCCCGAGCTCTTCTTGACGATCTCTTCGAGCGTCATGGTTTCGAACTCGGTGCCCTTTTGCAGGTTGTTCAGGTTCACCACATAGGCGTTGTGGTGCTTGCCATGGTGGAACTCCAGGGTTTCCTGGCTGTAGTGCGGGGCCAGGGCGTCGATCGCGTAGGGCAGCGGGGGCAGCGTGTGTTCCATGGAATCCTCTTCAAAGGGTTGCGGTTGGGATGGCGGCGGATTGTAGGGAGGAGCAATCACCCCTGCGACGAAGGCACAACCTCGCTGACCTGCAGCCGCGCCGTGCCGTCTGCCAGCACCGCGCGCACCATGTCGCCAGGGCGCAGGCCCTGCACCGACGTGACCGCGCCGCCCTGGCCGTCGTCCAGCCAGGCATAGCCCCGGGCCAGCACATGGGCCGGGTCCAGCGCCTGCAGCCGGGCACCCAGGCTGTCGAGCCGGGCCTGCCGGGTGCGCAGCAGCGCGGGCGCCGCGCGCAGCAGGCGCTGCTGCAGGTGGTCCAGCCGCTGGCGCTGCAGCTCCAGCCGGCGCACCGGCGCAGCGGCCGCACGCTGGGCCAGCAGCGCGAGCGCGCGGCGCTGGCGCGCCAGCAGCTCGCTGGGGCGGCTCAGGCGCAGCGCCAGGCGGTCCAGGCGCTGGGCCAGGCCCTGCAGACGGCGCTCCAGATGCAGACCCAGGCCACGCTCCAGCCGGTCCAGCTCGCCCAGCAGCGCCTCGCGCGCCGGCGCCGCCAGCTCGGCCGCGGCGGTGGGCGTGGGCGCTCGCAGGTCGGCCGCCAGGTCACACAGCGTCACGTCGGTCTCGTGGCCCACGCCGCAAATCACTGGCAGCGCCGAGCCCGCCACCGCCCGCACCACGCGCTCGTCATTGAAGGCCCACAGGTCTTCCAGCGAGCCGCCACCGCGCACCAGCAACAGCGCGTCCACCTCGGCCCGCTCGTTCGCGATCCGCAGCGCCTGCACCAGCGCCGGCGGCGCGTCCGCGCCCTGCACCGGGCTGGGATAGACCACCACGCCCACCTGGGGCGCACGGCGGGCCAGCGCGGTCAGCACATCGTGCAAGGCCGCGCCCGCGGTGGAGGTGATGACGCCCAGCCGGGTCGGGTACGGCGGCAACTCGCGCTTGACGCCCGGGTCGAACAGACCCTCGGCCGCGAGGCGGGCGCGCAGCTTCAGGAACTGCTCGTACAGCGTGCCGGCGCCAGCGCGGCGCATGGCCTCCACGACGAACTGCAGCTCGCCGCGCGGCTCGTAAAGCGCCAGCCGGCCGCGCACCTCCACCAGCGCGCCATCGCCGGGCGCAAAGTCCAGCAGCGAGGCCGCACGGCGGAACATCGCACAGCGCAGCGACGCCGCCTGGCCGTCCGCATCCTTCAGCGTGAAGTAGCAGTGGCCGCTCGCGGCCCGCGTAAAGCCGGCGATCTCGCCGCCCACCGCCACCACCGAGAAGCGCTCCGCCAGACTCTGGCCCAACGCCTCCAGCAGACCCGCCACGCCCCACAGGCGTCGGCCCGATGCGGGCTCGCGGCCGTCAATCACGCGCAAACCCAATGCTGGCGCGGGTCCGGAAGTCCACAGCCGCGCCAATGCTGGGCTGGCGGGCCATTTCATCTGTCATACGCCCGTCACAACAACATAAGGTCTTGTTTTTCAATTCGAATTCCGTTGCTCAAAACTGAGGCAAGTTGTTCAAGGCCTTGATTTGACGGCCTCTGGCGTCGGCCGCCCCCGGCTTTTCAACAAAGTTATCCACAGTCGCGGTGGATGTTTGTGGGCGGGTCAGTCCGGGGCCGCCCTGGGGGTTTCGGTGCGCCGGGCGGCGCCATAATCGCGCGCACTCACCGGCCGCCACGGCCTTCATCCGTCGACGAGGACCCCCTTGTTTTCCATCATACAAGCCGCTGGTTGGCCGATCTGGCCGCTGCTCCTGTGCTCGGTCGTTGCGCTGGCACTGATCATCGAACGCCTCTCCAGCCTGCGCACCAGCCGCATCGTGCCGGCCCGGCTGCTGGACGACGTGCTGGCGGTCAGCGCACAGCAACTGCCCACGCCGGACATGGTGGGCAAGCTGGCACAGAACTCGGTGCTGGGCGAGGTGCTGGCCAGCGGCCTGCGGGCGGTGGCGGAGGAACCCCAGCTGCCCGAGGCCAAGCTCAAGCAGGTGTTCGAGTTCGCCGGCCGCCGCGCGGTGCACCAGCTGGAGCGCTACATGAACACGCTGGGCACCATCGCCACCGCCGCCCCGCTGCTGGGCCTGCTGGGCACGGTGGTGGGCATGATCGAGATCTTCGGCAGCCAGACGCCCGGCGGCGGCAACCCGGCCCAGCTCGCACATGGCATCTCGATCGCGCTATACAACACCGCCTTCGGCCTGATGATCGCCATCCCCTCGCTGATGTTCCACCGCTACTTCCGCGGCCGCATCGAGGAGTACGTGCTGGAGCTCGAGGCCGGCGCCGACCGCCTGATGGGCCAGCTCAAGCGCTTCACCGCCTGAGCAGGAGGGCCCCATGCGCTTCCGCCCGCCCCGCACCGATCCGCCGGAGATCAACCTGATCCCCTTCATCGACGTGCTGTTGGTGATCCTGATCTTCCTGATGCTGTCGACCACCTACTCCAAGTTCACCGAGCTGCAGATCACCCTGCCCTCGGCGGACGCGGACAAGCTCAAGGACAGGCCGCAGGAGATCGTCGTCAGCGTGGCGGCCGATGGCCGCTACGTGATCAACCACCAGCCGGTCGAGGGCCGCTCGGTGGACATCCTGGGCAATGCGCTGCGCCAGGCCGCGGCCGGCCGTGGTGACGCGTCGCTGATCATCTCGGCCGACGCCGCCTCGGCCCACCAGTCCGTGATCAATGTGATGGACGCCGCGCGCCGCGTGGGCCTGACGCGTGTCACCTTCGCCGCGCAGACCGACGCTCGCTGAACGCCTGTCGGCCCGGCTGCAGCGCGAATGGCTGACCGGCGGGCCGCTGTCGGCCGCGCTGCTGCCGCTCAGCGGCGTCTACTGCCTGCTGCTGGGCCTGCGCCGCGCGGCCTATGCGCTGGGTCTGAAGCGCCCGGCCGCGCTGCCGGTGCCGGTCATCGTGGTGGGCAACTGGATAGTCGGCGGCGCCGGCAAGACTCCCACCACGCTGGCCGTGCTGCAGCAGTTGCGTGCGCGCGGCCTGCGTGCCGGCGTGGTGTCGCGCGGCTATGGCCGCGAGGGCGACGAGGTCAGGCTGGTGAGCACGCAGTCCAGCGCCCGCGAGGTGGGGGACGAACCGCTGCTGCTGCACCTGCGCGGCCGCGTGCCGGTGGCGGTGGGCCGCGACCGCGTGGCTGCGGCGCAGGCGCTGCTGGCCGCCCATCCCGAGCTTCAACTGCTGATCAGCGACGACGGTCTGCAGCACTGGCGGCTGCCGCGTGCGCTGAGCCTGCTGGTGTTCGACGAACGCGGTCTGGGCAACGGCCGGCTGCTGCCCGCCGGCCCGCTGCGCGAGCCGCCCCGGCTGCCCGCCAACCCTGCACTGGTGGTCTACAACCACCGCGAGCCCAGCACCGCGCTGGCCGGCTTCACCGGCCGCCGGCAGCTGGCGGGCGCGGTGTCGCTGGCCGGCTGGTGGGCCGGCGAACCGCCGACGCTGGAAGCGCTGCGGGCGCTGCGGCAGCAGCCCGGCCTGGTCGCGGTGGCCGGCATCGCGCAGCCGCAGCGCTTCTTCGACATGCTGCGCGAGCAGGGGCTGCAGCCGCTGGAATGCCCGCAGCCCGACCATGCGGCCTATGAGCGCGCCCCCTGGCCGGCCGACGCGCAGGCGGTGGTGCTGACCGAAAAGGACGCGGTCAAGCTGCCGCCGGCGCTGGCGGCTTCGACACCGGTGTGGGTGGTGGCGCTAGACTTCGCGCCCGGCGCCGCCTTCGAGGCCGCGCTGGACCAACAACTCCAGAGACTGCTTGCCTGAATTCCCGCCCATGGATCAACGCCTGATCGAGATGCTCGTGTGCCCCCTGTGCAAGGGCCCGTTGACCCTGCTGCGCGAGGGCGAGCTGCCCGCGCTGGGCTGCCGCGCCGACCGCCTGGCCTTCCCCATCCGTGACGGCATCCCGCTGATGCTGGAGAGCGAGGCCCGCCCCTGGGAGCCCGACGCCCAGCCCGCGCCGGTGACGCTGCCCGGCCCGCTGTGAGCTTCACGGTCCTCATCCCGGCACGGCTGGCCTCCACCCGCCTGCCCAACAAGCCGCTGGCCGACCTGGCCGGCCTGCCCATGATCGTGCGCGTGGCCCAGCGTGCGGCGCAGTCCGCCGCCGCCCAGGTGGTGGTCGCCACCGATGCGCCCGAGGTGCTGCAGGCCTGTGCCGCCCACGGCGTGCGAGCGCTGCTGACCCGCGCCGACCATGCGTCCGGCAGCGACCGGCTCGCCGAGGCAGTGGACCAGCTCGCGCTGCCGGACGACGCGCTGGTCGTGAATGTGCAGGGCGACGAGCCCCTGATCGCGCCCGCCATGATCGACGCCTGCGCGGGCCAGCTCGCCGCCAAGCCTGATTGCGTGATGGCCACCGTGGCGCATGCGCTGGACGACGCTTCGGAGTTTGCGAACCCGAATGTCGTCAAGCTGGTCATGGATGCCGCTGGCCGGGCGCTGTATTTCTCGCGCGCGCCCCTGCCCTGGTGGCGCGACGGCGGCGGCCAGCTGCCACCGGCCGACTACCCGGCGCTGCGCCATGTGGGGCTGTACGCCTACCGCGCCGGCTTTCTGCGCCGCTTTCCCACGCTGTCGGCCAGCCCGCTGGAGCTGCTGGAGTCGCTGGAACAGCTGCGCGTGCTGTGGCACGGCGAGCGCATCGCGGTGCATGTCAGCGACGAGCGCCCCGGCCCTGGCGTGGACACGCCCGAGGACCTGGCGCGCGTGCGCCAGCTGCTGCAACCCGTCTGACAGCACCGAGGTGGTGCGTCAGGCCCTAGAAAGGCCGCGTGCTATCCTCGACCGCTGACCCGAAGCGGGGCTGTCATCGCCCCGTCACCCTGAGGAAACCCATGCGATTGATTCTTCTGGGCGCTCCTGGCGCCGGCAAAGGCACCCAGGCCGCCTTCATCTGCAAACAATTCGGCATCCCGCAGATTTCCACCGGCGACATGCTGCGCGCCGCCATCAAGGCCGGCACCCCGCTGGGTCTGGCTGCCAAGCAGGTGATGGACTCGGGCGCCCTGGTCAGCGACGACATCATCATCGGCCTGGTCAAGGAGCGCATCGCCCAATCGGATTGCGCCAACGGCTTCCTGTTCGACGGCTTCCCCCGCACCATTCCGCAGGCCGATGCGATGAAGGCCGCCGGCGTGAAGCTGGACTATGTGCTGGAAATCGACGTGCCCTTCGAGGCCATCATCGAGCGCATGAGCGGCCGCCGCGTGCATGTGGCCTCCGGCCGCACCTACCACGTGAAGTTCAACCCGCCCAAGGTCGAAGGCAAGGATGACGAGACCGGCGAGGAGCTGATCCAGCGCGAGGACGACAAGGAAGAGACCGTGCGCAAGCGCCTGGACGTCTACCAGGCCCAGACCCGCCCGCTGGTGGACTACTACTCGCAATGGGCCGCCACCGGCGACGCCCAGGCCCCCCAGTACCGCCGCATCGAAGGCATGGGCTCGGTGGACGAGATCACCCGCAAGGCGCTGGCGGCGCTAGCCTGATCGCCGCAGCAACACCCCAAGCCAGCCGCGAGCGCCCTGCGCCTCGCGGCTTTTTTGTGCCCGTCACCGGTCGGCGACTCGGCGACAATTGACGTTCACGTCAATTCAAGCAGGAGACAGATTCCATGGAAATCGCAGGCAAGGTCTTCATCGTCACCGGCGGCGCGTCGGGCCTGGGCGAAGGCACGGCACGCATGCTGGCGCGCGAGGGCGGCAAGGTCGTCATCGCCGATCTGCAGGAGGAGCGCGGCCAGGCCGTGGCGGCCGAGATCGGCGGCGTGTTCGTGAAGTGCGACGTCAGCCAGGAGGCCGATGGCCAGGCCGTGGTAGCCGCGGCCACGCAGCTGGGCAAGCTGATGGGCCTGGTCAACTGCGCCGGCATCGCACCGGCCGCCAAGACCGTGGGCAAGGACGGCGCCCATGCGCTGGCGCTGTTCAGCAAGACCATCACGGTCAACCTGATCGGCAGCTTCAACATGATCCGCCTGGCCGCCGAAGCGATGGCCAAGAACGAGCCCGAGAGCACCGGCGAGCGCGGCGTGCTGATCTCCACCGCCTCGGTCGCGGCCTACGACGGCCAGATCGGCCAGGCGGCCTATGCAGCGTCCAAGGGTGGCGTGGTGGGCATGACCTTGCCGATCGCGCGCGACCTGGCCCGCAACGGCATACGCAACATGACCATCGCGCCGGGCATCTTCGGCACGCCCATGCTGTTCGGCATGCCGCAGGAAGTGCAGGACGCGCTGGCCGCCAGCGTGCCCTTCCCCAGCCGCCTGGGCACGCCGGCGGACTACGCCAAGCTGGTGCAGCAGATCCTCACCAACGACATGCTCAACGGCGAGGTCATCCGCCTGGATGGCGCAATCCGCCTGGCGCCGAAGTAAGTCGGACCTCCCCGCCCAAAAAGAACAAGGCCCCGTCAGGGGCCTTGTCATTGCTGCACCGGCCAGGGGCCGGCCGCGCGATGCGCTTACTTCTTGCGCGACTGGATGCCCCACAGGCGGGCCAGTTCGCCCGAGCCGTCCGTACCCTTCACGCCGCGCCAGGCGGCCTGTGCCTTGGAGGTCTCGCCGGCGAAGTAGTAGGCCAGGCCCTGGTAGTACTTGGCGTCGTCCGCACGAGTGAAGTTGCCCTTGGCCACGCCCGCGTCGACCAGCTTCAGGCCGGTGGCCTTGTCGCCGCCGAAGACCTTGGCCAGGCCCAGCTTGACCAGCTCGTCGCCGGTCTTGGACGCATTGGCGGCCTTCTCGGCATTCGGGAAGTCGGCCTTGGCCTCGGCGATCTTCTTGACCATCAGGTCCAGCAGACGCTTGTGGCGAGCACCCTCGGCGCCCTGACCCAGCACATTGGCGGCCAGGCCCTGTTCCACGACCTTCTTGCCCTCTTCGGGGTAGCCGGCCTGGGCGGCCAGCTGGGCCATCTCCATGTAGTCGTCCACACCGCGCATATTGCCGGTGGCCAGTTGCAGGCGGTAGACATCCAGCGAGAAGCGCGGCGAGAAGCCCTTCTTGGACGGCAGGCTGCCCAGGATCTGCGCCCACAGCTCCTTGCGGGGGTAGTAGTTCAGCAGCTTCTCGGTCGCCAGCGACTCGGTGGCGGCGTCGTTCTTCTTCTGCGCGGCGTACAGCAGCAGATTCAGCTTGTCCTGCGTAGGCGCCTTGCCGGCCTTCTCGTCGGCCTGCACTTCGGCCAGCGTGTCCTTCAGCACGGCACCCATGTCGCCGGACTTGAACTGGGCCTGCTGCTGCACCGTCTTCATCGTGGCGCTGTTGCCGCCGGCGGCGAAGTACTTGTTCGCCCACTCCAGCGCCTTGGCGGCATTGCCGGCGCGCAGGTAGGTGCCCGCGATGGCTTCCATGTACTGCAGCTGCTGCGGGCCACCCAGACGCGCCTTCAGCACGTCGAAGGCCTTGACCATGGAATCGGCATCGCTCGCGCCCATCGCGGCCGAGAAGCGCGTGCCCTCGATCGCGTTGTTCTCGGCCGGCGTGCGGTTGGCCACGCCTTCCGCGTCACGCAGCTTGGCCAGCGCTTCCTTGTACTTGCCAGCCTTGATGAAGCCGGCCGCATCCTTCAGGTGCTTGCCCACTTCGGGGCGCACGGTCTCGGCCTGGGCCACGGCCTGGGCAAAGCCCAGCTGGCCGCTAGGCGCGCCCAGGTTGAAGGCCAGCACGCCCACGGCGGCGGCCACGACAGTCTTGAAGTTCTTCAATGCGTTCTCCTGCAATGAAAAACGCGCCGCCCTCTCGGGCAGCGCGCGTTCAACGATTCAGCGTTGGGATCGGCCCGAGCCCGTCGTCACTTGACGAACTGCTCGTTACCGACCATGCCCATCTTCTTGACGTTCAGGCGCTGGGCCGCGGCCATCACCGCAGCCACCGCACCGTAGTCCACCAGCTTGTTGGGCTTGATGTGGACTTCGGCCTGATCATCCAGCGGGTCCTTGCCCACCTCGGCCAGCTTGGACTCGACGGCCGCCTGGTTGGGCAGCGCGTCGCCATCCCAGTACACCGTGCCGTCGAAATCGATCAGCACCTCGTGCACCACCGGCTCCTTGGTCGGCGGGTTGGGGTTGGGCGGCGGCATGTCCAGGTTGATGGAGTGCAGCTGGATGGGGATGGTGATGATCAACATCACCAGCAGCACCAGCATCACGTCGATCAGGGGCGTCGTGTTGACGTCCATGATCACGTCGGGTTCATCACTCCCCGACGAACTACCTACATTCATTCCCATGCTTGGCTCCTGGCTCAGCCACCGCGGGCCGGGGGCTCGGTGACGAAGCTGATCTTCATCATGCCGGCACGCTGAGCCGCAAAAATGACCCGGCCAACGGACTCGTAGCGAGTCTTGTCGTCGCCGCGGATGTGGACCTCAGGCTGCGGGTTCTTGACCGCTTCCTTGCCCAGACGCTGCACCAGGGCTTCCATGTCGCCAACCGGCTTCATGCCCCAGTACACATCGCCATCCTTGTTGACGGAGAGTTCGATGTTCTCCGGCTTGGTGACCCGCGGCACGTTGGTCTGCTTGGGCAGGTTCAACGCGATGGACTGGGTCACCACCGGAACGGTGATGAGGAAGATGATCAGGAGCACCAGCATCACGTCCACGAGGGGCGTGGTGTTGATGGTCGAGACCACCTCGTCCTCGCCGGAAGAAGATCCGACGTTCATGCCCATGGATAGGCTCCTATGAGGGCTGCGGGACGGCTCAGCGCTTGACGGCGCGGTTGCCCATCAGGACACCGTGCAGGTCGGCGGCGAAGGCACGCACTTGGCCCATCACACCCTTGTTGCGGTTGACCAGCCAGTTGTAGCCCAGCACGGCCGGCACAGCGACGCCCAGACCGATGGCGGTCATGATCAGCGCTTCACCCACGGGACCCGCCACCTTGTCGATGGAGGCTTGGCCAGCGGCGCCGATGTTGGTCAGCGCGTGCAGGATGCCCCACACGGTGCCGAACAGGCCGATGAAGGGCGAGGTGGAACCGACGGTGGCCAGGAAGCCCAGACCGGCAGAAACCTTGGTGTTGACTTCACCGACGGCGCGGTCGATGTTCATCGTGACCCAGCTGCTGTGGTCGATGTTCTCGGTCAGCGCGCCTTCGTGGTGCTCGGAAGCCTCGATGCCGGTGGTGGCGATGAAGCGGAACGCGCCGTCTTCCTTCAGGCTCTTGACGCCTTCAGCCAGCGAGCTCTTCTTGAAGAAGGTGGAGCGGGCTTCCTTGGCTTCGTTGGCCAGCTTGGACGTGTCCCACAGGCGCACGATCAGGATGTACCAGCTGCCCATGGACATGATCAGCATCAGGGCCAGCACGGTCTTGGAGACGGCGTCGCCGTGCTCCAGCATGGCGCCCAGGCCGTAGGGGTTGTCAGCGGGAGCGGAAGCCACGGCAGCCGGAGCAGCGGGGGCCTCGGCCGTCGCGGCAGCGGGCGCCTCGGAGGCAGCAGCAGTGGGCTCGGCCGGCTTCTGGTCTTGAGCGTGTGCGGGAACAGCCAGGGTCGCGGCCATGGCGATGGCGGCAAGGAAGCCGGTGATGCGAGAAATCATGGAGTCAACTCCTACGGAAAGATTCTGAATGGAAGGTGGGCGGTGGGCGCCGCAGCGGGCGCCGGGGTTCGTAGCGGGGGCCTTACTCGATCTTGAACTGGAACTCCTGCTCGAACACATGGTCACCGGGGCACTCGTAGGTCTCGGTCAGCGTGGACGTGATCGCGTTGATCAGCGCACGCTGGGCCTTGCGGTCGACACCACCACGCAGAGGCGTGATCTCGACAGACGTCACGCGGCCGGACTTGACGGTGGCGACGGCCTTGTACAGGGCCTCACCGCTCCAGTTCACGGACGGCATTTCGGGCTTGCCCATCTTCGTGCACACCATCGCGGCCGTGATCTTGGACGGCTTGGCGACCGGGGCAGGAGCCGGGGCCGGGGCCGGCGGCGGGGCCGGGCGGATATCGGACTGCGGCGGCGCGGTCTGGGTCGATTGAATCGGCGGGGCCGGCGGCGCCGGTGCGGTCACCTGGAACTCAGGCGGCGGCACATAAGGCGGCGGCGGGGCCTTCAGGTCGGGCGGCGGCGGCAGGATCTTCTCCGGCGGCGGCGGCGGCTTGACCTTCTCTTCGATCACCTTGACGTCGATAGGCCCTGCCAGCTTCTTCGCGATCTCGCGATGCAGGCCAGCGGCCAGCGCCCAGATGATGAGCACGTGGATCAGGACGACCACACCGATACCGGTGAACCGGGACGCGCCCTGCTTCTCCTGCGCAAAGTTCATGCGCGCTCCTTCTTGCAACTACAAACCACGGTCATCGACTCTCTACAGGACAGCTGTCCTGCGGTGACCGGCCGGAACCAGACACCGCTCGATTCGGAAAAGCGCGCATTCTAATTCGCTGTTTTCATCCGGCCCGAATACAGGCCTTGCCGAACCCAGGCGAATGTTCGCCCCACCCTCGCGCCCTCACAAAAAAAAAGACCCGGGGGCGAACGCCATCGGGCTCTTCAATCTAGGCCGCGAACGCTGCGGACAGGCCGCAGCAGGCCTCGAAAGACCTTGTCGGCAATCTTACCCAGCTGACTCCATGCACTTTCATGGGGCTTACCCGAAAGCCTCCAGCCTCACCATGACGAACATCATGCCTTCGCGGCGTCGCGAGGCCGCCACGAAAGCGCCCATAGCCCGCAAGTTACTCAGAGTTACCAACCTCTACCTTTATCCATTCGCGGCGATGCGTCTGTTCATCGAAGCGCCCCACCACCGCGTTACATCATGAGGCCAGCGGCGGCCCGCAAGCGCGGCACGGCGGCCAGCAACTCTCGGGTGTAGGCCTCGCGTGGCGCGCCCAGCAGCATGTCGCAAGCCCCTTGTTCGACGATGCGGCCCGACTGCATCACGGCCACCTCGTCGGCGATGTACTCGACCACGCCGATGTTGTGCGTGATGAAGAGATAGGCCAGGCCGCGGCTGCGCTGCAGCTCGCGCAGCAGGTTGAGGATCTGCGCCTGCACCGACACGTCCAGCGCCGACGTGGGTTCGTCGCACACGATGACGCGCGGCTCCACCGCCAGCGCCCGCGCGATCGCGATGCGCTGGCGCTGGCCACCGGAAAACTCGTGCGGCCAGCGCTGCAGCGCATCACGGCGCAGGCCGACCTGGTCGACCAGCTCATGCAGCCGTGCCCGCCGCGCGGCAGCGTCCAGATCGGGACGCAGCGCCATCAGGCCCTCCTCCAGCACCTCCGCCACACGCATGCGCGGGTTCAGCGACGCGAAGGGGTCCTGGAAGATGATCTGCAGCTCACGCCGCGCACGCACCAGCTCGGGGCCGTGCAGCCGAAACAGGTCTTGCCCATCCAGCAAGACCTGACCCGACACCTGGGCCTGGCGACGCAGCAGCTGCACGATGGCCTTGCCCGAGGTGGTCTTGCCGCAGCCGGACTCGCCCACCAGGGCCAGCGTGCGACCGGCCTGCAACTGGTAGCTCACGCCCGCCACCGCATCGAAGTGGCGCGGACCACTTGAGAACCACGGCGTCTTCAGCGCATAGCGCACGCGCAGGTCGCGCACGTCCAGCAATGGCGAGGCGTCGACGCGGCCTCCCGGCGGCACGGGCCGCGGCTCGACCACCTCACGCGGCCGGGCCGCCCCCGGCTGGCTGTAGAGCAGGCAGCGCACGCCGTGATCCGGCGCCGTATCGGCGAGCTGCGGCGGCTGGCTGGCGCAATGCGTCATCGCACGGTCGCAGCGGGCCTCGAAACGGCAGCCCTCGAAGCGCAGCCACAGCGGCGGCACGGTGCCGGCGATGGCGGCCAGCGGCTGATCGCGCCGCTGCGCGTCCGGCAACGCCTGCAGCAGCAGGCGTGCATAGGGGTGACGCGGCGCGGCGAAGAACTGCGCGGCGGCGGCTTGCTCGACGATCTGGCCCGCATACATCAGCGCCACGCGGTGCGCCATGCCACTGACCACCGCGAGATCGTGCGTGATCAGCAGCACACCCAGCTGGCGTTCCCGCTGCAGGTCGCAGATCAGGTCCAGGATCTGCGCCTGGATGGTGACGTCCAGCGCAGTCGTGGGCTCGTCGGCGATCAGGTAGTCGGGCTCGGCCGCCAGCGCGATCGCGATCATCACGCGCTGCTTCTGGCCGCCGGACAGCTGGAAGGGGTAGTCGCCCAGGCGCCGCTCGGGCGACGGGATGCCCACGCGCGCGAGCCAGTCCAGCGCCTTGGCGCGGGCCACCGCACCGCGCAGGGGCGTATGCGCCTCGATGGCCTCAACCAGCTGGTCGCCCACCCGCATCACCGGATTGAGGCTGGTCGCGGGCTCCTGAAAGATCATCGCGAGCCGGCCGCCGCGCAAAGCGCGCATGCGGTGCTCGGGCAGGTCCAGCAGGTCCTGACCATCCAGCCGTACCGCGCCGGACAGGATGCGGCCGTTGACCGGCAGCAGGCGCATCAGCGCCAGCGCGGTCATGCTCTTGCCGCAGCCCGACTCGCCCACCAGGGCCAGCGTCTCGCCGCGCCGCAGCGTCAGCGTGAGCCCGTCGATGGCGCGCACCAGGCCGGCCTCGGCGTCCAGCTCCACGCTCAGTTGCTCGATCTCAAGCATGCTCGGCCGCCTTTCTGCGCAGCAGACGCGGGCGGGCGCTGCGGGCCTTGGGGTCGAAGGCATCGCGCACGCCGTCGGCAAACAGGTTGGCGGCCAGCACCAGACCCACCATGAAGGCAAAGGCGGTCACAAAACTCCACCACACGACCGGGTCGCGGCTCATCTCGGCGCGCGCCAGGTTGATCATGCTGCCGAAGCTGTTCATCGCCGGGTCCACGCCCACGCCCACATAGGTCAGCACCGCCTCGTAGAGGATGAGCTCGGAGAAGCTCAGCACCAAGGTGATCAGCACCAGGTGCATCACATTGGGCACGATGTGGCGCGCCATGATGGTGAGGTCGCCCACGCCAAAGGCCGTGGCCGCCTGCACGAAGTCCAGTTCGCGCAGCTTCAAGGTCTCGGCCCGCACCAGGCGGCACAGGCCGGCCCAGCCGGTCAGGCCCAGGATCAGGCACAGCATCAGCATCTTCAGATCGGCCCGCTCGGCCGCGGTCTCGAACAGGTCGGGGTTCTTGTCCAGGAAGACCTGCACCATCAGCACGCAGGCGGCGATCAACAGCACATTGGGTACCGAGCTCAGCACCGTGTAGAGGTACTGGATGAGCTCGTCCACCCAGCCCTTGAAGTAGCCGGCCAGCACGCCCAGCAGCAGGGCCAGCGGCAGCGTGGCCAGCGTGGACAGCGCCCCGATCACGAAGGCGGTGCGCAGGCTCTTGAGCGCCTGCACCAGCACGTCGTTGCCGGTGCGGTCCGTGCCGAACACGTGGTAGTGCGGCATCAGCGCGATCGCGGGGCCGGCCAGCAGCAACAGCAGACCGGCGGTCAGCAGCAGCGCACGCAGCGGATGGTCGGTGCGGTCGGCCACCAGATCGGCCAGCGCCTGGCGCCAGCCGCCGTGCTCGCGTGCCAGTGCCGCAGCAGTGAGCGCGAGCAGCGCCGCGGCCACCAGCAGGCTGGCCGCCGCGCCCAGCGCGGCGCGCAGCACGACATCGCCCGCCCAGTCGCGCGTCGGGTCCGCCAGATGCGCGCCGCCCCACTGCAGGCGCGGATAGTCGCGCACCGCACGGCCCTGCGCGTCGACCACGGTCTCGCGGTTGAAGCCGTGCGTGGCCAGCGGCAGCGAGTAGCTGACCTCTCGCATCGCCAGCGGTCGGGCCAGCAGCAGGTCCAGCAGCGACAGCGTGCGCGTGTCGTAGGCCACCGGGCCGGCGCCCTCGGCGGGCAGCGCGCGGCGCAGGTGCACGCTGTCCGCCAGCGCGACCAGGAACAGCAGGCCCATCACCAGGCCCGCACAGGCAGCCACCGGGTCGCGCAGCACGCGCCGCCAGTTGGCGCGCAGATGGGCCTGGCCGGCCACCCGCCACGCATAGGCCAGGCCCGCGGCGGCCAGCAGCCACAGCGCCAGATCGGTCCAGAGCAGCACGAACTTCATTGCAGTCTCACCCGCGGGTCCACCCAGGTGTAGGCGATGTCGATCAGCGCGTTGCTCGCCACATAGAGCAGCGCGCCCAGGAAGACCATGGTGCGCACGATGGCGAAGTCCTGGCCGCTGATCGCCTCGATGACAAAGGAGCCCAGGCCCGGGATGCCGAAGAAACTCTCGAACACCAGGCTGCCCAGGAACACATAGGGCAGATAGCTGCCCGCGCTGGTGATGATGGGGATGAGCGCATTGCGCAGCACATGGCGGGTCAGGACCCGGCCCTCGCTCAGGCCCTTGGCGCGCGCGGTGCGCACATAGTCCTTGCCCATCTCCTCCAGGAACATCGCACGGTACAGGCGGGCCTCGCCGCCCAGCCGCGACAGCAGCGACAGCAGGATGGGCAGCGCCAGGAAGCGCAACGCGTCCAGCCCCGGCGCGAAGCCGTTCATGGGCACCAGCTTGAGCAGGCGGGCGAACAGGAACTGGCCCACGATGATGTAGAACAGGCTGGAGATGGACAGCATCAGCACGCACAGCACCACGCCCCAGAAGTCGATGCGCGAATGCCGGAAGAACACCAGCAGCAGCGAGAACGCGATGCTGACCATCACCTGCAGCACGAACAGCGGCAGCGCCAGCTGCAGGCTCACCGCCATGCGGGTCTTGACCTCATGGCCGATATTGACCGCCTGGCGCGCATCGCTGCGGCCGAAGTCCAGCGCGAACAGGCTGACCGAGCGCTCCCACAGGATGGTGTGCGTGAAGCGCTGCGTGCCGGACTGGGCCGCATCGAAGTACAGCGGCTTGTCGTAGCCGCGCTCCTGCTTCCATTTGTCGATCTGCTCCTGGGTGACCCGCTTGCCGCCGATGTTGAGGCGGGCCATGTCGTCCGGCGTGTTGACCGCGAAGAACAGCGCGAAGGTGAAGAGGTTGACCCCCACCAGGATGGCCAGGCCATAGGCCAGGCGTCGCAACGCGAAGCGCAGCATCAGCGCCCTCCTCCCTGAGCCGGCGCATGAACCGGGGCCCGTGCCGTGGCCACTTCGCGCGCGCGCCAGGCACGCCGCGTCAGCGCCAGCACCGCCAGACCGCCGGCCAGCAGCACCAGCAGCGGCCACCAGACCGGCCGGTTCCATTCGGCGATGCGCTGCGTGCGCTCGGCCGCATCCACGCGCAGATAGCGCGCGCGGTCACGCAGCACCACGCCCGGCTTGCCGTTGTGCACCCAGTGCTGGTAGGCGTTGCCGGAATAGCTCCAGTAGCCCCAGGCCCAGGGCGAGTCCTGGCGCACGATGTCGTTCATCTGCGCCATCACGCGCGCCTTCTCGGGGCCGTCGTCCAGCGACTGCAGGCGCTTGAACAGGCGGTCGAACTCGGGGTTCTCGTAGTTGGCCGCGTTCTCGCCCTCGTGCAGGCTCTTGCTGTTGGGGCCGTAGAGCATGAACAGGAAGTTCTCGGCGTCCGGGTAGTCGGCGAACCAGCCCCACCAGAAGATCTGGTGCTTGCCCTTGAGCAGCTTTTCCTGGAACTGGTTGTAGTCGGTCGCACGGATGTCCAGCTGTATGCCCAGCTTGGCGAACTGGCGCACCATCCAGTCGTTCTCAGCCTTGAACTCGGGCGTGACCACGCGGTTGAAGTCGTAGCTCAGCACCAGCGGCTTGCCGGTGCGCGCATCGCGCCCGCCGGGGTAGCCGGCCTCCACCATGAGTGCCTGCGCATCCGCCAGCGGCCGGCGCACGATGCGGCCGTTCACCAGCCGGTGCGTGACCGGGTTGAACTCGCCCGGCCGGCCCTCGCGCGAGCCGAACACGCCCGGCGGGATGGGGCCATGGGCCGCGTCGCCACCCTTGTCGCGGAAGATGCGGCCGTAGCCCTCCTCCCAGTCGATCGCGATGGACAGCGCCTGGCGCAGCGCCCGGTTGCGCTTCTGCTGCTCGAGCGTGTCGCCGCGACCCACCACCGGGTCCAGCCAGTTGAAGCCCAGGTACCAGTTGGTGATGTCCACCGTCATCGGGAACTGGAAGCCGCGCCGCTCGAAGAAGCGCCGGGTCTCGTCGGAGTCGTCGCGGTCCACCGCGAAGTTCACGCCCCAGTCCGACCTATCCATCTCGGGCAGATCCAGGTAGCCCTGCTTGAACAGCTCCTTGATCGGCACTTTCTCCTTCACATTGATCGCCACCACCTTGTCGACAAAGGGCAGGCGCTTGCCGCAATCGGCCAGCCGGCCCGCCTCGGCATCGCCGGGCGCGCCGTCGCAGGGGTAGAAGTCGGGCCGGTAGTTGGGGTTGCGGCTCATCACATGGCGCCGGTCCTGCACGTACTCGGTCATCATGAACGGGCCGCTGCCCACCGGCCATTGGTTCCAGCCCAGGCCGTGGTCGGCCATGCCGGGCTGGCTGTAGAAGGCATCGGCCTCCCAGGGCACGGCGGCCGCGAAATTGGTGGCCAGCCAGTACTTCCACTGCGGATAGCGACCCTTGAGCCGTATGCGCAGCAGGTGCTCGTTCACCGCCTGCACGCCGGCCAGCGGCCAGCGGCGGAAGTCCAGGAAGGGCTTGTCCGCCAGGTTCTCGGGCAGGCCGGCCAGCTGTGCCGCGCTCTCGCGCTTCATCTGCGCCACATAGTCCTTGAGACCTATCACATGCTCGGCGAACACCGCCTGCAGCGGCGTCTCCATGCGCGGGTTGGCGTGGCGCTTGAACGCGTAGACGAAGTCCTCGGCCGTGACCTCGCGCGTGCCCTGGTGCTCGAACTGCCAGGGGCTGCGCTTGTCGCCCAGCTGGGCCGGGGTCAGGTGGTGATAGAGGTAGTGGCCTTGCCCGTCCTTCGCAAAGGCCGGGTGCGGCGCCCACTTTAGGCCGGCGCGTATCGGGATGTCGTAGACCGCCTCGGCCACCTGCTCGCCCGGCGCATCGGCCGGCAGGCGCCGGCCTTGGGCGTCCAGCAGATAGGGCTCGACCACCGCGGCCGCGGCGCGCGGGATCAGCGTGTAAGGGCGCTTGAGCGGGTGGTAGCCGTACAGCGGCTCGCTGATCTCGTAGACGAAGGTGCTCTCGGGCGCCGCGTAGGATGAAGTCGGGTCCAGGTAGCGAGGCGAGCGCTCGGTGAAGGCCATGTAGAGCGCGTTCTCACGCTCAGCACCGCGCGGGTGGGGGCTGTTGTCGCAGCCGGTCAGCAGTGCGACCAGGCCCAGGGCGCAGCCCACCATTCCCAACCCGCTCAGACGCCCCACACCACACCCCGAAAAAACAAGCGCCCCGCGGCAGGCGAGGCGTGTGGGGATGATAGTGCGCGGGGTGGGCGCCCCAAGGCGGCCCTGTCAGGGCTGACAGCCCAGGGAAACCCTGGGCCGACGTCCGCCCAGGCAGCTCAATGCTCGTGATCGTGCGAGTGCGCGTGGCTGTGGTCGTGGGCCAGGCGCTTGTCGTTCTGCCAGCCTATGAAGGCGTCGCGGCCCTGCACCGCCAGGTCCACGGTGGCGCCAACCGGCAGGCAGACCTTGATGCGGCAGTGGCCAAAGGGCAGGCCCATCAGCACCGGCGTGCCGGTGCGCATGCGCAGCGCACCCACCGCGTCCTTTAGGCCGTAGCCGCGGTCGTTGGGCGAGCGGGTCCAGCTGCCGAAGTCCCCCAGCAGCACGGCGGCCTGCGCGTCGATCACGCCCGCCTGCTGCAACTGCAGCAGCTGGCGCTCGACGCGGTAGGGGTGCTCGTTCACATCCTCCAGGAACAGCACGCCGCCCTTGATCTTGGGCCAGTGCGGCGTGCCCAGCAGCGAGCACAGCACGCTGAGATTGCCGCCCCACAGTCGGCCGCGCACTTCCAGGCCGTCATAGGGCATGGCGCCGCGCGGCGCACCGCTCTCGCGGAAGCCCACCGCCTCCAGCTCGCCGCTCATGGCCTCCAGGAAGCAGTCGCGCGTGACCTCGTCCACGCCGCCCTCGTCGTCCGTGCGACCGAAGTCGTCGCAGGCCAGCGGGCCGGACCACATGGCCAGGCCCTTGTGGCGCGCGATCAGGCCGTTCTGCAGCGCGGTCAGGTCGCTATAGCCCACCCAGCGCGTGCCGTGCTCGATGCTGTGGGCGATCAGGTCCCAGTCGATGCGGTCCAGCAGCCGCGTGAGGCCGTAGCCGCCGCGCGTGGCCAGCGCCACCGAGGGCGCGTCCTGCGCGACGCGGTGCAGCGCGGCCAGGCGGGTGTCGTCATCGCCGGCAAAGCGCTGCACGCGGCTCAGCGCATCGGCATCGATGCTCACGTCGAAGCCCAGCTGCGTGAGGCGCTTGGCGGCACGGCGCAGCGGCGTGGCCTGGGCCAGCGCACCGGCCGGCGAGAACAGGGTCAGGGAGGTCATGGGAGGTGGTCCAGATGGATGGCTTCGCCGGTGGGCAGCGGCGCGTCCGCGTCGGCCTGGCGTTGGGCCCGGCGCGCACGGGCGGCCTCGCGGCGCTCGGCGAAGAAGTCACGCAGGAGCTGACCCGCGGCGTCGGCCATCAGGCCGCCGTGGATCAGCGTGTGGTGGTTGAGACGGGGCTCGCCGAAGAGGTTGAGCACCGAGCCGGCAACGCCGGTCTTGGGGTCGGGGGCGGCGAACACCACGCGCTTGAGGCGGGCGTGCATCAGCGCCATCGCGCACATCGCGCAGGGCTCCAGCGTCACGTAGAGCTCGCACTCGGGCAGGCGGTAGTTCTCCAGCAGCGTGGCCGCGTGGCGCAGCGCCACGATCTCGGCATGGGCCGTGGGGTCGTGCGTGGTGATGGGACGGTTGTAGCCGGTGGCGATGACCTGACCCTCGCGCATCAGCACCGCGCCCACGGGCACCTCGCCCACCAGCCAGGCGTTGTGCGCCTGGTCCAGCGCGAGGCGCATCGCGTATTCGTCGGCGGGGGAAAACATGGCGTCAGTGTAGTGGCCGCCCCTGGGGATTTCGCTGCACGCCTATGCTGGCGGCCCCATGCACGACGAGCTCCAGAACGACCTGTTCGGCCCCGCGGCCGACCTCGAGGTCTCCACGCGCCCTCAAGCGGCCAAGCCGCGCAACGGCGTCCAGCCCTGCCCCGCCCTGCCGGACGATGAGCAGCTGGCCGCGCAGCTGTCGCCGCTGATCCACCTGGGCACCTCGACCTGGAGCTACCCCGGCTGGCAGGGCCAGGTCTGGGCCGGCCGCCACAGCGAGGCGCTGCTGGCGCGCAGCGGGCTGACCGCCTACGCGGCCCACCCGCTGCTGCGCGCGGTGGGCATAGACCGGGGCTTCTACAAACCGCTGGCGGTCAGCGAGTTCGAGCGCTATGCGCAGCAGGTGCCGGCGCATTTCCGCTTCACGGTGAAGGCCCCCAGCCTGGTGACGGACGCGCTGGTGCGCAGCCAGGACGGTCGCGGCCAGCAGCCCAACCCGCTGTTCCTGGACCCAACCCTCGCGCTGCAGGAGTTCGTGGAGCGCGCGGTCGAGGGCCTGGGCGCCAAGATCGGTGCGCTGGTGTTCCAGCTCAGCCCGCTGCCGCCCGCGCTGCTGGCCCGCCTGCCCGAGCAGCGCGAGCGCCTGCACGCGCTGCTGCGCGCGCTGCCGCGGCTGGACGCCGGTGCGATCGCGGTGGAGGTGCGCGACGCGGCCTGGCTGGACGCCGAGTTCGCCGCGCTGCTGCGCGACACCGGCACGCGCTACTGCCTGGGCCTGCATCCCAAGCTGCCGCCCATCCAGGAGCAGTTGCCGCTGCTGCGCGCGCTGTGGCCGGGGCCGCTGGTGTGCCGCTGGAACCTGAACCGCCTGCACGGGCCCTTCGGCTACGAGCAGGCGGAACAGCGCTATGGCGAGTTCGACCAGATGCTGGACCCCGACCCCGAGACCCGCGCCGAGCTGGCCCGCGTGATACGCGGCACCACGGGCGCGGGCCAGCCGGCCTATGTGACCATCAGCAACAAGGCCGAGGGCTCGGCGCCGCTGAGCGTGCGCGCACTGGCCCAGGCGATCAGCGCCGCCTAAGCCACAGGTAGAGCCCGCTGCCCAGCACCAGGATGCTGGCCACATCCAGCAGCGCCCAAAGCAGTTGCAGCGGCAGGCCGCCGTAGTCGCCGAAGTGCAGCGGCAGGGACAGCAGCAAGGCCTTCAGATACCAGGGCAGCGGCGGCGTCGCGGTGACCTCGGCGGTGCGCGCGTCCACCAGCACCGGCGTCAGCAGCTTGGCAGTCAGCGGCGTGTCGCCGCGCATGAAGAAGGCCAGGTGGTGCGGGCTGGAGAAGCTGGAACCCGGCATGGCCACGAAGGCCAGCGTGGTGTGCGGCAGCTGGGCCTGGGCGGCCTGCAGCGCGCGCTGCAGCGGCAGCTGCTCGCCGGGCTGCACCGCCGGCTCGTCGCGGTAATGGGCCAGCACGCTGGCGAGCTGGTCGTTCTGCCAGTACTTCACCACCAGGTCGGCCCAGGTGTTGATCATGCCGGTCGCGCCAACCACGAACAGCCACACCAGCGTGACTATGCCCAGCAGGTTGTGCAGGTCCAGCCAGCGCACGCGGGTGGACCTGTCGCGCCTCACCTCGCCGAAGGCCAGACGGCGCATGAAGGGCGCATACAGCACCACCCCGGTCACCAGGGCCACCAGCAGCAGCAGGCCCATGGCGCCCAGGAAGAGCTTGCCCGGCAGACCGGCGAACAGGTCCACGTGCAGGCGCAGCATCAGGTCCATGAAGCCCTCGCCCACGCGGTACTCGCGCACCACCTCGCCGCTGCGGGCGTCCACCGCGATGGACTTGAAGTCCTCGGTGGGCGCCATCGTGGGCGTCAGCGTGAACCACCACAGCCGCGGGTCCTCCTCGTTCTGGCCGGCGAACTGCACGACCCGGCCCGGGTGCAGCGCCAGCGCCGCGCGGGCCATGTCGTCGGCGCTGGCGCGGCGGGCCTCCAGCGCCGCCGGCAGCACCGGCGCCTCGACCTCGTCGCCCAGCCAGTGGCTGATCTGGTGATGAAAGATCAGCGGCAGGCCGGTGAGGCACAGCAGCAGCATGAAGACGGTGCAGACCAGGCTGCTCCACTTGTGCCACCAGGTCCAGCGCCGCAGCGCGCGCGAGCTCAGCATGGGCGCACGGGCCTCAGAAGTCGGCACTCAGGCTCAGGCTCACGCTGCGCGGCGCGCCTATCACCAGATAGCCCTGCTCCGGGTAGCCGCCGGCCGAGGCCCAGTAGCGTCGGTTGCTCGCGTTGTCCACGCGCAGGCGTGCGGTCATCAGCGTGCCCTGCAGCTCGAACAGGTAGCGGGCGCCCAGGTCCAGCCGGGTCCA
Source organism: uncultured Roseateles sp. (assembly GCF_913777145.1). Lineage (GTDB taxonomy): Bacteria > Pseudomonadota > Gammaproteobacteria > Burkholderiales > Burkholderiaceae_C > Pelomonas. The sequence goes on from NZ_CAJYPS010000007.1 coordinate 140,775, forward strand.
GGCCGGCACGGCCAGCGTGTTGGCGCTGTCGGCATAGACGCCGCCGGTGTGCACCACGCGCGCATCCAGCGCCAGGCCGTTCACGCCTGCCACCTCCCACTCGCCGCCCAGATTGGCCTGGAACCTGGGGATGCCCAGCGTGCGCTTCCCCTCGGTGGCCGCCACGCTGGTGTTGCGCTGCGTGGTGTCCAGCCAGGTCAGGCCGCCCAGCAGCTTGAGGCCGCGCATCGCCTCGCCGTAGGTGTTGAGCTCGACACCGCGGTGGCGGTCCTCGCCCTGGGTGCTGGTGGCGCTCAGCACCGCGCGCGGCTTGTCGGTCGAGAACACGGCCGCGCCGAAGCCCAGGCGGCCGGTGTCCCACTTGATGCCCAGCTCGTTCTGCTTGGACACATAGGGGTCCAGCTGGCGCTGCGGCTGGCCGTTGGCCGCGGCCAGCGTGTCGCCCTGGGTCAGGCCCTCGATGCGGTTGGCATAGACCGACAGCTGCTTGCTGGCGCGCCACACGGCGCTGAGCAGCGGGCTCAGGCGGCGCTGGTCGTAGTCGGACTGCAGCGCTGCCGTGCCGTAGGCAAAGCTCTGCACATGCAGCTGCTGGCTGCGCAGGCCCAGCGTCAGCAGCAGGCGGTCGTCCAGCAGGCTCAGCGTGTCGCCCAGCGCGAAGCTGGACAGCCGGGTGCGGCCGGTCAGGCCCGGCGCGCCCAGCGTACCGCCCACGAAGGCGCCGCTGGTGAAGGCCGGCAGCGCGCTGGCGGTGGGCTGGTAGAGGTTGGTGGCCTGGGTGTTGAAGAAATCCCAGGCATAGGACGCGCGCGTCTCCAGCTCGAAGGCCGAGGCGCTCAGCACCCATTCATGGCCCACGGCGCCGGTGCGGAACTTGCCGCGCAGGCCCAGCTCGCCGGTGTCCACGCGGTCGCTGCGGCTGTTGTCGAAGCGCGAGGTGGTGCCGGCACCGCTGGCCGCGTCGGTCAGCGTGAAGTTGGCCAGCGAGTTGGCCTCGTCGCTGCGCCGGAAGCCATAGGCGGCCCAGGCAGTCACCGCCGGGCTCAGATCCCACTCGCCGCGCACGGTGCCGAAGCGGTCGCGCTCATTGGAGTAGGACCAGGGCTGGGCGTAGTTGGCATCGGCCGACGGCAGCGCCGGCAGGCTGCTGACGCCCGCGCCCAGCGTGAGGCTGCTGCGGGTGCGCTTGAGCTGGTTGTCCTGCCAGCCCAGGTCGGCCGACAGGCGCACATCGCGGCTGTGCCAGTCCAGGCCCAGCGAGGCCAGGCCCAGCTTGGCCTTCTCGTCGTTCACCGCGGTGCCGCCGTCGCGCACCGCGGCATTGAAGCGCAAGCCGGTGGCGCGGTCGGGGCCGAAGCGGCGCGCGACATCCAGCGCCAGCGAGCCCTGGTCACCGCTGCCCCAGCCCAGGGTCACGCGGTTCAGGTCCTCGTTGGGCGCGCGCTTGGGCAGCAGGTTGATGCTGCCGCCTATGCCGCCCCCGCCCGGGTTGGCGCCGCTCAGAAAGGCCGAGGCGCCGCGCAGCAGCTCCACGCGCTCGAACAGCTCGGTCGCGATGTACTGGCGCGGCAGCAGGCTGTAGAGGCCGTTGTAGGCGACATCGTCCGAGTTCAGGATGAAGCCACGGATGAAGTAGGACTCCTGGAAGTTGCCAAAGCCGCGCGCCACGCGCACGCCGGCGTCGTTCTGCAGCACCTCGCCGACGCTCTTGGCCTGGCGGTCCTGGATCAGCTCGTTGGTGTAGGCGGTGATGGAGAACGGCGTCTCCAGGTTGTCCCGCGTGCCCAGGATGCCCGCGCGGCCGCCGCGCGCGACCTGACCCCCGGCGTAGTTGGGGGACAGGCCTTGCGCCGACGCATCGGCGCTGGCCTTGATGCTCACCACCGGCAGCACACTGGGCGCGGTCTCGGGCTCGGCGGCCAGGGCCGGGCCCAGCAGCGCGAGCAGGGCCGCCAGGGCCAAGGGATGACGGGGAGCGATCAGGGAGTCGGACATCACGAGCAGGGAATCAGGTTGAACAAGCCGGCCTCAGGCGCCTCGGCGGCCCAGGCCGAACCACAGCATCACCACCACCGGCACGCCCAGGCCCACCCAGGCCCACACATCCCCCCAGCCGTCCGACACCAGGCCGGACAGCAGACCGGACGCGGTCAGCAGGCCCAGCACCAGCGGCCAGCGCCACAACGGGTGGCGGGCGTTTGGGCGCGTGGAGCGGGAAACCGGGATCGGATGGGGCATGGCGGAGACTGTGGGCCGGCTGCAGACCGGGCGTCTGACCGGAGGCGCGAGCAGCAATGCAAATAAAAACGATTCTCATTATTTACCATTCACAAGCCCTCGCGCGCCCTGGGGTCGCCCCGCCCCTGGGTTCAGGCCCGAGTCGCCCCCCCCCCCCCGGGGTGGCGTCGAGATCAGCCCTGCAGCGGCCAGCGCGCGAGCACATCGTGCCGGGTCAGGCCCTGCGGACTGGCCAGCAGCAGCAGCTCGCTGGCCGTCCACCCGGCGATCTCCAGCGGCCAGGCCGGCTCGGGCCGGCGGTCGTAGCGCAGCGTCAGGTGCGGCTCGTAGCCGGCGCTGATGGGCAGGCCATGGGCGGCCAGACACTCGCCGAGCGCATCGCGCAGCTCTCGCACCGCCTCCAGGCTCTGGCCACCGGTAAGCACGCGGGGATGCTGGCGCGCCTGCGGCCCGCCCCAGCTCTCCAGACGCTCGAAGCTCAGGTCCAGCGCCGGCCAGACCAGGGTCGATGCCGCCCGGACGGCCTGTGCCACCAGCGCTGGCGGCGGCTCGGCCTCGAAGCGCCCGAAGAAATGCAGCGTGATGTGAAAGATCCGGCTCGGCCGCAGCCGTGCCAGCCGCCCGCGCGCCGCATGCGCTGCCTCGACCTCACGTGCGATGCGCGCGGCGACCGCCGCGTCCGGGCGCAGCGCGAAGAACAGCTTGTGGGCCGTCATGCCGCAGCTCTCCTCCGGGGGGCTGCCGCACCACCCTGGGGTTTGTCTTGAGTCCGGCCAGGGCGCTTCATCAGGATTTCATCAAGCTTTGAGGGCCGCGGTCTTCCTAGTATCTGCGGCGCGAAACCGGCGGGACGGCCGTCGGTGCGCCGCAACCCTCAGGAGTCCCCATGGCTATCGTCAAACACTGGCAGGCGCCCCTGGCCAGCGTCCTGTGCGCCCTCAGCCTCGCCCAACCAGTCAGCGCCGACACCCTGCTGGACACCGGCACGCCCGGCGGCGGCTTCTTCGGCTACTACGGCTTCGACGTGTTCGTCGGCCAGTCGGTCGCGATCGCGTTCACGCCCAGCCAGAACTATTCCTTCGACAACGTGTCGCTGTGGCTGATGAGCAATGACTTCGACAACCCCGGCCGCCAGCTAAGCATCTCGCTGCAGACCGATGCCGGCGGCGGTGCGACGCCGGTCGCACCTTCCGGCTCGGTGCTGGAGTCCTGGTTGCACTCCACGTCCGCCGTGGGCTGGACGCCGGTGCTGGAGACGCTGAACTCGGTGCTGCACCCCACGCTGCTGGCCGGCACCACCTACTGGATCGTGGCCGAATCCAGCGAACCGGCCTTTGTCGACCCGGTCTGGGTCGCGGCCGGCAACGGGCCGGCCTACACCATGGCCAACATCGACTTCGCGTCCGGCACGGCCTGGCAGGTCGGCCAGACCAGCGGCCCGCCGGGCGCCCTCATCAGCGCCACGCCGGTGCCGGAACCCGCAGCGCTGGGCCTGGCGCTGCTGGGCCTGCCGCTGGTGCTGGGCGCGGCCACACGCCGTCGGCGTCAGGCCGCGCAGGCTGCCTGACGTCGGACCAGACACAAGATCTGACCCCGGCCGGGGCCGGCCTACTGAGCCGCAGAGGCCGCGTCGGCCTCGCGCTGGGCGGCGGCGTCTATCGCGCCCTGCACCTGCTGGCCCACCGCCTGGGGCTGGGGCAAGGCCGTCGGCACGCCGGAGGCCGCGGCCGACGCGGCCGGCACCGGCCTTGGCAGCGTTTCGAGCTGGCGCTTGCCCAGGTAGAGCACCAGGGCAGCGACGATCACAAGGGCGAGAAGGCTGAAGGCGGCGCGCATGACGCCATCATCGCGCAAGCCGCCCGCCCATGAAAAAGCCGGGCCCAGGGGCCCGGCTTGCGTGGCGGCAGATGCCGCGGGGATCAGGCGGCGCGCGCGGCGGCCAGTGCAGCGTTCAGCGTCTTGCTGGGGCGCATCGCAGCGGCCAGCTTCTCGGCGTCCGGCTTGTAGTAGCCGCCGATGTCCACCGGCTTGCCCTGCACCGCGGCCAGCTCGGCCACGATGGCCTGCTCGTTGTCGGCCAGCGACTTGGCCAGCGGCGCGAAGTGCTTGGCCAGCTCGGCATCCTCGGTCTGGGTGGCCAGCTCCTGGGCCCAGTACAGGGCCAGGTAGAACTGGCTGCCGCGGTTGTCCAGCTCGCCGGTCTTGGGGCTGGGGTTCTTGCGGTTGTCCAGCAGCTTGCCGGTGGCCGAGTCCAGCGTCTTGGCCAGGATCTGTGCCTTGGCATTGCCGGACTTCAGTCCCAGGTCTTCCAGGCTGACCGCCAGTGCCAGGAACTCGCCCAGCGAATCCCAGCGCAGGTGGTTCTCCTCCACCAGCTGCTGCACATGCTTGGGGGCCGAGCCGCCGGCACCGGTCTCGTACATGCCACCACCGGCCATCAGCGGCACGATGGACAGCATCTTGGCCGAGGTGCCCAGTTCCATGATGGGGAACAGGTCGGTCAGGTAGTCACGCAGGATGTTGCCGGTGGCCGAGATGGTGTCCATGCCGCGGATCACGCGCTCCAGCGTGTAACGCATCGCGCGCACCTGGCTCATGATCTGGATGTCCAGGCCCGTGGTGTCATGCTCGTGCAGGTACATCTTGACCTTGGTGATCAGCTGCGCCTCGTGGGGGCGGTAGCTGTCCAGCCAGAACACCACCGGCATGCCGGAGTTGCGGGCACGGTTCACGGCCAGCTTGACCCAGTCGCGGATGGCAGCGTCCTTGACCTGGCACATGCGCCAGATGTCGCCCTCTTCCACGTTCTGGCTCAACAGCACCTCGCCGGTGTCCAGGTCGGTGATGTTGGCCACGCCGTCTTCGGGGATCTCGAAGGTCTTGTCGTGCGAGCCGTATTCCTCCGCCTGCTGGGCCATCAGGCCGACGTTGGGCACCGTGCCCATGGTCTTGGGGTCGAAGGCGCCGTGCCACTTGCAGAAGTTGATCATCTCCTGGTAGATGCGGGCGAAGGTCGACTCCGGCATCACGGCCTTGACTTCCTTCAGGCGGCCATCGGCGCCGTACATCTTGCCGCCGGCGCGGATCATCGCGGGCATGGAGGCGTCCACGATGATGTCGTTGGGCGAATGGAAGTTGGTGATGCCCTTGGCCGAGTCCACCATGGCCAACTCGGGACGATGCTCCTGGCAGGCGTGCAGGTCGCGCTTGATCTCGTCTTGCTTGCTCTGCGGCAGCGTGGCGATCTTGTTGTAGAGATCGACCATGCCGTTGTTGACGTTGACGCCCAGCTCCTTGAACAGCGCGCCGTGCTTCTCGAAGGCTTCCTTGTAGAAGATCTTCACGCAGTGGCCGAACACGATGGGGTGCGACACCTTCATCATCGTGGCCTTCACGTGCAGCGAGAACATCACGCCGGTCTTGTGCGCGTCCTCGATCTGCTGCTCGTAGAAGTCCAGCAGCGCCTTCTTGCTCATGAACATGCTGTCGATGACCTCACGGTCCAGCAGCGCCACCTTGGGCTTCAAGACGATGGTCTTGCCGCTCTTGGTGATCAGCTCCATCTTCACGTTGCGGGCGCGGTCCAGCGTCATGGACTTCTCGCCGTGATAGAAGTCGCCGTGGTGCATGTGCGAGACGTGCGTGCGCGACGCCGGGCTCCACTCGGCCATGCTGTGCGGGTGCTTGCGGGCGTATTCCTTCACCGCCTTGGGCGCGCGGCGGTCAGAGTTGCCCTCGCGCAGCACCGGGTTCACCGCGCTGCCTATGCACTTGTTGTAGCGGGCGCGGATGTCCTTCTCTTCGTCGGTCTTGGGGTTCTCCGGGAAGTCCGGAATGTCGTAGCCCTTGGACTGCAGTTCCTTGATCGCAGCCACCAGCTGCGCCACCGACGCGCTGATGTTGGGCAGCTTGATGATGTTGGCGTCCGGGGTCAGCGTCAGCTTGCCCAGCGCAGCCAGGTTGTCGGGCACACGCTGGGCCTCGGTCAGGCGCTCGGGGAACTGGCCCAGGATGCGGCCGGCCACCGAGATGTCGCTGGTGCCGATCTTGATGCCTGCCGGCTCGGCGAAGGCCTGCATGATGGGCAGGAAGCTGGCCGTGGCCAGCAGCGGGGCTTCGTCGGTCAGCGTGTAGATGATGTTCGGCTGTTCGGTGCTCATGGATCAATGTCCTGCAGAGAGTTGTCTCGCTCACAGCTGCCCACGGTCGCGAGCGGGTGAGACCGTCGCCCTGACCCTGGGCCGCGCGGGCCAGCCGCACCGCCATCGGGTCATGACGTTGGCCCCATTTTCCTGCAATTTGCCTCCGCCATGTGAAAAGCTCGGAGATTGATTCACGAGCGCCCGCCCCCGACCGCCCGCCGCAGGCGACGGACGGTCGGTGGCCGCTGCTCAGCGGCGCAGGCGGCGCGCGCCCAGGCCGGCCAGCAGCGCCAGCCCGGCCAGCGCATAGGCCAGCGTGCTGCCCTCGGGCACGGACGACACCACGAAGGACAGGTTGTCCGCGTAGCCGTCGTTGTCGCCGCCACCCTGGCGCTCCATGGACAGCGAGAACATCAGCGAGGCGGTGCCGGTGGGCAGTTCGCCGGAGGCGGACTGGAAGAACAGGCCGGTCTGGTTGTTGCGGTCCGCCGGCGTCACCGGGCCGATCAGCGCATGGCCGATCTCGTTGTCGGAGCCGTCCAGGAAGGACACGTACAGCAGCGCGTTGTCGCCCTGCGCCTGCCAGCCACCCAGCCAGCCGCTGAGCTCGTAGTGCAGCGGCTGGCCGGCCAGGTCGCCCAGCGCCAGCGTCTGGAAGCCGGCGGCCTGCGCGCCCACGCCGGCAAACATCTTGGTGCCCCGGTCCACCGGACCGGGCTGGCTGGGCAGCACCCAGTTGCTGCCGTAGTCCACCGACTGGAACAGCTCGTAGCCGTCGAAGCCGGTCCAGCCCGACACGCCGCTTTCGGCATTGCCGTTGACGATGAGGTTGCTGCCCAGCATGGCCTGGGCCTGCGCGGCCGGGACAAAGGCGCTCAGGCCCAGGGCCAGCGTGAGGGTCAGGGTTTGCTTGATCATGAAATACCTTTCAGGCGAGATGAGGAAGGGGGCTCAGGGCCGGGTCTGGTCCAGTTGCGCGGGGCCGGACATGGCCGGGTCGCTGACCGAGGGCTCGCCGTTCTCCAGGTGGCCGGCCAGGCGGCGGCCGAAGGCGGCGACCTCGCTGACCTTGACGCTGAAGTCGTACCAGCGGTGGCTGGCGTCCACCGGCACGCGCACCGTGGAGCTGCTGCCGGCCGGCACGATCCAGCTGCGCGCCGGCTCGCTGGCATAGCGGTTGGTGATCAGCACGAAGGTGGCCGCACTGCCGCCCTCGTTGCGCAGCTCCAGCACCAGGTCCAGGTTCACGCGGTCGGCCTGGACGCGCAGCTCCGGCCGGGCGGGCTGGGTCTGGGTGGTCGGCAGCTTGCCGACGAAATGGCGGTGAAAGCCGTTGGGGCCCAGCACCCACAGGTCGTAGGCCGCGCCGGCCGTGCCGACCCAGCGGCCGTCCAGCTGCTTGCCCGCCTCCACCGTGTAGCGGCGTGGCGGCTGGGCCAGCGCCAGACGGTCGTAGACATGGAAGACCGCGCCGGCCTCGCCCGCGTTCTCGAAGCCCAGCGTGATGCCGGCGGCGTCGGTGCGCGCCTGCACCTGCAGTTCGTAGGGCAGCGCGCGTGCCGGCCGCACGCCGGCCTCCTGCACCGGTGCGACCAGGCTGGTGGGTGCCGCCGGCGTCTTGGTGCCGGCCAGCGCCAGCGCGCGGGCGCGCAGCTCGGCGGTGGGCGGCAGGTTCTGCACGAAGGCGCTGTTCTCGGGATTGGCGAAATCGAAGCAGCCGGTCAGGTCGCCGCTGACCGCACGGCGCCACGGCGTGATCAGCGGCTCCTGCACGCCGAAGCGGGACTCGATGAAACGGATCACCGAGGTGTGGTCATGCACCTGGGAGTTGACCCAGCCGCCCTTGGTCCAGGGCGACACCACATACATGGGCACGCGCGGGCCCAGGCCGTAGGGGCGGTGCTGGTAGGCCGGGTCGCTGCCGTTGAGCAGGTGGTGGTATTCGCCGGTGGTGTCCACCGTGGACGCACCGGCCAGCAGGGCCTTGGCCGGGTCGGCGTCGTAGCTCAGATAGGACGGCACGGCCGGCGGCGGCAGGTGGTCGAAGAAACCGTCGTTCTCGTCGAAGTTGATGAACAGCACGGTCTTGGACCAGACCTCGGGGTTGGCGGTCAGCGCTTCCAGCACACGGGCCGTGTAGTCGGCGCCCGAGGCCGGGCTGGACGGGCCGGGGTGTTCCGAGCCCTCGGCGGTCGCGACGATCCAGGACACCTGGGGCAGCTGATTGGCCAGCACGTCGGCCTTGAGCTGGTCCAGGTCGCGGGTGCTGACACCGCGGTCGCGCAGCGCGGCCGAGAAGCCGGGGCGACCGTACCAGGCATCGCGGAAGGGCCGGAAGCCCGCCAGCGAGTTGTCGGTGAAGTTGTCCGCCATGTTCTGGTAGACCTGCCAGGAGATGCCAGCGGACTGCAGGCGCTCGGGGTAGGTGGTCCAGGTGTAGTCCGTGGCCGGGTTCTCGTTGAACCAGTCGTGGCTGTTGTCGGTGCAGGGGCCGCCGGCCAGACCCTGCGGGTCGTTGCCGCCGCTCCACAGAAACAGGCGGTTGGTGTTGGTGCCGGTCTGGGTCGCGCAGTGGTAGTGGTCGCACAGCGTGAACGCGCGGGCCAGCGCGAACTGGAAGGGGATGTCCGCCTCCTTGTAGTAGCCCAGCGAATGGGCCTGCTTGGCGGCCGGCCAGTTGTTCATGCGGCCGTGATCCCAGGCGGCCTGGGCGTCGGTCCAGGAATGCGGCGTGCCGCTGACCCGCATCACCGAGAAGTCCTGCTGCGTGTTCAGATGGAAAGGCGCGATCGCGGTGCGCTGGCCCCCCCAGTCCGGCCGGCCCGGCACCTTGGCGCCGCCGCCGTTGGGCTGCACGAACACGGTCTTGCCGGTGAAGGTGCCGGCACGGTCCATCACCGGCGCGGGAAACGGGTCGCCAAAGCCGCGCACGCCGGCCAGCGTGCCGAAGTAGTGGTCGAACGCACGGTTCTCCTGGGTCAGGATCACGATGTGCTCGACATCCTGCAGCGTGCCGGTGCGCACATGGGCGGGGATGGCCAGCGCGCGCTGGATCACGGGCGGGAAGCTCGCGAGCGCCGCGCTGGCGCCAACGGCCTGGCCCAGCATGCGCAGAAAGCCGCGACGGTCTTGAGTGCTCATGGAATGCCTCCGGGAGTGGGTCTGACGGCTGCGCACTCTAGAAATCGAATGTGCAGCGCCCGTGACATTCCGCACGAATCAGCAAACTAGGGACACCCGGCGGAAAACTGCATGACCGGGCCGTGACAAGCCCCTGCCCGGCAAGGCAAAACCTGACCCTGAGCCGCCTCCGCATGGTCCCCGAGCCCACCACCCGCTGCGTGCGCCGTCGATGGCCATGCGGGCCGACCCGTCGGCGTCACGCGACTCAAGCGCTTCCCGCCGCTTGAGGACGGACCGCGTCAGGCCGGGGGCGCCACCGGTCGACGGCCCGCCCCTTCCCGACCATGGGCCCAGCGGTACAGCACCGGCAGCACCAGCAGCGTCAACACGGTCGAGGACAGGATGCCGCCTATCACCACGGTGGCCAGCGGCCGCTGGACCTCGGCGCCGGTGCCGGTCGCCAGCGCCATGGGCACGAAGCCCAGCGAAGCCACCAGGGCCGTCATCAGCACCGGCCGCAGGCGGGTCAGCGCGCCCTCGAAGATGGCCTCGTCCAGGCCCTGCCCCGCCTCGCGCAGCTTGCGGATGAAGGCGATCATCACCAGGCCATTGAGCACCGCCACGCCGGAGAGCGCGATGAAACCCACGGCCGCCGAGATGGACAGCGGGATGTCGCGCAGCCACAGCGCCAGGATGCCCCCCGTCAGCGCGAAGGGGATGCCGGTGAACACCAGCAGGCCGTCCCTGGCGTTGCCGAACATCACGAACAGCAGCGTGAACACCAGCGCCAGCGACACCGGCACGACCACCTTGAGGCGGCCCGTGGCCGATTGCAGGTTCTCGAACTGGCCGCCCCAGGCCCTCCAGTAGCCGGTGGGCAGCCTGAGCTGCTCAAGGGCCTGCTCGGCCTCGGCGACGAAGCTGCCGATGTCACGGCCGCGCACATTGGCGCTGACGACGATGCGGCGCTTGCCGTTCTCGCGGCTGACCTGGTTGGGGCCCGGCGAGATGCTCAGCTCGGCCACCTCGCTGAGCGGGATGAAGCGGCGTGCACCGCTGCCGCTGGCCGGCAGCGGCAGTGGCAGGCGCTGGATCGCCTCCAGGTCGGAACGTACCGCCTCCGGCACGCGCACGACGATGTCGAAGCGCCTATCACCCTCGAACATCGTGCCGGCTGCGCGCCCGCCCACGGCCGTGGCGAGCGTGTCCTGCACGTCCTGCACGTTCAGGCCGTAGCGGGCGGTCTTCTCGCGGTCGATCTGCACGCTCAGCACGGGCAGGCCGGTGGTCTGCTCGACATTGACCTCGGCCGCGCCCCGCAGGCCCTGCAAGATGGCAGCAGTCTGCTGGGCCGTGCCGCTGAGCACAGCCATGTCGTCGCCGAAGATCTTCACCGCGACGTCCGAACGCACACCCGAAATCAGCTCGTTGAAGCGCAGCTGTATGGGCTGGGAGAACTCGTAGTTCTGGCCCGGCAGTTGCTCGACGACCCGCTGGACTGCGGCCATCAGCTCGTCGCGGGTCTTGCGCGGCTCCGGCCACTCGGACCGCGGCCTGAGCATCACATAGGCGTCCGAGATGTTGGGCGGCATTGGGTCCGACGCGATCTCGGCCGTGCCCGTGCGGGCGAACACGCGCTGCACCTCCGGGAACCGCGCCTTGATCGTGGCCTCCAGCTGCTGCTGCATCGCCACCGACTGCGACAGGCTGGTGCCCGGGATGCGCAGCGTCTGCACCGAGAAGTCGCCCTCGTTGAGATGGGGCACGAACTCACTGCCCATGCGGGTGGCCAGCAGCGTCGACAGCAACACCGCGACCGCGGCTACCGTCAGCACCAGCGGTCGGGCCGTCATCACGCGCCGCAGCGCCGGCTCATAGGCGCGACGCGCCCAACCCATCAGCACGTTCTCCTTCTCGCTGACCTTGCTGCCAATGAACAGCGCCAGCGCGGCGGGCACGAAGGTGATGGACAGCACCATGGCTCCTGCCAGCGCGATGACGACGGTGAAGGCCATGGGATGGAACATCTTGCCCTCGACCCCGGCGAGCGCAAAGATGGGCAGATAGACGATCATGATGATGAGCTGACCGAACAGCAGCGGCCGCCGCGCCTCCTGCGCTGCGACGAAGACCTCGTGGAAGCGCTCGGTCCGCGTGAGCGGACGCCCCAGCAGGGCCTGCGCATGGGCCAGACGCCGCACGCAGCTCTCCACGATGACGACCGCGCCGTCGATGATGATGCCGAAGTCCAGCGCGCCCAGGCTCATCAGGTTGGCACTGACCTTCTGCTGCAGCATGCCGGTGAACGTGAACAGCATGGCCAGCGGAATCACCAGCGCGGTCAGCAGCGCCGCGCGGAGATTGCCCAGGAACAGGAAGAGGACGACGATGACCAGCGCCGCGCCCTCCAGCAGGTTCTTCCTGACGGTGCTGATAGCCTTGTCCACCAGCGTCGTGCGGTCGTAGACCGTCACCGCATGCACGCCGGCCGGCAGGTTGCGGTTGATCTCTGCCATCTTTCTGGCGACCGCCTGCGACACGGTGCGACTGTTCTCGCCCAGCAACATGAAGACCGTGCCCAGCACCACCTCGCGGCCGTTGTCGGTGGCCGCGCCGGTGCGCAGCTCGCGACCGAGCTCGACGGCGGCCACGTCCCGGATGCGCACCGGCACGCTGCCCTCGTTGCGCAGCACGACATGGCCGATGTCGTCCAGGCTGCGCAGCTGGCCCGGTGCGCGAATCAGCACCTGCTCGCCGTGCCGTTCGATGTAGCCGGCGCCCACATCGGCGTTGTTGCGCTCCAGCGCGTTGACCACGTCGGCCAGCGTGAGGCCATAGGACGCCAGCCGCATGGGGTCGGGCGCGACGTGATACTCCTTGTTGAAACCACCGATGGTGTTGATCTCGGTCACCCCGGCCACGGTGCGCAGCTGCGGCTTGATGACCCAGTCCTGGATCTCGCGCAGGTCGGTCGGCGTGTAGGGGCTGCCGTCGGGCTTGCTGGCGCCTGGTGCCGACTCCACGGTCCAAAGGTAGATCTCGCCCAGGCCCGAGGAGATGGGCCCGATCTCGGCCTCCACGCCCGCCGGCAGCTGGCTGCGGGCGCTCTGGATGCGCTCGTTGACCAGCTGGCGCGCGAAGTAGAGGTCGGTGCCGTCCTTGAAGATGACGGTGACCTGCGACAGGCCGTAGCGCGACAGCGAGCGCGTCTGCTCCAGCCCGGGCAGGCCGGCCATGACGGTCTCGAGCGGATAACTCACGCGCTGTTCGGTCTCCAGCGGCGAGTAGCCTGGTGCCTTGGCGTTGATCTGGACCTGGACATTGGTGATGTCAGGCACGGCGTCTATGGGCAGCTTCTGGACGCTGAAGACGCCCAGCACCGCCATGGCCAGCGAGGCCAGCAGCACCAGCCATCGGTGCTCGATGGCGAAGCGGATGATGCGTTCAAACATGGGGCCGCTCCCGCTCAGTGCTCGTGGCTGGCCGAGGCCTTGCCGGCTTCGGACTTGATGACGAAGCTCCCGCCGGCCGCGTAGGATGCGCCGGCCTTCAGGCCGGACCTCACCTCCACACGCCGGCCATCGCTGCGACCCAGCTCCACCAGGGCCGGCGCGAAACCGGTGGCTGTACGCACGAAGACGACCGGCCGGCCCTCCAGCGTCTGCACGGCGTCCGCCCGCACGGTCACCGCAGCGCTCGACTCGCCGGATGCCAGCTCCACGTTGACGAACAGGCCCGGACGCCAGGCACCGTTCGGGTTGTCGACAACGACGCGCGCCTGCGCCGTGCGCGTCTGCTCGCCGATCAGCGCGCCCACGTAGGCCACCTGGCCCACGGCCGTCTGCTCGAAGGCCGTGGACTTGATGGTGACGCGCTCGCCCAGCCGCAGCCGGGGCAGCTCGCGCGCCGGCACGCTGACTTGGGCCCATACGGAGTTCAGGTCGGACACCGTGAACACATTGGCGTCCTCCCGCACCTGCTCACCCAGCGCAATGTGCTTCTCGACGATGACGCCGCTGAACGGCGCACGCAGCTCGTAGCGGCTCAGTGCCGGCGATTCGACGGCGGCGCCCAGTGCCTGCAGCTTCTGGCGCGCGTTGGTCACCGCGATCTCGGCCTCGCGCAGCGCCTGCTCGGCCTGCAGCACGTCCTGCTGCGGCGAGATGCGCTGCTCGAACAGCTGCTGCTCGCGCGCATAGGTGGTGCGGGCGAGTTGCAGGCGCTTCTGCGCGGCCTGCAGCTCGGCGCGCTGGTCCGACACAGCGCTGCTGCTGATGACGGCCAGCACCTGGCCCCGGCTGACCTGCTGGCCGAGCGACACCGGCACGGCCTCCACGACGCCAGCGACGCGCGGCACGACATGGGCGGTGCGGTCGTCGTTGAAGGCGATTTCGCCGGGCAGTTGCAGCAAGCTCCGCAGCGTGGCTGGGCCGGCGGTCTCAATGGACACCCCGGCGGCCTGGATCTGCTCGGCCGTCATCGCCACGGTGCCGCCGGTGTGCGCCGCATCGAGCGGCTTCTGCGCACCCGGATGTGCGCCACCCTGGTCGTGGGGCTCCTCGTCGCCATGGCCTGCGGCCTCGCCGTGGCCCTGTTCGGCCGGGCTCCCGGCAGCGCCGCCCAGGCGCAGGATGGCGCCCGCCCCCAGGCCGCCCAGCAGCAGCACGGTGACGATGGCGATCAGTTGCTTGTGGCCGACGCTGGCACGCAGCCGGTCGACGATGTGATGTGAGTTGCTCATGTCGTTCTCTGAAGCTGGTGGGCCGTCACGGGCGTTCGACGGGGCCGAGCAGACGCTCGATCTCGGCGGCATGGCGGTGGACCTGGGCCACCGCGGCGAAGTACTGGCCGCGCACCTGCAGCCAGGTGCGCTGGGCGTCGAGCGCGTCCAGGAAGCTGAACTTGCCCAGCTCAAAGCCGATACGCGCCGCCTCGTAAGCGCTGCGGGCGCCCGGCAGCAGCTCGCGGCGCAGGATCTCCACCTCGTCCTTGCGCGCCTGCAGCCAGTCCGCCAGTTGCAGCACTTCCGAACGCAGACGCAGCACCTCCGCCTCGGCACTGGCCTGCGCCGCATCGCGCTTGCGCAGCGCTTCAAGCTGCGCGCCCTGGTGGCGATCAAAGAACGGCAGCGGCACCGAGACCGTGAGGACGGCCTGGGTGCGTCCCAGCTCCTGGGCACGCTTGGCGCCCAGGCCCACGGTCACGTCGGGCACGGCCTGGCGCCTGGCCAGCAGGTAGCCGGCCTCGGCCTGCTGCACCTGCAGGCGTGCGCGGCGCACGCTGGGCGCGTCCTCCAGCCGCGCCGCGATGTCGGCCGCCGACGGCACCACCGGCAGCAGGTCGACGTCGCCGTCCAGCCGCTGAAGACTGCCGTCCGGCGCGTCCATCAGCGCGGCCAGCACCCGCAGCGCGGCCGAGCGCTCGGCCTCGGCCTGCCGCAGCTCGATGCGCGCGCCGGACTGCGCCACCCGCGCGCGCGTTTCCTCGGTGGGCGACACCTTGCCAGCCGTCACCCGGCGCGCGGCTGCGTCCACGCCCGTGCCGGCGATGCGCAGCGACTCCTCGGCCACCTGGACCCGCTCCTGCGCCGTCAGCGCATCGAAGAAGGCCTGCACCGTCAGCGCGCGTAGCTCGCCCCGGCGGGTGAGCAGATCCAGCGCCGCGAGGTCCTGGGCGCGCTGCGCCAGCATCACGCGCGCAGCGCGCTTGCCGCCCAGCTCCAGCGTCTGGCTGATCTGCGCGGTCGTCGTGCGGGTGCCGGCGCGGGTGTCCTCCTGCTCCAGCCCCAGCACCGGGTTGGGCGCGAGATCCGCCTGCCGCACGGCACCGGCGCTGGCCTCCAGCTCGGCGGTGGCGACCCGCAGCTGCGGGTTGCGCTGCAGCGCGGTCTGCACCGCGCGCTCCAGCGTCAGGGCCTGAACCCGGGGCGCGGTCTGGTCATGGGCCGGCGCGGGGCCGACAGGGGGCACGGGCGTCTGCGCCCGTGCAAGCGATGAAGTGAGTGCCGCGCATGCCAGCGGCACGAGAAATCTGCGCATCGAAAACTCCAGGGTTGCGGAAACAACTCGAAGAATTCGGCGAGAGCAGCGCGGTCAGCGCCGCGAGGACATTGAGTCGGGAAAGGCCTGCGCTCGCCGAATCAGGCGATGCGCCAGTTGGGGCGGTCGAGCAGGTCCGGTCCGCGGGAGCCGAAGTTCGGCCCGGGTGGGCTGTCCAGCCTGAGGGTCGCACCGGTGTGGAACTGCAAGCCCAGCGGCACCAGCGGCTTGGCAAAGCTCAGATGGCAATAGCCGCAGTCGTTGTCGGCCGCCAGCTTGCCCGGTTTGGCCACCTGGGCTTCATGCGCGTCCGAGACCTTGGAGGCCCCCTCCGCCGCCTTGTGCTCATGGGTGTGGTGACCGACATGCGTCGAGCTGGGCGCGCGCTCGTGCTGGCAATAGACGGCCGCGGCCGCCCAGGCGAATTGCAGGGGCAGCACGAACAGCAGAACCAGGGTCAGCCAGCGACGCATGGCGCGCATTGTGTCTCGATGGCGGGGATCACGACGAAAGTCGCACCTTCACGCCCCTCCCGGGGCGCTGGGGCGACGCAGGCCGGGCGAGGCGCAGCAGTCACCACGCCCGCGCGCCCGGCAGGCACGCTCACTCCCACTCGATGGTTGCGGGCGGCTTGGAGCTCACGTCGTAGGTCACGCGGTTGATGCCGCGCACCTCGTTGATGATGCGGCCCGAGGTGCGCTTGAGCAGGCTGTAGGGCAACTCGGCCCAGTCGGCGGTCATGAAGTCGCTGGTCTGCACCGCGCGCAGCGCCACCACGTAGTCATAGGTGCGGCCGTCGCCCATCACGCCCACGCTCTTCACCGGCAGGAAGACGGTGAAGGCCTGACTGGTCAGCTCGTACCAGGTCTTGCCGGTGGCTTCGTCCCGGGTGTTGCGCAGCTCCTCGATGAAGATGGCGTCGGCACGGCGCAGCAGGTCGGCGTACTCCTTCTTCACCTCGCCCAGGATGCGCACGCCAAGGCCCGGGCCCGGGAAGGGATGGCGGTAGACCATGTCGGGCGGCAGGCCCAGGGCCACGCCCAGCGCGCGCACCTCGTCCTTGAACAGCTCGCGCAGTGGCTCCAGCAGCTTCAGGCCCAGTTGCTCGGGCAGACCACCGACGTTGTGATGGCTCTTGATCGTCGTGGCTTTCTTGGTCTTGGTGCCGCCGCTCTCCACCACATCCGGGTAGATGGTGCCCTGGGCCAGAAAGGTCGCGCCCTTGTGGCCCTGGCCCGAGGCCTTGAGCTTCTCGGCCTCGGCCTTGAACACGTCGACGAACAGGCCGCCGATGATCTTGCGTTTCTTCTCGGGGTCGGTCACGCCGGCCAGCTGGCCCAGGAAGAGTTCGCTGGCGTCCACGCGAATCACCTTGGCATGCAGCTTGCCCGCGAACATGTCCATGACCATGTCGCCCTCGTTCAGGCGCAGCAGGCCGTGGTCCACGAACACGCAGGTGAGCTGGTCGCCGATGGCGCGGTGGATCAGCGCAGCAGCCACCGAGGAGTCCACGCCGCCGGACAGGCCCAGGATGACCTCTTCATCCCCCACCTGCTCACGGATCTTCTGCACCGCCTCCTCGATGTAATCGCCCATGATCCAGTCGCCCTTGCAGCCGGCGATCTCGCGCACGAAGCGCGTCAGCATCGCCTGGCCCTGCAGCGTGTGCGTGACCTCGGGGTGGAACTGGAATGCGTAATAACCCTTGTCCTCGTTGGCCATGCCGGCGATGGGGCAGCTGGGCGTCGAGGCCATCAGCTTGAAGCCCGGCGGCAGCGCGGTGACCTTGTCGCCATGGCTCATCCAGACCTTGAGCATGCCGTGGCCCTCGGCGGTGGCGAAGTCCTGGATGCCCTTCAGCAACGCCGTGTGGCCATGGGCGCGCACCTCGGCGTAGCCGAATTCGCGGTGGTCGCTCCACTCGACCTTGCCGCCCAGTTGCACGGCCATGGTCTGCATGCCGTAGCAGATGCCCAGCACCGGCACGCCGGCATCCCAGACCGCCTGCGGCGCACGCAGCTCATGGTCCTCATAGGTGGACGCATGGCTGCCGCTCAGGATGATGGCCTTGGGCGCGAAGGACTTGATGAACTCGTCCGACACGTCGTTGGGATGGATCTCGCAATACACCGCAGCCTCGCGCACGCGGCGGGCGATCAGCTGGGTGACCTGGGAACCGAAATCGAGGATGAGGACCTTGTCGTGTTGCATGGCGGTCTTTCAGGCGGTCTGGGCCGCGGGATGCCGGCGGAAGAAGCGCAGCGTGATGAGCATGGCCAGCGCCTGCAGCGCGGCACAGGTGAAGAAAGGCAGGCCGATCAGCAGATCGCCCGGCGGGCGGTGCGAGACCCAGCGCAGCAGCTCCAGCGCAATGATGGGCGCGAGCACCGCCATCAGGCTGTTCAGCGAGGACACCGCACCCATGGTGCGGCCCTGCTGGCTGGCGTCGGCCGCATTGGAGATGATGCTCTGCATCGCGGCGGCCGCCACGCCGCCGAACAGGTTGGCGCCGATGACGACATACATCATCCAGCCCTGGCTCACCAGGCCGAAGCCCAGGTAGGCCAGGCTGCCGGAGCTCATGCCCAGCAGCGCCAGCTGATGCGCCGGGAAGCGCTTGAGCATGGGGCGCAGCAGCACGCCCTGGCTGATGACCGACACCACGCCCACCGCCAGCAGCGACCAGCCGACCTGGCCCGGCCCCCAGCCGAACTTGAACTTGGTGTAGAGCACCCAGCTGGTGTGCAGCATGAACTGCGCCAGCGAGGACAGCGCCAGCACGATGACCAGCGGGCCCACGCCCTTGAGCGCGGCCAGCCCCTGCAGTGCGGCCACCGGGTTCATCTTGCGCAGCTCCAGCGGCCGGCGTTTCTCGGGCGGCAGGGACTCCGGCAACACGAAGAAGCCGTAGAGCCAGTTCACCACGGCCAGGCAGCCGGCCACGTAGAACGGCAGACGCACATTGATGTCGCCCAGCAGGCCGCCTATGACCGGCCCCAGCATGAAGCCCAGGCCGAACATCGCCCCCAGCTGGCCGAAGCGCCGCGCGCGATCCGCGCCGGCCGTGATGTCGGCCACGTAGGCATTGGCGATCGCAATGTTGGACTGCATCGCACCCGAGAACAGCCGCACCACCACCAGCACCCACAGCGCGGGCGCGTTCGCTGTCACGAAGAAGCTGAGCGCGAGGCCGGCAAAGCCCAGCAGCAGCACCGGGCGGCGGCCGAAGCGGTCGGACAGCGCGCCCAGCACCGGCGAGCCTATGAAGTTCGCGATGCCGAAGGCCAACGACAAGGCCAGGAAGCCCTGGGTCTGGGCATCGTTGCCCGAGGTGAACAGGCCCACGATGTGGGGCAGCACCGGCACGATGAGACCGATGCTGATCATGTCGATCAGCACGGTCACCATGATGAAGCCCATCGCCGGGCTGCGTTTGGCGGGGCTCGCAGCGCTTGTCTCGGTCATCTCGTTCTCGGAAAACAAAACGGGGCGAACCGCAGTCGCCCCGTTCGAGCTTCAGCAGCTCATTCGCTTCGGTAGTTCGGCGCTTCCTTGGTGATCTGCACGTCGTGCACATGGCTTTCGCGCATGCCCGCCGTGGTGATCTCGACGAACTCGGCCTTGTTCTGCATGTCCGCGATGCTGGCGCAGCCGCAGTAGTGCATGGACGCCTTCAGGCCGCCGGCCATCTGGAAGATGACCTGCACCACCGAGCCCTTGTAGGGCACCTGGCCCTCGATGCCTTCCGGCACCAGCTTGGAGGTGTTGGGGTTGTTGCCCGTCTCGGCCTGGAAGTAGCGGTCCGCACTGCCCTTGGCCATCGCGCCCATGGAGCCCATGCCGCGATAGCTCTTGAAGGTACGGCCCTGGTAGAGGATGGTCTCGCCCGGAGCTTCCTCGGTGCCGGCGAAGGCACCGCCCATCATCACGGTATCGGCGCCGGCGGCGATGGCCTTGGCCACGTCGCCCGAGTAGCGGATGCCGCCGTCGGCGATGACCGGCACGCCCGTCCCCTTGAGCGCCGTGACCACATTGTCGATCGCGGTGATCTGCGGCACGCCCACGCCCGCGACGATGCGGGTCGTGCAGATGGAGCCGGGGCCGATGCCGACCTTGACGCCGTCGGCGCCGGCTTCCACCAGCGCCAGCGCGGCCGCACCGGTGGCGATGTTGCCGCCGATCACGTCCACGTTGGGGAAGTTCTTCTTCACCCAGCGCACGCGCTCCAGCACGCCGGCGCTGTGGCCGTGGGCCGTGTCCACGATGATGGCATCCACGCCAGCCTTGACCAGCAGCTCGACGCGCAGCTCGGTGTCTTCACCGAAGCCCACCGCCGCGCCCACGCGCAGGCCGCCGTGGGAGTCACGCGCCGCGTTGGGGAAGCTGGTCTGCTTGGTGATGTCCTTGACCGTCATCAGGCCGCGCAGCTCGAAGGCGTCGTTGACGACGACCACGCGCTCCAGCTTGTGCTGGTGCATCAGTTCCTTGGCCTCTTCCAGCGACGCGCCTTCCTTGACCGTGATCAGCTTGGCGGCCGGCGTCATGATCTCGCGGACCTTGGCGTCCATGCGGGTCTCGAAGCGCAGGTCGCGGCCGGTGACGATGCCCACCACGCGCTTGCCCTCAACCACCGGGAAGCCCGAGAAGCCATGCAGGCGGGTCAGCTCAACCGCATCGCGCACGGGGGCGTCGGGGCTGATGGTCAGCGGCTCGCGCACCACACCGGATTCATAGCGCTTGACCCGGGCGACCTCGCGGGCCTGGGCCTCGGCGCTCAGATTCTTGTGCACGATGCCTATGCCACCCTCCTGCGCGATGGCGATGGCCAGACGCGCTTCGGTCACGGTGTCCATCGCGGCGGACACCAGGGGCAGGTTCAGGGGAATGTTGCGCGACAGACGGGTCGCAAGGCTGGTGTCGCGGGGCAACACCTGAGAGAAGGCGGGGACCAGCAACACATCGTCGAAGGTCAGCGCTTTGCCGAGGAGGCGCATGAGGAAAGCTCCAGACGCAAAGCGGCATTATAGGGAGGTCGCCGGCACTACACTGACCGCATGCAACGCAAAGCCCTGTTCGCCGCCCTGTTGACCTGCGCCCTGGTGGGCACGGCCCACGCGCAGTGGAAGTGGCGCGACGCCCGCGGCAACCTGCAGTACAGCGACCTGCCGCCGCCTGCGGGCACGCCGGAAAAGGACATCCTGCAACGCCCGGCCTCGGCCACGCGCCTCATCGTCGTGGCACCGCCCGGCAGTGGCGCCAGCGCGGCCGCATCGGCCCCGGCACGCGTCGCCAGCGGCCCCAGCAAGGCCGAGCAGGACGCCGCGGCGCGCGAACAGCAGCAGCAAAAGCAACAAGCGGCTCGCCAGAAGGAAGAAGAGCAGCGCCTGGCCGCCCAGCGGCGCGACAACTGCGCCCGCGCCCAGGCCAGCATGCGCGACCTGCAAAGCGGCATACGCCTGACCCGCACCAACGAACAAGGTGAGCGCGTGTTCCTGGATGACTCGCAGCGCCAGGCCGAGCTGGAGCGCACGCGCCAGCTGCTGACCTCGGAGTGCCGCTGAGCCGGCTCAGCCCGCGTGCCTGGGGCGGTGGCGCGACACGATGCGCTCGCCCCGCTTGGCATAGCGCTGACGCCGCGCCTCCTTGGGGTCCACGGTCAGCGGCCGGTAGACCTCGATGCGGTCGCGCTCGCGCAGCGGCGTGTCCAGCGGCCTCACCCGCCCCCAAACGCCCAGGCGCAGCTGCTCTAGGGGCAGGTGTTGCGCAGCCATGAAGTCCACGCAGCCCCGCAGCGCCGATTCCAGCGTCGCACCCTCCTCCAGCGTCAGCCAGCGGTGCTGCACGTCGCCGGCCCGCGGCGACCAGACCAGCTCAACGCGGACCATAGAGGCTCTCGGCCCGCTGCACGAAGCTGTCGACGAAGGTGTTGGCGATGCGGTCGAACACCGGGCTGACCACCGCCTCCAGCGCCTTGCTGCTGAACGCGTAGCTGAGCTCGAACTGGATCTTGCAGGCCTGGGGTTCGCCGGTGGTGCCGGGGCGGTTCAGCGGCTGGAACTGCCACACGCCGTTCAGGTGCGAGAACGGGCCATCCAGCAACTCCATGGTGACGCTGCGCCCCTCTTCGTTGAGATTGCGGGTGGTGAACGCATGCCGCACGCCGGCGTAGGCCAGCGACAGCCGCGCCGTCACCTGCTCGCCCTCGCGCTCCAGCACATCGACCTTGCTGCACCACGGCAGAAACTCCGGGTAACGCTCGACCGCAGTGACCAGATCGTAGATCTCGCGCGGCGTGTACCAGAGCAGAACGGACTTTTTGACCTGCTTCATAGAATCCACGGATTGTAAGAAGGGCCCATGGCCCCAGATGCCCACCCATGTCCATCGCAGAGAACCGCCGCGCCCGTTACGACTACCACATCGAAGAGCAATTCGAGGCCGGCGTCGTGCTGTCGGGCTGGGAGATCAAGGCCATACGCGCCGGCCAGGTGCAACTGACCGACGGCTATGTGCTGATCAAGGACGGCGAGCTGTTCCTCATCGGCTGCCGCATCAACGCGCTGCGCAGCGCCTCGACCCATGTGACGCCCGAGGCCGACCGCACCAAGAAGCTGCTGATGCACAAGGCCGAGATCAAGCGCCTGGTGGGCAAGGTCGAGCAGCGCGGCTTCACGCTGGTGCCGCTGAACCTGCACTACAAGGGCGGCCGCGTAAAGGCCGACATCGCGCTGGCCAAGGGCAAGGCCCAGCATGACAAGCGCGAGACCGAGAAGAAGCGTGACTGGGAGCGCGAGAAGGGTCAGCTCATGCGACACAAGGTGTCAAACAAGAGCTGACAGCGCCTGCGCTATGTCGGCGCGCAGATCCGCGCCGTCCTCCAGCCCGATCGCGAAGCGCACCAGCGTGTGGCCCTCGAAGGGCAGGCCCAGGTTGCGGCTGCGGCTCATGTTGTAGGGCACGGCCAGGCTCATGGGACCGGCCCACGAATAGCCGATGCCGAACAGCTGCAGCGCGTCCACGAAGGCATCGACCCGACGGGCGCTGTAGTGCGGCTGGAAGGCCACCGAAAACAGGCAGGCCGCACCGGACTGCCCCGGCGTGTCGCCCACCTGCAGCCAGAACTCATGGCCCGGCGAGCCCGCCAACGCCGGGTGGAAGACCCGCGCCACCTCGGGCCGGCCGGTCATCCAGCTGGCGAGCTCGCGGGTGACGCGATCCTGCGCGGCATAGCGCAGCGCCATCGTGGGCAGACCACGCAGCACCAGCTCCACGTCGTTCTGACCCAGGCCGTAGCCCAGGTGCTCGTGGGCGTAGTTCAGCCGGTCGTGCAGCGCCTGATCACGGGTGCAGACCGAGCCCATCAGCACGTCCGCGCCGCCGCTGGGGTATTTGGTCAGCGCCTGCACCACGATGTCGGCCCCCAGGCCGGGATGCGTGGCCGGCGCCGGCTCGAAGCCGTTGAACGCAAGACCCGCCCCCCAGGTGTTGTCCAGCGCGGTCAGCACGCCGCGGGCACGGCAGGCCGCCAGCGTGCCCAGCAGATCGGGGAACTCCAGCGTGATGGAGCCGGCCGCCTCCAGCCACACCAGCTTGGTGTTGTCGCGCAGCTCGGGCACCATCAGCGGGTCGTAGAAACGGTGCGTGACGCCCCACTGCGGCAGCCAGGATTCGCTCAGATAACGGTTCTGGCCGTAGACGTTGTCCGGCACCAGCACTTCGTCACCGGGGCGCAGCAGAGCCAGCGAGGTCAGCGTCACCGCGGCCAGGCCGCTGGGCACCAGCAGGCAGTGCTGGGCGCCCTCCAGCGTCGCCAGCCGCGCGGCCAGCGTGTAGCTGGTGGGCGTGCCGTGCAGGCCGTAGCGGTAGCTCTGGCCATCGCGCAAGCGCGGCTGGTGCAGGTCCGCCGTGCTCTTGAACAGCACGGTGGAGGCCTTGGCCACCGGCACCGGCATCGCGGCCCAGCCCTCGGGCGGCTGGTAGGGGTGATGGATCAGCGTCGTGGCCGGGCCGCGTTTGCTCATTACACGAGGCTCCCGATCAGGTCATGGCCGTCGGCGGCGATGATGCGCACGCGCGCGAACTCGCCCACCTTCATGGTCTTGCTGGCCTTCTCAGGCGGCAGGATCTTCACGATGCCGTCGATCTCGGGCGCGTCGGCGTAGGTGCGTGCCGTCCCACCCTTGCGACCCAGCGCCGGCGCAGAGTCCACCAGCACCTGCAGCGTCTGGCCCACGCGGCGCTGCAGCTTGGCGGCCGACACAGCCTCCGCCACCGCCATGAAGCGCGCACGGCGCTCCTCGCGCACCTCATCGGGCAAGGCGCCGGGGATGTCGTTGGCGCTGGCGCCGGTGACCGGCGAATAGGCGAAGCAGCCGGCACGGTCGATCTGCGCCTCCTGCATGAAGTCCAGCAGGTACTGGAACTCTCCTTCAGTCTCGCCGGGGAAGCCGGCGATGAAGGTCGAGCGGATCACCAGCTCCGGGCAGGCCTCGCGCCAGCGCAGGATGCGCTCCATGTTCTTCTCGCCGTTGGCCGGGCGCTTCATGCGCTTGAGCACGTCCGGGTGGGCATGCTGGAAGGGCACGTCCAGATAAGGCAGCACCAGGCCCTCGGCCATCAGCGGCAGCACCTCGTCCACATGCGGATAGGGGTAGACGTAATGCAGGCGCACCCAGGCGCCGAAAGGCTTGGCCAGTTCGCCCAGCTGGGCCACCAGGTCCAGCATCTTGGTCTTGACCGGCTTGCCGTCCCAGAAGCCGGTGCGGTACTTCACGTCCACGCCATAGGCCGAGGTGTCCTGGCTGATCACCAGCAGTTCCTTCACGCCGCTCTCGAACAGCGCCCGGGCCTCGTTCAGCACATCGCCGATGGGGCGGGACACGAGATCGCCGCGCATGCTGGGGATGATGCAGAAGGAGCAGCGGTGATTGCAGCCCTCGCTGATCTTCAGATAGGCGTAGTGCTTGGGCGTGAGCTTGATGCCGTAGGCCGGCACCAGATCCACGAAGGGGTCATGCGGCTTGGGCACATGGGTGTGGACCGCATCCATCACCTCCTGCGTGGCGTGCGGGCCGGTCACGGCCAGCACGCTGGGATGGATCTCGCGCACCAGGCTGCCGGCATCCGCGCTGGCGGCCCCCGCCTTGGCACCCAGGCAGCCGGTCACGATGACCTTGCCGTTCTCGGCCAATGCCTCGCCAATCGTGTCCAGGCTCTCCTTCACCGCATCGTCGATGAAGCCGCAGGTGTTGACGATCACCAGGTCGGCGCCGGCAAAGGTCTTGGAGGTCTCGTAGCCCTCGGCGCGCAGCTGGGTCAGGATCAGCTCGCTGTCGGTCAGCGCCTTGGGGCACCCGAGCGATACGAATCCTATACTCGGCGCGCGCTTCGTCGGCAGGGTGCTGTCGGGGGCATCAAGGGCGGTGGTCATGGCAGGTCTGGTCTATAGCTATCTTCGGTTTTCCGACCCTCGGCAGGCAGCCGGGCACAGCAGCGAGCGTCAAGCGGCCTACGCGGCCAAATGGGCCGCTGAGCATGGGCTGCAGCTCGATGAGTCGCTGACGCTGCGCGACGAGGGTCTGTCCGCTTACCACCAGCGCCACGTCAAGACGGGCGCGCTGGGCGTGTTTCTGGCCGCTGTGGAGGGCGGCCAGGTGCCCGAGGGCTCGGTGCTGGTGGTGGAGGCGTTGGACCGATTGTCGCGCGCCGAGCCGATTCAAGCGCAGGCCCAGCTCGCGCAGATCGTGAACGCCGGCATTACCGTCGTCACCGCGAGCGACGGCAAGGCCTACAGTCGGGCCGCGCTGAAGGCCAACCCGATGGACCTGGTCTACAGCCTGCTGGTGATGATCCGCGCCCACGAGGAGAGCGACACCAAGAGCAAGCGGGTCACGGCCGCCATCGTCAAGGCCTGCCGCGCCTGGCAGGCAGGCACCTGGCGCGGCAAGCTGAGGAACGGCAAGGACCCCGCCTGGGTGGTGGAAACCGAAGCTGGATGGGCGCTGGAAGAGGCGCGCGCCGCGGCCGTGCGTGAGGCGGTGCGCCTCTACCTGGCCGGGCACAGTGGCAAGCGCATCGTCGACCGCCTGGCCGCCCTGAACATGGCGCCGGCGTCCGGCAGCTCCACGAGCCTTTACAAGCTGCTCACGAACCCGGCGCTCATCGGCGTGAAGCGCCTCACGGTGGGTGGTGAGGACTTCGAGCTGCAGGGCTACTACCCTGCCCTGATCTCGCCGGAGGAATGGGCCGACCTGCAGGCGGCCCGCACGGGGCGCCCGCGCCGTGGCGGCCGCACTGGCGCCGGCGACGTGCCGCACGTGCTGACGGGCATTGGCGTGACCTACTGCGGCTACTGTGGCTGCGCCATGAGCGGGCAAAACCTGTTCGGCAAGATCAAGAAGCGCGGCGACAAGCTCAAACCCGGCTACCGGCGCCTGCTCTGCGCGGGCCAGCAGTACGCCAGCGGCCGCTGCGCCTACCCCAAGAGCCGCAGCGTGGCGCCCATCGAGGCGGCGCTGATGGACTACTGCAGCGACATGCTCAACCTGCGCGCGCTCTATGGGTCAGACCGCGACAAGCCGCTGCGCGCGGAGCTGGCCAAGCTGCGCGGCCAGGCGGCCGAGATCTCGACGAAGCTGGAGCGCGTGACGGCCGCCATGCTGGCCGCCGACGATGGCGCGGCGCCGGCGACGTTCGTGCGCCTGGCGCGCGAGCTCGAGGCGGAGCAGCTCACGGTCGCGGCTGAGATCGCGGCTGCTGAGCGCGGGCTGGCCAGCGCGGCCAGGTCAGACATGGCCGGCGCGGATGCCAAATGGCGCGAGCTCGCCACCGGCGTGCTGGCGCTGGACGTCGACGCGCGACTGCAGGCTCGCCAGCTGGTGGTGGACACCTTCGAGCGCATCGCCGTGTACGCCAGCGGCCTGCGGCCTGGCGAGGACCCGGACGACGTCACCGACGTCGTGCTGCGAGCCAAGGGCGGCGTGACGCGGACGCTGCGCATCGACAAGGCTGGCCGATGGGTCGCGCAAGACGTGGCCGAGTTGCAATCCACCGAGGCGACACTGTATAAATAAACAGTGCTCGTCGATGTTTTTGTTTTGCGACAGGATGGGGTGAAGCTGCCGCCTGACCAGGTAGACGGCCCCCACCGTGGGTGGCTGCGCATGGGCCACTACACCGTGGAAGAGGAGTGCTCGCTCCACGCCGGGCTGTATCACAGCGTCAGCGTGGGCGCCCCGCCCATGCTCGACGGCCTGAGCAGGGTCTACATGCGCCGGCTGGATGAAAAGGGGCTGCTGCTGTACGGCATGCAGTCAGCCCCAGCGCCAGACGACTACTGGCGCAAGGTGCGGCAGGCGTGGTTTTGCCGGCCCGTCTTGGCGTTGTAGGGATAGCAGCGCTAGCAGTCAGCTGCGTTGTCGACGTTTTTTACACTGCGAACCGCCGAGAGCACTGCCCTAGAGGGGAGCGACGACAAGGTATGACAATTGCTTACACCTGCTGACGGCGCAAATTTGAGCAGCGTTAGGCAAAACAGTCTTTTTTGCTCTGCAGATTTGCGGATTGACGGTGCAGAATGCGCCGACTTTAAAAAGACAAGGCCGAAGGCCGAAGGGAAGAACTTGACAACGAATGTTTTCGACAGTGCTGCGGGTCATGTCGCGACGGACTCGAGGTGGTCGATGACCTGGGGTCGCTACCTCCTTTACATCGACGACACAGCACTTGAAAAGATTGAGGTGTACAAGGACAGAGCTTTCATGTTCGCAGGGAACGGGCGACTGATCCAGAGCTGGAAGGATTGGATCCGCACCGGCCCCACGGACAGTTCAGGCATGCCACCAGTTGATGGGATCTGTGTTGCTGGTATCGACATCCCCAGCAAAACGGTCAAGTTGTCTGAAGGTTTGTCGATCAGTTTTGAAGGAGCGGTCTTTGCCGGCAGCGGAGCATTGCATGCTCAGCGCTGCTGGAAGACCAACCGAAACGCACGAATGGCGGTGACTTCGGCCACCGCTCTTGATCCGGCGACGGGAGGCGATGTAAAGCACTTCTGCTGCTCAACTCGCGAAAACAACTTGGGTACGCACGTCTTCGCGCCGTATCGCATCGAAGACATCGATAGAGCCATCATGGAAAGGGGAAACATCATGGACCGCGCTGCTGCAATGGGTGGGAGTGTTCCGTTCAAGGTCAGTGATCTCGCAGCGAACGACAAGGCCGAACTGCAAGCTGCGGTGGCCAGAGGTGAGCTGTCGGCAGAAGCTCCCTGCGATGCCATGGCCAACAAATGGACGGAGGACGCGAAGGACCGCCTGGGCGCCTTCCTCGCTGACACGTTCAACTGGAAGAAGTGAGCGGTAACGCTCTGCTAGAAAGCCCGCTTGCAGCGGGCTTTTTTCATTGTTGACAGCGCTCTACTGACATCTACCTCTGGCGGCCGAGTGCCGCCAGGGCATCGTCGGTGCGGGCGGTCACAGCAGGGTCGAAAGCCTCGACCGGTGGCGGCTTGACCAGCTCCAGGCACTCGGCCGCCGTGCCGCACAGCCATTGCTCCCAGTGCGCAGCCTCGATGTGGGCCAGCGAGCGTTTGTCCTGCGCGTCAGGCGGCAGGTCGGGGTCTGGCTTGTGCAGGCGGTTGAGCAGCGGGTGGGTGTCGCAGTTGGTGGTGAGCATCGTGAAGCTGGGCACGATCTCGCCGGTGGCGGGGTCCGTCCAGTGCGACCACAGGCCGGCCAGCATCCAGGGCAAGCCGTCGGCGCGCTTGAGCTGCCACCAGATGTTCTTGCCCGTCTCCCAGTTGGGCTCTTGATACCAGGCGGCCGGCACCAGGCAGCGCTGGCCAGCGGCCCATGCGGCCTTGAAGGTGGGCCGGGTGGCCGCGGTCTCGATGCGGGCGTTGTTGGTGCTGCGCGGCCGGCCGCGCTTGCCGGGCACCTTGCTGGGGAGGTAGTCGATGCGCTCGGGCTGGCCGGGGCGGATCAGGCCCCACTGGCCAATCTCACCGACGACGTCACCGCCGGCCGCGCGGAAGTAGACGCCCGGCTGGAACGGGCCCACCGTGCCCAGCTCGTAGTCGGGCACCATCCACCGCGGCGCCTCGCGGGCTATGTAGGTGGAGAACTCGCCCTTGGGCGACACGTTGTAGAGGTTGCACACGGTCAGCTCTGGCGCTTGAACTGGGAATCATCGGAGTAGCCCAGATCGTGCCAGAGGTCGAGCGCCTGGCTGCGCAGAACGCTCAAGAACCACTCGTGAGGCTCGGGGCCCATTTGCGCGAACATGGAATCCGAGATCGCCGCAGACCATGGCGGCATGGTGGTGACCCAGCCCATGTCGCCGTCGTCACTCACCTCGGTGTAGACGAACTTGAAGCCCAGGCCGCAAACGTGGAGCGCGTGGCAGTCCGCCAGATCGCTCTCGTCGATCTGCCAGCGCTCGCGCCACTGAGGGTCTGCGTACTCCATGGCCGCGACGATACGCCAGGCAACGGCGGCCGTCAGCCGGATCTCAGTAAGACGGCAAGCGCTACGGCGGCGTCAGCGCGTCGTAGGCCCGCTCGCAGGCCTGGCCGGCAACACCCCGGTCGTCAGCGACTCGCGCCAGCTGCGCTGCTCGGTCGCTAGCGCGGCCGAACAGGTCGGCGAGCAGATCGACGGCGGCGCGGGCTGCCGCGCAACTGTTGGGAGCGGCGGGATCGACGGCGATGGCGCGGGCACGATAGTCGGCGAGCTGCAGCTGCAGATCGCCACGCTCGCGAGCGAGAGCAGCAGAGTCCGAGGCCACGCGGACCGCGAGCTGTTGGGTGGCATTGACGATCTCCAGCATGCGCGCCTCGCGGCGCTGTGATTCAGTGGCGGCCGCGGCCGCGGCGCTGGCGCCCGCAGCGGCCACGGCCGCGCGCTCGTGCTCGAGCTGGGCCTGCGCGGTGGCCGCGCCGATGGCCCGCTCGTGATGCACGAACACGACCCCGGCCGTGCCCACGGCCGCAACCAGGGCGAGGTAGGCCCAGTGGTGGCCCGGCACCAGGCGCAGCACGTCAAGGGGGCTCACGCGACCACCTCGAGCTCGAACGGCAGGCCGGCTGCCCAGTCCATGACATCGCCCAGCGCCGCGCGGCTGGACATGCCACAGCGCTGCGGGTGGCCCTGCGGATTGGCCAGCACGCCCAGGCTGCGCGCCGGCGCGATGCAGCCCTGCAGCTCGGTGTACCAGCCCTGCGAGCGGTCGCCGCCGAAGTTGGCCGCGTGGATCAGGATGTTGGAGCGGCCGGGCACATCCCGCACCTCGTACACGCGCCCGAAGCGGGGGCTGTTGACGATCTCGCAGCGGTACACGCCCGGCGGGATGCAGCTGGCGCCGGTGGCGTTGTCGCGCCAGGGCAGCTCGGTGGTGTGCAGCACAGGGCCGCCGTCGAGGGCCAACGTGCCGAAAGTACCCTCGGGCGTGGACTGGCCTCGGGTGAGTGTGGCGCGCATCATTGATCGCCCTCCCCCTTCTTGGCATCAGGGAAGGCTGCGCCCACCAGCCCGGCCAGGCCGAGGCCCGCAGTGACGATGAGCTCCTGCAGCTCGGGCCGCAAGACGATGCCGGCGGCGGTGAGCACCAGCACGACGCCGCGCCAGGTGGATGCCTCCTGCGCGCGAGCGAGCAGGTAGGCCTTGAGGTTCTTGGTGTTCATGGGGCCTTTCAGGGTTTGGGTGGCAGCTGGCCGCCGTGGGTCAGCGCGTAGACCAGGCCATAGATGGCCAGGCCAGCCGTGGCCAGACTGCCAAGCCACTTGCCGGCCACGCCCAGCCAGCCCAGCACGCGCAGGCCGCTCTTGGCCATGTCGAGCAGCTCGCGCACCTCTTGGGTGGTGCGGCTGTTGTGCTCGAGCTCGTCGCCGAGGCGGTCCATCTTTTCGGCGCCGCGGTCCAGCCGGTCATCAATGGCCTGGAGCCGCGCCGCTATCTGCGCCGGGGTCAGGCCTTGCTCTGTTTCGTTCATGGGCCTCCCTGCCTCGCGTCAGGTGCAGGAGGGCGCCGACGGTGCGCAGCTGGGCGGGTGCGCGCCACGGTCGGGCGGCGCGGCCTCGTCGCTGCCGCCACCGCCACAGGCGCTGAGCAGCAGGGTCACAGCCGCCAGACAGGCGGCGGCGCGGGCGATGGTCTTCATAGGGCCTCCAGGGTTTGCAGGGTCAGGGGAGTGGCGAGCAGCTGCTCGAGCTGCTCGATGGATGTGCAGGCGTCGATGTCACGCATGCGGGTGCGAACGAGGGCCTTGTCGGCGTTGACGGCACGCAGGCGGTTCACGGCCGCGGGCGGCGGGGCATCGCCCAGCGCCATGGCCTCGGTGATCTCGCCGGCGGGGCGGGCCACGAGCTTGTCCAGCTCGGCCAGGCGCTCCAGCAGGGGCTGCTTGGCGCCCTCTTGCCGCAGAGGCAGCTTGGGCACGGGCCGTGGCTCCTCAGCCACGGGGTCCCACACCCAGCTGGCCCAGGCGGTCTCGGGCGGCAGTGCAGGCGCCTGCACCACCACCTCGGGCACCAGGTAGCCCCTGTCGCCGGCTACCAGCTCCACGCGGGCGGTGTAGGGGCTGTGAGCGCCCTGCATCCACGCATGGCCGGCCGGCGGTGGGTTGATCGCGAGCAGGCTGGGCTCACAAACAATTCGGGCGCCTGTGAAGGCGCCCGATTCGGTGTTGTAGAGGCTGTAGGTGGTGTTCATCGCTTCGCCAGCCTTGCGCTGATGCGGGCCACCAAAGACACCCAGCCGGGGCCCTTGATGGTGTGGTTGACTTCCGTGATGGAGGCCGTCCAGACCACGCCGCCGCCGGGGTAGTCCACGATCAGGGTGACGCCACCATTGAGCCGGCTCAGTAGGCCGTTGCCGCGCAAGGTGCCGGTCTCATCGAACACCTCGCACCTGCAGAGGATGTCGGAGGCCCCACTGCCGAAGTCGGGGTTGTAGGCCGTGAAGCTGCCGCTGAAGTTCACGAACAGCTGGCCTGAGTTGGGGCTGCTGAAATTGCCACTGGGGAGCGCCATATCAGACCGTGTTGTTGTAGTAGGCCGAACCAATGAACGAGGCCAGCTCGGTGACCGCGGTGGAACCGATGTCGCTGGTGCTGGCCTGGCCGGAAATGTTGATGCCGAAGGTCGCGCCGTTCGTGGCGTTGTCCTGCGGCTTGCCTGCGCCGGACACGCCGGACCAACTGGCCAACGTGGCAGCCACGGCCGCGATCTTGTTGAGCAGCGCCTGGCGCGTGTTGTAGACATCCAGCCACTTCGCTTGGTCAATGGCCGGCGTGATGGGTGTGTCCTGGGTGGTGTCGCTCCAGCCCGGCCACAGTGACGACAGGTAGGCGTCCAGCGCACTCACCGCCGCTGAGTAGGCGTCCCGCTCGGCCACGATGCCCAGGGCATTGGCCTGCGCCACGATGCCCGCCTTCTCGTTGGCGATGGCAGTCCACTGACGAATGATCGCGGGCTTCTCGCTGGCGTCGAGATAACCATTGCTGCGCATGGTGGCCAGCTGACTGAGCGCGGTGGAGGCGCTGGCGGCCGCGGCAGTCGCAGCGGACTGCGCAGCAAAGCCGGCATCGGCCAGGCTGCCCAGCGCGTCCAGCGTGCTGGCCGCCGCCCAGATCGAGGCCGCGGTGATGCCGGGCGGCGTGCCGGGTGAGCCGGTGTCGGGGCCGCCAGCCTCCACCGTGCCAATGACGTAATGCGCCGACGATGGCGTGAAGGCGGCCCAGCCATTGTTGTTGTCGTACTGCCAGCCTCCGGCTGTCTTGCGCGCAGCCACATAGGGGTAGTTGGACGGGCCGCCGTCAATGGGGAAGCCAGCGCCCGAGCTGTCCCAAACGATCCAGCAAGAGCCGGCCCGGCTGCCGTACAGCAGGCCGTTGGGCACCGCCACGGGCGCACCGTTGACCAGCACGGTGCCGGGGGCGTCGATGGGCGCGCCGGAGCTGTTGCGGCCGTGCAGGTAGCACTCGTTGTAGTTCAGCGCACCGCTGAAGTCGCTGGTGTTGATCTTGATGGCCAGCGTGGCGCCCTTGCGCACCAGGTGCCGGCCCGAGATGACGTAGGCCGTAGGGCTCACATCCGCCAGCCCCTGCACGGCCGCCCCAAAGACATTGAAGCTCAGCAGCTTGACGTACACCGTCTTGCCCACCAGCGCGGGGTCGAGGTCGCCGGTGCGGGCGATGGCGTCGTCCACGCGCACCCAGGGCGTGCCGGCGCCGTGCAGCGTGGGCGTGGTGCCGTAGGCGCCGCGGGACACGCCGCTCAGCGTGTAGGCGCCAGGGCCGGTGAGTGTGGCGTCCTGGTAGGCCACGTACTCACCCGGTGCGCCGCCGAAGGGCGCGAGATAGGTGAGCGTGGCCAGGCTGGCCACATCCGCCGCGCTGCCGCTCAGCAGCTGCTGGCCGGCATTGACAGTCAGCCCCAGCGTGCCGGCATCGACACCGTCGGCCGTGAGCACGCCGTATCGGCTGGCCTGGCGCAGCTCGGTCAGCTGCTTGTAGGTGGTGCCGTCATAGCTCACCCACACCTGGCAGCCGCCCCAGTTCGCGTCGCCGCCGGCCGTGGCAATGCCCAGCTCGAGGCCGCTACCGGTGAGCGCGCCCGGCAGCTCGAAGATGAGGGGTGCCAGCGCGCTGCCGGGGCTGACGTTGGCATTGAGGGCATAGCCGGCCGGCGCCTGGGCGGGGTAACGCGGCGCGCTGGCCACGCCGGCGGGGTAGTCCTCGCAGGTGATGGTGAGCTCTTCGTCGCTCTCTTCCACGATGCTCACCACGCGGGCCGGCACGTCTTCGAGCATGAGCACGCTGTCGGCGATGGTGACCAGGTCCATCACCTCCAGCAGCGCGTAGTGCCACGGCAGGCTGAAGGTGTACTCGCCCTGCACCAGCAGCGCGCGCTGCTTGCGCAGTTCAGCCACCAGGCGGGCGACGGTGGCCTCGCAGATCCAGTCGGCGCTGATCTGATCCATCGGCCGGGGGCCGTTGACGGAGATGTCGGTCAGGTCCCGCGCGGTGACGACGGCCGGGTTGTAGCCGTTGGCGCGGTCGAGGTACTGCACCTTCACGATGTTGTATCGGTCCGCCGGCGTCTTGAGCGCGAGGCTGACCGGCGCCTCGCCATCGCGGGCGATGTAGCAGCTGTCGTTGAGCTGGTAGACGGGCGTGGTGTCGGGCGTGTAGGTGCGGCCGTTGCCGGTGAGCGCCTCGTCGCCGTAGGGCTTGACCTTGAGCTTGCCCTCGCTCCAGAAGATGGCGGCGTTGGTGAGGTCGGCCATGGTCTGCAGTGCCTCGGCGGCGGCCACCTGCGCAGTGAGCAGCGGCGAGCCCAGCAGGCCCGAGGCGCTGCAGTAGTCGTACCAGGCCGTCCAGTCGCCGATCAGCGCCGCCGGGAAGGCGGCGCCCTGCGTCGGGTGGGTCAGCAGCTCATAGGCGGCCGTGCCGAGGTTGACGTCTGGCGTGGCGGGGCTGACCTGGTAGGCGCTGCTGTGCCGCACCTCGAAGGCATGGTTCTCGATGCTGGCGCTGTCGC
Source organism: uncultured Roseateles sp. (assembly GCF_913777145.1). Lineage (GTDB taxonomy): Bacteria > Pseudomonadota > Gammaproteobacteria > Burkholderiales > Burkholderiaceae_C > Pelomonas. The sequence continues at coordinate 174,854 of NZ_CAJYPS010000007.1, forward strand.
CCAAGTCGTAGCCGCGGGCGCCCACGAAGGCCAGACCGCTGTAGTTGAGCGTCTCGCTGCCTCGGCCGGCCAGCACGCTCCACTGTGCCTGTCCCACCGCGCCGCCATTGAGCGTGAGGGACAGCGCGCCCAGCGTCGTGGTGGACTTGCCCTTCCACACGCGCGGGATGTCCACCACCTGGCCGTGGCACAGGCCCACGGCCAGGCTGGCGGTGTAGCTGTAGGTGGTGGAGCTGCCGCCACCGCCCTTGCCGCCCGCTTTCTGCGTGTGGCTGATGGCCTTGAAATCGCCGTACCAGATGAGGTTGCCGGGCACGCGGTTCATGCCGCGCAGCCAGGCGATGGGGCCGCCGTAGCAGCTGCTCTGAATGGTGAGCGCCTCCAACTTGGTGGCGCTGGTGTTGATGGCTTTGCCGCCCATTACATGAGGCTCCAGAACTGCACATCGCGGCCGGCGAGCGGTTGCTCGTGGAGGCCCGACTCGATGACCTGCTGTGTGGTGTCGGCGTAGGCGTGCACCACCAGGCCGCCGCCGGTGCAGATGCCGGAGTGGCTGAAGGTGCGGCCGAACTTGAACATGGCGATGTCGCCCGCCTCGGGCTGCTCGACCTGGCGCGCGCCGGCGCGCTGCAGCCAGGCGAGATACAGCTCCTCGCTGCGGTGCAGATGCCACTGCGTGCTGTAGTGGCCCACGTCCAGCGACGGGGCGAGGCCCAGCGCGTCGGCATAGACGGCGAGCAGGATCTGCGCGCAGTCCACACCCACACCCTTGATGCGGGCGTGGTGGTGATATGGCGTGGCGAGCCAGCTGCGGGCCTCGGCCACGATGGCGGCGCGGATCTCGGCGACAGGGGCGGCGCTCACAGCACGGTCTCCGGTTGCGGCACGTAGGGGTAGCCCTTGAAGCGGCTCAGGTTGTTGAACTTGCCGCTGCAGGTGGCCTGCAGGCCGTCGCAGCCCGGCACCACGGTGAAGGCGTCACCCGCCACCACGGCAGCCGGCAGCGGCGAGAGCACCGTCACCAGCCCGCCCGGGTGGCTCTTGACGGTGCGGCTGACGCCGGCGTTGTTGCCGGTGGTGAAGGTGATGGTGCCCAGGTCGAAGTAGCCCGCCGCCTGGGCCAGGTTGCTCTGGAAGCGCGTGCGCCCAAGCACGCTGGGACCGGTCGCCGCGCCGGCGGCCTGGAAGGTGGCACGGTTGAGGCCGCACTCGCTGTCGTACACGGTGCGCAGGCACTGGGCCTGGTAGACCTCGCGCGGCACCTGGATGTTGAGCAGCTGCAGATCGCTCTTGACGTTGACCTGCGCTTCGCGGCGCGTGAGCAGCGGGATGTCGGCCACCGCGCCGCTGAACCACAGCAGCGCGCCGCGGGGGGCCGTGTCGCCCAGGGTCCAGAAGGCGCGGTCCAGCTGCACGCGGGCGCCGACCAGGCCGCCCGCCGCGATGAAGGCCAGCAGCGGCTTGCCGGCAATGGGCACGGGGCGCGTGGCGTCGGTGTAGAGCGTGATGGACAAGGTGTCGACCTCGGTGCCGATGCTCCACTTGCAGCGCGTGCGGGTGATGCCGGGCCCGGGCTGCCAGGTGAGGCCGTTGCCGGTGACGGCGCCGTCGCGGCTCGTCCAGCGCAGCACCTGGCCGCTGGCCAGGGTGATGGTGTAGAGGTCGCACTTCTCCAGCGGCGCGCCGGAGTTGAGCAAGGCGGCCAGCGCACCGGCGCTGGACTCCCACAGGGCAGTTCTCATATCGGCTTGACGGTCCTGAACTCGACCTTCTTGGCCTCGAGGAAGGTCGAGAAGGAACGGGTGAAGTCGAGGGTTTCGGCGGTGAAGCGGCAGCGCCAGTAGTACGGGCCGCTCCAGCGCAGCTGGGCGCCGGCGGCGGGCGCGGCGGCAAAGGTCACCTGTCCCAGCGGGCTGACCGTGGCGCCGTTGGCCACGCCGGCCACGGTGAAGGTGAGACCTGACCCCGGGCCGTAGATGGGCTCGAAGAAGCTGCCCGAGGTGCGGCCCAACTGGAAGGTGGCGGTGACGCCGTCGCCGATGCCGAACAGCTCATTGGTGGCGAGGTTGTCTTCAGGGTCTTGGAACAGCCAGTCGTCGAAGGTGCCGCCCACGCGGTTGAAGAAGCCCACCAGGGTCTGGTACTCGGCCAGGGCCTGCGACACGCGCAGGAACTCGAAGCCGAGGCTGTAGAGATAGCGCGGCACCGAGGCGTCGCGCGCGCGGAACTCGCGCAGGCTGGGCGTCGTCTTGATGCTCACAGGTGGCGCCACCACGGACCGGGCCGCGAAGGTCTGGCCGGGGAAGGCGGGGAATACGAGTTGGCTCATTTCTTGAGGAACCCGAGGGCGTTGTCGCGGTGCGCGGCGCCGAGGGCATTGACCAGCGCGTCGCGGTTGACCATGAAGAAGTTGCCCGGCATGGGGTGCACGGCCAGCTGCACCGGCGCCGGTGCAGGCGCCTGCACACCCTGCCCTGCCAGGCCGCGGATGACATCGGCCTGCGCGGCGGGCAGCACCATCTCGCGCTCGTGCAGCTGCGTGAGCGGGTTGACGCCGGAGGGGATGTCGAAGCCGCCACGCGCACTGGGCAGCAGCGCGCGGGCGCCCAGCACCAGGGCCATGATGGCCGCGAAGGCGCCCATGGCCAGGCCGGGACCCACCACCGGGATGGCCGCCTGCGAGGCGGCTGCGCCCGACGCTGCCTCGGTCGCGTTGGCGCTGATAACTGCGTCGGCCTCGGCCAGCTTGACGCCTGCGGTGGTACTTGAGCTTGCTGTCTGAACCGACTTCTCGGCCGTCGCCCCCATGACCGATGCGGCCAGCTGAGCCGCCTTGCCGGCGAGCCATTTCTTGACCATGTCGCCCACCACCGCGGTGGCGAACCACGAGCTGAGCTCGGTGAACACCGCGCGCATGGCGCTGCGCCAGGTGAGCGTGCCGTTCATCATGGCCTGCAGGCCTTTGTCCCACAGGCCGGACATGCGCTCCTGCAGGTCCGTCCACACCGCGTTTTGCTGCACGGCCACCTGGCCGCGGATCTGCTGCAGCTTGGCCTGGTGCTCGATCTCCAGCGCCTCGAGCTGGTTGTTGATCTGGGCGATCTGCACCGGGTCGCGCTCGGGGTCGAGGGCAGCCCGGGCGCCTTCGAGCGCGGCGCGCTTGACGCGGGCGCGGCGCTCTTCGAATTCGAGCTGCTGGGCGAGCAGCTGCTCTTGCGTGGCGCGACCCAGTTGCACCTGCAGGCTGGCCTGGGCCTCTTCGGCGTCGATGTCGCCCAGCAGGCGGGCCTGCAGCGCGGCGGTGGCCAGCGCGCCCAGCTGCTGCTCGCGCTGGGCGGTTTCGCGCAGCACCTCGATGCGGGCGGCCGAGGCTTTCTTGGCGACGTTGACCTTGTCGGCCTCGGTGAGCTGGGCGTACTGGAGCAGGTCTTCCCAGTACTTGAGCTCGGCCTCTTTGCTGAGGCCGTGCAGCGCGTCGCGCTCGGCGGCGACGCGCTTCTCTTCCTCGAGCTGGGCCTCGTAGTAGGACATGAAGGACGGGGCCTTCTTCTCCTTCTCGTCGCCGGTCTTGAAGGCTCCTTGCTGGCGGGTGCCGGCCTTGGGTGCCTTGACCGCAGTGCCCTCGCCCCACACGCGCTCGAAGTCGCCGGAGAACTTGCCTTGTGCCTCCTTCAGCGCGTCGGCGCTGTTGCTGATGACGTTGCGGATGCCCTGGACATAGCGGTCCTTCATGCGGTCCCACACGTCGGCCGCGCCCTTGAAGTCGCCAGAGAACACCTTCGCCATCAACTCGCCTAGGAGGCCGAACTGATCGATGGCCATGTTGATCTGCTCGAAGATCACGCCCATGACGGTCTGCACCGTCCACTGCAGCCCACGAAACACCAGAAGCAGGCCGGTCACCGCGACCTTGAAGACCTCCACCACATAGGGCCCGGTGGAGGCGAAGTAGTTGCCCATTTCCGCAAACACCGGCATGACGGCACGGCCGATGTTGACCTGCACGGCGGTGAGCACGTCGCCCACGTCGTTCATGGCGGCCTTGTAGGCCTTGGTGGCCTCGACGCCCTCCTGCGTGAGGCTGAGGCCCAGCTCTTCGTTCTTCTTCTTGGCGTCGTCGACGATGTCGTTGTTGAGCTTCTGCAGCTTCATGGCGTCGTCGACGCCCTTGCCGAACAGCTCCATGGCGGCGGTGGTTTGGTCCAGCCCCGGCTTGAACTGGCCCACCACCTGCAGGGCCTCCTGGAACAGCTCGCGGCTGTCGCGCAGGTGGCCGTTGGCGTCGCGGGTCTTGATGCCCATGTCCACCAGGCCCTGCTCATTGGTCTTGAGCTGCTTGGCGAACTTGTCGAACGCGCCGATGTAGGTTTCGCTGTCGCTGCCGATGTCGCCGAGCGCGGTGTTGAGCGCGCCGGCCTCTTCGGCCGAAATGCCCAGGCGCTTGGCCAGGCTCATGGTCTCGCCGGTGAGCTTGTTGGCCTCGCTGATGGCCTCTTTGAAGAAGCTGCCGCCGCCGACGATGGCGGTGATGATGAAGAGCTTCTTCTGGACCTGTTCAAACGCGTTGCTGACCTGGTCGAAGTGGCTCTTGATCTTGTCGGCGCTGCCCTTGGCCGCGTCGGCGGCCGTGTTCATGGCGGACGCGAACTTGGAGGCGTCGCCGTCAACGCCGTACTCAACGACTTTTTCGCTCATGGGGTGGGGGTGCGGCTAGACCAGGCGCTGTCGTCCACCGCAGGGGCGCTGACGACAGGGGTGCTGGCGAGGATGGGGGCGAGGCCGGGGGCGTCTTCAGCCCGCTGGATGGGCTTGGGGGGCTCGTAGCCGAGGTAGGCCGCCACCAGGGCGTGCACGGGCGGGTGCTGGCGCCAGTGCCTGGTGAGGGATTGCAGGCGGTGGAGATCGAGCTCGGCCTCGGCCTGCGTCCAGCCCCAGCCGAGGGTGTGGACGCAGAAGGCGAAGACCGAGTCCCAGTCGATCAGCTCGAAGGGTTCTCCACCGCCAGGGCTTCCCCCGGCGCGGGCTCCGGCACGGTGATGCCCCAGCAGGCGGCGAAGATGACGCCGGCGTTGTCGACGTCGACGACCTGCTCGATCTGCTCGGCGGTGACGGCGGGGTCCACACGCTTGGCAGCGGCCAGGGCCAGGGCGGAGGTGAGCTCCACCATTTCCAGCGGGTCCAGCTCGTTGCGCTTGGCGCGCACGATCTCGGCCTTGTGCTCGCGCAGGGTGACGGCCAGCAGCGGGCCGAGGCGCAGGCCGTGGGTGGTGATGACTTTCATTCGGCGTTCACCAGGTAGCCGATGTTGCCGGCCGGGTCGCAGAATGCGGACCACTCGAAGTTGACCTCGCCGAAGTCGTCTTGCTTGGGCGCGAAGCTCAGCTTGCTCGCGGTGCAGTTGGGGAAGCGCCAGTTGTGCTGCTTGCCAGCGTAGTTGATGGACAGGTCGACGCCGAACACGGGCGCGGCGCCCATGAGCTGCTGGGTGAGCGGGATCTGCTTGGCGCCGGCGGCGGTGACGGTGAACTGCGAGCTGATGAACACCAGCTTGGCGGTGTCGGCCGCGGCGAAGGTGTAGACGCCCGCAGCCACGCTGTATTGCCCGGTGGTGGGCGCGCTGGCCACGCGCTGCATGGGCAGGCCGTTGGCGTCCATGACGCCGAGGTCCCGCAGCCAGGTGCCGCCCGACATGGCGGGGGTGATGGTGTAGGGGCTGGCGGGCACGGCCGTGCCGGCCAGGTCGTTGTAGACGGCCTGCAACGTGCCCGTGCTCATGTTCTGACCGAAGTAGAGGTCGTTGAGCACGCGGCCGCTGAGGCGAGCGAACTTGGCCTTGAAGTCGAACTTCATCTTGCCGGCGCCCACGGCGACGGGCATGTTGTTGTTGCCGTAGAGCATCTTGAGGTCGCGCGAGAAGTCGGCGCTGATGTCCTGCAGTTCGCCGAACTTGACCGGCGTGGGGATGGCGATGGTGGCGCCGGTGGCGTCCTGCGTGGCAGTGCCCCACAGGGTGCCGACGCCGAAGAGGAATTGGCTCATGGTGGTGGTCCTTGGTGGTGGAGGGTCAGGGGCGCTGGGTGATGTCCCCGGCGCGGGTGAAGAAGGTGACGGCGTAGTGCACGGTGAGCGTGCCGGCCGTGCGATCGGCCTCCTGGGCATCGGCGTCGTCGCCGCGGCGCACGAGCTGCGCGCCGAGGGCCTGCAGGCCGGGGTCGGCCAGCAGGGCGGCATGGGCGGCCGTGTCGACCGTGTCGGCCAGGCTGTCCCACGGGTCGCCGCGCACGAAGATGGCCAGGTCCAGCGTCATGCGGTGCTGCAGGCTGCCCGCGCCGGCGGGCATGGCCTCGGGCGTGCCTCGGTAGAGCACGCAGATGGCCGGTGACACGTCGCGCGTGATGGACACCTCGCGCGCCCGGAAGACGTTGGCGCCGGCCGGCGTGGCACCGGCCAGCACCAGAGCCACCCGGGCGAGGATTTGCTCGCGCAACGAGGTGCCGGCCATGCGTCAGGCCTCGGCCGGGTGGTCGTTGGCCGGCCGGGCCTCGGCAGCGGCCTCGCCGTCGAGCTGCACCAGCTGATGCTCGTATTGCTTGGCGATGTCGTCGGGCAGCTCGATCTCTTTGCCGGGGCCGAGCAGGGAGCCGTCGTCCTGGCGGAAGCTGCCATGGGTGATGCGGTAGCGCTTCATGGGGTGGGGTCCTACTTGCTGAGGGTGAGGTGGGAGATCTGCCCGTCGTCGACCTTGATGACGTCTCGCACGACGTAGGGCTGCCCGGACACGGTGACGACCGTGCCGGTGGCGATGCCCGCGCGCACCACGTCGGCCGTGGTGGCCTGCAGCAGGTAGCTGGTGGACAGCACGTTGAGGCCCGCTGCGGAGAGGGTGTCGTCGGGCTGGTCCAGCAGGCCGGTGAAGGCCTGGCCGTTGGCCGCGCAGGGCACGCCGAAGTCGGCGAAGTAGACGCTCAAGTTTTCGACGATGGGCATGGCGTCAGGCGGCTGGCTGGGTGGCCGGTGCAGGCGCCTGCACCAGGACCTTGGCCATCTCGACGGCCATGGCCTGCACCAGGGCCAGGGCCTCGGGCGTGAGGCCCAGCGCCTGGGCCGGCGGGGTGGGCACGACCTTGGCATCGAGATAGGCCTCGGCCTTGGCGTCGACCGGCTCGAGCTTGTGGATGTGCTCGTCGGCCTGCTCGGCGCTCAGATCGCAGATCTGCTTGCCGTAGTAGGTGCTGACCTGGTTCTCGGTCTGGCCGTCGCCCAGGTCGACTTTGTTGATGACCTGGACGATGAAGCCTTCGCGAACGCGGAATTTCGGCATGGTGTTCTCCGGTGGTGGTGGGGCGGCCAGGCGGCGCGCGTGGGCCGCCTGGCGGGTGGCTTAGAAGCCGGGGGTGAGCGCGTCGGACATGACCGCGAACGAGGCGCCGTGGCGCACGCCGATGTCGCAGGTCTGCATGGCGCGGATCAGCACGTCGCCGTTTTGGAAGCCGGTGCTGTCGTAGGGGTTGAGCATCAGCTCGGTGACGCCCCACATGCCGATGAAGAGCTCTTGCCAGTTGCCGTAGATCAGCTCGGAGCAGATGCCCGCGCTGGTGCCCTTGGTGAGCGCGCTACGCAGCTGTTGCGATTCAGCGTAGGGCGAGCCCTTGACGCGGTCAGGCGAGCCGGCGGTGAGGCCACCCTGCGGGTCCCACAGGTATTGGCCGGTGGAGGCCTTGAGCGTGGACAGGTAGCCCACGGCCTTGGAGTTCATGGCGAAGGCAGCGGCGCCCTGCGGTGCGTTGGCGAAGCGGGTGGCGTACTTGAGCTGGATCAGGTGATCGAACGTCAGGTTGGCGCCGTTGGTGCCGCCGATGACGGAGTTGACGCCCGCCGTGTTGACGATGCCCACCGGCTGGCCGCCGGCGCCGCTGCCGCTCATGGCGGCCAGGTCCATGGCCAGCGCGATGACGGCCAGCAGGTCCTGCCGGGCCAGCATCTCAATGGCCGGGGTGGACTGCAGCAGCATGAGCCGGCTCATCTTGCTGAGCGCGGTGATGGTCTTGGGGCGCAGGCTGACCTTGTCGAAGGTGGCCTCGGCCTCGCTGGCCGCACCCGACTCACCCACCCAGGCCGTGGCCGTCTGGCTGTTCTGGCGCGGGATGTCGATATTGCCAACCAGGCCGGTGAGGTAGCGCGCGCCCAGGACGGCGGTGACCAGCTGGTTGCGCAGGACCTCGATGAAGTTCTCGTACAGCAGCTGGGTCTGCACCAGGTTGCCGCCCTGCGCGGCCGTGCCCACCAGGTAGGGTGCACGCTGCTGGACAACGCCCTGGTGGCTCAGCATCTGCCAGGCGCGGGCGTGCTTCTCGTCCGGCGCGAAGGGCAGATCGTTGGGCAGGAAGAAGCCGCCTTCCTTGCCCATCTTCTTGGCGATGCTGCGCGAGACCTCTTGCTCGAAGCCGGCCTTGCTCCAGTCGTTGGAGACCAGGGCCTGCATCAGGCGCAGGAAGCTGTAGCTGCGCTTGTCCTTGTCGCTCAGGTCGGGGCTGAAGTTCTCGCCGAAGTCGGCCACGGGGCGCTGGCTGCGCTCCAGGATGCCGTCCAGCACCTCGCCACGCGCGGCGGCGATGTCCAGGCCGCGCCGGATCATGTCGTGGACCTTCTCCATCGACAGGTCGTGCTTGCGGCCCAGGGCCACGATGGCATCAACGCGAGCACGCTCGGCCTTGATGGGGTCGGCCTCGCCGGCCGGGGTGCCGGCGGCGCCGCCGGCGGTGGAGATAACCGTTTCCGCCGCGTTGGCGACGGGCGTGCGACGGAGCTTGACTTTCATGGTTTCCTCGTCAGTGGTGGTGGGGGATTCGGTGCTCTGAGCTGCACCAGGCTGGGCAGGCGCAGCGCCGCGCGTGGAGCGGATCTCCAACGCAGCGTTGCGAGCTTCAGGAACCGCGACGGCAGCCATGGGTTCGGCTTCATCAGCGGGAGGTTGGGCGGCGGCCTGGCTGCGCAGGACTTCGACGGCATTTGCAACGTCGATGTCTTCGCTTCGGCCGGCGCCGACGGTGGCGTCTTTAGGCACGGTCACCAGGGAGATCTCGAGGGGCTCCCAATCGACCGCGGTGAGCGTCTGCGCCTCGGTGTCTTCAATCCACTTGAAGACCCGGTACATGAACGAGACGTTGACCAGCACGTTGTCGGCGGCCTGGGACATGGCCCACTCGCCCCGCTCGTCCTTACCGAACCGCACGATGGCCCTGGCCATGCGATCGCGGTCGACGCGGATCTGTTCCACCACGCCGAGCAGATCGTTCATGTCGTGGTTAAACAGCATCGGCATCGTCTGCTGCCGCACGCCCGTCCGCATGGCCCCAGGTTCCATGCTCAGGATCTCGGTGCCGTACCACATGTCGACCGGCGCTTCGCTGGCAAATGCGAGCTCGAGGGTTCGACTTTCCAAGTCGATCACGGCACGAGCCGACTCGCCATTCGGGACGAGCTTCATGCTCAGCGCTCGCGTCTGCGGCTTTAGGGACTGAGGTGGCTGTTTCATGGTGGTTAGGCAAGAAAAAACCCGCCTGGTGAGGGCGGGTTGGGAGGGAGGTGGCGGGGCTAAGAGGCGAATCAGATCGTGATGGTCCCGGTCTGGACGAACCAGGAGTACACGCCAGCGAACTTGGTGCTCTTGGCGACGCCGGCCCAGTAGGCGGGCATCACGAAGCTGGTGACTCCGGGCTTGTTGTTGACGCGCTGACCACCTGCCACATTTACTGTTACGGGGTTCGCGGTCGGATTGATGAGCCAGAGCGGATAGCCGAGATGGTCATCGTCGATCGTCGGTATCGTGAAACTTCCGCCTGCGGCACCATCGTTGTACTGAAGTGCATTGACGGAGTCGTTCCAGCCGATGATCCAGCCGTTGTTCACCAACAGGGGATCATTGAAGACCATGGCATTCCACATCTTCATCTGCAGGCCACTCTTGTAACGACCTTCAATGGCCGGCTTCTTGGCACCATCAAACAGGCCGAGCGAGCTGCTGTTTGCGCCGCCATTGGCATTGCGCACGACGCCCTGCGGGTAGTACTGCGTTGCTGCCTTGAGCGACCCGTAGAGGTGCACATAGGTTGCGGACGCGGAATCCAGATCAAGCACGAGTGGCACGGTGCTGCAGACCACGCTGGGGCCGCATCCGCGCATCACCAGGCCGGCATAGGACACGGTGTCAACGGCAACGGTGACGTCCAACACGCCGCCCCAGTTCTGAAGCAGTCCCAAGGTGCTGCCACCGGTCTCCATATCCAGGCCGCCAATAGTTCCCTTACCCATGCTGCCACCGGCAGAGAGCGGGCCCTCGACAACGCATTCGAAGCAGGCAAACCCGGTGCTCTTGAGTGTGATGGCTGCCGTGCCAGTGCTGGCAATGGGATTGCCCTTGACCCGGTCGGACAGCTGGATCACGCCGCCGACGTTCGACACCACAAAGTAGATGACGCCGGCCAAGAATCCGTTCACGCTCGCGGTCGGCGTCACAGGGAGGTCCACCGGAAACTTGGCCGCATTGCCAGCGCCGACATTGAGGTTCGCGCTGCCATTGACGCCCGCGGTCGTCGCACTCCATTCGGGCGTGTTGTTGAATCGATTGAACTGGACGTATTGGGCGTTGAGCAGGCCGAAGTCTTGGCCGGCTTCGGACGTGCAGCAGATGCCGCGTGACAGCGCGCCGCCATTGGCAGCAGACCCCAGCAACTTGCCCCAGCGCGAGTTGCCGCACCCGCCCTCTGACACGCGGTACATCTGATGCCCCTGCCCGCAGGCGAAGGCATTGATGTCGTCGAACTCGGTCTGAATGAAGTTCTCAAACCAAAAGCCCCAGGCGGCGCAACCGATGGCGATCAGCGACTTGAAGCGGCAATAGATGGGGCCGCCGTTGTAGCGACCGCCAATACGGACGCCATAGGTGCAGGTTGAGTCGAAGCCGAAGCCCTCGAGCCCTGCGTTGTTCACGCATGCGTTTGCGAAGGCCTTGTCAGCCATCTTGGCGCCCAGGTCCACCGCGTTGGCGGTGAAAGCCGCCGGAGAGTTGGACAGCACCGTGCCTGTGTTGTCGATGAAGGTCACCGTGCCGTCGTCGGTGATGTTGTCGAACTGCAGGCTGGGCTTTTGCGCCACGTGGTACACGCCACTGACGAAGGGCAGCGATTTGCCTTTCAGGTTGACTTTTGCCGCGGGCCAGAAGATCGTGCCGCCGCCAGCGCTCTTGGCATCAGCGATCGCCGCCATCGCGCTTTCATAGGTTGTGCCGGCGTTGTAGATCCAGCCACGCTGGAGGATGGCGCCCGTGCCCCGGTCGACAGACACCGGAGACGTTGAGCCCGACTCGGCATCGACCAGCTCGGCAAGGCTTCGATTCACCAGGTCGTAGGCCAGCGTATCGGGTACAGACCAGGGGTTGCCCGAACTCGTCAGCATGCCGAGCCCCACGCCGCCGTTGGCCGAAGCCCACGGGTACATGTTGATCCGCTTCATTCGTCGTTCTCCGCTGTTTGGGTCGGTGCGTCGTTGTCGGCCGCCGCTGCGCCACCGCCCTCACCCGATGCACCGCCAGGTGCAGGCGCCTGCACCGGCGCTGCGGCGCCCTGCTCTGCGCCCTTGTCGTTGACCTGGGTGGGGTCGGTGTCCAGCACCAGGCCGCAGTCGTTGGCCATCTCGCGCTCGCGCTTGCGCTGGGCGAAGACGTCTTCCCAGTCGCCGCCCTTGGCTGCGATGACCTCGGCCACGGTGACGAAGCCACAGCGCACCGCAGTCTTGGCGGCTTCGACCTCGCGTTGCGGGTCGACCCACTCCCAGCCACGCGGCATCCAGCGCACGGCCTCGTAGAGCTCGGGGCTGCTTTCGTAGGCCGGCAGGTTGAGCTCGCCGGACAGCACGGCCAGCTGCAGCCAGGCCTCGAACACCGGCTGGCAAAAGGCCTCGATGAGCCAGGCCTGCAGGGTGCGCCATTGGTCGCGGTCGTCCAGCAGCGCGAGACGGCTGCTGGAGTAGTTGGACCGGCTGTAGTCGCGGCTCAGGCTTTCGTAGCTGACGCCGATGCCCGCGGCCACGCTGCGCAGCATGTAGGTGAGGAACGGATCGAGCGCGGCGTTGGGCGTGCTCGGGTTGAACCCCGAGAACGTCTCGCCCGGGCCCAACTGCTTAAGCGTGGCGGGGCTCATGTCGTAGACGCGCTCGCCATCCATGACGCCATCGCTGCCTTCGTCGTCGTCGTCGCCCGGCAGGTCGCTCTCGGCCGTCTGAATGAAGCCCATGATGCAAGCCGAAGCGCGGGCGCGGATGATCTCGGCCTCTTCGGTGCCGCCGATGTGGCGCAGCTTGGTGAGCGCCGCGTGGAACCAGGGCACGCCGCGGGTCTGGTTGGGGCGGTCCCAGATGGCGATGTGGATGATCTCGTCGGCCGGTACGCGGCGGTAGTCGTTGCTCTGCGGCTGGCCTTGCTGCTGGATGTCGCCCGGGTGGCGGGGGTAGAGCCAGTAGGCGACGGGGCGCAGCCACTCGTCGACCTCGACGCCCATGCGGATCTGATTGCCCGAGGTGTCGGCGCGGCCGCTGAAGTTGTCGATGAGCTGGTCGGCCTCGATCACCTCGAGCGCCAGGGGCACGCGGCTGTCGCCGAACTTGCCACGCACCAGGCGCACCAGCACCTCGCCGTCGGCCGCGACGGCGCGAATGACCTGCTGCTGGATGCCGGCCCAGCTGAGCTTGCCGGCGGTGTGGCAGCGGCGCGCCTTGCCCCAGCTGGCCCAGGCGGACTCGATCTTGTCGTTGACGCGCTCGTTGAGCTTGCCCTTGCCGGTGAGGATCTCGGACTGGAAGCCGATGCCGCGGCCGACGACGTTGTGCTGGATGAGGCGCACGGCGTGGCGTGCGTGCTCGTTGTCGCGCACGAGGCTGCGCACGCGGTTGCGCAGGGCGCGCAGCGAGGTGTAGAGCTCGGCGTCGGCGCTGGTGGACAGGGCCACCCAGTCAGCCGTGGTGCGCCCCCAGGCGGCGCCGGCATAGCTGCGCCGCCGCGGCGCGCTCCAGCCGCCCGCACCGGCCTGCGCCAGCCCTTGCATACGGGCCTGGCGCTTGTGCTCGGGGCCGTGCTGTGCGCGCCATGCGTCGAGCACGGAGGGCTGCAGCGCCAGGCCGCGGCTGGGCTCCACGCGGCGCAGGGGCATGGGGGTCGGGTCTTTTGCCATGGAGGTTTAGGGGCGGAAGCGAACGCCCAGGCGGGTGGGGTTGCCGAGGCCGTTCTTGATGGCCTGGCCCTTGCGCTCGCGCGAGACGATGAGGCGGTACTTGTCGCGCAGCGCGAGGAGCGCGCTCATGGGCTCCTTCTTGAGGCTGCGGCTGCCGATGGTGTAGTCAGTGACGAAGTCGCCCGTGGAGCGCGCCAGGATGGCGGCCTCGACGGTGGAGAGGATCTGCTCGGCCTGGCTGCGGCCGTCGAACGTGGTGAGCGCGGCCAGGTTGGGCTTGACCAGCAGCGTGCCCTCCCCGGCCGTGAGCACAGTGCCGCCCTTGGCGGCGCGGGCGGCCCAGTACCAGCGCGCGGCCTGGCCGCTGGTGTTGAGTGCGGCGGACGCGGCGGCGGCCAGGCTGAACTGCCAGCCGGAGCCGCTGGGCGCGCCCTGCAGGTCGAGCTTGGCGGCCGCGTCGGCGCCACGCAGGGAGTAGGTGAGCGTGTAGGCGGATGAGTCCACCGAGGCGCCGAGGCCGTCGGTGAAGGACGAGTCCACCCAGCTGGGCGTGTCGCCAGCAATGATCGTGCTTGGGATGTTCACTGGGTCTGGGCCTACCAGTTGTTGGCGAAGCCGCCTCGGCTGCGCGCGGGCCCACCCCGCCGCACCTTCTTGGGCGCGGGTGCGGCGGGGGTCGGCGGGGCGGCAGCGGGTTGTTCGGTGTCGGGCTCGGGCTCCGACTGGGGAACCGGTGCAGGCGCCTGCACGGCGGCGGGCGGCTGCGGCTCTGCGGCGGTGGCCGGGGTCTCGCTTTGCACGACGGCGTCTTCGATCACCGGGTCGAGCAGACCACGCTGGCGCAGGCGGTGCTCGATGGCATCCCAGTGCGACTCCCTCAGCAAGTTGACCTTCTGGCTGCGCGCGGCGTGCAGGGCGTAGACCTCGGCGTCGAGCGCTTCGTTGCGCACGCCGCCTTTCTTGGTCCAGGTCATGCGGCGCTTGGGGCCGGTGGGGATCTTGACCTCGCTGGTGAGCTGCTCCCAGTAATCGGCTCGCACGCTTTCGTAGGCGTGCATGCGACCCGGGCCGCTGCCGGTGAGGCGGGCGCGGGTTTCGAGGATCAGATCCTTGGCGCGGTGAGTGCCCACGATGTGCTGCTGCAGGCCGTGCTTGGCGGGCTTGTGGCGGGCGCCAACGTCAACGACCTTTGGCGGTGCGTAGATCTCGCGGCGGTCGTTCGTCTGCTCGCTGGCGCCCTTGACCGACATGACGTTGCGGTGCCGACGCTTGCGGCAGAAGGCATTGACGATCTCGGTGCGGGCGCCGTCGGAGCCGTCGATGCTGGCCGCGACGATGCCCATCGTGCCGCCCCACGCGTGGGGGTAGCGGCGCTGCAGCAGCACGTCGAGGTCGGCCCAGGCGCCGGCCTCGGGGTTGAGGGTGGCGCCGTGGATCTCGCCCCAGTAGACGAGCCAGGATTCCTCGCCACGGCCCCAGGCGCGGATGATGACGGCCAGGCGGTCGTGCTGGACGTCAACGCCGGCGGTGAGCAGCAGGCCACCAGCGGGCACGGTGAACTCGGCATAGCCGAGGGCGCGGTCGCGCAGCGTCGAGGCTTCGGGCAGGTCGCTGGAGTAGGCGTAGCTGAGCGCGAGGCGGGTGTTCCAGAACACGCGCTTCGGCTCGACGTTGCCGAGCTTCTCGGCCTCGAGCGCGCGCACCAGCTGGCGCGCCAGGCCCAGCCAGGTGATGGAGCCCAGCGGCGCGTAGAACGCATTGATGGTGAAGCTGATGGTCTCGCCATCGCCCGCCGCGGTGGGCACCCAGCAGGCACGGCCGCCCAGGGCCTCGTCCAGCAGCATGGTGGCTTTGTCGGCCTCTTCGATCTCGGCGCCGCAGGCTGGGCACACGAACCAGGCGCGCACGACGATGCCCGCGTCGTCCTTGGCCCAGCGGAAGTTCTCGAGCACCAACTCGTGCAGCTCGCTGCAGTGCGGGCACGGCACGTGATAGTGCTCTTGCGTGCCACGCTCGTGCTGGTCGTCGATCTCGCTGTTGCCTTCGACCGTGGGCGAACTGACGCCGTAGATCTTCTGCTCGCCCTCGTGCGTCGTGGTGCGAGCCTCGGCCAGCTCCGGCGCGGAGCCCTCGCCGTTGACGTTGCGCTCCATGCGGTCGACCTCGTCCAGGAAGACGTAGCGCGCATTGATCTCGGCCAGGTTGCTGGAGCTGCCGGCCGTGGTGATGTAGAGCGTGCCGCCCTCGAAGTCTTTGGCGTCGACGGTGTTGCGGCTGTCGCGGCTGCGCGGCTTGGCAACCAGCTCGCGCACCTCGTCGCACGCGGTGATGGCGTCGCCGACGCGCTTGCTCAGCCGCTTGGCGAGCTTGTCGGTGGGCTCCAGCGCCAGGATGTTGGCATTGCCCTGGCGCACCCAGCCCAGCGCGGCGCAGATGAAGACCTGGGTCTTGAGCATCTGCGAGGCCGCCTTCACGACCACGCGCTTGCAGGGATGGCTGGGCGACAGCACCTGCAGCACGCGGCGCGCAAAGGGCGTATGGCGCAGGCGATACGGGCCGGGCAACGCGGCGGGCGGCGGCACGATGACGTGCTCTTCGGCCCACACATCCAGCTGCAGGTCCGGGTCCGGGGCCATCGCACGCGCGATGACTTCGAGCACCGCCTGGTAGCCGTCGGCGACGTTCACTCGTCGGCCTCCATCGGCGCGCTGCCGAGGCGCAGGGCCAGGCTCGCCAGCGTCTTGCGCTGGAAGTCGTCGAGGGCCTGCTTGATCTCGGTCTCGATGATCTGCTGGATCTCGCGCGGCTGGGTCTTGCCCACGAGCTGGCCGCTGAGCTTGCGCGGCAGGAAGGTCAACGCGTTGCGAAGCTGGCGGAAGGCCGTGAACGAGGCCTGCACCGCAGGCTCGCGCTCGATCAGCTCGCGTTGCATCTGGCGGAGCTTCAGCTCAGCGATGCCGGCCTCGCTGGCCTCGCGGGACGCCTTGGCCACGTAGTAGGCCGCAGCGTTGTCCGGCTTGGCATCTGCCGGCGCACCCGCAGGCGCGGATGCGGCCACGGCGACGGCGGTCTTGCCCGACGGCCGCACGCGCTCCTGCACGATCCCGCGCGCCTCTTCGAGGTCCAGCTTGCGGTCAGTGCCCAACACCAGCACGCCACGCGCGACCAGGTCATTGACGGCCTGGCGGCTGACCCCCAGCTCGCGGGCCAACTCGGCCTGCGAGACGCGACGAGACGATGTCGAAGTGGACATTGGTGTCAAGCTGGAGGGGGTAGATGTCAAGGTGTCAAGCAATCGCCGCGGCCTGCCACTAGCGAAATTTCGGGGTCATGGCGCCCGCTTTCCTCTGGGCCCAGGAAGGACCCGGCGATTTCGAGGTCAGGCCAGGATGCGTTTGACCTCATGGCGCAGGCGCTCCTCGAAGCGCTGGCTGACGAAGCGATCCAGGGCGGCCTGCACCTGGCGGTTGACGAACATGCCGCCCAGGCTGGGGCCATAGAGCTTGCGCACGGGGTAGGCCTGCCAGCCACCGACGCTGCCGCGCTTGTGCTGCTTCGAGCGGCGCAGGATGGTCTTGCCTGCCGTCTTATCCTCGATGTAGACGCCGAGGCGGCCGTTCTGCAGCTGGCCGATGAAGGCGCCGCGTATGAGCGCGGGGGCGCCGTGGATCTTGACCACGACGCCATCCTTGGTCTCACGCGGGCTGAACTCCATCAGCGACTTCGACAGACGAGGCACACGCATGCGCGCACCACGCTTGCCACGCGATGCACGCACCAGCTGCACCGCGCCCTTCCATTCGCTGGCCTTGATGGCATAGCCATCGGCTCGCAGATCGCGGGCGGCCTGGGTGCGCGCCATCTCGATCACGCGATTGAGCGCACGCGGCACAGCCTGCTCAACCACCTCGCCGGCATCGGCACGCATGCCTGCCACCACGCGGTTGATGTTGGACCTGACGCTGACCGAGATACCCATCGCTGAAATGACCGCGCCCGGCCAGTCTTTCGACCGCCGGGCGCACCTTGGATAAGTTGCCTGAACTCTACCGATTCCCCATATGGAGTAAAACTCCCGCTGACCCTAGAGCACATGGGCCAGCACCGCGTGGGCCCGCCAGATTCGCTGGTCGATAGTGGCCGCCGACTTGCCCAGCTCAGCCGCAATGCTCGCCACCGACTCATTGGCCGCGTAGTGCCGTAGCAGCGCCACCTGCAGCGACTGGCTCAGCGCCACGATGTGGAAATGCGTCGTCGCGCCTCGGCCAGCCTGCTCCACCCTGAACACCGGCGCTGACCCCTTACCCGGTGCGCCCCAGTCGGGGTGCAGCACGCTGCGCTTGGGGAAGCCCGCGCCCTTGTCGCTGCGGCCCTCGGACCGCACCCACTCGCCCCACTCACGCAACCGCGACTCCACCCAGTCAATGCGCGCCATGCACCACCTCCCCCGGGAACGGCGCGCGGCGGCCTGCCTGCACATCGGCCTGGCGCTGCGCCTCGCGGGCTCGCACATCGGCGATGGACCGTGCGTTGATCTGGTCCGCGTTCAGGCGCCTGCACTCGATACCGCCCGGCAGCGGGGCCAGCATCAGCACCACACCCACGCGACGCCAGTCCTTCACGGCCAGGTCACACAAGATGGGGTGAGCGCGCTCATCGAACGGCGTGCCGAGGCAGATTGGGCCCTCACGCGCGAACAGCCAGCCCGGCTGGCCCGCGATCACACCCTTGAGCCAGCACTCGTCCACATGCGCGCCCTCGCCCGCCTCGCGGTATTCCCGCAGCAGAGCCACCACGCCCGGCATGTGCTGCTTCATCCAGCTCCAATCTTTCTTGTCCACCTTGTCCACCCTCTTCCTAAGAGAAATGAATGCCTGAAAGCCCACACGCGCGCGCCCCTGCGCCCGACCGCCCCTGCACATCCGAGATTCGAGGTGCTGGCTGAGTCCGGGCAAAGCTCCGCCTGGACCACTGAGCCGAGGCAACAGCCAAACGCTCAGAAATCTGTGCAGGGGCATGGACAGCCCGGACACGAGGGGCAACAGGGCTCCAGGCGCGCCTGGTCGCGGTCAGCTACATGGCCAACGCCTCGGCGCCCCTGACCTTTTCCGGCGCGCGCACCGATCGCTGGTCAGTAGGGGGCACCATTTGAGGCCTCCATGGGTTGATCGCCCTGCGCAGGGCTGTCGCTACTCGGTCCAGGGCTGGCGCTGACTGACGTCACCACCCACGCCGGCCGCTCATCGCTGGGCCGCACATACACGCGCGGCCTGTGCCCGCTGGCGTCGCCAGCGGGACGGGTGCAGGTCCACCCCAGGCGGGTCATCGTCTGGCCCGCCTTGCTCATCACCACGTCCGTTTGCTTGTCGTGGCTGTAGCCAATGCGGCTCAGCAGCTGCGTCAGCGTGATGCTGTTCACCAGCGTGCCGTTCTCGCCACCGTGCGGCACCTTCTGGTCCGCGTTGTAGAGGTAGTCCCGGATCAGCGCGTCGATGCTGTTCTCGCGCATGCGCGCGGCCTGCTGCGGGTCGAAGTACTTCCGCTGCTCCGCAATGGTCGGGTGAAACCGCTCACCCGCATCGAGGTAATGCAGCGCCTCGGCCAGCAGCTGCTCGCGGTGCTCACGCAGCCAATCCAGGTCTGCAGGGGCCAGCAGCTTCACCGGCCAGAAGCGTCGGTTGCCGGTGGCATCCGTCATGTAGTGCTCTTCGTTCGTGGTGCCCACGAACACCACCTGGCGCGGGTAGTCACGCGGCCGGCGGTCAAAGGTCGCCCTGAACCGATCCTTGGCTGACGCAATGAACAGCTTCACCAGCTTCACGTCCGCCTTGCTCATCGAGTCCAGCTCGCCCCACTCGTACACGTGGATGCCCTGGATGTTCTGGTAGCTGTCCTTCTCGCCCAGGATCAGGCCCGTGTCCGCGTAGTACTCGCCGCCCAGGATCTTGGCGATGGTGCTCTTGCCCCAGCCCTGCGGCCCTTCGAAGATCAGCATGTAGTCGAACTTGCAGCCCGGCCCGATGACCACCTCGCTGCCACGCATCACCGGCGTCAACACCCGCGCGCACATCGCCATCGTGAACCATGCGCCGGCGCGTGCCAGGTATTGCCTCAGCTCTGCCGTCGGCTCGTGCCCGCGCATGCACACCCGCTCCAGCCACGTGCCCAGGCGCTTCTGACCGTCCCACGTGCCCCGCAGCGCCTCAATGCCGCGCCGCACCGGGTGCACCTTGTGCCGCTTGGCCACCATCAGCGTGGCCTCCTCCAGCGTGCCGCGCGGCATGGGCGGCAGATACAGCGAGCGGGCCAGCCACGAGCCCAGCTCGAGCTCGTCCTCCTCCTGCCACACCCCTGGCCCCGTGCCCCACGGCGGCGCCTTGAGCTTGATGACGTTGTTGCTGAACTCATCGAACGCAATCACGCCCTCGGCCTCCGGCGCACCCGGCACACCCACGTCGGGCAGCCCATCCAAGGCCAGCACCGCGTTCTCGCGCACCGCCTTGATGGCGCCGGTCGACGACGTCAGCAGCTTGCCGCGCCAGTCCAGGCGCTCGCCCGACTCCTCGCCCGCGCCAGCCGTGGATGGGGTGTGCGCGGCCATCGCGCGGGCCTCGTCGTTGCCCGACACGAACTCGGTGCTGGAGCGGATGAACTCACGCAGCCGGTCGGCATCCCATCCCTCGGCGATGGCATCAGCAATGTCCCAGCCCTCTTTCGTCGTGCCCAGGCTCAACACACGGCACAGGTACACCTGGCAGCCCTGCCGGGCCTGCAGCTCCGTGCCGATGTTGGCCATGGCCACAAAGCCCGGCTGCTTGTGCGGGTGCAGCAGCGGCTTGGTGGTGGGCTCCACGCCCGCCTCGCGCTCCACCTTCGTCAGCCGCTCATGCTGGCGGTCCACATCCGGCCACAGGTAGACCGTCAGGCCCTTCAGCCAACTCCAGTCCGCCATCGACCACGTCTTGCAGCCTCCCGGCCAGCTCACCACCGTGAACTCGGTCCCCAGCAGCTTGTGCGCTTCCTCGGCGCACTTCTCGCCCTCCACCACCAGCACCGGCAGCTGGGGCACGATGCCTTCGGCCGGCACATACAGCGGCCGCGGCGCCTCCCATGTCTTCCAGTGCCAGCGCTGGCCGCCCCGGTCATCCTCCAGGTTCTCGCACCAGGTCAGCGGAACCGTGTCCTTGACCAGCTCGCCCCGACTGTCGACCCGCTCAAAGCGCGCCACATAGCCCAGCAGCTGCCCGCCCATGCGGTAAGCCCAGGTCCGCACCGCGTCGAACTCGTCATAGGTGCCCGTCTTCTTGTTCTTGAAGCCGAACCGGAACTTGGGCGCCGGCGCGTGCTTGGGCACCGGCAGCACAGGGCGCCACTTCGGCTCCTTCCCCTTCCGGGGCTGGCGCGGGCTGGCCTCCCCTTCCACGGCCTCCGGCTCCGGCCGCTCATCGGCCGCCGGTGCAGGCACCTGCACTGGAGTCGCCGCGCGGGTTTCGGCCTGGGCCGAGATCCAGCCCAGCCGCTCCATCAACCGCATCGCGGCCTCGTGGTTGCTCAGGTTCTCGATGCGCGCGTACAGGCTGATGAGATCGCCGCCCTTGTCGTCACCGCCGCCCCCGTTGTCTATCCACTGGCCGGTGGCCATGTTCACGTTGGCGGACTCGCCCTCCGAGCCATCGAAGTCGCCCACATACCAGCGGCCGTTGCGCTCCACGCCCAGCGGCAACCACTCCCGCAGGAGTGATTCGACGCGCTCCAGCAGCGCGTCGTTCAGGCGCGCGTAATTGATCGGGTTGCGAACCATCTCAGCGCCAGGCCGTCACAACCTGCGCCAGAGACTGACCCTGCTCGCCCTGGCCCCAATCGGTGGCCCAGTTGCGCGCATACGCCACCATGGGCCGCCGCGAGCCCTGCACCCGCACCGGCGGCCCCGGCCGCAGCTCGCCCGCTGCACGCATGTTCTTCACCGTCTGCCGCACCAGGCGGCATTCGCTCGGCGCTGCGGGGTCAACCAGCTTGCGCTGCGCCAGCACGGCCAGCGCATCGCGCCAGGTCGCATGCCCCTGCCCCGCCGGCGGGAAGGCCTCGCGCAAGGCCGCGCGGATCTCGCCCGCCGGCCTCACCGTTTGCCCCCCGGCACGCCGCGCAGCTCATCGTTCAGCGCAGTCAGCTGCGCCAGCATGTGCTGGCCGGTCGACACCAGCACGCCCCACTTCTTCTTCACGGCCGCCAGCTCGTTATCCGTCACCCGGCCATCGGCCAGGTCCTGGCTCACCTCGGCGATCAGGTCGCCAAACTCCCGCGTCAGCTCCGCCAGCGTCTGCAGGCAGGGCTCATCCGTCGCCAGCTCCGTGGGCATGGGCACCGGCGGGTAATGCCGCAGCTCCATCGCCATCGCATAGAGCACGCGGGGGTCACCCGACAGCGCCTGCATGCGCGTGGCCTGCTCGAGGCCGAGCAGCCGATGCGGCAGCGACGGGTTCACCCGGTCGGACAGATCCGTCATGCCCATGCGGGCGCCCAGGGCCCGAGCGCCGCCCGGGTAGTCGTGCGCCACGGCATAGGCCGCATCCATCACGGACATGGTCATCAGCACACTCCCTCGGTGTTCTGATGGACCGGGCCGGCGGCGCCGCCGAGACTGCCGGCATGCACCGACTCACCACCATCCCCGAGGTTAGGCGCGCCCGGGCACGCATTCGCCGCCCCAACCTTCCCGGCAGGGGCCGGCGTTACCTCGAGCAGCGCCAGCAGTTTCAGGCTGTCATCAGCACTGGGGGGCACCTGCCCCGCCAGCCACTTCGATAGCCGGGCCTGAGGTATGCCCGTCTTCCGCCGGATGTCGGCCTGGCGCAGCCCGCGGCTGGTCAGCTCCCTGAGGATGTGCTGGGTGGTCTTCATGCCCCCATCTTATTCGACAGCGAAAAGCGCTGTCTATTCCCCGACGAGAAATTCCCAAAGGCATAGTCTCGCCATGCAACCGCACGAGCTCATAGCCGCCCTGGTGCGCAACACCGGCAAGCCATTACTGCAGGTAGCCACAGAGATGGATCGCGCGAGCTTTCAAAGCACGCTGCACAAGCTCGTCAATGGGCAGATCGTCGCCCCCACCCGACCGACCGCCAAGAAAGTCGCCGACTATTTCGAGCTACCCGTCGAGGCCTTGTACGACGCTCGCCTCGCCACCCAGATCGCCGTCGAACGAGGCATCGACATCACCGCCCCCACCGAAAAGGCGGCCACGCGCTTCTTCCGCGCGCTGGATGAAGCCCATCGCAGCGGGGAGCCACCAGACTTGGTGGGTGAGATTTCACCGCCGCCCTACGCACCCGGTCTGCCGCCTTCGCCGGGCAGTGTTGCGGTGCGGCGCCTGCCCAGCCGCATGGCCGTTGAGATCAACCGCCTACCGGCACCACAGCTGCGCTGCTTGCTGACAGTGATCGACGGCTTCCTGCTCGCCGTCAGCACCAACTACGAGCCCCACTCGCAGTTACGCCTAGACTAAAAGCGCTTCAGCAGCGCCTTCCGGCGCGCATCGTCTTGCGCCTCCTGCTTGATGGCGCGCTCGCGGGCCGGGTCATAAGTGATGGTCGCCTTTGCCGGCAAGCGCCGTCCGATGTACAGAGACAGCTGCGTGCCGCCGTCTTCCCAGACTTCGTAATCCTCGTACCAACCCGAGCGACCCAAGCTGGCCCGCCAACGGTCGCGGACTGCGGTTGGCAGCGCGTTGACCTCGATGTGCAGCTCATCGAGCCGCGCATGCCCAGGCCCTTTGAATACCGCCTCCAGGCGCGCCACGGGCAAGCCACCCAGCACCACCTGGCGCGGCGCCTGACTGCACACCACCGCCTCATCGCTGCGGCGCAAATCGCACGCCCCGAGGCCAACCCTCTTGGCCTCAGCCTTGGGCATGCCCGGGTACAGCCCCTGCACGATGAATTTCTGAGACGGGGCAGCCGAAGCCGCAGCCACCACCCACAGTAACGTCATTACCACCAGCGTTCGCATGCTCGCATTGCAGGGGCATCGCACGGCCCGGTCAAGGGCTGCATTCACCGCGCTGACACTCGCGCGACACCCCACAGCGGCCATCATTCGAGAATACTTTTCTCTGTCGAATTGACTTTTATTTTTCGCCCTCGAATAATCGCCCCCGTCAACACGACGGAGGCCCCATGGACACCATCGACGCGCCCGGCGACATCACCGACTGGGATGACCACGCCCCCCTGCTGAGCACCCCGCGCGGCGCCCTGCCGGCGTTCAGCCAGCACCCGCCCATGCGGGCCAACCGCATTCCGCGCATCGCAGCGCCGCGCACCAGCTGGTGCAGGCGCCTGTACTGCGCGCTCAAGGCGCGCTACCTGCGCCTGCAGCTGCGCCACATGCGCGCACGGCTCGACCAGCTCGAGGCCGACATGCACGACGCCGCCTGCCAGGCCGAGGCCCTAGCGCGCTACCACCGCCACAGCGCCAAGCTCGAAGGCCAGCGCGTGCTGCTCCGCCTGGAGCACCGCACTGTGGCCGCCGAGTGGCTGCGCGTGACCCGCGAGGTGGACGAGCTGGAGGCTCAGTCGTGAACGCCGACCGCGTCTACCTCGACCAAGACACCGGCCACGTCACGGCCAAGAAGTACGGCGACAGCTGGGTCTACTGGCCAACCCTGCACATCACGGGTGCGCGACACAGTCAGCCGGGCGAACGCGCCATACAGCCGCTGGCTTGCTTCGACTTCGCGCCAGGCTTTCAGGCCTTCTTCGACCACCGCGGTGCGCTCGATGCGCCCAATGGCATCCCGGCCGGCAGCACGCGTGCGATGGACTGCGAGCCGAAACCCGGCTCCGGCCGCATGCGGCTGATGGTGTCTCACGTCTATCGCGACGGGTGGTACGCATGAGCCGCGACCTCCCCGTCACCGACGCCCACCTGCAGCGCGCCTACGCGCAGATGCGCAAGCCCGACTGGCCCCCGCTGGACGCGCTGTGCGACGCCGCCAAGCGCTACGCCCTGGTGCGGGCCCGCGCCACGGCGCTGGCCAACGGCCAGGTGCTGCCGCCCGAGCCTGCGGGCGCCTCGCCGCCCACCACCAGGCCGGCACCTGCTGCCGCGCCCCACGCCTTGCCGCAGCGCCGGCGAGACGACACCACCACCTTCAGCACCCGCGCGGCCCAGGCCGGCGAGTACGTCCACCCCGACGAGTGAGCCCCACATGACCCACGAATCCATGCTGGCCCTGGCCAGCGCCATCGCCCACCACCCCCAGCTGCACCTCGACGTGCTGGACCTGCGGCACGAGGTGCTGTGGCCCGACGGCAGCGCCGTGCACCTGCACCCCGTGCGCCAGCGCGACACCCCGGCCCGCCTGCTGTGGGCCTTCCACACGCACAAGCCGCTGCACGAGTCGGGCTTCTGGGCTGTCATCGGCCTGCAGCACGTCACCCATCGCAGCACGGCGCAAGACCGCTCGCTCGCCGAAGAGCTGCAGCGCGCCCCTGAGCGTGACGTGCCCGGCCTGCTCATCTACGGCCTGCGCCGCGCGTTCGTCAACGCCGAGGCCTTCCGCGCCATGGCCTATCAGCACGCGCTGGCCAGCTGGCCCGGCGAGGGCCGCGCGCCTGGCAGCCGCCCCACGCGCACCGGCCGCCAGGCCGCCCAGGTGGAGGGCTGACGCATGGCCGCATCCGTTGTTCTGCACGGCCCGCAAGGGTCCGGCAAGACGCTCATTGCCGAGCGCCTGGCCAAGCACCTGCGGCTCAGCCGCGTCATCGACATCGAAGAGCCGCACACCGTGCGGCCGCTGCCGGTGGACGGCGCGCTGGTCGTGGTGAGCGATCTGCTGGACGTGCGCGGCTTCAACGCACGCCGCATCCACATCACCGAAGCGCTGGGCCTGCTCGGCTTGAAGCGCGCCCAAGACGTTCTGGAAGGAACCGCATCATGAGCACCGACAAGATCGAGAGCATCCCGCTCCGCGCCGACCTGCTGCTGGACAGCGACACCCAGCCCCGCAAGGTCTACGACGAGGCCAAGCTGCAGGAGCTGGCCGAGAGCATCAAGAGCCAGGGCCTCCTGCAGCCCATCGTGGTGCGGCGCATCGGCCTCCCAGCCCCCCCGCCCACCAGCTATGAGATCGTCTTCGGCCACCGGCGCGTGCGTGCGTCGCGGCTGGCCGGGCTGGAGTTCATACCGGCCATCGTGCGCGACATGGACGATGCGCAGGTGGCCACCGCGCAGATCCACGAGAACCTGGAGCGCGACGACGTGTCGCCCATCGAAGAGGCCGAGGGCTTCGACCGCCTCATGCGCGAGTTCGGCGTCACGGCCAAGCAGCTGATCGCCGACACCGGCAAGAGCAAGAGCTACATCTACGGCCGCCTGAAGCTGCTCCAGAGCTCGCCTGATGTGCGCGCGGCCATGGCCGACGGCCTGCCCACTGACGTCGCCATCAAGATTTCGCGCCTCCCCACCGCCGCGCTGCAGGCCAAGGCGCTGGAGGAGGTGCGCGTCACCGAATGGGTCGACGGCCAGCACGTGCCGGCCGGCTGGATGAGCAACCGCGACGGCCTCGACCAGCTCGAGGACCGCGAGTTCTTCATCCCCATCGCCGACGCCAGCTTCGACCCCGAGGACAGCAGCCTGCACCCCGAGGGCCGCACCTGCCTGCAGTGCCCGCACAACAGCCGCAACGACGCCGAGGCGGCACTGGCCTTCAGTGCAGACACCTGCACCGACGTGCCCTGCTTCGAGCTGCGCACGGCGGCAGCCAAAGAGCGCGAGGTTGAGCAGCACCGCGCGGCGGGCACGCTGATCGAGGGCGAGGAAGCCAAGCGCGCCGGCAACCTGCTGTACCGGCCGTTTTGGGTGCCTGGTGATGAAGGCGTGATCCGCCTCATCGAACGCATCGCCGAGGACGGCACCACCGTGGGCGTGGCCCTGGGCCTGATGCGCGAGCAGGGCTTGACCCCGCCCACCATCTACCTGCTGCACCGCCAGCATTACAGCGAGCCGTGCATCCAGCGGCGCGACCTGCCCGCCTTGTGGGAGGGGGCGGGCCTGCCCAACCCCTGGAAGGCCAAGCTGGCTGAGATCGCTGCCAAGGCAACGGGGGGCGCGACAGGCGCTGGCGACGACAGCGAATCCGAAGACGATGCCGACGACAGCCGCCAGGCCGCCCTGCAGTTGCCCATGACGGCCGAGGAAGCCGCCGCCTACGACAACTGGCCAAAGATCGAACGCGCCATCCTGAAAGCACTGGCCGCGCGGCCTCGCACGCTCGACGAACTGCGCTACGTGGTGGCCTACGAGGCCAGGTGCAGCGATATGGCTCCCGATGCAGCCGTCGAGGCCCTGGGCCTGACTGACGAGATGGAACGTGCCAACGAGGAAGCCGGCCTGGAAGCTGCGGAATGGCTGATCTCCAAGCTGCCCGACCTGGGCGGCGATCAGCTGGCCGTACTGCTGCTGGGCTACGCCATCGACTACACGCTCAGCACGGGCGGCCACCGCCCTACGCTCGCCGCCCGCGTCGCCATGGCTCGCGCCTACGGCATCAACCCGCTGGACCCCGCCGCGCCGCCCGCCGAGCCCGCCCCTACCCCCTCCACGGCTGCGCGGGCGCAGGAGAAGGGGGCGCGCGACGTTCGCTATCGCAACGCCGCGACGGGCGAAACCTGGAGCGGCCGCGGCCAGGTGCCCAAATGGCTGCGGGCCAAGCTGGACGACGGCGCCCAGCTCTCCGAGTTCGCGGTGCAGCCCGACCTGCTGCGGCCCAGCGCCGGCGCTGCCGGCGAGTCCAGTCAGTCGATGCCGGCTGACGCCGGCGATGCCAGTTCGTTGACGCCGGCTGCCGCCGGCGACGCTTGCGCCGAGGCTGAGACGGTATGACCCCCTCGCCTTCGCCCACCACAGGGCAGCCGCCCATCGTCGGCTGCCCCACTCGCCTGGTCGACGGCGAGCTCGAGCAGTTCTGCCAGGGCTGCCGGCACTGGTGGCCACTCACGAGCGAGTTCTTCCGCCAGCAGACCGCACGCAAGACGGGCTTCGACAGCCGCTGCAAGGCCTGCTACGTCGACTACCAGGCCGAGGTCTACCGCAAGCGCCGCCGGCCCATCCCCCAGCACCTGCGCGAGCTCGTGAGCGTGCCCTGGCTGGGCAGCCACCCCCGCGCACTCCCCACCTCACCCCGGAGCCCCAAATGATCGGCACCCAACCCACCGGCGCGCTTAGCGGCGTCGTCATCACCGCCGTCGCGCACGAGGGCCTCAAGGTCCTCGTCGACGGCAAGCCCGCCCGCCTGGCCATCGTCGACGACGCTGGCCAGGTCGTCACCGCCAGCCCCCTCGTCGCCCGCGAGGCCGAGGCCGTGGCGCTCAACAGCTACCGCAACTTCCTGCAGGCCAAGGGTCACCTGCGCGTGATGAGCCAGCCGCTGGTGGATGCTCAAGACTCACAGCCACACAACCTATAACGGCTTAAACCCACCACCGAAAAGATTCCGCCAAAAATTAGGTACGCCTCGCGGCCTCGAGTAAATGTTCGGCTACCGATCGACCGGGTGGCGTCAATAAATAGTGAGCCCCCGCCGAGCTAGTGCGCTCGACCGACAGTTGCCCATTGGCAGCCATCTGCATCATCTTTTCTGCTACCAGTTTAGTTGACAAGGCCATAGAGTCCGCCACAGTCTCTGGCGTGGCAATCCAATTAGGCGCCTTCCTGTAAAGATGCAAGAGTATTTTAATGCTGATCTCATCAAGAGGCACGAGACCTGCATTTGCGTCGTCAGGTCGCACGGAAAATGCAAGCACCCCCTTCTCAGTCAATTCATATTGCCCGTCATGTGCAACCAAGTAACCAACCTTTAGCATCTGCTGAACAAGCCGAGACACCGATGCTTGGTCCATCTTCAACTTCTTCGCCAAAACTCCGTTATCAACGGCGCCAGGCTGGGCAACCACTAACGCCTTAACGAGAAGCTGCGCAGTCTTGGAGTCAAGCAGCGCCTGCTCAGTAATCCTCAAGTTTTCTGTCCTTAGCGTTTCAAAGATTGCGCTGTTTTGGCCCCTCATCTGAGTGAACGTTTCATCTACGGATGCCAACCGCGATGTGAGTTCCTTAACGTCGCTAGCCAGCCTATCCCGCTCCGAAATCAACTCGGACTGTCGAGTTTCTGCCGCGCTCGCAATTTCTCGAAAGCGAGCTCCTTCGGCTTCGATTTTTCGCAACTCTTCCTCCAAAGCCCGGTATCGCGCCCTGAACTCAGCCCTCAGGGCATTGGATTCTTCTAGCGTCAGAGGAGTTTCTTCTTCGATCTGTGACCGCTGCTTGTTATTCGCCCTTTGCTGCCGCAATACAAACCCGTTCACCCATCGAGCCGGGTAGGGGTAGCCAAGAATATATAGCAATGCTGAGGCCAGCGGCAGTATTGCACCTCTGAACAACATCGCTTGCCAGTCAGGAAAGGCAACCCGCTGTATCAAATCCAAAGTTGTCGTGACCGTATTTGCAGAGAGCACGATCATTACAAATTTGTAGTTCCAACCTGCCCAAGCTATCAAGAAACTGCTCAACAACGGGCTAGAAAACCGTTCTGCCAGCGACTGCTGAAGCGATTTAAGTATGTCCTCCATGCCTTCCCCCGAGCCCAAAGTACAACCACATTTGCACAGCCATCCCACCATCTGGGGACCAAAACTTGCCACTCATCTAAGACATCGGCCATAAACATCCACCCAGCACAGATCGACGGTTGCGCGCCAAAAATTCAATCCGATGGAAGCACTACACGACGCCTATCACCCTGGCGCACCATCGAGGGCACAAGGTCGATAGCGAGCAAGACCAAGAAAAGAATAGCAATACTCAGATAAAAATCGGATCCTCGCGGCGGATCATTAAACAAAAACCCCGCACCCACAGCAACAGCAGAATTCAAAAAAATAACTGTGCTTAACTTTTTCTTTCGAACAGCCTCTCGCACGTTTGCGAGCTTGGAAATACCAACTATGCGATAGTTAAAATCGTACTTTTGCCTCTTTGCACTCAGAAGTACGGTGATTAAAATCTGCTCCCCAGGATTGATCAGCAGCGGAGCGAAAATTACCCGATCGCCTTCTATCGAGATATTTGCGGCAATTTGCTTTGGTTGCAAATCGGTGACTGAAGCATCTAGCACGGTCCCGCCCTCAAAAGAGATCGAGAGAGGCTCGACAAAGTCATCCGCAAGGACGGCTTGATGTCCCGAGTTGCGCAATGCAAACAGCAGCGCATGGACGTCCCCTACGGATTCACCGTCGAAATAGACAGTCACTCGCTTGGACAGCGCGTCGGCCACAGTCAGCATTCGCTGCGTTCTTACCAGGCCAAAGCTCAGCTCCTTGATGGAACGCTGCTTTAGGTAGATCACAATCGGGACCAACAGCGCCAGTAGCGCCAATAGCGCGCTTGGCAATTGCCAGGCACTATCCCTCGCAAGCAACAGCAATCTATCCATTCACCAAGACCTCCGATAACGGAATCAGTCCGCCATCAGAGCCTAGCAGCACTAACTGCGCAATGCGGAGAAGCACTTCATTGAGCGTCAGCGAGTGCGCGCAACGACGGTATAAATTTAATGACCTACGGGCAGCCCAGGCTCACGAAGCCTATCTTGGGCGCAGTGGTGGTCGTGTCGTTCATCACCGCATTTTCGGTGATGTCACGCAGCGCCCGCGCGCCGCGGGCGAATTCAGCGTGACCGGCTCACTTCTTGGGCGGAAAGCCCGGCATGCCGGGGAACAGCGCGCCAGCGTTCTTCAGCTGTTCCTGCCACTGGTTCAGCAGCGTCTTGGACTGCTCCGCATAGCCGCCCATCAGGCCCGACCACATGTCGGGGCTGAAGGCCATGCCGGGCGTGGACTGCTCGGCAAACGCCTGCTGCATGTCGGTGAAGGCCTGCATCTGGCGCTCCAGCATGCCACCCATCGCACCCTGCATCGCATGGCCGTAGAAGCGGATGATCTGGGCCAGCACCGGTGTGCTGAACAGCGGCACGCCGCCGGTCTCCTCCTCCAGGATGATCTGCAGCAGGATGGAGCGGGTCAGGTCCTCGTGGGTCTTGGCGTCGTGCACCTCGAAGCTCGCCCCCTCCAGCACCATGCGCTTCACGTCGGCCAGCGTGATGTAGCTGCTGGTCTGCGTGTCGTAGAGCCGGCGGTTGGGGTATTTCTTGAGGATGCGCAGGCCGGGCTTGGGCGCCTCGGCGGCGTTGTCGGGCGGTACATCGGATGCCGGCCTCTTGCGGGCAGTCGCCATGCGGGAGTCTCCTGTGCGGTGCAGCAAATTCTAGGCAGTCCGACCTAGGCCTTCGGGCGGGTTAACCAGGGAGAAACCGGCAGGATCCAACAAAAAACCCCCGGCTCTGTCGAACCGGGGGTTTTTGAAAGGCCGATGCCTTGGTAGGCGCGATTGGACTCGAACCAACGACCCCCACCATGTCAAGGTGGTGCTCTAACCAGCTGAGCTACGCGCCTGGAAATTTGTCTTCGCCGGTCCAGTCCAGCCTCAGGATTCAAAAGCCCCGGAGTGGATCACCACCCGGGGCTGAATCTGGTAGGCGCGATTGGATTCGAACCAACGACCCCCACCATGTCAAGGTGGTGCTCTAACCAACTGAGCTACGCGCCTGAAGAGCTAAAGACTATAGCACGCTTTTTGGCGCCCCCGCAAAAACGCCGCTCGGCTCACTTGCGGCGCGCGGAGCGCACGCCGGCAATGGCGCACAGCTCGCGCAGCACCTTGGCCAGGCGGGACGCGTCGCTGAGCTCCAGCGTAAAGCTCATCCACGCGGTGTCGCCGCCGCCGGTGCGGGGCTTGGCAGCGCGGCCCGAGGCGTTCAGCGACTGCGTGTTGACCGCCACCACGTTCATCTTCTCCTTGGCCAGCACCTCCAGCACGTCGCGCAGCAGGCCCTGGCGATCGCTGGCCTCGACCAGCACGTCCACCGGGTAGACCGGCGCCCCCTTGGCGGACGCATCCGCCCCGCCCCAGGCCACCGCGATCACGCGCTCGGGCGCACGGCGCCGCATCTCGGCCAGGTTGCTGCAGTCCGCGCGGTGCACGGCCACGCCCTTGCCGCGGGTCACATAGCCCAGGATGGCATCCGGCGGCGCGGGCCGGCAGCAGCGTGCCAGCGTGGTCAGCAGCGAGTCGATGCCCACCACCAGCACGCCGCCCTTGCCGCCCGACTCCGCACTGGGGCCGCGCGTGTGGCGCTGGGCCAGCAGCTCGTCCTCGTCGGGTGCGGGCTCGGCCGGGCGCAGCAGCTGCTCGATGTTGCGCAGCGAGTACTCGTCCTTGCCCACCACCTCGAAGAGCGCATCCGCGCCCTTGAAGCCCAGGCGTGACGCCAGCTCGTCCAGCTTGAGCGCGGTCCGGCCCTCGCGCTGCAGCAGCTTCTCGACCAGCTCGCGGCCCTTGGCAATGGTCTGGGCCTGCTGCAGCGCGTTGAACCAGGCCCTCACCTTGGCGCGCGAACGCTGGCTCTGCAGATAGCCCAGTTCTGGGTTGAGCCAGTCCAGCGAGGGACCGCCGTCCTTGGCCGCGATGATCTCCACGGTCTGGCCGCTCTTGAGAGGCGTGTTCAAGGGCAGCATCTGCCCGTCTATGCGCGCGCCGCGGCAGCGGTGGCCCAGATCGGTGTGCACCGCGTAGGCGAAGTCCACCGGCGTCGCGCCGGCCGTCAGCTCGACGATGGTGGCCTGCGGCGTGAACACATAGATGCGGTCGTCGAAGCTGGGCCCCCCCTCGCCCTGCACCGTGTCGCGCTCCCAGGCCAGCAGCTGGTTGAGCACCGCCTTGCGCGCCTGCGCGACGCGCTCCTCGAAGTCTCCGGCCGCGGTCACGCCCGCATAGCCGCGCGCGCCGGCCTCCTTGTAGGCCCAGTGCGCGGCCACGCCGTGCTCCGCGTGCTCGTGCATCTCGCGCGTGCGGATCTGCACCTCCATCGCGCGACCGTCCACACCCCGCACCACGGTGTGCAGGGACTGGTAACCATTGCTCTTGGGCTTGGCGATGTAGTCGTCGAACTCGCCCGGCACCGGCGTGTAGAGCTCGTGCAGCCGGGCCAGCGCCGCGTAGCAGTCGGCCACCGTGGGCACGATGACCCGCAGCGCGCGCAGGTCGAACACCTGGTCCAGCGCCAGGCTCTTGCCCTGCATCTTCTTGTGGATGCTGTAGAGGTGCTTGGGCCGCCCCTGCACCTGCGCGTCCAGGCCTTGTGCGCGCAGGTCGGCCTCCAGCGCCGCGCGCGCGGCCTCGACCCGCTGTTCGCGGGTCACGCGGGTCTCGTCCAGCGCCTTGGCGATGGCGCGGTAGGCCTCAGGCTCGCGGAAGCGGAAGGACAGATCCTCCAGCTCCCACTTCAGCTGCCAAATGCCCAGGCGGTTGGCCAGCGGCGCGAACACCTGCTGGGACTCGGCCGCCAGCGCAGGCGGGCAAGGCGTCTTGCTGGCCGCATACCAGCGCAGCGTCTGCAACCGCGACGCCAGGCGCAGGAGCACCACGCGCAGGTCGCGCGAGAAAGCCAGCAGCATCTTGCGCACCCGCTCGATCTGCTCGGCGCGCAGGTCCGCCCGCTCGGGCTGGCGGGCCTTGGCGTCGCGCGTCGCACGCTGCAACTGCACCAGCCGGCGCGTGTGGTTGACCAGGCTGGCATAGCTGTCGCCAAAGGCCTTGGCGATGACTTCCTCCGGCTTGGCCAGGAAGTCACCCGCATAGACCAGGTAGACCGCCGCCCGCAGCGCCGGCGCCGCGCCTATGCCGGACAGGATCACGGCCACGCCGTCCGCATGGGCCAGCACCGGCTCGCCGGTGTCCAGCACTTCGCCTTGCAGCAGCGGCTCGGCAAAGGCCCGGGCCCGGGCCACCTCGGCACTGGAGTTGCCTGCATCGGCGTCCAGCAGCGCCACGATGGGCGCCGTGGCCGACGCCTCGGTCATCACCGCAGTTTTCATTCGCTCAGCAGGAAATCTCTCACCAGCGCGATCTGGTCATCGTGCACCAGCGTGGGCGCATGGCCCACGCCGGCCAGCTCCACCACGCGGGCGCGCGGCCCGCGTTCGCTCATCAGACGCGCGGTCTGCGCGCTCAGCAGGTCGGACTGCGCGCCGCGTATCAGCAGCGTGGGGCAGCGCAGGCCGTCCCAGGCGGCCCACAGCATGGCCTCACCCGCGGCGGCCAACTCGGGCGTCAGCGCCGCGAAGCCGGCCGCGATGGCCGGGTCGTAATGCACCCGCCAGCCCTCGGGGCCAGGTTTGAACATGGGCCGGGACAGCGCCGCCCACTCGGCCTCGCTATGCGGGCCGAAGCCCTCGGAGATGCCGCGCAGGTAGGCAGCGCCCTGCTCCACCGACGCAAAACCTGGCGCCTTGCCCAGGTAGCCACCTATGCGCTGCAGCGCGTCGTAGGCGATGCTGGGGCCCACGTCATTCAGCACCAGCCGGCGTATCGGGCTGGGCAGGCCCTCGGGGCGCGGCAGCGAGGCCAGACCCAGGGCTATCAGCCCGCCCATGGAGGTGCCCACCCAGTCCACCTGGGCCACATCCAGCCGCGCCAGCAGCGTGACCATGTCGGCCACATAGGCCGGGATCTGGTAGCCCGCCGGGTGGCGCAGCCAGTCGGATTCGCCGCGGCCCACCACGTCCGGGCAGATCACGCGGTAATGCACGCTCAGCGCGCGCGCCAGCGCATCGAAATCCCGCCCCTGACGCGACAGCCCGTGCACGCAGACCAGCACCGGGGCCTGCGCATGCGGCCCGGCCCACTCCCAGTACGCCATGCGGTGCAGGCCGGTGGCGTCCAGGCAATTCACGGAATTCAGACGGGGTTGGGTCATGATGGCATCCTTGACGAATCATCGTAGCAACCCACAGGGACTCCTCCATGTTGAAAGGCAAAACCGCGCTGGTCACCGGCTCCACCAGTGGCATCGGTCTGGGCATCGCGCTGTCGCTGGCACGCCAGGGCGCCAACATCATCCTGAACGGCTTTGGTGACGCCGAGGCGCCCAAGGCCGAGGTGGCCGCACTGGGCGTGAAGGTGGGCTACCACGGCGCCGACATGAGCAAGCCGGACGACATCGCCGCGCTGATCGCCTACGCCGACGCCGAGTTCGGCGGCGTGGACATCCTGGTCAACAACGCCGGCATCCAGTTCGTCGCGCCGGTGCAGGACTTCCCGATCGAAAAGTGGGACGCCATCATCGCGATCAACCTCAGCTCCGCCTTCCACACCACGCGCCTGGCCCTGCCGGGCATGCTGAAGAAGGGCTGGGGCCGCATCATCAACCTCGCATCCACGCACGGCCTGGTGGCCTCGGCGCAGAAGTCGGCCTATGTCGCGGCCAAGCACGGCCTGGTGGGCTTCACCAAGTCGGTCGCGCTGGAAACCGCCACCACGCCGGTGACCGTGAACGCGATCTGCCCGGGCTGGGTGCTGACCCCGCTGGTGCAAAAGCAGGTGGACGCCCGCGCCGCGGCCGAGGGCGTGGACGGCGAGGAGGCCAAGCGCCGCCTGCTGGCCGAGAAGCAGCCCTCGCTGCAGTTCACCACGCCGGAGGAGCTGGGCGAGCTGGCGGTGTTCCTGTGCTCGGCTGCCGCGCAGAACGTGCGCGGTCAGGCCTGGGCGATGGACGGCGGCTGGACCGCGCAGTGAAATGGAGCCCCCGGTCTGGCGCTGCGCGCCTGACCGCCCCCCGAGGGGGCTGCTGGGCCCGCTTGGGAGCGGCCCGGCGCTGGGCCCGGGATGAGCCCGCCGGTCTGGCGCAGCGCGCCTGACCGCCCCTCCGAGCGGGCTGCCGAGCCCGCTTGGGAACGGCCCGGCGCTGGGCCCGGGCTGAGCCCCTCGCTCAGCGCGCCATGGTCTCCCGCGTCAGCTGCACGCTGCCGCTGACGGTCACGCTGACCGTGGCCTTGCCGGCTTCGGTGGGCAGGGCCTCGTCCATGACCGCAGCATTGGCACGCAGGGCCTTGAACATGGGGCGCGGGCCCGGCTCTTCGGTGTTGATGCTGACCTCGCCCAGCACATAGCCGCCGTAGCCGAACTGGCGGGCGTAATCCAGCGCCTTGGCACGGTAGTTGGCGATTGCCTGCGCGGCCACCTCGCCCTCCACCCGCTCGCGCGCCTCGCGCGACAGGCCATAGCCCACGCGCGCAATGCTCAGCGTGGTGATGCGCCCGCTCAGCTGCGCGATCGCGGCCGTGTCACGGCCTTCGACGATGAGCTCGGCCGTGCCCTGCCAGCCATTGATCTGGCCGGTCTTGGGCGCATAGCGCGGCGTCAGCGAGAAGTTGCCGGTCTGCAGGTCCACCTGGCCGGGCCGCGCCACCTTGCGCGCCTCGGCCAGCGCGGCGTCCAGCGCCTGCTTGAGGCCGGCCTGCACCGTGGCCGCATCGCTGCCCTCGCGGGTGGTCGAGAAGGTCAGGCTCAACAGGTCGCGGCTGACCTCGGTGCTGGCGCTGGCGGTGAGCGCCAGGCGGTCGCGCGGCGCCTCGGAGCCGGCCTGGGCGGACAGGCTGCCCAGCGCCAGCGCCAGTGCGGCCGCGGTGGTCGTGATTCGCATCGGATCCCTCCTTCAAAAACAGGCGCCCAGCTTAGGGCCAGGCGGCCACCCTGACTTGGCAACCAGCTGTAACGGCGGGTGTCCGTCCTACAAGCCCGGCGCGCAAACCTGAACACAATGCCGCTGTTACAAATTCGGGAACCGCGATGAACAGCGCCTCCGCCACCCGCCCCAACCGCATCCTGGTCGTCGACGACGACGCCCGCATCCGCGACCTGCTGCGCCGCTACCTCACGCAGGAGGGCTTCGACGTACTGCTGGCCGAGGACAGCCGCGCACTGAACAAGCAGCTGACCCGCGAGACCGTGGACCTGATCGTGCTGGACCTGATGCTGCCCGGCGAAGACGGCCTCACCATCTGCCGCCGCCTGCGCGCGGCCAACGACAGCACGCCCATCATCATGCTGACCGCCAAGGTCGAAGAGGTGGACCGCATCGTCGGCCTGGAGGTGGGCGCGGACGACTACCTCGCCAAGCCCTTCAACCCGCGCGAGCTGCTGGCCCGCATCAACGCGGTGCTGCGCCGCCGCCCGCCGCCGGAAGCCCCGGGGGCGCCCAGCAAGGAGCCGATGACGGTCAGCTTCGGCCCCTTCGAGTTCGACCTCGCGCTGCGTCGCCTGACCAAGAACGGCGAGCAGCTGCCGCTGACCACCGGCGAGTTCTCCATGCTCAAGACCCTGGTGCGCCACCCGCGCCAGCCGCTGTCGCGTGACAAGCTGGCCCAGCTGGCCCGTGGCCGCGAGTTCGAACCCTTCGACCGCAGCCTGGACGTGCAGATCTCGCGCCTGCGCAAGATGATCGAGGCCGACCCGGCCCAGCCGCGCTACATCCAGACGGTCTGGGGCGTGGGCTATGTGTTCGTGCCGGACGAGAACGGCTGACGCACGCATGCCCCGTCGCCCCCAGATCGCGCTGAACCTGTTCTGGCGCACCTTCGCGTGGCTGGCGCTGCTGCTGGCCGGCGCCGTGCTGGCCTGGCAGTTCACCTTCAAGGCGCTGGAGGCCGAGCCGCGAGCGCTGGAGGCGGCCGAGCAGTTGGCCGGCCTGGTCAAACTCAGCCGCGTCGCGCTGGAACACACCGACTCCATCAACCGGGCGGCCGTGATCGCGTCGCTGGGCCGCGGCAACGCGGTGCAGGTGCGCGTGGCCGAGCCCAACGACCGCTGGCTGCCCTACGACACCGGTACCTTCTCGCGCCGCCTGGCGGCCGAGCTGCGCGAGCACCTGGGACCGGACACCGTGGTCGCGCGCAGCGTCAACGACGTGGGCGGCCTGTGGGTGCGCTACGTGATCGGCGAGGACGCGTTCTGGCTCAAGACCACGGCCGCGCCGCTGTCGGTGGCGCTGACCACCGACTGGTGGTGGATCGCGATCGCGCTGCTGGCCACGGCCGTGGGCTCGGCGCTGATCGCCCGGCTCATCAACCAGCCACTGCGCGAGCTGGCCGACGCGGCCGGCCGCATCCGCGAGGGCGAGTACGACTCGCGCCTGGACGAAACCACGCTGACCAGCGAGATCCGTGAGGTCAACATGGGTTTCAACCGCATGGCGCGCGAGCTGGCCAAGCTGGAGGAGGACCGCGCGGTGATGCTGGCCGGCATCTCGCACGATCTGCGCACACCGCTGGCGCGCCTGCGCCTGGAAACCGAGATGAGCGTGCAGGACGAGCAGGCGCGGCAGTTCATGGCCCAGGACATCGACCAGCTGGACGCCATCATCAGCAAGTTCATGGACTACGCACGGCCCAACGAAACCCAGATGCACGAGGTACGGCTGGCCGACATCGTGGAGCGCGAGGCCCAGGGCTTCCGCGACGTGGAGCAGATCCGCTTTCGCCTGCGCGTGGGCTCGGAGCTGGCCGTCAAGACCGACGAGACCGAGCTGGGCCGCATCCTGCTGAACCTGTTCGAAAACGCCCGCCGCTATGGTCACCAGCCCGGTCAGGCCGCGCTGGTGGACGTGGAAGCCAGCCGCCAGGGCCACTGGGTGGAGCTGCGCGTGCGCGACCACGGCCCCGGCGTGCCGCCGGACCGGCTGGCCCGGCTGACCACGCCCTTCTACCGCGGCGATGCGGCCCGC
Source organism: uncultured Roseateles sp. (assembly GCF_913777145.1). Taxonomy (GTDB): domain Bacteria; phylum Pseudomonadota; class Gammaproteobacteria; order Burkholderiales; family Burkholderiaceae_C; genus Pelomonas. Next base: position 212,747 of record NZ_CAJYPS010000007.1, read on the forward strand.
ACCGCGGCCAGCGGCGCCGGGCTGGGCCTGGCCATCGTGGACAAGTCGGTGCAGCGCCTGGGCGGACGGCTCAGCATCAGCAACGCGCCCGGCGGCGGCCTGCTGACCGCACTGCGCCTGCCGGCGATCTGAGAGCTTGAGAGGCTTTCACCCATGCCCCCTTGCACGCCGAATCACCCCGCTCGGTGTTGCAAATGCTCGCCATACCCGAGCTATGGCTGCGCTTTTCGCCTAGATCGGGGCGTCTCGACGCGCCTTTCGGGCGGGCCCGAAAACCTCTCAAGCGCTGAGCGCCGCGCTCAGCGCGTCAGCAGGCAGACCGCGCGCGCCTCGATCGCACGGCCCTCGCCGACCGGGCCCATCTTCTCGGCCGTCTTGGCCTTCACATTGATCTGCTCCACCGCCACGCCCAGCACCTCGGCCAGGCGCGCACGCATGGCCGGGATGTGGGGCGCCATCTTGGGCGCCTGGGCCACGATGGTGCTGTCCAGGTTCACCAGCACCCAGCCCGCCGCCTGCACACGGGCATAGGCCTCGCGCAGCAGCACCATGGAGTCGGCGCCCTTGAACTCGGCGGCGGTGTCCGGGAACAGCTTGCCGATGTCGCCGAGCGCGGCGGCGCCCAGCAGCGCGTCGGTGATCGCGTGCGCCAGCGCGTCGGCGTCCGAGTGACCCAGCAGGCCATGGCTGTGCGGGATGGTGACGCCGCCCAGGATCAGCGGGCGGCCGGTGACGAGCTGGTGGGTATCCCAGCCTTCACCGATGCGTAGGGCGTTCAATGCAGACATGCTGCGAATTGTCGACCCAAAGCGGCCTCACCACGGCTACGCTGCGCCTCATGCCGCGTCTGCAAACACGCCTGCTCGCACACCAGGGCCTGCTGATGCTGGCCGTCCTGTCCGCACAGGCCGGCACGGCCATGGCCGCGCCGCTGCAGATGCTGGTGTTCCCCAACCCCGGACTGTTCGACATCGCGCAGGACGGTCAGGTCCAGGGGCCGGGCGGCCGCTTGCTGACCCACATACGGCAGGCCGGCGGTCCGCCCTTTGCGGTCCGGTCCCTGCCCATCCCCCGCGCGCTGGCGACCGGCCAGAGCCAGCCCAACCACTGTCTGGTCGGCATCCTGCGCACGCCCGAGCGCGAGCCGCACTTCGCATGGGTGGGGCCTATTTCCTCGGGCGCCATGGTCATCTATTCCCGTGCGGACGACACGCCGCCGGTGCGGGACCTGACCGAACTGCGCGACCGGCGCGTGGTGGTGCAGCGTGATTCGGCCGCCGCCCAGATGCTGGCGCAGCAGGGCCAGGCGCCCCAGCAGGTCAGCGCCACGCTGACCGCGCTGCGCATGCTGCAGGCGGGCCGGGTCGACTACTGGCTGGTACACGACCTCAGCGCCGCACCGACGATACGAGCCACCGGCGGACCGGCACTCAAGCTGCAACTCACGCTGCACCAGGCTCAGGGTTTCATCGCCTGCCATCCACAGACGGACGCCGCCGCACTGCAACAGCTGCGCCTCGCGGTGCACAAGCTGCAGCAGCGCGGCGATCTGGCCGAATTCGGGCTGCGCTGAGCGTCACCGAGGCCTGCTATGGTGCGGCGCCATGCGCCGCGCCCTGCTCTGCTCCGCTCTCCTGTTCATCCTCAGTGCCAGCACCTTGGCCCAGCCCGCACCACGACCCAAGGTTGCCCTGGTGCTGTCCGGCGGCGGTGCCCGCGGCCTGGCCCACATCGGCGTGCTGCGCGTGCTGGAGGAGCTCAAGGTGCCGGTGGACCTCATTGTCGGCACCAGCATGGGCGCAGTCGTGGGCGGCGCCTATGCGTCGGGCCGCAGCGTGGACGAGCTGGAGGCGCTGGTGAAGAGCGCACGCTGGAACGACATCCTGGCCGACCGCCCGCCGCGCGACCGGCTCACCGTGCGCCGGCGCGAGGACGACGAGCTGGTGCCCTCGCGCATCGAGTTCGGCTTCACGCCCGCGCGCGGCGTCACGCTGCCCAGCGGCGCGGCGGGCAACAGCCAGCTGGAGGCCACGCTGACCTCGCTGCTGCCGGTGCAGCGCGCCGAGCAGCCGCTGCGCCGCCTGCCCATCCCGTTTCGCGCGGTGGCCACCGACCTGCTGTCCGGCGCCATGCTGGACCAGGCCGACACGCCGCTGTTCCAGGCGCTGCGCGCGTCCATGGCGGTGCCGGGGGTGTTCACGCCGCTGCGGGTCAACGGCCGGCCACTGGTGGACGGCGGCCTGGTGCGCAATCTGCCGGTGGACATCGCACGGCAGCTGGGCGCCGACATCATCATCGCGGTGAACGTGGGCACGCCGCTGCTGGAGGACCGCGAGATCACCAGCGCCGTGATGGTGGCCAACCAGATGCTGCAGATCCTGACCGAGCAGAACGTGCAGCGCTCGCTGGCCGAACTGAAGGCGCAGGACATCGTCATCGACCCCGACCTGGGCGGCATGGGCTTCATGGACTTCGCGCGCGCGGACGAGGCCATGGCCACCGGCCGCCGCGCGGCGCTGGCCTCGGGGGCCCGCCTGGCCGCGCTGTCCCAGCCCGAGGCGTTCGCGCAACTGCAGCAGCGCCGCCTGGGCACGCCCGAGGATGTGCTGCCGGCGCTGCCGCTGGCCGAGCTGAGCCTCAGCGGCACGCAGCGCGTGAACGCCGAGGCGCTGCGGGCCGAGCTGGAGCTGCCGGCCGGCCAGCCGGTAGGCCGGGCCGAGCTGGAACGCGCGGTCGAACAACTGCACGGCAGCGGCGACTTCGAGCGCATCGAGGTACAGCTCAGCGACCGCGATGAGCGCCGCACCGTGGAGCTCAAGCTCAGCGAGGCCGAATGGGCCGCCAGCCGCGTGCGCCTGGGGCTGGAGCTCTACAGCAACTTCGCCGACACCAACAGCTACTCGCTGGTCGCCATGCATGTGGCCGACTGGCTCAACGACTGGGGCGGCGAGCTGCGCTCGCTCGCCCGCATAGGCTCGACCCGCGGCCTCAGCAGCGAGTTCTACCAGCCGCTGGGCGCGGGCTCGCGCTGGTTCACCAGCGCCAAGCTGGCCTACGAGGCCGGCAGCAGCGACGTGTTCTCGTCCGGCCAGCGCGCGCTGCGCCTGTCCAGCAACCAGGCCAGCGCGCAGCTGGAGCTGGGGCGACGCGTGTCCGGCCTGGGCGATGTGCGCCTGGGCGTGGGGCGGCTGCGGGCGGCCGACGAGGTCATCATCCCGGTCACCAGCGGCACGCCGCGCCGCACCCGCAACTACCTGCAGCAGTACCTGGAGCTGCACACCGACACGCTGGACTCGCTGGCCTTTCCCAGCCGTGGCCAGTGGGCGACGCTGCGCGCCGAGTGGCTGCACCCGCGCGGCGAGCCGCGTGCGCTCAATCTCTCGGCGCTGGGTCTGCGGGCCTTTCAGCTGGGCGACTGGGCCGGCCAGCTCTACGGCGAGGCGGCCCATGCCGAGGGTGGCCAGGCGCGCTCGCTGGGCGGCTACCTGCGGCTGTCGGGCACGCCCGACGGCTCGCTGGTGGGCGTCAACATGGCGCTGGCCCGCGTCGTGATGGCGCGGCGTATCGCCGAGATGCCGGTGGGCCTGGGCGGCGCGGTGCGGGTGGGCTTCTCGCTGGAAGCCGGCACGGTCAATCAGCTGGAAGGGCGGCGCCTGTCGCAGCTGACCAGTGGCGTCTGGAAACAGGCTGGCAGCGCCTTCCTCAGCGTGGACACACGCTTCGGGCCCTTCTTCCTGGCGCTGGGTGCCACCCGCGGCGGCGACAGCTCGGCCTATCTGCTGCTGGGGCCGACCTGGTGAGCCCGGGCGGGCTCAGCCCGCCAGCAGGCGCTCGGCCAGCGCGAAGTCCTCCGGCCAGGTGACCTTGAAGTTGGCCGCCGACGCCCGCACCAGCAGCGGGGCCAGGCCTTGCGCCTCGACCGCGCTGGCCTCGTCGGTGGCGGCCGCACCCATGGCCGCCAGCGCGCGCTCCACCAGGCCCAGGCGGAACATCTGCGGCGTCTGCGCCGCCCATTTGTCGCGCCTGTCCACGGTGGCCGCGACCCGGCCGGCCGCATCGCCGGCCTTCAGCGTGTCGGCCACCGGCTGGGCCAGCAGGCCGCCCACCGCGTCCGGCAGGCAGGCGGCGATCAGCGCCTCCACCCATTCGGGCCGCAGCAGACAGCGCGCGGCGTCGTGCACCAGCACCCAGTCCTCGTCGCGCGCGCCGCGCCGGCGCAGCTCGGCCAGACCGCCCAGCACGCTGTCGGCGCGGCTGGCGCCGCCTACGCGGGCCACCCAGCCGGCAAAACCCGGCACCGCAGCCTCGAAGCGGTCATCGGCGGGCGACAGCACCACCAGGGTCTGGGTCAGGCGCGGGACGGCCGCCAGCGCGGCCAGCGTGTGGGCCAGCAGCGGCCGGCCGGCCAGCATCACGTATTGCTTGGGCATGCCCGCGCCGGAACGCTCGCCCACGCCGGCGGCGGGCACGAGCGCGTAGCAGCGCGGCGGGGTGGGGTCAGCAGGCATCAGGAAACAGATCTCAGAGCAGGCAGTAGTCGACCGGCTGCAGCGGTTCGGGTGGGTGCGGGTCGCCCAGCGCCTGGCGCATGTCGATCTCGATGGCGCGGCAGATCGCGTCCAGCGGCAGGTCGTTGGGCTCGGTGCCGAAGGGTTCCTCGATCTCGTCGCCCAGCGCATCCAGCCCGAAGAAGGTGTAGGCCACGATGGCGACCACCAGCGGCGTCATGAAGCCCAGCATGTCCACCAGGCCGAAGGGCAGCAGGAAGCAGTACATATAGGCCGTGCGGTGCAGCAGCAGCGTGTACGAGAACGGCAGCGGCGTGTTCTTGATGCGCTCGCAGCCCGCGGCCGAGGCCGACATGCCGGACAGCGTGGCGTCGATCTGCGCCAGCCGCACGCTGTCGAGGGCGCCCTCGCGGCGGCACTGGGCCAGGTCGGCCCCCATGGCCAGCATCAGCGCCGCATGGCGGTTGCGCTGGCTGCGCAGCGCGGCGCGTTCGGCCTCGCCGACCAGGCCGACGATCTCGCGGTCGTCCGCTGGCTGGCCGCGCAGCAGGCGCTTGAGTTCCACGCACAGCGCCACCGCGCGCAGCAGCACGCGCACGCGCCGGTCGGACAGGTCGCGCGGGTCGGCCGGCGGCGCCGGCGCGTCCACCAGGTGCAGCACCTGGCGGGCCAGGTTGCGGCTGCGCGCCAGCAGATCGCCCCAGAGCTTGCGGCCCTCCCAGTAGCGGTCGTAGCAGGCGTTGTTTCGAAAGCCCAGGAAGATGGCCAGCGGCAGGCCCATCAGCGTGAACGGAATCGTGCCGACGATGAGCTTGTGGCTGAACAGCGCGCCATGCGTCAGCGACACCAGCACCGCCAGCGCGATGTTGGCCGCCAGCACCCAGCGCACGCGCTGCATGATGGAGCCGCGCAGCAGGAAGAACAGTTTCAGCGCCGAGGGGCGCTCGCGCAGGATCACGGCAGCATCCGCCCTTGCTGCAGGTAGCGCTGGTGCCAGGCGAAGGCCTCGCCCAGCAGGTGGGGCGTGTGCTGGCCGGGCGCGTCGCGGCGGGCGCGCTCGAAATAGTCGCGCAGCAGCGGCCGGTAGTCCGGGTGGGCACAGCGCTCGATCACCAGCGCCGCACGCTCCTTGGGCGACAGGCCGCGCAGATCAGCCAGGCCCTGTTCGGTGACGATGATCTGCACATCGTGCTCGGTGTGGTCCACATGGCTGACCATGGGCACGATGCAGGAGATGGCGCCGCCCTTGGCGGTGGACGGCGTCATGAAGATGGACAGATAGGCGTTGCGCGCGAAATCGCCCGAGCCGCCTATGCCGTTCATGATGCTGGAGCCCATCACGTGGGTGGAGTTCACGTTGCCGTAGATGTCGGCCTCGATCATCGCGTTCATCGCGATCAGGCCCAGGCGGCGTATCAGCTCCGGGTGGTTGGAGATCTCCTGCGGCCGCAGCACGATGCGCTGGCGGTAGAAGTCCAGGTTCTGCTCGAAGCGGGCCTGGGCCGCGGGGCTCAGCGACAGCGCGGTGGCCGAGGCGCTGGCCAGCTTGCCGCTGGCCAGCATGTCCAGCATGCCGTCCTGCAGCACCTCGGTGAAGGCGCTCAGGCGCTCGAACGGCCCCTGGTTGAGGCCGGCCAGCACCGCGTTGGCGATATTGCCCACGCCGGACTGCAGCGGCAGCAGCTGCGGCGACAGCCGCCCGCGCGCGACCTCGTGCTGCAGGAAGTCCAGCAGATGGCCGGCGATCGCCTCGGACACCGCGTCCGGCGCGGCGAACGCCGAGTTGCGGTCGTGCTGGTCGGTCTCCACCACCGCGATCACCCTGCTCAGGTCGCAGCGCAGATAGGGCTCGCCGATGCGCTGATCCGGCGCGGTCATGGGAATGGGCTGGCGGTGCGGCGGCAGTGCGGTGCCGTAGTACACGTCGTGCATGCCCTCCAGCGCCAGCGGCACGCGCTGGTTGACCTCCAGGATGATCTGGTCCGCCTGATCCAGCCAGGTCTTGTTGTTGCCTATGGAGGTGGACGGGATCAGTCGCCCGTCCGGCAGGATGCCCGCGACCTCGATGACCGCCACGTCCAGCTTGCCGAAGAAGCCGAACCACACATACTGCGCCACGTGGCTCAGGTGGATGTCGGTGTACTCCATCTCGCCGGCATTGATGCGCGCCCTGCCCTGCGGGTCGCTCTGGTAGGGCATGCGCAGCTCGACCGCATTGACCTTGGCCAGCGCGCCATCCAGCTCGGGCGCGGTGGACGCGCCGGTCCACAGGCCGATGCGAAAGCCCTCGCCCTGGGCATTGAGCCGCGCGATGCGCGCGGCCAGCGCCTGCGGCACGGCCTTGGGGTAGCCCGCGCCGGTGAAGCCGCTCATGCCGACGTTGGCACCCGCCGGCACCAGCTCCGCCGCCTGCTCCGCGCTCATCAGCCGCTCACGCAGGCCGGGGTGTTGGATGCGGGGGGACGGACTCATGCGGGTTACTCCGGGACGGCAAGGCGCCGCAGCTTAGCCCATGGCGCGGCCTGGCCGGAGTGTCCTGCCCCGATGTCCGAGCGATCGGCGGGACTGGCGGGAGGCGTCAGCCCCCTCCCAGCGAGAGTGGCGCCGGCCCGCCGTGCCCTAGTCGTCGTGACCGGGGTTGTGGCGCGCCAGCCGGCGCAACAGGCCGGGCCAGGTCAGCTCGGCGCCGCTGCCGCGCATCACCTGGTCGCTCTGCGCCCGTATGCCGGCCAGGATGGCGGGCGGAATGCGGATCAGCTCGGCCCCGCCGCTCTGCGCGGCGATCTGTATCTCGCAGGCCCGCTGCAGCATGAACATCTTCAGGAAGCAGTCGGCCGCGCTGCGGCCCAGCGTCAGCAGGCCGTGGTTGCGCAGCAGCATCAGCGAGGTGGCGCCCAGGTCGCGCACCAGGCGGGCCTTCTCGTCGGGGTTGAGCGCCACGCCCTCGTAGTCGTGATAGCTCAGCGAGGCCAGCGGAAACAGGCTGTGCTGCGAAATCGGCAGCAGACCCTCGCGCTGCGCACTGACCGCAATGCCGGCCACCGTGTGCAGGTGCATCACGAACAGCGCGTCCTCGCGCGCCTCGTGTACCGCGCTGTGGATGATGAAGCCGGCCGGGTTGACCGGGTAGTCGCCGGGCGCGACCTTCTCGCCCGCCGCGTCCACCTTCACCAGCTGGCTGGCGCTGATCTCGTCGAACATCATCCCGTAGGGGTTGATCAGGAAATGGTGCTCGGGCCCGGGCACGCGCGCCGAGATGTGGGTGAAGATCAGGTCGTCCCAGCCGAACATCGCGGCCAGGCGGTACAGCGCCGCGAGATCGCAGCGGACAGCCCATTCCTCGGGGCTGCAGTGAGCGGGTCGGGCCATGCGTGTCTCCTTGGGGCTTGTGATGGCAGGGCGAGGCCAGCTTAGCCAGCTCCGGCCGGCGCCGCTGTCGCGCAGGCGCCGGGGGACAATCGCTGCCCCATGCTGATCGCCGACCTCCGCCAGCGCCTGCGCGCGCTGGGTGCCAACCCTGCCCACGAGTCCCGCGTGCTGCGCCACTGGGTGCGCGCGCTGCCGCTGCAGGCCGGCCGGCGCCGCCTGGAACATTACCTGCCGCGCCCGGTGCTGGACGCCCTGCCCGGCCTGATGGCCGAGCTGGACGGCCTGCTGACGCTGCGCTCCGAGCACGCCAGCGAGGACGGCAGCTCCGCCCGCCTGCTGCTGGGCCTGGCCGACGGCCAGACCGTGGAGACCGTGCTGCTGCCGCGCGACGGCGTCTGCGTGTCCAGCCAGGTGGGCTGCGCGGTGGGCTGCCAGTTCTGCATGACCGGCACCGAGGGACTGATACGCCAGGTCAGCAGCGCCGAGATCGTCGCCCAGGTGGTGCTGGCGCGCCGCAAGAACCCGCAGCTGAAGAAAGTGGTGTTCATGGGCATGGGCGAGCCCTCGCACAACCTTACCAACGTGCTGGACGCGATCACGCTGCTGGGCAGCGAGGGCGGCCTGGCGCACAAGCAGCTGGTGTTCTCCACCGTGGGCGACGAGCGCGCGTTCGCGGCGCTGCAGCAGGCGACCGTGAAGCCGGCGCTGGCGCTGTCACTGCACAGCAGCGACGCCGCCAAGCGCGAACGCCTGCTGCCGCGCGCTCCGCGGCTTGCGCCCGAGCAGCTGGTGGAAGCGGCCGACGCCTATGGCCGCGCCAGCGGCTACCCGGTGCAGTACCAGTGGACGCTGCTGCAGGGCGTGAACGACGGCCCCGAGGAGCTGGACGGCATCGTGCGCCTGCTCAAGGGCCGCTACGGCCTGCTCAACATGATCCCGTACAACGAGGTCAATGGCCTGGGCTTCACCCGCCCGGCCTGGGAGCAGGCGCGCGAGATCGCAGCCACGCTGCACCAGCGCGGCGTGCTGACCAAGCTGCGCGACTCGGCCGGCCAGGATGTGGAGGGCGGCTGCGGCCAGTTGCGCGCCCGCGAGGCCCGGGGCCGGGTCTTGCCCATCCGGCGCCTTGACTGATACGCGGCGGATTACAAGCCCTTCATCCCCTCAATCGCGGGGGTCCGCCCCATAGGCAATCCACGCATTTTTCACACTCACCAACGTCCCTACAGTCGGAAGCAGGTGATGAACGTCCACCCAGACGCTCGCCCGACAAGCCAAGGTCTAACCACGGCCTGAACAACATCTCCGACTGCGAGGGATCTATGAAACTTACCCATACCTGCCTCCTCGCGCTGGCAGGCGTGGCCCTGGCCTCTGCGGCCCAGGCCGACACGATCTACAGCGAGGGTTTCGAGGACCTGGCCAACTCCGGCTGGATCCTGACCAACAACAGCAGCCCCGCCGGCACGAGCTGGCTGCAGGGTGCCAACGAGATCTTCGCGGCCCAGGCCGGCAGCGAGAACTCCTATGCGCTCGCCAACTTCCTGAGCGCCAACGGCAGCGGCAGCATCTCCAACTGGCTGATCAGCCCCGAGATCACGCTGGCCGCCGGCAGCACGCTGAGCTTCTACGCCCGCACCGAGAACACCGCCGGCTTCCAGGACGCGTTCAACGTCTACTTCAGCGCCGGCTCGGCCTCCACGACCAGCAGCTTCACCGCGCTGGCCACGGCCGTCACGGCTCAGAACGGCTGGACCCTCTACACCTTCGCACTGCCCGAGGTCGCCACCGGCCGCATCGCGTTCGAGTACTCGGTCGCGAACGCGGACAACGCCAACGTGCTGGGCATCGACTCGGTGCAGATTTCCGCCGTGCCCGAACCCTCCACCTATGGCCTGATGGCCCTGGGTCTGGTGGGCATGGCCGCACTGCGCCGCCGCCGTTCGGCCGAGTGAGCGCCACCCGCCACTCGCCCCTCTTCTTCAAGCACAAGGACAACCCATGTCGCTGAACCAATCCGCCTCGCGTCGCCCCGGCCTGGCCGTGGCGATCGCCGTGGCCGCGCTGCTGGGCGCGGCCTCCGCCCATGCCAGCAAGGTCGTCAAGGACCCCGAGACCGGCGCGCTGCGCGCCCCCACCGCCGCTGAACTCGCCGCCGAGCAAAGCCGCGCGAAGACCACGCTGAGCCGTGGCCAGGCCCAGCCGCGCGGCCTGCTGACCGGCAAGATCGCCCCCCAGCCCGTGACGCATGCCGACGGCACCGTGGAGCAGGAACTGGACGAAAGCTCGCTGCAGTTCTCCACCGTCACCCGCAACCCCGACGGCACGCTGAGCTTCGCCTGCGTGACCGGCCAGGACGCCGCCGATGCCATCGTCAAGGGCAAGCGCAAGGCCAAGGCCGCTCACCAGCACACCCATGCCGCCAAGGAGGTGAGCTATGAAAAGTAAGCAACTGTTCAAGGTCCTGGCCGGCACGGCCGCGCTGTCCGCCGGCCTGCTGGGCTTCAGCGGCGCCGCCCGCGCCGATGTGCAGATCATCATCAACAACATCAACGCCTCGGGCGTGGGCTTCAACGACACCACGCCGGCCACGCCGGTGGGTGGCAACACCGGCACCACGCTGGGCGAGCAGCGTCTGATCGCGTTCACCTACGCGGCCAACCTGTGGGGCAAGACGCTGACCAGCAGCCAGCCCATCATCATCAACGCGCAGTTCTCGGCCCTGACCTGCACGGCCACCAGTGCCACGCTGGGCAGCGCCGGCACGACCAGCATCTTCCGCAACTTCGCCAACGCGCCGCTGACCAACACCTGGTACTCCTACGCGCTGGCCAACAAGCTGTCCGGCTCCTACCTGGGCACGGCGAATGCGGCGCAGATCAACGCCAACTTCAACGTCAACCTGGGCAAGACCGGCTGCCTGGACGGCCAGCCCTTCTACCTGGGTCTGGACGGCAACCACGGCGCCTCGGCGGTGGATTTCGTCGCGGTGCTGCAGCATGAGATGGGTCACGGTCTGGGCTTCCAGACCTTCACCAACGGCCAGACGGGCGCCCAGAACGGCACCTCGCCCGCGGTCTGGGATCACTACCTGATGGGCACGGCCACCGGCAAGCTCTGGAAGGACATGACCGCGGCCGAGCGTGCGGCCTCCGCGATCAGCGTGGACAAGCTGGTCTGGACCGGTCCGCGGGTCACGGCGCTGGCACCGCAGGTGCTGCGCGTGGGCCTGCCCAAGGCCACCATCAGCGGCTCCGCCGCCGGCACCACGGCCGGCATCTACGCCACCGGTGAAGCAGCCTTCGGCCCCTCGGTCGCCACGGCGGCCCGCACCGGCGTGCTGATGCCCATGATGCCCACCTCGACCACGGACACCAGCGCCGTCGGCCTGAGCCTGGGCTGCGATGCACTGACCGGCAACAACGCCCGTGCGGCCGTCGGCAACATCGTGCTGATCAGCCGTGGCAGCTGCAACTTCGCGATCAAGGCCAAGAACGCGCAGAACGCCGGCGCCATCGGTGTGCTGATCGTCAACAACGCGGCCGGTGTGGCCGGCATGAGCGGTGCGGATGACACGCTGGTCATCCCCACGCTGATGATCGACCAGACCGTGGGCGCCAACCTGCTGGCCAAGCTGGCCACGCGTTCGCGCACCTCCTCGGGCGTGCTCGCCACCATGAGCCTGGTGGGCACCCAGCTGGCCGGCGCCGACCCGCAGGGCCGCGTGATGATGTACGCCCCCGCGACCTGGACCTCGGGTTCGTCGGTGTCGCACTTCGACACGACCGCCACCCGCAACCTGCTGATGGAGCCGGCGATCAACGGCGACCTGACGCAGTCGGTGATCCCGCCGTTCGACCTGACCCTGCCGCTGCTGCAGGACATCGGCTGGTAAGCCCTCAGCCTGCCTGAGCGACCCGAGGGGCGCGGCCAGACGGCCGCGCCCTTTTTTCATGGGCCGACGCAGGCGCAAGAAAGCCGGGCACGCGGCCCGGCTGCAGACAGCTGAAACGGCCTGCTCAGCGCAGCGCGCGGCGGCGCAGCAGGCCCAGCACCGTGAGGCCCAGCGCCAGCAGCAGCGCCGGCGCCGGCTCGGGCACCGCGCTGATGCTGGTGTTCACGCCGTCGAAGATCGCCACGGCCTGCTGGCCGTTGACCGTGGTCGCGGCCAGCAGCTGCTGGAAGCCGGCGTCGCCCAGCAGGTCACCGCCAAACAGCAGGCTGCCGTCGCCGCTGACGGTCAGGCCCGCGCCGGCGCTGACCGCGCCCAGCGTCGCAAAGCTCAGCGTGGCGCCGCCCAGGTCCAGCGCGGAGCTGGCGCTCAGCAGCAGCGCCGCGAAGCTCTGGCCGGCCGAGCCGTTGGCCGCGCGCAGCACCAGCGTGCCGCCGGCCAGCTCCAGCGCGCTGGCGGCGGCCAGGCGATTGGCGCCCAGCAGCTCCAGCGTGGCACCGCCCGCGATCACGGTGCGGCCGGTGAACAGGCTCTGGCCGCTCAATCGCACCAGGCCGCTGTCCACATGGACCTCGGCGAAATGCGACAGCGCGTCCGCGTACTCGAAGCGCTGGCCCGCGCCCGGGTCCAGGCGCAGCACATTGCGCTCACCCGAGCCGCCGTCGATGTTGCCCAGCACCTGGGCCTGGCCGCCGGCGATCAGCACCGTGTTCCGGCCCGCGCCCAGCTGCATCGCCCAGCCGCTGGCGCTGCCGTCGATCAGGCCGCGGTTGGTGATGGTGGTCGCGTAATCGCTGGCCACGACGATGGCCGCGCTGCCGGCGCCGCCCTGCAGCGTCGCGCCCGCGTCGTTCTGAATCGTCAGCGTGCGGCCGCTGCCAGTCAGGCCGCCGGCGTAGATAGCCGCATCGCTCTGGCCGCGTATCACGCCGCCCGCCTGGTTGATGAGCACCGCATCCGCATACAGCGCCTCGCGCTGGCCGGCGTTCACGCCGGCGCTGATGTCGTTGCCCACCAGCGAGATGCCGCGGCCCACCGCATTCGTGTTGCCGGCGGCCACCAGGCCCTCGATGAGCCCGGAGTTCACGATTCGGCCGCCGCCCACCGACACGCCCTCGCTGTAGGCCAGGCCGGAGGCCACCGCGCTGAAGGAGTTCAGCGAGCGGATCACGCCGGTGTTGGTCAGCTGCACCACGCCGTCCACGTCCACGCCGTCACCGTCGCCGGTGACGCCGCGGCCCAGGATGCTGCCGGCGTTGTTGATCGTGACCACCTGCAGGCCGTTCAGCCCATCCAGGTTGAGGCCCGAGCCGTTGTCGCCCTGGATCACGCCGCCGGCCAGGTTGTCCACCCGCATCGTGTGGGCCAGGCTGGCACTGTCCTGGCCGCCGGTGATGCCGTGGCGGCCGCCCTGCACCAGGCCCGCATTCATGATCTGCAGGCCGCTGTTGGCCTGGCCGTCTATCCCATCGCTGCTGGAGCCGGTGCTGGTCAGCGACACGATGCTGCCCCAGTTGTTGACCACGCCGTTGGCGCCCGGCCGCACCGCATCCGCCTCGCTGGCACGTATCAGCGCGCCGGCATAGTTGTTCAGCGTGTTGGCGCCGCTGGCGATGGCGTTGAAGTCCACCACCTGGTTGCCGGCCGCCGACGCATTCAGCGAAATCATCTGCCCGTAGTTGTTCAGCACCACGCTGGCCGGGCTCTTGTTCATCTGGATCACGTCGGCATCGGCCGACTGCATCAGCGCCGTGCTGTTGCCCAGTGCGCCATTGGTGATCACCAGGCCGCTGACGCCTGTGTTGTCGCGCACCACCCGGCCGGTGCCGGTCTGCGTGAGGCTGCCCAGATTGGTCAGGCTGGCGTTGTTGCCGGTGATGGTGACCGCCACGCTGGAGCCCGACACCGTGAGGCTGGCCCCGGCGCGCACCACGCCGGTCTGCGACGCGGCCAGCGTCTGCGCGCCGCTGGCGCTGCCGCTGATGTCGAAGCTGGCGGCCTGCACGACCGGCGCTGCGGCGCCCAGCGCGAGCGCGCAGGCCAGTGCCAAGGCGGCGTGACGGTGGGATGGGGAGGACGACAGTCGCGACAGGGTCTGGGCAGGCATGGCAGGGCTCAGGATGGACAAGCCCGCCACCTTAGTGAGCGCAGGGCCGGCCGTGCACCACCCGAGCGGGGCCCCGCGCCACAGCCGCGATTCACGCGGCTGTCATGCGTGCAGGCTAGCCACGATAGGCGTCCGCATTCAGGCCCAGCCGGCGGATTCGGTCATGCAGGGTCTTGCGCGCCAGGCCCAGGCGCTCGCCGGCACGGGCCACGTTGCCGCCGCAGTCGCGCAGCGCGTCGACGATGCAGCGGCGCTCGAATTCGGCCAGCGCCTCGTCCAGCGTCAGGCCCTGCAAACCCTCCCCGCCCGACGGCGGCGCCGGTGGCGGCTCGACGGCTGGCGCCACCGCCGCCACGGTCTCGGTGGGCTCCTGCACCAGGCCCAGCACCCAGCGCTCCGCGAAGTTGCGCAGCTCGCGCACATTGCCCGGCCAGTCGCGCTGCTGCCAGGCGGCCAGCTGGGCGGCGCTCCAGCGCGGCGGCTCACGCCGCAGCCGTGCCGCGGCCTGGTCGCAGAAGTGGCTCAGCAGCAGCGGGATGTCCTCGCGGCGCTGGCGCAGCGGCGGCAGCGCGATGGTGGCCACGTCCAGGCGGTAGAACAGGTCCTCGCGGAAGCGCCCCTCGCGCGCCAGCGCCAGCAGGTCCACCTTGGTGGCCGCCACCACGCGGCAGGCCAGCGGCACCGCGGTATTGGCACCCAGGCGCTCCACGCTGCGCTCCTGCAGCACGCGCAGCATCTTGACCTGCAGCGCCAGCGGCATGGACTCGATCTCGTCCAGGAACACCGTGCCGTCGCCCGCGAACTCCAGCTTGCCGATGCGGCGCTTGTTGGCACCGGTGTAGGCGCCGGCCTCGGCGCCGAAGATCTCGGACTCGAACACGCTCTCCGGCAGCGCACCGCAGTTGATCGCAACAAAGGGGCCGCGCGCGCCGCTGGCCGCGTGCAGCGCCCGCGCGACCACCTCCTTGCCGGCGCCGGTCTCGCCATGGATGAGCACATCCACGCGAGCCGGGCCCAGCGTGCTGATCAGCGTGCGCACCTGCTCGAGGGCCGCGCTGGTGCCCAGCAGCCGGTCGGCCGGCCCCTCGGCCAGCTGGGCCTTGAGGCGCCGGTTCTCCAGCACCAGGCGGCGCTGGGCCAGCGCGCGCTTCACCACCTCGACCAGATGCTCGGCGCCAAAGGGCTTCTCGATGAAGTCCCAGGCGCCATCGCGCATGGCCTCCACCGCCATGCCGATGTCGCCATGGCCGGTGACCAGGATGACCGGCAGTTCCGGGTCTTGCGCCTGCAGCGCGCGCAGCAGCTGCAGACCGCTCTCGCCGGGCAGGCGCACATCGCAGACCAGCACGCCGCCAAAGCCTGGCGCCAGCCAGTCGCGCGCCGCCTCGGCCGAGTCCAGGCCCTGCACGCGCAGACCGGCCAGGCGCAGGCTCTGGCTGGCGGCCAGACGCACCAGCTCGTCGTCCTCCACCAGCAGCACGTCCGCGTCGCGTGCCATCGTGTCCATTGCAGTCAGGGCCATGGCGCGATTGTCCGGTCTCATGCGGCGGCGTCCGGCGCCTGTGCCGACGCAAGTGGCAGGCGCAGCGTGAACTGCGCGCCGCCCTCGGGCAGGTTGGCGCCCTGCAGCGAGCCGCCCAGCGCGTTCGCGATGGAGGCCGAGATGGACAGCCCCAGGCCCAGGCCCTCGCCGCGCCGCTTGGTCGTGAAGAAGGGCTCGAACAGCCGCGCCAGCACCTCGGGCGCCAGGCCGGCGCCCTGGTCGCTGACGCGCAGCAGCGCCTGGCCGGCGGCCTCGTCCAGCACCGCCTCCAGCCTCACCTCGCGGCCACCGGCCTCGGCGCTGGCGTCCAGGCCGTTGCGCAGCAGGTTGACCAGCACCTGCTCGACGCGCACCTGCTGGCCCAGCACCGCCAGCCCGGGCGGCACCGGCGGCGCCACCAGCGTGAGGTGCAGCCGCCGCGCCTCCGCGCCCACCAGCGCCAGCGCGGCCTGGAAGGCGGCGTCCACCGCCACCGGCTGCACGCGCAGCTCGTCGCGGCGCGCAAAGCCCTTGAGCTGGGCCACGATGGCCGCGATGCGCTGTGTGAGCCCGTCTATGGCCTGCAAATTGGCCTCGGCGTCCGCCTGCATGTCGCGCTGCAGAAAGACCCGCGCGTTGTCGTTCAGCGCGCGCAGCGCGGCCAGCGGTTGGTTGATCTCGTGCGTGATGCTGGCCGCCATCTGGCCCAGCACTGCCAGCTTGCCGGCCTGTATCAGCTCGTCCTGCGTGGCGCGCAGCGTGCGCTCGGTGCGGTGCAGTTCGTCCACGCGGGCGGCCAGCGCGTCGTTGGCCTGCTGCAGCGCGCCGGTGCGCTCGACGATGCGGGTTTCCAGGCTGTCATAGGCGGCGCGCAGCTCGCCCTGGGCCGCGCGGCGCTCGCGGTTGCGGCGTCGGCGCAGCTGCACATAGGCGGCCAGCAGCAGCAGCGACACCCAGGCCAGCCCCGCCGCCCAGGCACGGCCGGCCGCGATCTGCTCGGCGCCGCGGATCTCGGTCAGCGACAACAGCGTCCAGCCCCGCCCCGCAACCGGCTGCTCGGTCAGCAGTGCCCGCAGCCAGGCCGGCGCGCGCGCGCCGGGCGGAGCAGCAATGCCCACCCGCTCCACATGCAGCATGCCGGGCGTGGCCGCCAGGTCGCCCGAGGGCGCCGGGCCGGGATAGCCCGGCGCGGGCTCGCGGCTCAGCGGCTGCAGCGGCAGGTCGCCGTACTGCTGGGTTTCGTGCAGCTGCGCCCGCACCGCCTCGGGCAGCGGGCCCAGCGTGCGGTACTTCCACTCGGGCCGGCTGGCCAGAAAGACCACGCCCTGCGCATCGGCCAGCATCAGCTCGCCGGCACTGCGCGCCCAGTTGGCCTCCATCTCGTCCAGCGACACCTTGAGCACGATGACGCCGGGCACAGGGCCGGACAGCCGGTGTGCGATGAAGTAGCCGGGCGTGCCGGTGGTGGAGCCGCGCGCATAGAAGTGACCACTGCCGTGGGCCATCGCGTCGCGGAAATAGGGGCGGTAGGCGTAGTGGTGGCCGACGAAGGTCTGCGTATCCTGCCAGTTGCTGGCGGCCAGGGTCAGGCCTTGCGCGTCTATCAGGAAGATGGCCGCGGCGGCGGCGTCGCCCGCCACCTGCTGCAGCAGCTCGTTGACCTCGCGCTGGCGCGCGGCCGAGCCGGGCTGGGCCAGCAGCGCCGACAGCGCCGGGTGGGTGGCCAGCACCTGGGGCAGCACCTCGTACTTGTCGAGCGCACTGCCCAGCTCGTGGGCGACGAAGCGCAGGTGGCGCTGGGCATCGTCACGGGTCTGGGCCAGCGCCAGATCCAGCGACAGCCGCCAGGCAGCGGCCGGGATCAGCGCCGCGCCGGCCAGCACCAGGGCCAGCAGCGCCAGGCTGCGGCGCCAGGCGCGGCGGCGGGTCGGGGGCGAGGGCTCAGTGGGCGACGGACTCGGCATCGATCTTCGAATGCCGGCGCGTGTCGCGCATCAGGAGGTTGACGAGCAGCGTGCAGGCGATGACCGCCGTAGCGTACCAATAGAAGCCGCCTTCCATGCCCTGCTGCTTGAACCACAGCGCGATGTACTCGGCACTGCCGCCGAACACCGACACCGCGATCGCATAGGGCACGCCCACGCCGGTGGCGCGGATGGCCGCCGGGAACAGCTCGGCCTTCACGACCGCGTTGATGGAGGTGTAGCCGCTGACGATGAGCCAGGCGCAGGCGATCAGGCCGAAGGCTTCCCAGGGGCCCTGGGCATGCTGGATGGCGGTCAGCAGCGGCACAGTGAACAGCGTGCCCAGCACCGCGAAGCCCAGCAGCAGCGGCTTGCGGCCTATCTTGTCGGACAGCGCGCCATACAGCGGCTGCAGCAGCGCGGCAAACACCAGGCTGCCGGCCGACACGGCCGTGGTCTGCGCATCGGTCAGACCCACCGACAGCTTCAGGAACTTCTGCATGTAGGTGGTGTAGACGTAGAAGGCCAACGTACCGCCCATGGTCAGGCCGATCACGATCAGGCATTCGCGCGGGTGCTGCAGCAGCAGCTTGAGGCCGCCGGTGCGGCCAGTGTTGCGCTTGCGCTGGGCCTCGAAGGCGCTGGTCTCGGGCAGGTCGGAACGCATGATCAGCGCGACGATGGCCAGGCCGGCGCCGATGAAGAACGGAATGCGCCAGCCCCAGGCCTTGAGCTCGGCCGTGTCCAGCACGAAGTTCTGCAGCACCAGCAGCACGACCAGCGCGGTCAGCTGACCGCCGATCAGCGTCACGTACTGGAAGCTGGCGTAGAAGCCGCGGTGCTTGGACGTGGCCATCTCCGACAGATAGGTGGCACTCGAGCCGTACTCGCCGCCCAGGCTCAGGCCCTGCAGCAGGCGGGCCAGCAGCAGGATGACCGGCGCGACCACGCCGACGCTGGCATAGGTGGGCGAGCAGGCGATCAGCAGCGAGCCGCCGCACATCAGCAGCACCGAGGCCATCAGCGCCAGGCGGCGGCCGTAGCGGTCACCGATGTAGCCGAACAGCAGGCCGCCTATGGGGCGCACGAAAAAGCCCAGCGCGAAGATGGCCGCGGTGGACATGGACTGGGCCACCGGGTCGGACTTGGGGAAGAAGGCCGACGAGAAATACAGCGAGAAGGCGGCGTAGCAGTAGAAGTCGTACCACTCGACCAGGTTGCCGAGCGAGCCGACCAGGATGGCCTTCAGGCGCTTGAATTCGATGCGGTCGGGCGCGCTGGCGCCACCGGCCGCCGCGGGGGAGAGGATCGCGGACATGTTGTCTCCTGGGTCTGCCCCGCCAGCCAGGCGCCGACGGGTTCTGTGCTCAGGAAACAGCAGCTTGCGTGCCAGGCCAAAACCCAGGGATTACCCGCAAATCCTGACCCCTTAAACCCCGTCCCGACGGCCGCCAGGCGGCGGATTCCCGCCTCGCCGCATGATCACCCCGCGGCGCCGGCCGCCACCGGCGGCATTCCGCCACCCGTTCAGGAGCCCAGCTCGATGCGCGCCATGTCAAAGCGCGAGCCCTCGCCGTCGGGCCGCACCGAGATCACCCGGAAGCTCTTGCGCGTGCCGACCCGGTACTCGAACTGACCGGCCTTGGGCGCGCTGCTGTCGCAGCTGAGGCGGTCGGGCTGGTCCTTGGGCGGCTTCTCGCGCGCGGCAGGCTCGCGGCAGTCCAGCACCGTGCCGTATTGGGCCAGCGCACGCGCATAGAACGCGGCGACCTGGGGCGCGGCGTCGCGGCTGCGGAACTTCAGCGCCTGCACGCGCAGGCCGAAGCGGCCGGCCCAGGCGCCCAGCGTGACCGCACCGGAGTCGCTCTGGCCCTCGCTGTAGGGGCTGGCGCCCGGGTAGGCAGGCAGGCCCAGGTCCACCGGCGTCGTGTGCGTGTGGCCTTCGATGCGGACGCTGAAGTCCTTGTCGTCGCCCGCGCGGGCCAGCAGGCTCACGGCCAGCAGCGCGCCCAGGGCCAACAGCAGGGGTCGGGTCTTCATCGCATACTCCTCGTTGATGTCGATGGCGCCAGCCTAGGGGCCGGCGCCTCGCGTCACGAGCGGCTTGCGACAGACCGTCGCCCGGGCGGCACAGACGGTCAGGCGGCGCTGCGGCCCGCGCGGCGTTCCGCCACCCAGGCCTGCACCAGCTGGCCCAGCACCGGCAGCGGCACCTGGCCGGCGGTCAGCACCACGCGATGGAAGCCCTTGATGTCGAACTTGTCCCCCAGCTGGCTTTCCGCCTCGCGGCGCAGGCGGCTGATCTCGAACTGGCCAATCTTGTAGCCCAGCGCCTGGCCCGGCCACACGATGTAGCGCTCTACCTCGGCGGTGATGTCGCTCTCGGCCATGGAGGAGTTGTCCAGCATGAAGCGTATCGCCTGCTCACGGCTCCAGCCCTTGGCGTGCAGGCCGGTGTCCACCACCAGGCGCATCGCGCGCAGCTGCTCGTCGGACAGGCGCCCGTACCACTGGTAGGGGTCGGTGAACAGGCCCAGCTCCTTGCCCAGGCTCTCCGCATACAGCGCCCAGCCTTCCACATAGGCGGTGTAGTTGGTCGTGTAGCGGCGGAACTTGGGCAGGTTCTGGTCTTCCTGTGCGATGGAGATCTGAAAGTGATGGCCCGGCGAGGCCTCGTGCAGCGACAGCGTCTCCATGCCGAAGATGGGCTGGGCCTTGAGGTTGAAGGTGTTCACGTAGAACACGCCCGGCCGCGAGCCGTCGGCCGCCGGCTCCTCGTAGGACGCACCCGGCGCGCTCTCGGCCCGGAAGGCCTCGACCGCCCTCACCTCGTAGTCCGCCTTGGGGTGGATGTCGAAGAGCTTGGGCGTCAGCGCATTGATCTTTTTCTGCAGCTTGCGGTAGCCCTCCAGCAGGTCCTCGGGCTTGCTGAAGTAGAACTGCGGGTCGTCCTGCAGGAACTTGAAGAAGGCCGGCAGGTCGCCCTTGAAGCCCACCTGCTGGCGCACCGCGTCCATCTCGCCCTTGATGCGGGCCACCTCCTTGAGGCCCATCGCATGGATCTCGTCGGCGCTCAGCGCCACCGTGGTGGACTGGCGCACGCGGTGCGCATACCAGGCGGCGCCGTCCGGCAGATCCGCCCAGGCGGTGCTGCTGCGGGCCTTGGGCAGGTAGTCGTCGCGCACATAGGCGAGCACGCGCCGGTAGGCGGGCAGCACGCGGGCGGCCAGCAGCTCGCGCATCGCGGCGGCGAGGCGCTCGCGATCCGGCGCGGGCACGGCGTCGGGGAAGCTCTTGAAGGGCTCCCAGAACAGGCTCTGCTCGGGCTGCTCCACGGCCAGCGCCTGCAGCTGCGGCAGCACCTTCTGCATCACCGCGCGCGGCTGGGTGACGCCGGCCTTCACGCCCTCGCGCATGTTGGCGATGAGGCCGTCCAGCGACGCGGTGGCCAGGCTCAGGCGCTTGATCCAGTCGTCGTAGTCCCTGGTGCTGCGAAAGGGCTGGATGGACTTGCCGCTGCCCATCTGGGCCAGGAAGCTGGGCAGGCCGCCCAGCTGGTTGAGCGGCATCATCCAGTCGGGAAAGCGCATGCCTTCGAGATCCGACTCCAGATCGGACTTCATGATCGCGAAGGACAGCTGGTCGGCCGGCGGCAGCTCGGCGGGCTTGAAGCGCAGCAGGCTCTCCAACTGCATGTTCAGCCGGCGCTTCTCCTGCTCGCGCCAGGCCGCGGTGGTGGTGTCGACGAAACGGTCGTTGTAGCGCGGGTCGCCCAGCGAGGTGGCCAGCAGCGGGTCGCGCAGCAGCGCGGCAGTCCACTGGGCCTCGAGCCAGGCGTGGAAGCGTATGGACGGCGTCAGGGCCGACGGGGCGGCCTGCACGGGCAGGCCCTGGGTGGCCAGGCTGAGAGCGGCGAGCTGGAACAGGGAACGACGGCGCATGGGGTCTCCGGACAAGAGCGCGCATGCTAGCGATAGCCCTGGGGGGGCTACGAAAGACACGCCTCCCTACAATCCCGCAGAGCCCCAGTCCGGGGCTGTTGTCGTTTCCAGCACCTGATGACTCTGCCCTCGCTGCCGGTGATCGCGCCCGGCAAGAAGCACACCCATCCCCGCCCCACCGGCTCCGCCGACGCCCTGCTGCTGGCGCGCTTTGCGCAGCAGCAGCGCGAGGCCGGCCGCCTGACCGCCGTCTTCACCGCCGAGCCCGGGGACACCCAGCGGCTGGAGGACGAGCTCAAGTTCTTCGCGCCCGAGCTCAAGGTGGTGGTCTTCCCGGACTGGGAGACCCTGCCCTACGACAGCTTCAGCCCCCACCAGGACCTGATCTCCGAGCGCCTGGCCACGCTGTGGGAGCTGCTGCAGGCGCCCAGGACACGCAGCGTGGACGTGGTGCTGATGCCCGCCAGCACCGCGCTGACCCGCATCGCGCCGCCCAGCTTCCTGGCGGCCACCACCTTCAACTTCAAGCAAAAGCAAAAGCTGGACGAAGCCTCGCTGCGCAGCCAGCTGCTGCTGGCCGGCTACATGAATGTGAGCCAGGTGGTGCAGCCCGGCGAGTACGCGGTGCGCGGCGGCCTGATCGACCTTTTCCCCATGGGCTCGCCCGTGCCCTACCGGGTGGATCTGTTCGGCGACGAGGTGGACTCCATCCGCGTGTTCGACCCCGACAGCCAGCGCAGCCTCTATCCGGTGCCCGACGTGCGCCTGCTGCCGGGCCGCGAATTCCCGATGGACGAGGCGGCGCGCAAGAAGTTCCGCGAGCGCTGGCGCGAGAAGATGGACGGCGACCCTACAAGATCGCGCCTGTACCGCGACATCGGCGAGGGCGTGGCCTCGGGCGGCATCGAGTACTACCTGCCCATCTTCTTCGAGCAGACCGCGACCATCTTCGACTACCTCGGCGAGGTGGCAGGTCTTGCGCTGCATGGCGAGGTGGACGAGGCCATCCAACGCTTCTGGACCGACACCAAGGAGCGCCACCGTTTCCTGCAGCACGACCCCGAGCGGCCGCTGCTGGCGCCGGGCGAGATCTTCCTGAGCGCCGAGGACTTCTTCAGCCTCACCAAGCCGCATGCGGTGCTGTCGGTGCGCGGCCACGAGCCGGTGGACTTTGCCCGCCCGCTGCCCGACGTCAGCGTGGAGCGCGGCGCCCAGGAACCGCTGGCCCGGCTGGAAGCCCATCTCAGGACCACGCCGCACCGCGTGCTGCTGCTGGCCGAGAGCGAAGGCCGACGCGAGAGCCTGCTGGAGCAGCTGCGCGACCACAAGATAGACCCGCCCTCGGTGAAGGACCTGGCCGAGTTCTGGACCGGCGATGAGAAGTACGCGATCACCGCGGCGCCGCTGGCCCAGGGCTTCTTCTGGAACGACGCCGAGCGGCCGCTGCAGCTCATCACCGAGACCGAGCTGTTCGCGACCACGCCCACCACACGGCGCCGGCGCAAGCAGGAGCAGGTCAGCGACGTCAACGCGCTGATCAAGGATCTGTCGGAGTTGAAGGTGGGCGATCCGGTCGTGCACATCAACCACGGCATCGGCCGCTACCAGGGGCTGGTCAACATCGACTTGGGCGATGGCCAGAAGAGCGAGTTCCTGCACCTGGAATATGCGGACAAGGCCACGCTCTACGTGCCGGTGGCCCAGCTGCACCTGATAGGCCGCTACACCGGCGTGAGCCCGGAAGAAGCGCCGCTGCACAAGCTGGGCAGCGGCCAGTGGGAAAAGGCCAAGCGCAAGGCCGCCGAGCAGGTGCGCGATACCGCGGCCGAGCTGCTCAACCTCTATGCCCGCCGCGCCGCCCGCGAAGGCCATGCCTTCCGCTACTCGGGCCATGACTACGAGGCCTTTGCCGCCAGCTTCGGCTTCGAGGAAACGCCCGACCAGCGCGCCGCCATCCACGCGGTGATCCAGGACATGATCAGCCCCAAGCCCATGGACCGCCTGGTCTGCGGCGACGTGGGCTTTGGCAAGACCGAGGTGGCGCTGCGCGCGGCCTTTGTGGCCGTGATGGGCGGCAAGCAGGTGGCGATTCTTGCGCCCACCACGCTGCTGGCCGAGCAGCACTACCAGAACATCGCCGACCGTTTCGGCGCCTGGCCGGTCAAGGTGGCGGAGATGAGCCGCTTCCGCTCGGCCAAGGAAATCAAGGCCGCGATGGAGGGCATAGAGGACGGCTCCATCGACATCGTGGTCGGCACGCACAAGCTGCTGTCCGGGGACGTGAAGTTCAAGCGCCTGGGCCTGCTGGTCATCGACGAGGAGCACCGCTTCGGCGTGCGCCACAAGGAGGCGATGAAGGCGCTGCGCGCCGAGGTCGACGTGCTCACGCTGACCGCCACGCCCATCCCGCGCACGCTCGGCATGGCGCTGGAAGGCCTGCGCGATCTCAGCGTGATCGCCACCGCGCCGCAGCGGCGTCTGGCCATCAAGACCTTTGTGCGCGCCGAGACCAGCGGCACCATACGCGAGGCGGTGCTGCGCGAGCTCAAGCGCGGGGGTCAGGTCTACTTCCTGCACAACGAGGTCGAGACCATAGAGAACCGTCGCCAGAAGCTGGAAGAGCTGCTGCCGGAGGCGCGCATCGTCGTCGCCCACGGCCAGATGCCGGAGCGCGAGCTGGAACGGGTGATGCGCGAGTTCGTGGCCGGCAAGCACAACCTGCTGCTGTGCTCCACCATCATCGAGACCGGCATCGATGTGCCCAGCGCCAACACCATCGTCATCTCCAGAGCCGACAAGTTCGGCCTGGCCCAGCTGCACCAGCTGCGCGGCCGCGTGGGCCGCAGCCACCACCAGGCCTATGCCTATCTGATGGTGCCGGACATCCAGGGCCTGACCAAGCAGGCCACACAGCGCCTGGACGCGATCCAGGCGATGGAGGAGCTGGGCTCGGGCTTCTATCTCGCGATGCACGACCTGGAGATACGCGGCGCCGGCGAGGTGCTGGGCGAGAACCAGAGCGGCAACATGATGGAGGTGGGTTTCCAGCTCTACAACGACATGCTGAGCGAGGCGGTGCGATCGCTCAAAAGCGGCCGCGAGCCCGACCTGCTGTCCCCCACCGGCGCCTTCTCCACGCACACCGAGATCAACCTGCACGCGCCCGCGCTGCTGCCCGACGCCTACTGCGGCGACGTGCAGGTGCGGCTCTCGCTCTACAAGCGCCTGGCCACGGCCGAGAAGTCCGAGGCCATAGACACGCTGCTGGAGGAGGTCACCGACCGCTTCGGCAAGCTGCCCGCGCAAGGCCAGACCCTCTTCGACCTGCACCGCCTGCGCGTGCTGGCCAAGCCCTATGGCGTGATCAAGGTGGACGCCTCGCCCGCGGTCATCAACATCAACTTCCGCCCCAACCCGCCCATCGACCCGATGCGGGTCATCGAGCTGGTGCAGAAGAACCGCAACATCAAGCTGGTGGGCAACGAGAAGCTGCGCGTGGACAAGGCGCTCAGCAACCCGCAGGACCGCGCCCAGGTGGTGCGCGAGGTACTGCGGCTGCTGGGCCAGCCGCTGAAGACGGACTGAGTCAGCGCAGCGCCTCGATGGGGCGCAACGTCAGCGCCTGGCGCAGGTGGCGCAGCATGGCCAGCCCGGTGGCCAGCAGCGTCAGCGCCAGCGCGGCCAGCAGCGGCAGCCCCAGGCCGCCCAGTGGGTCCGCCCGGTCGACAAAGTCCTGCAGGTAGAGCCGCCCCAGCAGTGCGGCCAGGGGCAGGCCGGCCAGCGCGGCCAGGCCCAGCGGCCACGCGAACTCGCGCGCCAGCTGCAGCGCCAGCGCAGCGTCGCCGGCGCCGTGCAGGCGGTGCAGCACCAGCTCCATGCGCCGACGGCGCAGGGTGTCGGCCACCAGCGCGTAGCCGCCCAGCATGGCCACGCCTACCGCCAGCAGCGCGATCGCCAGCAGCATGCCGGTCAGCACCTGCTCCTGGCGGAACACCCGGGCCCGCTGCTCGTCCACAGGCACCAGCTCGTACTGGATGGGTGGCCCGTGACGGGCCCAGATCTCGCGCACCGCAGCCGACAAGGCGGCCACGCTGTCGCCCTGCAGCGTGAGGTCCCATTGCGGCTGCTCGCTGAGCACGAAGGCGTGAGGCTGGGCCGGCTCGCGCGCCGACTCCAGCTTGAGCGCGCCCACCACCGCCACCACACGCCGCGGCGCCTCGCCCGCCTGCAGAAAGCCGCCCCCGCCATGCAGCTGCGCGCCCAACGCCGCCTGCGGGCTGGCGAAGCCCAGCTGCTGCGCCGCGCGCGCATCCAGCACCACCGGCTGCTCGGCCATCGGGTCGGCCAGCGGCGGCGCCTTCACCGGCTGGCCCGCCAGCACCGGAATGCCATAGGTGGCAAAGAAGCTGGCCGACACCGTGTCCACCCGCAGCACCTGCTGGCGACCGCCGGCCGCCACATACAGCTCGCGTCCGCCCTGCCCCATGTCCTGAGCCGGCCGCATGCTGCTGAACGCCCAGTGGCGCACCGCCGGGTGACTGTCCAAGGCCGCGATCAGCGGGGCCAGGTCGGGCAGGCGATCAGGATTGACCTTGAGCCCGAGGTAGAGCCGGTTCTCCAGCTGGTAACCGCGGTCCGCCTGCAGCAGGTGAAGCTGCTGGGCGAGCAGCACGCCGGCCAGCGCCAGCAGCAGCACGGCACCGCCCAGCTGCAGCGTCAGCAGGCCCTGGCGCAGACGCCGCCCCCAAGGGCCCTCGCTGGCGGTGCGCCCCTGCAGCGCCTGGGCCGGCACACGGCGCAGCGCATGCCAGGCTGGGACCGACAGGGTCAGCAGCCCCAGCGTGGGCATCAGCAGCGCCAGGCCCAGCCACAGCGCGGGCGGCATGGGGTCGGCCACCGGGTAGCTTGCCTCCAGGCCCAGCGCGGCGGCGGCCAGCGGCGCCATCCACCAGGCCAGCAGCACGGCCAGCCCCGCGCCGGCCAGCAGCACCAGCGTCAGCTCCGTGCCCCACAGCCTCAGCAGGTCGATGGAGTTGGCGCCCAGGCTGCGCCGCAGCGCCGTCTCGCGCTGGCGCTGCAGCAGCGCGGCACTCAGCAGGTTCAGCAGGTTGAGGACGGCCATCACCAGCAGCACCCCACAGGCGGCCCCCATCGCGGCCAGCGCCTGCCAGCGCCGTTCGTTGAGCTCGCCCTCGAAAGGCAGCTGGGTCAGCGGCAGTGCGCGGAAAAAGGCAGCCTCTCGGCCGCTTCGCCAGTCCGGCGGCAGTTGCTGGTAGCGTGGGTTGGCCAGAAAGGCGGCGCGCATCAAGGGGCCGATCTGCGCAGCACTCGCACCCGGCAGCAGCCGTCCGAACACGCGGCCATTCATCAGGAAGAGAGCCTCGCGGTCGTCCTCGCTCATGGTGTTGGCCGCGGAATCGAAGCCTGCCAGCGCCTCGTAGGCCCACAGCGGGTCGCGCGGATCGCGTTCCGGCACGATGGCGCCCACGCTCAGCGTGCGGCCTTCCAGCTCGACCCGCCGGCCCAGCGCCTGCGCCAGTGGCAGGTCGCCCCAGAGCTTGCGCACCGTGGCGGGTGTGAGCGCGATCGCGTCGCGTCGCGCCAGCGTGGCGGCAAGGTCCCCATGCAGCGCGCGCAAGCCCAGCAGCGGCTGCAAGTGGGGGTCCAGCAGCACCAGCGCCATCGGACCGCTGATGCCCTGGATGCTCACGTCCTGCCACCAGGGAGCGGCGCGCCCCAGCGCGCTCAGCGGCGCGCTGCCCTGACGCAGCATCGCCGCAAAGGCCACCGGCGAGCGCGTGAACCAGGGGCTGGGCATGCCAGGCGGATTGCCCTTGAAGTCCAGCACCACCACACGTGCCGGGTCCTGGATCTGCGGCGCCGGTGTGGCCAAGGCCAGCGCCAGCAGCGCAACCAGCAACCCCGCCCCCAGCGCCAGCGCCAGGCCCAGCACCGCCACCGCCGCGCCGGCGGCCCGCTGTTGCAGGCCGCGCAACGCCTCCAGCAGCAGCCGCGTCATGCCAGGGCCTCGGCCAGCGCGTCCACCAACAGCCGGCCGTCCAGCAGGCGCAGGCTGCGCGAGGCCTGGGCCGCATGCTCGGCGCTGTGGGTCACCATCACCAGCGTCGTGCCCTCGTCGTTGAGCTCGCGCAGCAGCTTCATCACCTCCTGGCCATGGGCGCTGTCGAGGTTGCCGGTGGGCTCATCGGCCAGCAGCAACGCGGGCCGCGCAGCGATGGCCCGCGCGATCGCGACGCGCTGCTGCTGCCCCCCGCTGAGCTGGCTGGGGTGATGGGCCGCGCGGTGCGCCAGGCCCAGGCGCTCCAGCACCTCGCTCACGCGCAGGCGCTGCTCGCGCTCGCTCAGCGGCCCGTAGCGCAGCGCCAGCTGCACGTTCTGCTGCACGCTCAGCTCGTCCACCAGGTTGAAGCTCTGGAACACGAAGCCGATGCGCTCACGCCGCAGCGCGGCCAGTTCACGCTCGCTCTTGCGGCTCAGATCCTGACCCTGCAGCAGGTAGCGCCCCGCCGTGGGGCGATCCAGCAGGCCCAGCAGGCCCAGCAGCGTGGACTTGCCGCAGCCCGACGGACCGGTCACGGCGACATATTCGCCCGCCTCGATCTGCAGGTCGATCGCGTCCAGCGCCAGCGTCTCGACCACACCGGCCCGGTGGGCCTTGCTCAGTTGTTGAAGTTCGATCATCACAAGCCCAGCCTGTCGGCCGCATTGGGGGGTTGGGAAATCAGCACCTGCTCGCCAGCCCGCAGACCGGACAGCACCTCGACCCAGCCGGCCGCGCGCCGGCCCAGGCGCACCGCGCGGCGCTGCAGCGTGTCGCCCTCGCGCACGTACAGCGGGTTCTGAACACCGGGGCCATCAGGCAGCAGCAGCGCGGGCGCGGGCGCACTGAAGCGCAGGCTCAGCTCCACGGCCTGACCCGGCCGCAGGCCTGCGGGCGCCTGACCCGTAGGCCAGTGCAGCAGCACGCGCACCTTGCCGCCCTGCACCTGCGGCAGCGTCTGAGCCAGCGTCAGCGGCCCCAGCGGGCTGTGGGCCTGCAGGCCCGGCTGGAGCCGGGCCAGGTAGTACTCGTCCACATCGGCCACCAATTGGGTGCCGCCGCCGCTGTCGTCGATGCGGCCCAGCCTATCGCCCACCCGCACGCTGGCGCCCAGCTGCAAGGTGAAACCGCTGAGCTGCCCCGCCAGCGGCGCCCGCTGCAACAGGCGGGCCTGCGCACGTTCCAGCAGGCGCAGGCCCTGCTGCAGGCGCTGCACCGCCTGATCCATCTCACTCAGCGAGCGCGCGCGGGTCTCGGCCTCGGCCTGCTGGTCCTGCATGGCCTGGGCCAGCAGGCGGCTCGCCAGCTGCTCGCGGCGTTGCGCCTGCTCCAGTGCGGCCGGAGCGACGAAGCCGGCCACGGCCAGCTCGCGCTGGCGGGCCAGGTCCAGCGCGGCCTGCTGGGCCTCGCTCTGCAGCTGCGCCAGCTCACGCCGGTTCTGTGCCAGGCTGGCGGCCTGCGCGCTGCGCTGCACCGACACGTTGGCCAGCTGCTGCGCCACCTCGGCACTGCGCTGCAGCAGCTGCTGCTCCTGCTCCGGGCTGACCAGGCGGTACAGCGGCGCGCCAGCGGCCACCTGTTCGCCATCGCGCACCAGCACCGCCTCGACCCGCCCGGCCTCCGAGGCATCCAGCTGCACGGAGCGCAGCGGCTCCACGCGGGCCCGCAGCGCCAGCTCGTCGCGGAACTCGCCGGCACGCACGGTGGCCAGCTGTGGCGCCTCCACCCGCGGCAGCGCCGGCCGGCGCAGGGCCCAGCCCAGCAGCAACAGTCCGGCCAGCACGCCCAGGCCCAGCGCCCAGCGGCGCCAGCGCAGGCGGCGCGGCGGCAAGGGCAGTGCGCGGTCCATGGCGGCGCCATGAACCGGCGGCAGTGCGTGCAGTGGGCGGGCGGCGGCGGGCATGACGGCAGCATCGCGGCCCGCAACGGCCGGGTCCAGGGCCCTGTCCGCTTCCGGACATCCCTCTCGCGCGCCCGCGCGGCGGGCTGCGATGATGAACACCGATGTTGCCCGATACCCCCATCCTGCTGCTGGACGACGACCCCGACGTGGGCCTGGCGGCCCAGCTGCTGCTGCAGCGGCGCCTGGCCCCGGTCCACTGTCTGCGCCGCCCGGCCGAGCTGCCGGCCGCGCTGGCCCGCTGGCGGCCGGCACTGCTGCTGCTGGACCTGAATTACGGCCCCGGTCGCACCGATGGCGAGCAAGGCCTGCGCCTGCTCGCCGACACGCTGGCCAGCCCGCAGCCGCCGGCCGTGGTGGTGATGACGGCTTACGCCGAAATCGAGCTCGCGGTGCAGGCGCTGCGCCGCGGCGCCTACGACTTCATCACCAAGCCCTGGGACAACGTGCGCCTGCTGGCCACCTGCCGCGAGGCGCTGCAACGGCGCGGCGCCAGCGACACCCCGGCCGAGCCCGTGGCAGCGCCCGCCGCGCCGCAATCTCTGGCCGCGCAGGAACGGGCCGCCGTGGTCGCCGCGATGGCACAGGCCGAGGGCAACCTCAGCGCGGCGGCACGACAGCTGGGCCTGTCCCGCGCTGCGCTCTACCGGCGGCTCGAGAAGCATGGGCTCTGACGCGCACCGCCGGCTGCGCCTGGCCGGCACGGCGCTGCTGTGCGCTGGTGCCGGTGCGCTGGCCTTGGCCGGCGCGGGTTCGCCCCGGCTGCTGTCGGTCGCACTGCTGCTGGCACTGGCCGGCCTGGCCATCGCCTGGCCGCTGACGCGCGCGCCGGCGCCTGCCGCACCGCGCCCCGAGCCCCCCAACCCGCCGGACAGCCTGCGGCTGGCGGCGCTGGAGGCCTGGCTGGAGCACCTGCCAGTGGCCGCCTGGGTCGTGCAGGGCGAGCAACTGCACGCGCTGACGGCACGCGCGCGCCGGCTGCTGGCCCCCGGCGGCGTGCGTGCGGCGGAAGCGCTGAAGCAGCGCCTGCGGGGGCCGCTGGACAGCGGCCCGCTGCTGCTGGACACGGAGCGCGGCACCGAGCGCTGGCAGTTGCGCCAACAGGCGCTGACGCTGGCCGGCCAGCCCCAGACGCTGCGGGTACTGCTGCCGCTGGAGCACGCGCTGGAATCGGAGTCGCTGCAGGCCTGGCAGCAGCTGGTGAAGGTGCTGACCCACGAGATCATGAACTCGCTGACGCCGATACGCAGTCTCAGCCAGACTGCCCGCACGCTGCTGGACGAGCCCGGCGCCGAAGCCGAACTGCACCAGGCGCTGGAGGCCATCTCGCAGCGGGCCGACAGCCTGGGGCGTTTCGTGCAGACCTACCGCCGGGTCAGCCAGTGGCCCGAACCACAACTGGCCCCGGTGGACCTGCGGGCGCTGCTGGCACGGCTGCAACTGGCAGTCACGCCAGCCTGGCAGGCCCGCGGCGGCAACGCACACATCGAGCCGGTCAGCCCGGGCCTGTGGCTGCAGGCCGATGCGGGTCAGCTGGAGCAGGCGCTGCTGGCGCTGCTGCACAACGCCGAGCAGGCCACCCAGGGCCTGCCCGAGCCGCAGGTCTGGCTGCAGGCCCGCGCCGGTCGTGGCGGCCGGCTCCTGATCAGCGTGCGCGACAACGGGCCGGGCGTGCCCGCGGGTTTGGAGCAGCAGATCTTCCTGCCCTTCTTCAGCGCCCGCGAGGGCGGCCAGGGCATAGGCCTGACGGTGGTGCGCCAGCTGGTGCATGGCATGGGCGGGCGGGTGCGCCATGTGCGGCCGCTGGAGGGCGGTGCGGCCTTCGTGCTGAGCTTCTAGCGGCACAACGACGGGGCAAGCCCGCCCTCCGGCCGGGTCGGCACAGGCTTGCGACAATCCGGTGCATGACCGCTGCCTCTTCCCTCGACGCTGCCACGCCTGGCCTGTTGACGCGTGGCCTCACGCCCCCGCTGCGCCTGGCCGATTTCCGCCTCGCCGCCTTCGACATGGACTCCACGCTGATCAGCATCGAGTGCATAGACGAGATCGCAGCGCTGGCCGGCAAGGGGGCCGAGGTGGCCGCCATCACCGAGGCCGCGATGCGGGGCGAGATCACCGACTTCCGCGACAGCCTGCGCCGCCGGCTGAGCATCCTCGCGGGCACGCCGGCCACGGTGCTGGAGCGCGTGGCCACCGAGCGCCTGCGCTTCAACCCCGGCGCGCGCGAGCTGTGCGCGGCGCTCAAGGCCGCCGGGCTGAAGCTGGTGCTGGTGTCGGGCGGCTTCACCTACTTCACCCGCATCGTCGCGGCCGAGCTAGGCATGGACTTCGTGCGCAGCAACGAGCTGGAGATCGTGGACGGCGCCCTCACCGGCCGCGTCGTCATGCAGGACTGGGGCGATGTGTGCGACGGCGACGAGAAGCGCCGCATGCTGCTGCAGTGCTGCGAGGCCACCGGCTGCACGCCCGACCAGGCGATGGCCGTGGGCGACGGCAGCAACGACCTGCCCATGATGGGCGTGGCCGGGCTGTCGGTGGCCTATCACGCCAAGCCGCGCGTGCGCGAACAGGCCATGGTGGCGATCAACGAGGGCGGGCTGGAACGCCTGCTGGAGCTGTTCCGCTGATGACGCGCCCCCTACGCCAGGCCGTCCTGCTGGCGCTGGGGCTGGTGGCCGCAGCGACCGTGTCGGCCGCCGACGCCCAGCTGCTGTTCATCGCACCGGCCAACCACACCCTGCCCTTCGTGGGCCTGCAGGACGGCGTGCTGCAGCGCGGCCTGCTGAAGGACCTGGGCGAGGCCATTGCGGCGCGGCTGGGGCGCTCGGCCCGCTTCGTCGTGATGCCGGCTCGCCGGGTCAGCGCGGCACTGCAGCGGGGCGAGGCCGACGGCCTGTGCTACACGACGCCGCAGTGGCTGGGCGGCGAGCTGGGCCTGCACTGGAGCCGGCCGCTGTTCGACTACACCGGCGTGGTCGCGCGGCGCCGCGACGTGCCGGCGCTGGAGCGGCTGGAGCAGCTGGCCGGCGAACCGCTGGGCACGGTGGCCGGCTACTACTACCCCGAGGTGGAGCGCGCACTGGGCGCGGGGTTCGCGCGCGATGACGCGCCGGACATGAGCCTCAATCTCGCCAAGCTGGCCGCCGGCCGCACCCGCTACGCGCTGACCGAGCAGCTCACGCTCAGCTATGCGCAGCGCGAGCAGCCGGGCCAGGGCCTGCTGCCCATGCTGCAGACCACGCACTACCCCACCTACTGCGTGTTCAGCCCCCGGCGCGGATTGCCGCTGAAGGCAGTGGACGCCGCGTTGGAGCGCCTGGTGGCGGATGGCAGCCTGGAGCGGCTGCTGGCGCGTTACCGCTGAGTGCGGCGCCGCCCCATCCACAGGCCCAGCAGGCCCAGCCCCGCCAGCATCAGCCCCTGCTGGGCCGGCTCCGGCACCGGCGACACCAGCACGTCGGACACGATGGGCAGGCTGTTGGACGCGGCCACCGTGGTCCAGCTGCTGCCCTGGGCCAGTGCGTTGCGCAGTTCGTCCAGCGTGGCGAAGGGCGTGTCATCGGTGCTCACCTGGGCCGTGAACTGCGTGTAGCGGGTGGCGGTGTTGGCATCGATCTTGTACTCGCGCACCTGGATGCCGCTGAGGCCGGTGGCCGCGAAGGGGTTGTCCGACGAGGTGTAGCTGCCGCGGTTGGAGATCGCGCCCAGGAAGGTGATGGCGCCGGGCTGATAGTTGGTGGCATAGGACGCGGCCTGGAAGGCGTAGAGGATGTCGCCGCCGCTGGACAGGTTGGACGCGCCGCCATTGAGGTTGAGCACCGTGCCGTTGGGCGTGCCGCCGGCCGCGCCCGAGCGCGCGGCGTACTGGCCGCTGACGCCGGTGCCCAGCAGCGCCACCGACGTGCCGGCCGCCACGTCGGCGCTGGCCGTCCAGGACCAGAAGGTCTCGGCCGTGGTCGAGAACACGCCGGCGGACGGCGTGGTCTGCAGCACATTGGTGTCGGTGAAGTAGATCGTGGTGCCGGCCGTGATGTCGACGAAGCTGACGAAGGACCAGCCGCCCACCGTGGTGTTGCCGTTCACGCCGGTGAAGGCGAAGTCGGTGGTGCCCAGCATGGTGTCGGCCTGGGCCGCGCCGGCCAGCAGCGCGGTGGCGAGCGCGAGTGCGCGCGGCAGGGTGTGTGCGTGGGTCATGGAAGTCTCCTTTGATGAGTTTGGAAGCGGGTCAGTCGAGCGCTCGGTCACGGCGGCGGCGCAGGCCGTCCAGCAGCGCCAGGCCCAGCGTGGCCAGCAGCGCACTGGCGGGCTCGGGCACCGGCGACAGCAGCAGGTTGTCGATCGCGATGCCGTAGTAGCTGTCGCGATTCGTCAGCGTGAAGCCGGCGATGTCGGCGCTGCCGTCGCTGCGGGTGAAGGCATAGAAACCGTCGCTGCGGCCGCTGAGGTCCACGGCCTGGATCAGGCTGCCGTCCAGCCGGTAGAGGCTCAGCGTGATCGCGCCGCCACCGCTCTCGCGCAGCTGCAGGCCCAGGGCCGACACGGGCACCGCGAAGCGCGCCGAGATCGCGCCGAAGCCGAAGGGATCGCTGCCATCGGGGTTCTGCGGGCCCATGCCGGCCAGCGCGATGCCGTAGGCGTCCCCGTAGTCGTAGGCGCCCAGGTTGGCACCCGTGGCGCCGGCCTGCAGCGTCAGCCCCGCACTGGGCGTGCCGAAGCTCAGGTCGTCAAACCAGTCCTGCGCCACTTCGCCGGGCCGTGGCGCCTTGGCCACGGCCAGCTCCTGGCCGGCGAAGCGCTCGCCGAACAGCACGCCGCCGCTGCTCAGCAGGCCCTCGATCAACACGCCGTCGAGCGCACCGACCACCAGCTCCGAGAAGCTGATCGCACTGCCGCCCAGGCTCGCATAGGCCGTCTCGGTGATGGCGTCGGCACGTGCGCCACCAGCGCCCAGCGCCAGCCCGGCGGCCAATGCCAAAGAAAGAAATCGGAATCTCATGGCTTGCTCCTGCTCAGCGGCCGCCGCCGAGGATGCTGACGTTGTCGAAATCCGCCGTGACCAGCGTGCTGTTGCTGCCCGAGGAGAGCGCCAGGCCCACGTACAGCGTGGCGGCGCTGACGCTGACGTTGGTCTTCTCGGTCCAGGTGACGCCGTCGGTGGAGGCCGCGGAATACAGCGCATTGCCGCGCCGCTGCACCCGCACCCACACCGGCGGCGTGGAGCTGGTGAAGCCGCTCAGCGCGGACTTGTTGTTGCCATTGATGGCCGCGCGTATCTCGCCGGTGGACGCATAGCGCGCGGTCCAGGCATAGACCGGCGCGCCGCCCACGCCATCCGCCGCCACCACGCCGGCCCGGGCGGATTCCGCCGTGCCACCCTGGTTCACGAGCCGGGCCGTGAAGGTGAAGTCGCCCGTCAGCGCCGCGTACTTGAAGCTGAAGCTGTAGGGGTTGCTGGTGTTGATGACGCCGGCGCCCGACAGCGTGTAGGTGCCGCTTGCCTGCACATAGCTGGCCGCGGGCACCGGCACGGTGATCAGCGGGCTCATCGCCAGCTCGCCGCCACCGTCGCTGCAGGGCAGCGTGACCGTGCAGGCGGTGCCGGGGATCAGCGGCGGCGGATTGGTGGGTGTGGGCGCCGGTGCCGGGCTGGGGGACGGGCTCGGTGAAGGACTGGGCGTGGGCGATGGGCTAGGGGCCGGCGAGCCCGGCAGCGGCGCCGGGGTCGGGCCTTGCACCGCGAACAGCCCCAGGCGGCCGGCGCCCGAGCCCATGCGGATGGCGTCGCGCACCGCATCGGCCGGGCGCAGCGTGTACGCATAGGGCGGCACCCAGTTCTGCTTCACCGGCAGGCTCTCGCAGCCCTGCAGCTCCACGTCGATCACCGCCGTCATGGCCTTGCCGTCATCGCCCTTGTCGCTGATGAAGCGGTGGCCGCTGCTGCGGAAGCTGATCGCATCCTTGCCGCCGGCCAGCTTGCCGCAGACCTCCTTGGGCTTGAGGCCGGTGAACTCGTAGAAGTTGCTCTCCGAGATCACGTCGGACTGGTAGCGCACGTCCAGGCCGGAGCCGAACTTCTTGTCCGAATCGCTGGTGGAGGTGCTGCCGGTGACCAGGTTGTTGTAGAGGTGCAGCTGGCCGAAGCGCACCAGCGGCAGGCGGCTGTAGGCGTGGTCCCACCAGTTGCCGGTCATGGTCACGTGCAGCCGGCCGGCGTCGCTCCAGGCGCGGCCCGAGTCACCATTGCCGACCAGCGTGGTCTTGTGGTGCTTGGTGAACACGCTGTTGGACACGCTCACGTAGTCGCTGCCACGCACGATGTCCAGCGCGCCGTCGTGGCGGGTGTCGCTGGCCAGCGACTCCGGCGTGTCGCCGTCGCTGATGGTGACGTGGTCTATCCAGATCTGCTGGCCGCGCGTGATGGTCAGCCCGTCCATGTAGGCGTTGTCGCTGTCCTCGGGGTTCACGTCCCAGGGCGTGTCGATCTGCAGATTGCGCAGGATGATGTTGCGGGTCCAGGTGGGGAACAACTCGGGGTCCTTGCCCGCGGCGACCCAGGCCTTGAAGTCGGCCTCGGCGCCGGCCGCGGTCGGGGCCGCCTCGATGCCTATCAGCAGCTGTGTGCCGGTGATGCGCGCTGGCCGGCCGTTGGCGTCGTTGATGCCCACCAGCGTGGTGTTGGAAGGGATGGAGAAGCTGCCGCCGTTCTTCTGGTCCAGAAAGCCCGTGTACTCCTCGAACACCGTGTTGTTGTTGCGCCAGCGGAAATCGATGTGGCCCACGATGCGGATGATCTTGGGCTCGTTCTTCGCCTCGCGCAGCGCGGCCAGCAGCTGCTCCTTGTTGAACACCGTGTAGATGCGGTTTGCAGCGGCCGACGAACCGCCGGTCACCCTGACCTTGCCGGCGCGCGACTGGCCATGCCAGCCCAGATCCGGCGCCACGTCGCGCTCGAAGGTCAGCACGCCGCCGGTGGGGTCCACGGTGGCGAACTGCCAGGCCGGCAGCACCGGCGCCGCGCGGTAGTTGTTCGGGTTGTGCAGGCCGTTGATGGTGGCGGGCGGCGCATAGCTGCGATCGCCGATGTCGAACAGCAGCGGCGCAGCCGGGTCGGTCAGCGACAGCGCATCCAGCACCGGTGCGGGCGGCGGGGCCGGCGTGCGCGGCGGGCGGGCGCTGGCCTCGCGGCTGCTGCCCGTGGACGCGGTCGTGGTGACACGGTCGGTGGCGGTCGCCGCATCGAGGCGGCTGGTATCGGGCCGCTCGGCCGCAGGCGCCAGCTGGGCGGTCGGCGCCTCGGGGGCGCCGCCACCGCAGGCCAGCAGGCCGAGCGAGATCGACGAGGCGAGCAGGCCTCGCCTCGGTTTCAGAGGGGTCATGACGGTCTCCTGACGCGGGCTCGCGGCACGCGCCTTGTTCTTTGGGAGGAACGCACACGTCGCATCGCATGCCGCACCCGGCCGTCAGGGCCGTGCGTCGGGCGTGCAGATCAGCGACGGGGGGCGGCGGCAGGCCGTACAGCAACTCCGGCAGCTGCGGCACCGGCTCGCAGGCACTGGAGGCGTCTCGCGGGGGGGCGACAGGCTGCCCGCGCCTCGAGGGCGCCAGGCAGGCGACCGTCCGGCAACGGTCTGATCCTGTCAGCGCCCAAGAAGTCGAAACAGTGTTTCGTTTTAGATGTTGCCGGTCAATGCCGGGCATTCCCTGAGCTGCGGTGCCGCAAAAAACAAGGGGCGGCGCCCGACACCGGACGCCGCCCCGCCAGACGGGAGTCGACGCGAGCAGTGGCTCAGCGCCCCAGCCGGCGTCGCGCCAGCAAGCCCAGCATCAGCACGCCCGCGGCCAGCAACGCAGCCGGTGGCGGCTCGGGCACGGCGGGCGTGAAGCCGCCGCCGTTGTTGCCGAAATCCCAGTTGGTGTTCTGCGCGTCCGGTGTCGCGGAGTTGAACACCTGGCCGTAGAGATCGCCCGCGGCGCCCAGCCCGGCCTCCTGCGCGCCGGACTGCAGCGTGGCCTCGTAGGGCAGCTCGATGGAGGTGATCTTGCCGGTATTGAAGAAGTCGGCCGTGCCGTTGCCGTAGCTGGTCACCCACTGCGTGGCGCTCAGCGAGAACGGCGTGCCGTACTGGAACAGCAGTTTCTTGTAGATGGTCTGGGCGCCGCTCCAGCCGCTGTCGCCCGCATAGGTGCTGATGCCGGCACTGCTGGAGTAGCTGACACCCGCCAGGTCGGTGAAGGCCGTGTAGATCTGGCCGTAGGCGCTGCCTGACGAGTCGGGCGCGAAATGGCCGTCGAGCTGGAAGCTCACCAGGATCGCGCCGTAGGAGCCGGCCGGCCGCACCGAGGTCGCGCCTATCAGCAGCTCCTGGCTCCACGAGGCCGAGGCCTGGGACTGGATCAGGCTGTTGCCGCCGCTGGCGGTCTGGCCGTTCGCGTCGGTGGTGCTGACGCTGGCCTCGGTGCGCAGGTTCAGGCCCTGCACCTGGGCCTGGCCGTTGAAGGCCAGGCCGAACTGGCCGCCCGAGCTGACCAGGTCGTAGATGGGGTCCAGCCCCAGCGGCTGGCCGGCGGCAATGCTGAAGCCGCCGCTGGCGACACCGGTGCCCGCCAAGCCGGGCTGCCAATAGCTGTTGAAGGCCGGCAGGTTGACGTTGAAGCTGATATCGCCCAGGTAGGGGCTGGTGACGCTGGTGTTCACCCAGCCCTGCACCCAGGCCGACGCGCTGAAGCCCAGCGCCGCGGCCGGGCCGGTGGCCAGCGCGGGCGCGAGGGCGAGCAGCAGGGCCGGCCAGCGTGGCAGGCGTTTGGGGTCAGGTGTTGCGACTCGGGCAGGTGGTTTGCAGCGCATGAGGCACTCCGGTTGAAGAGACCCTCATGCTGGCCGCAGCCGCGCGGCGCGGCGGCGGCGCGTGTCACCCGCAGACGTGAAGCGCCCGCCCCCTAACTTGCTCGCCTCCCGCGAGCGAGGGGATGAGCTGAGGCTCAGGCGGCGGCCTGCACCCGCACCTGCTGGCCCGCGAAGCCCACCACCTGGCCGGCGCGTATCTTGGCGGTCTTGCGCAGTTCCACCTGGCCGTCCACCCTCACCTCGCCGGCCGCGATCAGCTGGCGTGCCTGGCCGCCGCTGTCGCACAGGCCGGTGGCCTTGAGCAGCTTGTCGAGCTCGATGTAGTCGCCACGGAGTTGGAGTTCAAGCATGGCGGTTCAGCGCGGCGTTGCGGATGGCGGTCAGCGTGGTGCGCGAGGTGGACACATCGCTGGACAGGCGCAGGTGGATCAGCGCCGGGCGGCCGGCGGCGATCGCGGCGTCCAGCGCCGGGCCGACCTCCTCGGTGCGCTCGGCCCGGCAGGCCGCAAAGCCGAAGGCCTCGGCAAAGCGAGCGAAGTCGGGGTTGAACAGGTCGCTGCCCGACACCCGGCCCGGGTACTCGCGCTCCTGGTGCATGCGTATCGTGCCGTAGGTGCCGTTGTCCACCACCAGCACCAGCAGCTTCTTGGCGCCATAGCCGGTGGCCGTGGCCAGCTCCTGGCCGGTCATCAGGAAGTCGCCGTCGCCGGCGATGTTGACCACCCAGCGGTCCTGCTGGAGCAGCGCCGCCGCGACCGCGGCGGGCACGCCATAGCCCATCGCGCCCGACGTGGGCGCCAGCTGCGTCTTGCCGAAGCGCTGCAGGCCGGTGTAGCGATGGAAGCGATGCAGCCAGCCGCTGTAGTTGCCGGCCCCGTTGGTGAACACCGTGCCCTCGGGCAGCTTGGCGTCCAGCAGGCGTATGACCTCGGCCATGTCCAGCGGCGCCACCGGCGTGGGTTCGAGGTTGGCGCGGTAGTCGGCATTCGCGGCAGCGGTCCAGTCGCGCCAGGCGATGTCGGTCGGCGGCGCCAGCGTGGCCAGCGCGGGCGCGGCCTGGCTCATGCTGGCGTTGATCAAGAGCTCGGCCGTGTAGACCCGGCCCAGCTCCTCGGCGCCCGCATGGAGGTGGATCAGCGCCTGAGCGGGCCGCGGTGCGGCCAGCAGCGTGTAGCCGCCGGTGGTCATCTCGCCCAGGCGCGGGCCCACGGCCAGGATGAGGTCGGCCTCCTTCACACGCGCGGCCAGCTTGGCGTTGATGCCTATGCCGACATCGCCGGCGTAGTTCGGATGCGCGTTGTCGAACAGGTCCTGGAAGCGGAAGGCACAGCCCACCGGCAGCGCCCAGGCCTCGGCGAACTGCTGCAGCGCGGCACAGGCCGCGGGCGTCCAGCCGCCGCCGCCAGCGATCACCAGCGGCTTCTTGGCGGCCCGCAGGCGCTCGGCGAGCTCGGCCAGCGCGGCCGGCGTGGGTGCAGCCTCGGCCGGGCGCGCGGGCGCGACGATGGGCGCGGTGATGGCCTGGGTCAGCATGTCCTCGGGCAGCACCAGCACCACCGGGCCGGGCCGGCCCTGCATCGCGGTGTGGAAGGCGCGTGCCACGTACTCGGGCAGGCGCTCGGCGTCCTGCACCTCGCCCACCCACTTGGCCATGCCCAGCGTGCCGGGGCCGAACATCTGGCGGTAGTCCACCTCCTGGAAGGCCTCGCGGTCGCGCTGGTCGCTGGCGACCTGGCCGATGAACAGAATCATCGGCGTGCTGTCCTGGAAGGCGGTGTGCAGGCCGATGCTGGCATTGGTGGCGCCGGGGCCGCGCGTGACGAAGCAGATGCCGGGCCGCCCGCTCAGCTTGCCCTGGGCCTCGGCCATGAAGGCCGCGCCGCCTTCCTGGCGGCAGGCGATGAAGCGGATGCGCTCGCGATGCTCGTGGAAGCCGTCCAGCACGGCCAGAAAGGATTCACCGGGCACGCCGAAGGCGGTGTCCACGCCCTGGGCGATCAGGGCTTCGACCAGCGCATGGCCGGCCAGGCGGGATTGGGGCTTGATGCTCATGCCGGCACTTTAGCCGCGCCCGCGGCGGCGGCCGGCCGCGCCAGGCATCACCTTGAGCGCGGGAGCCATGAGTTTGCGGCGCGGCGTGCCGCCTATGCGTCTGGCGCAAAACGCTTGCGGGCTGCCGATGGCTAGGCAGCGCGGGCCCCGGGGTCAAGACTTGCACCCATCGCAAGCCCTGCAAGCCCCTCCATGGCCCAGCACACCTCCACCCTGCAAGCCCAGCCCGCCCCCAGGCCGGCTACCGTGTTCAGCATGGCCACCGCCTGCGCGTTCGCGGTGGCCACCATCTACTACAGCCAGCCGCTGCTGCCGCAGATGGCCGCGGGCCTGCCGGCGCTGGCCGGCCACGCCGGCCTGATCGCCACGCTGACCCAGGTGGGCTACGCGCTGGGCCTGCTGCTGTTCGTGCCGCTGGGCGATGTGCGCGACCCGCGCCGGGTCGTGCTGGGCCTGGTGATGCTCAATCTGCTGGCCCTGCTGGGCTGCGCGGCGGCCCCCAACGCGCCCGCGCTGCTGCTGGCCAGCGCGCTGGTGGGCGCCACGGCGGTGAGCGCCCAGCTCATCATCCCGGCGCTGTCGGGTCTGGCGGCGCCGGCACAGCGCGGCCAGGTCGTGGGCACACTGCTGAGCGGGCTGTCCGCCGGCCTGCTGTTCGCCCGCACGCTCAGCGGCATCGTCGGCGAGCACTGGGGCTGGCGGGCAATGTATGAGCTGGCCGCGCTGCTGGACCTGGGCCTGGCGGCTACCGTCTGGCGCCTGATGCCCTCTCTGCCGCGCGCCAGCGGTCCAAGCTACGGCGCGTTGCTCGCCTCGCTGGCGCGGCTCTGGCGCACGGAGCCGGTGCTGCGGCTGTCGGCGCTGACCGGCCTGCTGCTGTTCGCCGGCTTCAGCGCCCTGTGGACCGCGCTGGCCACGCTGCTGGCGCAGGCGCCCTACCACTACGGGCCGGCGCGGGCCGGCAGCTTCGGGCTGATAGGCCTGGCGGGCCTGCTGGCCTCGCCGCTGATCGGACGCCTGGCCGACCGGCTCGGCGCACGGCGCCTGGTGCTGGGCGGCACGGCCACCGTGGCACTGGCGTTCGCGCTGCTGTACGGCGGCGCCACCCACCTGGCCGGCCTGGTGGGCGCGATGCTGCTGCTGGACCTGGGCAATCGCGCCGGCCTGGTGGCCAACCAGACCCG
The DNA here is from genome assembly GCF_913777145.1 of uncultured Roseateles sp. Taxonomy (GTDB): domain Bacteria; phylum Pseudomonadota; class Gammaproteobacteria; order Burkholderiales; family Burkholderiaceae_C; genus Pelomonas. The sequence goes on from NZ_CAJYPS010000007.1 coordinate 254,152, forward strand.
CATCTACGCGGCCCGACCCGAAGCCCGCAGCCGCATGAACACGGTCTTCATGACCGCGTACTTCACCGGCGGCGCCACCGGCGCGGCGCTTGGCGGCAGCGTTGCCCAGGCCGCCGGCTGGCACGGCCTGGCCGCGCTGGGCGTGGGGCTGGCCTTGCTGGCCGGTGCGCTCAATCTGTGGGCGCCCGCCGCCAGGCCCGCCCCCCGGCCGCAGTGCGCCTGAGCCCGCTGCATTTGTGCATGCCTGACCTGCCCGCCTGCCGCAGCACGGCGCGCCTCCCCCTCCCTAGACTGATTTGCAACCGGCCGCATTGCCCGGCCCCTTCACCCCAGGACCTCCCATGACCCAAGCCTCACCTGCCCTGCCTGCCGACATGATCGCGATCGAGATCGTGCGCCCCGGCGGCCCCGACGTGCTGGTGCCCGCGCACCGCCCCCTGCCCCAGCCCAGCGACGAGGAGGTACTGATCCGCGTGCAGGCCGCCGGCGTCAACGGCCCCGATGTATTCCAGCGCAAGGGCCTCTACAACCCGCCGCCGGGCGCCTCCGACATCCCCGGCCTGGAGATTGCCGGCGAGGTGGTGCGCGTGGGCGCGGCGGTCACGCGATTTCGCGTCGGCGACTCGGTCTGCGCACTGGTGACGGGGGGCGGCTATGCGCAATACGCGGTGGCCAACCAGCAGGTCACCATGGAGCTGCCCGCCGGTCTCACGCCTGTCGAGGCCGCTGCCATGCCCGAGACCTTCATGACCGTGTGGCTCAACATGGTGCAGCGCGGGGGCTTCAAGGCCGGCGACTCGGTGCTGATCCACGGCGGCGCCTCCGGCATAGGCACGACCGCGACCCAGCTGGCCCGGGCCCTGGGCGCGTCCACCATCATCACCACCGTGGGCTCCGAGGCCCACCAGGACGCCAGCCGCCGGCTGGGCGCGGACCTGGCGGT
>NZ_CAJYPS010000008.1 GCF_913777145.1 uncultured Roseateles sp.
GCATCTACGCCACGAAGTTCAAGGACATGCAAGCCAAGCACCCCGGCCGCGCGCTGGAGAAGGCCGTCAAGGGCATGCTGCCCAAGGGCCCGCTGGGTTACGCCATGGTCAAGAAGCTGAAGGTCTATGCAGGTCCCACGCACCCGCATACCGCTCAGCAGCCCAAGGCTCTCGAGATCTAAGGAACGGCCATGATCGGAAATTGGAACTACGGCACTGGCCGCCGCAAGTCGTCGGTCGCTCGCGTCTTCATCAAGAAGGGCACGGGCTTGATCACCATCAATGGCCGCACGATCGAGCAGTACTTCGGTCGTCAGACGTCCATCATGGTGGCGCGTCAGCCCCTGCTGCTGACGAACAACGGCGAAGCCTTCGACATCAAGGTGAACGTCCACGGTGGCGGCGAGTCCGGCCAGGCCGGTGCTGTCCGTCTGGGCATCACCCGTGCGCTGATCGACTACGACGCAGCCCTGAAGCCCGAACTGAGCCGCGCCGGCTTCGTCACGCGTGATGCGCGTGAAGTCGAGCGTAAGAAGGTCGGTCTGCACGGCGCCCGTCGTCGGAAGCAGTTCAGCAAGCGCTGATCGACGCTTCGCGTTCAAAGAGGCCGCACGGGTGTGCGGCCTTTTTCATTTGGGCCGACAATCGGCCATCTCTTTCAGAATCCAGGAACTTCGATGAGCGCCGTTCTCGAATCCCCCGTGACCGACATCCCCGCCCCGCTGGTGTTCACCGACAGCGCCGCCGACAAGGTGCGCGACCTGGTCGCCGAGGAGGGCAACCCCGACCTGAAGCTGCGCGTGTTCGTGCAGGGCGGTGGCTGCTCCGGCTTCCAGTACGGCTTCACCTTCGACGAGGCCGTGAACGAGGACGACACGCAGATGCAGAAGAACGGCGTCACGCTGCTGATCGACTCCATGAGCCTGCAGTACCTGATGGGCGCCGAGATCGACTACAAGGAAGACCTGCAGGGCGCGCAGTTCGTGATCAAGAACCCGAACGCGACCACCACCTGCGGCTGCGGCTCCAGCTTCTCGGTCTGAGCCTTGCCGCGCTGAGCCCTGATTGCAAAGCCGCCTGCGGGCGGCTTTTTGCTGCCTGAACGATTGCCCGCCTTGTCCATGACCGAGTCTGCTCCCGCTCCCGCCCCGGCCCAGTCCGAAGCCTCGCTACGCATCCTGCTGTGGCTGGTGGCGGTGGGCTTCTTCATGCAGACGCTGGACGCCACCATCGTCAACACCGCGCTGCCGGCTATGGCGCAGAGCCTGGGCGAGAGCCCGCTGCGCATGCAGTCGGTCATCGTGGCGTACTCGCTGACCATGGCCATGCTGATCCCGGCCTCGGGTTGGGTGGCAGACCGCTTCGGCACGCGGCGTGTCTATGTGGGGGCCATCCTGCTGTTCGTCGCCGGCTCGGTGCTGTGCGCGCTGGCGCCCAGCCTCAACCTGCTGGTGGCGGCGCGCGTGGTGCAGGGCATGGGTGGGGCGCTGCTGTTGCCGGTGGGGCGGCTGGCGGTGCTGCGGGCCTTCCCGCGCGAGCGCTTCCTGCAGGCGATGAGCTTCGTGACCATCCCCGGCCTGATCGGCCCGCTGATAGGTCCGACGCTGGGCGGCTGGCTGTCCGAGACCTGGTCCTGGCACTGGATCTTCCTGATCAACGTGCCGGTGGGCCTGCTGGGCTGCGTGGCCACGCTGCGCTACATGCGGGGTCAGGCCTTGCCCCAGCCGGGGCGTTTCGACTTCGCGGGCTATGGGCTGCTGGCCTTCGGCATGGTGGCGCTGTCGCTGTCGCTGGACGGCCTGGCCAGCCTGGGGCTGCGCCAGGCTTCGGTGCTGGTGCTGATGATCTTCGGCCTGGCCAGCCTGGCGGCCTACTGGCTGCATGCGGCGCGGCATCCGGCGCCGCTGTTCTCGCCCCAGCTCTTCCATGTGGGGGCGCTGCGCATCGGTCTGCTGGGCAATCTGTTCTCGCGCCTGGGCAGTTCCTGCATGCCCTTTCTGATCCCGCTGCTGCTGCAGGTCAACCTGGGCTATTCGCCGGCCCAGGCGGGTCTGGCGATGCTGCCGGTGGCCATCGCCAGCATGCTGATGAAGCCGCTGACCACGCCGCTGATCACGCGCTTCGGCTACCGGCGCGTGCTGGTGCTCAACACGCTGCTGGTGGGCCTGAGCATGGCCAGCTTTCTGTGGGCCACGCCCGAGCAGCCGCTGGCCTGGCGCATCGTGCAACTGGCGGCCTTCGGGGCGGTCAACTCCATGCAGTTCACCGCGATGAACACGCTGACGCTCAAGGACCTGGGCCCGGCCATGGCCAGCAGCGGCAACAGCCTGCTGTCCATGGTGCAGATGCTGGCCATGGGCATGGGGGTGGCGGCGGCCGGCGCGGTGCTGGCGGCCTTCCGCGATGTGTTCGGCGGCGCCGAGGGTGCAGCCGAGACGCTGCGGGCCTTCCATGCGACCTTTGTGTGCATGGGGCTGATCACGGTCGCGTCGGCCGGCATCTTCTGGCAGCTGTCCAGCGACGAGAGCCGCCTGGCGACCGGGGACAAGGCCAAGGCCGATCTGCCGGACCACGGCTGAGCGCCGGCGTCGGCTGGGCCTCAGGCTGGGTGGAGCGCGCCCAGCAGGCGTGGGCCTGCGGCGCCGGTGACGGCCGGCAGGTTGCCCGGCAGGCGCGCGATGAAGCGCATGGCCAGCCAGGCAAAGGCGGCCGCCTCCACCTGGTCGACCGGCAGCCCGAGGTCGGCACTGCTGCCCACCTGCACGCCGGGCAGCAGTTCGCCCAGGCGCTGCATCAGCGCGCGGTTGCGCGCGCCGCCGCCGCAGGCGATCAGTGCCGACGCGGCGGGCTGGCTGGCACGTAGCGCGTCGGCGCAGCTGCGGGCGGTCAGCTCCAGCAACGTGGCCTGCACGTCCACCGGCGCCTCGCTGCCCTGCAGGTGGGCCTGCAGCCAGTCCAGGTGGAAGAGGTCGCGGCCCGTGCTCTTGGGGGCGGGCAGCGCGAAGAAGGGCTCGGCCAGCAGGCGCTCGAGCAGCTCGGGCAAGACCTGGCCCGAGGCTGCCCAGGCGCCGTCGGCGTCGTAGGCCTGTCCGCGATGGCGGGCGATCCAGCCGTCCATCAGGCAGTTGGCCGGTCCGCAGTCGAAACCACCGGTGCGTCCGTCGGCGAACAGCAGGCTGAGGTTGGCGATGCCGCCCAGATTGAGCGCGGCGACGTCCTGCCCGGCGCGGCCGAACACCGCGCGGTGGAAGGCCGGCACCAGCGGCGCACCCTGGCCGCCGGCGGCCACGTCGCGGCTGCGCAGATCGCACACCACCGCGATGCCGCTCTGCTCGGCCAGCAGCGCGCCGTTCAGCAGCTGCAGCGTGTAGCCATAGGGCGGCTCGGGACGATGGCGCACGGTCTGGCCGTGGGCGCCCAGCGCGACGATGTGTTCGCGCGGCGTGGCCGTGGCCTCCAGCAGCTGCGCGGTCACGTCCGCATAGCTGCGCGACACCGCGTTCGCGGCCAGCGCGGCGCGGTGCAGCTCGTCGGGGCCGCTGCTGTTGAGGGCCAGCAACTCGCTGCGCAGCGCGTCGGGAAAGGGCTGGTGCAGATGGCCGCGCACCGTCAGCGTGTCGGCGTCGAACAGCACGGCGTCGACACCGTCCAGCGAGGTGCCGGACATCAGCCCGATGAACAGGCCGGCGGCCATGGGCTCAGTCGGCCGCTGAGGTGCCGTCGGTGATGGTCTCGGCCACCGCCAGCTGCGTCTTCACGCTGGCGACGGTCTGCTGGAACTGTGCGCGTGCATAGCCCGGCAGCGTGACCGCCTCGGAGGCCTTGGCGATCACGCGCGGGTCCACCTGCTTGCCGTTCACGCGGAACTCGAAGTGCAGGTGCGGGCCGGTGGCCCAGCCGGTCATGCCGACCGCACCAACGCGCTGGCCCTGCTCGATGCGCTGGCCCTTCTTCACATCAATCTTGCTGAGGTGGGCGTAGACCGTGGAGCGGCCGCCGGCGTGGCGGATCTGCACCAGGTTGCCGAAGCCGTTCTGCCAGCCCGCGGTCTCGACCACGCCGTCGCCCACGCTGCGCACCGGCGTGCCGGTGGGCGCGCCGTAGTCGATGCCGTTGTGCTGGCGCCAGGTCTGCAGGATGGGGTGGAAGCGCATCGCGAAACCGGAGGTGATGCGCGAGAAGGCCATGGGGCTGGCCAGGAAGGCGCGGCGCTTGCTCTCGCCGTCCATGCCGAAGTAGCTGGCCTTGCCGGTGACGCTGTCCTTGAACCAGACCGAGGAGTAGGTCTTGCCGTTGTTGGTGAACTCGCCGGCCAGCACGCGGCCGGTGCCGCCGTCCCAGGTGACCAGCTCGCCATCGGCGGTCAGCATCTCGTAGACGATGGAGAAGCGGTCGCCCTTGCGCAGCTCGCGGTGGAAGTCGATGTCGCCGGAGAACATGTCGGCCATCTGCGACGCGATCGCATCGGGGATGCCGGCGTCATCGGTGGCGGCGAACAGCGAACTGCGGATGGTGCCGCTGCCCAGCACGACCTGGCTTTGCAGCGGCGCGGTTTCGGTACGGGCCTGGAAGCCCTGGCCGCTGCGCTCCACGGTGAGGCGGGTGAAGTGCGTGCCCAGCTGCTCGGGCTTCTCGGCCGGGAAGCGCGCGACGATCTTCTGCACCAGGCCTTCGGAATCGGCCGTGATCTGCACCAGCTTGCCGGCGCGGCCCTGCAGGATGCGGCGGGCCTGGGCGTCGGTGCGCAGGAAGGCGGCGGCGGCCGGGTCGAAGGCGCCGGCACGCTTGAGCAGGCTGTCGGGCGTGTCGCTGGAGCGGGTCTGCTCGGAGCGGCTCAGTGCGATCGCGTGGCTGGCCAGCTCGTCGAGCTGGGGCGTGATGTCGGTGACCGGCAGGGATTCGACCAGCACGCGCTTGGGCAGGTCGGCCGCGTCGGGCGCCAGCGGTGCGATGCCGAAGGCGGTGACCGCAAAGCTGCCCAGCAGGCCGACGACGGTGGCGGTCAGGGCGCGGGGATGCTTGGCGGCGAAGGATTCGGCACCGCGGAGCGCGGTCTGCAGCTGGTGGATGCGTTTCTGAATGTCGGGCACGCTCGGCATCTTTCCGGGGTTGTCGCTGGGGCAATCTCGGCAGAGCCGGTTCCACGCGAAAGGGGCGGGTGACCACCCTAAAATCCAGGCCTTCACGCCCCCGGGATACGGGAGCCAAGGCAAGGCGTGAATTCTACCGGCTAGTTCCTTGGGAGCATGCCGGTTTACCCCAGTAGATCAATAACTTAACAAATCTGCCTCGGTATTTCCCGGGGCGGAAGCCGCCATGTCCGACGCTGCCGAATTCCCCATCACCGATGCTGTCCAGCAAGCGCTGGCGATCACGCGCCGCGGCGTTGACGAGCTGCTGCCCGAGGCCGATTGGGTGAAGAAGCTGGCCCGCTCGGCCGCCACCGGCCAGCCGCTGCGCATCAAGTTGGGGCTGGACCCGACCGCGCCCGACATCCACCTGGGCCACACGGTGGTGCTCAACAAGATGCGCCAGCTGCAGGACCTGGGCCACCAGGTGATCTTCCTGATCGGCGACTTCACCTCCATGATCGGCGACCCTTCCGGCCGCAACGCCACCCGCCCGCCGCTGACGCCTGAGCAGATCAAGCACAACGCCGAGACCTACTACCAGCAGGCCAGCCTGGTGCTGGATCCGAGCAAGACCGAGATCCGCTACAACAGCGAGTGGTGCGACCCACTGGGCTCGCGCGGCCTGATCCAGCTGGCGGCCAAGTACACCGTGGCCCGGATGATGGAGCGTGACGACTTCACCAAGCGCTACGCGGCCGGCACGCCCATCTCGGTGCACGAGTTCCTCTACCCGCTGATGCAGGGCTATGACTCGGTGGCGCTGAAGAGCGACCTGGAGCTGGGCGGCACCGACCAGAAGTTCAACCTGCTGATGGGGCGCCACCTGCAGCAGGAGTACGGCCAGGAGCCGCAGTGCATCCTGACCATGCCGCTGCTGGAGGGCCTGGACGGCGTCGAGAAGATGTCCAAGTCCAAGAACAACTACGTGGGCATCACCGAGCCGGCCAACAGCATGTTCGCCAAGATCCTGTCCATCAGCGATGTGCAGATGTGGAAGTGGTACGAGCTGCTGAGCTTCAAGTCCATCGCCGAGATCGCTGCGCTGAAGGCCGAGGTGGACGCGGGCCGCAACCCCAAGGACGCCAAGGTCGCGCTGGCCAAGGAGATCACCGCGCGCTTTCACAGCGCCGCGGCGGCCGATGCGGCCGAGGCCGACTTCAACAACCGCGCCAAGGGCGGCATCCCGGATGACATCCCCGAGCTGACGCTGACCGGCGCGCCCATGGGCATTGCGCAGCTGCTGAAGGCGGCCGGCCTGGTGGCATCCACCAGCGAAGGCCTGCGCATGATCGACCAGGGCGGCGTGCGCATCGCGGGCGATGTGGTGTCCGACAAGGGCCTGAAGCTGGAGGCCGGCGAGCATGTGCTGCAGGTGGGCAAGCGCAAGTTCGCCAAGGTGACGCTGGGCTGAGACCCGGCCGGCGGCGTCGGGAAGACGCCGACCCAGCCAACTACTGCACGACTTGCGCGCTTTCCTGCGCGCGGGTCTCGCGCTGTCGCCGCTTTGACGTCAGGCGGCTGACATCATGCGCCCACTCACCGTGCGGGTAGCTTGAAGGCTGCCCGCGACTCTGTTAGACCCTGCAAGACCTGGCACCCAGGGCGGGGCAACCCAACGATCAGCTCATGAGCAGGACTCCGCCCCTCATCTCGTCCGCGTCGTCATCCCGGTCCCGCACCCTGGCGGGCGGGGCCACGCTGCTGACCCTGGCCGCCCTGGTCACGGCCTGCGGCGGCGGAGGCGGGGCGGGCGATTCCAGCACCTCGCCGGGCAGCGGCCCGGTCGCCGCGCCGCCCGCCTCGGCGCCGGCGTCCACGCCCACCGCTCAGCCGGTGGCCGAGCCGGTGCTGGAGCCGCCGCCGGTGAGCACGCCCATCGCGTTGCCCAGCGACACGCCCGTGGCCGCTCCGACGCTGCCACCCGCGCTGCAGTTGCCGGCCGGCTTTGACGTGAGCCGGCCCGGCGCGGTGGTGAAGACCGCCACGGTCAGCTCGTCGGCGGTGGAGGGGGCCAACAGCGCCGCCATGGCCGTGGACGGCGATCCGAGCACGCGCTGGTCCAGTGCCGCGGACGACAAGGCCTGGATCCAGTTCGACTTCGGCAGCAAGACGGCCCTGGGCTATCTCAAGCTGTCCTGGGAGAACGCCTATGGCAAGGAGTACGTGATCCAGGGCTCGGACGACGGCCAGACCTGGTACCAGATCCGCTACGTGGTGAACGGCAAGGGCGGCACCGAGGAGTTCTTCAACCTCAATGCCCAGTTGCGCTTTCTGCGTCTGCAAGGCGTGGCGCGGGCCACTCAGTATGGCTACTCGCTGTTCGAGGTGACGTTCAAGTCGCCGGGCAGCGACAACACGCTGCCGCCCATGGCGACGACGGCCCTGGCCTTTCCGGCCAACGGCGCGGCGCTGGCCGCCCCGCCGGCGCCCCAGGCGCCGCTGGAAACGGTGCAGTTCACGCTGCCGGACGGCACGCTGGTGACCCGCTTCGGCCTGGTCGGGCGCTCACGCCACGGCCGCGAGCGTGGCGAGGACTGGAACGAGATCGGCTACGGCGTCAACGAGACCGTGGATGCGAGCGGCAAGCCGCAGGACAAGGGCCCGGGCGCCTACCTGAACTTCGTTGCCAACTACTTCAAGAACCGCACCTGGGGTGTGGAGTTCATCGACAACAGCCGCGTGGCGGGCGTCACCAAGCCCACCATCGTGGTCAACCAGTATTACCAGCAGGCGCAGCGCGGCGGCGGTCAGTCCTTCTTCCGCCGCTTCGACGACCCGGGCGTCACCGGCTATGGCTGGATGTCGCCGGGCAACCTGCTGGACCCGAGCACCTACACCGCCGGTTTCAAGGACATCGCGGCCTGCCCGGTCGTGCCCAAGCCGCCGCAGAACGCGCTGCTGACCCCGGGCGCCGGTTATGCCGGCGTGCGCGGTGCCAACGATGGCTGCAGCGTGGTGCTGGACGCCTACCCCGGCTACAACGCGCTGTCGGCCAATGCCAATGGGGTGATGGTCCCCAACGGCAGCAATGTCGCCGCGCGGGCCCTCAAGGCGGGGGATGTGATCGAGTTCACCGGCTCCTTCTTTTCGAGCCGGCCGGCCATGGATGCCGTGGGCGACAGCGGCGCCATCCGTTACTACACCAACGAGCTGACCTATGTGGTGGGCACGGGCCTGCGCCCCTGGTACGGGGTGCAGCCGCGGTTGATGAATGCGCCGCTGCCGGACGAGGTGCTGCAGGGCGGGCTGGGCTCGGTGTCCTATGACTACGCAGACAACTCGGCCTTCATGTTCCAGCAGCCCAACAGCCTGATCGGCATGCAGAACATGCAGCGCTTCGTCGAGGGTCGCCGCTGGATACACACCAATATGTGGACCGGCGACCACAACGAGCCGGGCAATGACCGCAACCAGGCGGCCGTGGGGCTGCAGGGACCGCGCTTCACGCAATCCACCTGCTTCTCCTGCCACATCGGCAACGGCCGCAGCCTGGCGCCCAGCGCGATCAACCAGCGCCTGGACACCATGGCCGTGCACACCGCCAGCCTGAATGCGAGCGGGCAGCAGGTGCCGCATCCGGTCTATGGCGTGAGCGTGCAGATGAACGCCCGCGCACCCGATACCGGCGCACCGCAGGACTGGGGCATGGGCGTGCGTGTGGCAGGTTTTGACACACGCAATGTGACGCTGGCCGACGGCACGGTGGTCACGCTGAGCAAGCCGCGTATCGCCTTCGATGGGCCGACGCCGACGCTGTTTTCGCTGCGCAGTGCCCAGCCCATGATAGGCATGGGCCTGCTGGAGGCGGTGCCGGATGCCGACATCCTGGCCCGGGTGCGCAGCACGCCCGATGCCGATGGCGTGAAGGGTACGGCCAACTTCGCCTACGACCCCGAAACCGGGGCGGTGCGCCTGGGCCGCTACGGCTGGAAGGCGTCCAAGGTCAGCCTGCGCCACCAGGCCGCCAGTGCGGCCCTGCAGGACATGTCGGTCACCACCCCGGTCTATCCCAACCGGGACTGCCTCAGCGGCCGGTGCACGCCGGGCAAGGTGGAGAAGGGCCTGTCGGAAGAGGACCTGACCCTGATCACCCGCTACCTGGGCCTGCTGGGCGTGCCGGCCCAGCGCAGCCTGGTCAGCGGTTTCCCCAAGGGTGTGGCGCCGCTGCCGGCACTGGATGCCAACCCGGCCCAGATCGCTGCCGGAGCCAAGGCCTTCCAGGGCCTGCGCTGCGCGGCCTGCCACGTGGCCGAGATGAAGACCGGTTCGGGGTCCGAGTTCGCCGAACTGCGCAACCAGATCATCAAGCCCTACACCGACCTGCTGCTGCACGACATGGGGCCGGATCTGGCCGACTCGCTGACCGAGGGCCAGGCCACGGGCAGCATGTGGCGCACCTCGGCGCTCTGGGGTCTGGGCTACACCGAACTGGTGGCGGGCAGCGTGGGCAAGGTGGGCTATCTGCACGACGGCCGGGCCCGTACGCTGACCGAGGCCATCCTGTGGCATGGCGGCGAGGCCACGGTCAGCCGCCAGCGTTTCGAGGCCCTGTCCACCGCGGACCGGGAGGCCTTGCTGAGCTTCCTCAGGTCCCTGTGATGACGGCCTGGGCCGCGACACCCTGTCGGCGGCATGGATGAAGAAGGGAGGCTTAGGCCTCCCTTTTGTTCTTTCTGGCCGGCCCGACGCCGATCCGGTGCGCCAGGCTTCGCCGCTAAGTGCGAGAAATGTCACTGGGGATTCTTATTGAGGACGCATCATGGACGGAATTCGGCGCCCTGATATCCCTCGGGTCTGGGCGCTGCTGTTGTGAAACTGATTTGAAAAGAAGTCCTCATGATGTCCGTATCTCGCCGGTTCAAATATGCGTCGCTGGTCGTGGGCGCAGCCGCGCTGCTTACAGGTGGTTTCTCTCAGGCGGCGGGGTTGACGCCCGGCCCGATATCGACCGACCCGGCGGGCAAATGGACGACCGGCGACCTGCACGTGCATACCGTGCAGTCGGACGATTCCCGCGCCACGCAGACGCTGGATTTCCTGCTGGGCAAGTCCTTCACCTCGTACAAGCTGGACTGGCTGGCACTGACCAATCACCTGCGTTCCTCGGCCTATGACAACAACGGCAATGCGCTGCCCAAGCCCATGGCCTTCGCCTACCCGATGGAGTCCTACGAGATCCAGCGGGTCAGGGCGCTGCAGGCGGCCGGAACCTATGCCGACAAGCTGATCTTCTCGGGCGCCGAGTGGGATATGCCCACGCATGACCACATGGGCGTGATGCTGTTCGCCGACGAGTCGAGCCTGAATACCGCCACCCAGGGCGTGCGGGAATTCCAATACCGCTTTACCACGCTGGCTGAGAATCTGTTCGATCCGGTGGATGTGGCGGCCTGGAAAAGCCGCAATATCGCCCGCACCAACAGCACGGCCGCCGATGCGCTGACCGCACTGGGCTGGCTGAAGGCCAATTACGCGAAGACGAGTTTCGTCACCCTCAATCACCCGTCGCGCAATCCCGGCAAATACACCATCAGCGATCTGCGCCAGATGAACGATCTGGCGCCGGACCAGATGTTCATGATCGAGGGCATGGTGGGCAACCAGATGGAGCCGGATCGCGGCGGCTACACGTCCGCCTACACGGACGCCAACCTGCCTAACCGCACCTACGGCGGCACGGACGCCATCGTCGCCAAGCTGGGCGGCATGTGGGATGCACTGCTGGGCGAGGGGCGCCGCATCTGGAACATCGCGGACTCCGATTCGCACTTCAAGATCGACGCGGCCAGCAACAGCAGCGGCTACTACCCGGGCGAGTACGCGAAGAACTACCTGTGGATGCCCGACAGCGCCCAGGGTGCCGCCGGCCTGATCGCCAGCCTGCGCGCGGGCCGTTCGTTCGGCGTGTTCGGCGACCTGATCGATGCGCTGGATTTCCGGGTCGTGGGGTCCTCCGGCACCGCCTTCATGGGGCAGGAGATCAAGGTCGGCGCTGGCGAGAAGATCAAGTTCACGATCCGCTTCAAGAGCCCTGAGTTCAACAACTACCTCAAGCCCGTGGACGGCAACCAGCTCGCCTACATGAAGCCGGTGGTCGACCACGTGGACCTGATCGTCGGTGACGTGACGGAGAAGGCCGCACCGGGCACGCCGGCCTACGCGGTCGCCACGAACGCCAGCACCCGCGTGCTGCAGCGCTTCACCGCGGCCGACTGGAAGGTGGGCAAGGATGGCTACGCGTCCATCACCGTGCAGATCGAGGCCAGGAAGAACCAGTACTTCCGCCTGCGCGGCACCAATCTCGCGCCGAACGTGGCCGGCCTGACCGCCAACGGCGAGCCTCTGCCCGACCAGAAGACCACCGGCGCCGACAACAACGCGCGGGTGAATGCCATCAACGACCGCAACTACAGCAGCCTGTGGTTCTACTCGAACCCGGTGTTCGTGACGGTCCGCTGAGTCCTGCCATACCCACCGACGACAAGACCGCCCCCATGAAGTTCCTCACCACCCTGCTCGCAGGCCTGAGCCTGTTCTTCGCCGCGACCGGCCTGGCGCTGGCCGACAACCGCTACGAGTTCGCCGCCATCGACGATGTGAATGGCGACCCGACCTTTGCCGGCACCATGACCACCACGGCGCCGTTTTCGCTGGACTACGCCTTCAGCGTCGTCGACTTCGAGCTGAACTACCTGACCAAGAACGTCAGCTACACCGCGGCGAACTCGACGATTCAGATCGAGGCCCAGGGTTTCCTGTTCACCGCCAACGACGCCTCGTCGTCCTTGGCGCTGACCTTCTACCCGGATGGCAGCTACTACTCCGAGTATTTCGTGCCGGGCCATAACACCTTGGGTGATTCGGGCTACTTCGCCTTTGGCGAACTGGCGCCGGTGCCGGAGCCGGCCAGCGTGGCTCTGCTGCTCGCCGGCCTGGGCGTGGTCGGGCTGCGTGCCCGCCGTCTGCAGGCGCAGGCAGCCTGAACCAGACAGGGCGGGCCCCCGGTCACGCCGCCATGCAAAAGGGAGGCCCGAGGGCCTCCCTTTTTTGTCACGGCGCCTGGGCGCAGCGATGGTTCAGCGCTGCGGCGCCGGCAGCGTCACCGGACGCAGATAGCCCTGGGGCTTGACCGTGGGCACGGGCTGCGCGGCGATGCGTTTCTTCAGCTCGGCGATCGCGGCATCCAGCTGCGCATCCTGGCCCAGGAAGGTGGCGCGCGGCGGGTTGTCCACCTCGATGTCGGGCTTCACGCCTATGCCTTCCACCAGCTGGCGGCCCTGGGCGTCGATCTGGGCGGTCTCGGCGGCGCGCATGATGCCGTTGTCCAGCAGGCGGTTGCCGTCGGACAGCCACACGCCGGCGCCCGAGGTCTGCTTGCCGATCACCGGGCCCAGGCCCAGGCGTTTGAAGCCCTCGGAGAAGGTCTCGCCGTCGGAGTAGGTCTCCTCGTTGGCCAGCACCACCACCTGGCCGCGGAACGCGTGCTGCATGTTGGGGTAGACCGGCGAGCCGTCCGGCGAGCGCGGCTGCCAGAAGGCCCAGGCGCGGCGCAGCAGCTTCTCCAGGATCCAGCTGTCGATGTTGCCGCCGTTGTTGTAGCGCACGTCGATGATGAGGCCGTCGCGGTCGCTGGCCGCGTAGAACTCGCGCACGAAATCGGCGATGTCATTGGGACCCATCGCACGCAGGTGCACATAGCCTATGCGACCGGCGCCGGCCTGCTCCACCAGGCGGGCGCGGCTGACGCGCCAGTCGTTGTAGCGCAGCTGGTTCTCGCGCATCTGGGCCACCGGCGTGACGATGCGCTGCACGGTCTTGCCATCGGCCTTCTTCAGGTCCAGCAAGACCTGGCGCCCGGCCTGGCCGCGCAGCAGCTCCAGGATGTGGGGTACACCGGTGCTGGCGCGACCGTTGACCGCGGTGATCACGTCGCCCGCAACAATGCCCAGCCCCGGCGCAGCCAGCGGGCCGGCCTCGGACGGCAGCTCGGGGTCGGACGCATACAGCGCATCGATGCGCCAGCCCTCGGCCACGCGGCTCAGGCGTGCACCCAGGCCCGCAAGACCTGGCTCCTCGGGCGCCTGGCGCGGGTCGCCCGGCGCCACCTGGCTGTGCAGCGCGCTGATCTCGCTGACCATCTGGCCCATCAGGTCGGCCAGCTCGTAGCGGTCGGTCACGCGCTCCACCAGCGGTTCGTACTTGGCGCGCACGGCCTTCCAGTCCACGCCGTGCATGGCCTTGTCGTAGAAGTGGTCGCGGTGCAGGCGCCAGGCGTCGACGAACATCTGCCGCCACTCGGCGCGCGGGTCGGTGGCGATCTGCCAGTCGGCCCAGCGCACCTGGCTCTTGGCCAGCTCGGTGGGCAGCTTGGGCGCGGCGTCCACGATCAGCAGTTCGGGCGCGCCCGCGCCCTGGTTGCGCAGCAGCATCAGCTTCTTGCCGTCGGCGCTGAGCTCGTAGCTGCGCACGTCGGCGCTCAGCGTCTCGGGCGCGCCGCCCTGGTTGTCGATGGCGACCGACTTCAGGCTGGTCTTGCGCTCCAGGTCTTGGTCCAGGAACCACAGCCGCTTGCCGTCGCTGCGCAGGCCGCGGTAGTTGCCGGGCGGCAGCGGCAGCTCATAGAGGCGCTGGGCCAGGCCCTCGAAGACGATGGCGGGCTTGGCCTTCTTGTCGTCGGGCTTCTTGCCGTCACCGTCCTTCTTGGCGGTGTCGGGTTTCTCGTCCGCCTTGGGCTTGGGCTCGGCGGCCTCCAGCTCGTCCTTGGGGGCGAACGGCGAGCGCAGGTCGGGCTGCAGCGCCAGCGCATACAGGCGCGAGCGGCGGTCGAAGAATGGGCCGGTGTTGCGGTCGCCCCAGGGGCTGGTGTTGCCGGTGGCGACGAAGTTGCGCTTGGACGAGAAGTACAGCCACTGGCCGTCGGGGCTGAAGGTGGCGGCGTCGGTGTCGTAGCGGTCACTGGTCAGCGTGTGGGTCTTGCCGTCGGCCAGGCGGTAGAGCAGCAGCTGGTGGCGGTCGCCATTGCTCAGCGGCACGGCCCAGGCCAGCGCCTGGCTGTCGGGGCTCCAGGCCTGCAGCAGCGCGCCGTCCTCCTGGCGGCCCTGGCCGATCTGTTGGGGCGCAGCGGGCACCGGGGCCTTCAGGTCGGTCAGGTAGATGCGGCCTTCCTTGTCGGTGTGGGCCAGCCAGCGGCCGTCCGGCGAGGGCAGCAGCGACACGCGCTGCGTGCTGGTGCCGGTGGTGATCTGCTGCGGCTTGCCCAGGCCGTTGGCGCTCAGGCGCCAGATCTCGGGCTCGCCGCTGAAGTCGCAGATCGCGAACACGCTCTTGCTGTCGGCGCTGAACTCGCCGGTCTTGCAGCGGCTGTCGGCCGGCTGCGGCAGCTCGGCGCGGCGCAGCGTGCCCGTGCCCTGCGTGGCCAGGTGGCCGCGCGCGGCCAGCAGCACACGCTCGCCGTTGGGCGCGAAGGCGGTGTCGGTGAGGAAGTCCTGCGGCTTCTTGATCCAGCGCTGGCGCTGCTGGTCGAAGTCACCGGCCAGTTGCACGGGGATGGGGCGGGGCGCGGCGGTCTGGGTCAGGTCCAGCGTCAGCAGGTCGGCGCCCAGCGCATAGACCACGCGGCTGCCGTCTATGGACGCATGGCGTATGTCCCAGCCCCGGTAGGTGGTGTGCTGGCGCAGGTCGCCACCCTGGGCGTTGACCGACCACAGGTTGACCGTGCCGTCGCGGTCCGACAGGAAGGCGATGCGGGTCTGGCCGCCGTCCTGGTAGGGCAGAGGCCGGCGGTCATTGGCCGCCTCGGTCAGCAGCGGCCGGGCCTCGGCGTTGCTGCCGAGGTCCAGCGTCCAGAGCTGCGCGATCGCGCCGCCGCGGTACTGGCGGGCGTTGTCGCCGCGCAGGCCGTTGCGCGTGAAGTAAAGCGTCTTGCCGTCAGCGCTGAGCGCGCCGTCGCTGGCCTGGGCCACCGGCAGCTGGCGGCGCTGGCCGGTTTGCAGGTTCACCGCGAACAGCTGGGAGCCGGGTCTGGCGTCCAGCCCGGTGTAGATCACCTCGCCGCCCGCGGTGATGCCCCAGACCTTCTGGCCGCCGCCCTCCCAGGTCAGGCGCTTGGGCACGCCGCCGCCGGCGGGCATGGCGTAGACCTCGGTGCCGCCGTCGTACTGGGCGGTGAAGGCGATCCAGGCGCCGTCGGGCGACACCGCGGGCTGGCTCTCCAGCCCCGGGTGGGTGGTCAGGCGCCGGGCCTCGCCACCCTGCAGCGGTACGCGCCACAGGTCGCCCTCGGCGACGAAATAGACCTGCTCGCCCTGCAGCGCGGGCTGGCGGTAGTAGCCGGTGGTGCCGGCCCAGGCGCTGGCGGCGCTCAGCAGTGCGAGGGCCAGCGTGGCGATCTTGAAATGGGGCATGGGACTCTCCTCGGGCGCCGATTGTGGGCCGAGCGCTCCAGGGGGCGATTCGTCACGGCGCCGCGCCGGTGTGACGGCTTGATGTCGTGGGGCCAGGTCTTGTGGTGCGCCGCACCACACTGATTCGCGGGGGAGGGCGGGTTGTCCGTGTTGACCCTTTCTGACGAGGACGTAAAAGTTCGTGAAGTCTGCTCACCCCCTCTCAGAACCGGAGATTTTGTCGATGACTCCCAAGCTCCTGCTCGCGTCGGCCGCGCTGGCCACTGCCCTGTCGGCCCAGGCCGGCGTGTCCGTGACCGGCTCGTCGCTGACCTACACCCAGAATTTCGACAGCCTGGTCAGCACCGGCTCGCTGACTTTCGTCAACGACACCACGCTGAGCGGCTGGAGCCTGTTCCGCAGCGCCGGCACGGCGCTGACCGTGACGGCCGGCACCGGCACCTCCAATACGGGCGGCTTCTACAGCTTCGGCGGCACCGGCTCCAGCGACCGTGCACTCGGTTCGGTGGCCAGCGGCTCTACCGGCACCATCACCTATGCGCTGGCGCTGACCAATGACACCGGCGCCGACCTGGGCGGCTTCGTGCTGAGCTTTGCCGGCGAGCAGTGGCGCAACGGCGGCTCGGCCGCCGTGCAGTCGCTGAGCGTGCAGTACGGCTTCGGCGCCGCCTACACCGCCGCCACGACCGCGCTCACCAGCTTCGATTCCGTCGTGAACACCACCACCGCAGCTGCCGTGGACGGCAACGGGGCGGGTCGTGTGGCCGGCCTGGGCGGCACCGTGAACACCACCTGGGGCGCGGGCCAGACGCTGTGGATCACCTGGACCGATGTGGACAACACCGGTGGCGACCATGGCCTGGCGATCGACGACGTCAGCTTCTCCGCCGTCACCGCCGTGCCCGAGCCCGGCACCTACGCGATGCTGCTGGCCGGCCTGGGCGCCGTGGGCTTCGTCGCCCGCCGCCGCCGCGGCTGAGCACGCCCCTCGGACCGTCAGGTCTTGCGCGGACGGCCCCTAGGGGCCGTTTTCTTTTATTGCGACGCGATGCCCGCGGCGACCTGGCCCGCGGGCACATGGCGGGCCGCATTGGCCACGTGGCCGGCTTGGTCGTCGAAGAAGAAGTCGGGCTCGAACTCGCGCAGGAACTCGCCCTTGGGCAGTCCGCCCAGGAACATGGCCTCGTCCACCTCGATGCGCCAGTCCATCAGCGTGCGTATCGCGCGCTCATGGGCCGGCGCGCTGCGGGCCGTGACCAGCGCGGTGCGTACCGTCATCGCATCGTCCGACGCGCTCTGCAGCCGCTGCAGCGCCTCCAGCACCGGCTTGAACGGGCCGGCCGGCAGCGGCTGGCGGGCGCGTTCGCTTTCGTGCTCGCGGAACGCGGCCAGGCCGTCGCGCTGGTAGATCTGCTCGGCCTCGTCCGAGAACAGCACCGCATCGCCGTCGAACGCGATGCGCAGCTCGTTGGGGTGGGCGGCCGAGGCCTGGGCTGCCTGCGGCATCACGCGGGCCGCGGCCACGCCGGCGGCCAGCGCCTGGCGCACATCGTCCTCGTTGGCTGACAGGAAGAGCTGGGCCGACAGCGGCCGCAGGTAGCGCCAGGGCGAGGCGCCGCGCGTGAACACGCCACGCTCGATCTTGAGTCCGTAGTGGGCGGCCGAGCGGAACACGCGCATCCCGGAGATGGGGTCGTTGCGCGACAGCACCACCACCTCCACACGGGACTCGCCCGCCACGTTGAAGGCCAGCAGCTTGCGCACCAGCGAGAACGCGACGCCGGGGCGTGCGGGCTGGTCCAGCCGCTGCTGCTGCAGCGCCATGTAGGCGTGGTCGT
This sequence comes from uncultured Roseateles sp., assembly GCF_913777145.1. Lineage (GTDB taxonomy): Bacteria > Pseudomonadota > Gammaproteobacteria > Burkholderiales > Burkholderiaceae_C > Pelomonas. Next base: position 17,374 of record NZ_CAJYPS010000008.1, read on the forward strand.
TCTCGGCCTCGAAGACGTGGTTCTCGTCCTCGAAATCGAACAGGGCTCGTGAAGAGATGGCCACGACGAGCTGGCCGTGCAGGGTGCTGGGCATGGCGCCATCCTAGTCAGTGTCGAACCCACCCACCGTCGGCCCTAGTCCCTTGGGCGGCTTGACAGCCGCACCCCCTTTTGTGTGCGCGGACGCACAGGTCGTGATGCAGTCCGCACCAGAACGGTGAAACATGGCTGCATTTTTTCTGCCTTGCAGCTAGCCTTCAGCCCTTGGCGCGCCGGGGTTTTCCGGCCTTCGCCCCCCCATCTCCGGAGACCCTACATGTCCGCTGCCTCCCTGCCCGCCACCGGCTCCATCGGGCGCCGCCTGGTGCTGGTGCTTTCGACCATCCTGGGCCTGCTGCTGATCAGCAGCTTTGTGGCTGTGTGGCAGCTGCGCCAGTTGGGCACCGAGGTCGAGGACATGACGGCGCGCACGCTCAAGGTGGAGCGCGCGGCGTCGGACTGGGTGCGCAACACGACCAACGGGGTGCAGCGTGCCGCGGCCATCGCCAAGAGCTCCGACGCGTCGCTGATCGAGTATTTCGCGCCCGCGACCGCCGCGGCCATCAGCGAGACCAACGAGCTGCAGAAGTTCATCGAGGGCACGCTGGACACGCCTGAGGAGCGCGACATGTTCGCCCGCATCGGCGAGCTGCGCAAAGCCTATCTGGCCGCACGCGAGCAGGTCAGCAAGGCCAAGAAGGCGGGCGACGCCGAGGGGGCCGCCAAGATCTTTGCGGATCAGTTCGAACCCTCGTCCAAGGCCTACATCGACGCGGTGGGCGGGCTGGCCAAGTTCGAGCGTGACCAGCTGGACCTCTCCGCCGCCCAGGTGCAGGCGCTGCGCTCGCGCACCGTGTGGCTGCTGGTGATCTGTACCGCCGCAGCCTTTGGCATCGGCGTGGTGCTGAGCTGGCTGCTGACCCGCAGCATCACCGGGCCGCTGCGCGACGCCGAGCGTTCCGCCCGCGCGATCGCCGACATGGACCTCACCGGCGAGGCCCGCCAGCACTACCCGGCCGATGAGACCGGCCAGCTGCTGCATGCGATCGACGCGATGCGCGATGCGCTGCGCAATTCGCTGAACGAGGTGCGCAGCGTGGTGGACAACATCTCCACGGCCAGTGCCGAGATCGCCACCGGCAACCAGGATCTGAGCGCCCGCACCGAGCAGGCCGCGTCCAACCTGGAGGAAACCGCCAGCGCGATGGAGGAACTGACCAGCACCGTCACCCACAGTGCCGATGCGGCCGCGCAGGCCAACCAGCTGGCCAGCTCGGCCGCCCAGGTGGCTCAGCGCGGCGGCCAGGTGGTGGCCCAGGTGGTCAGCACCATGAACGAGATCAACCAGTCCAGCCAGAAGATCGCCGACATCATCGGCGTCATCGACGGCATTGCCTTCCAGACCAACATCCTGGCGCTGAATGCGGCGGTCGAGGCCGCGCGGGCCGGCGAGCAGGGCCGCGGCTTTGCGGTGGTGGCTGGTGAGGTGCGCTCGCTGGCCCAGCGCTCGGCCGAGGCGGCCAAGGAGATCAAGTCACTGATCAATGCCAGCGTGGAGCGCGTGGAATCGGGTTCGCGCCTGGTGGGCGACGCCGGCAGCACCATGGACGAGATCGTCGCCAGCGTGCAGCGCGTGACCGACATTGTTGGCGAGATCAGCTCGGCCTCGCGCGAGCAGAGCCAGGGCATAGGCCAGGTCAACGTGGCCGTGGCCGACCTGGACCGCATGACCCAGCAGAACGCTGCGCTGGTGGAGGAATCCACCGCCGCGGCCGAAAGCCTCAAGGACCAGGCCGGCCGTCTCAGCAGCGTGGTGTCGGCCTTCCGGCTGCGCTGAGCGCCGAGCCCTGAGCCCCGCCACGCCGGGCGGCGGGGCCGCTACTGCATGAAGCCCATGCGCGCCTTGCGGGCCGAGGCGTGTGGCAGGTCCTCGGTCAGCAGCGTGCTGCGATGGGCCAGCCGGGCATTGCCGAAGGCGGTCATCCACGCGCGCCGCATCTCGCGCGGCGCCAGCTCTGCCATGCGCTCCAGCACCGCGTCGCTGGGCTGCTCGTCGAAGCGCCGGCCCCAGTCGTGGGCCTCGCGCAGCTTGCGGTAGAGCCGGCGCGCGATCGCCCGCGCCGCGTCGAAGTCGGGCGCCATCACCTCGTAGACATTGACGCGGTTCAGTATGGGGTCGGGGATGGCGTGCGCGTCGTTCGCGGTGGCCACCCAGATCACCTGGCTGGCGTCCACCGCCACCTCGGCGAATTCGTCGATGAAGCTGCTGGCGGTGTCGTGCTCCAGCAGGCTGTAGAGCGAGCCCAGCGGGTCGTAGGTGGACTCGCCGCCGGCCTTGTCGATCTCGTCCACCACCATCACCGGGTTGGCGTAGTCGCCGTCCACCAGCGCCTCGAAGACCTTGCCCGCGCGTGCGCCCTTCCACTGGCTGGACGCGCCCGACAGCACCCAGCCGGCGGTCAGCGAGCTCATGGACACAAAGCCCATGCCGGTGCCCAGCAGCTCGGCCAGCTGGCGCGCGAAATGCGTCTTGCCCACGCCGGGCGGCCCGAGCAGCAGCAGTGGCGTGATCTCCAGCGCGTCGCCGCTGTCCTCACACAGCGCGATCTGGCGCCGCACATCGTCCAGCACCTCATGGAAATTGGGCAGCTCCTCGTACAGCGTGTCCATCACCGGCAGGCCCGAGGGCTTGACCTGGAAGCGCTGCTCGCCCTTCTCGAGCATGCGCTCGTAGGTCGCACGCAACGCCTCGTGCTCGCGCGGCGGCAGCTTGTCCAGCCGCTTGGTGACCTCTTCCATCCGGTAGATGCTGCGCATGCGCGCCACCGGAATGCGAGGGCTCATACAGGCAAGTGCGGTACTGCTCATGGCCAGGCTCCTAGGGGAACTCGGCTTCATTCAAGCAAAAACCGACCCCGCTGTGGACCTAGAGAAACCACCGAAACGCGCACCACGTCACGTATCCAGCCACCACCGGCCTGGTGCGCGCGCAGCGCCGCACCCCCTCCGGCGACCCACACCATCCGCCCGGTGCGCGCGCAGCGCCGCACCTTATCCAGCGACTCGCGCTGATCCGGCTCAACCGGTCAGCCCCGCCACGCACCCGGGCCACCGGACTACCTCGCCGGTGCGCGCGCAGCGCCGCACCCCCTCCAGCAGCTGCCATGGATCCGGCTCCGCCGGTCCATAGGCAGCGCCCCCTTGAGGGGGCCGCAGCTTCGCTGCGGTAGGGGGTGGTCTATTTCACCCAGGTGTTGAGCTGAATGATAGGCAGCAGCACCGCCAGCACGATCAGCAGCACCACCGCGCCCATCGCGACGATGAGCAGCGGTTCCAGCAGCGTGGCGGTGGACATCGCACGGCGCTGCACCTCCACGCCCAGCTGGCGCGCGGCGCGGCCCAACATCTCGGGCAGCTGGCCGGTCTGCTCGCCCAGGCGCGCGAACATCGCGAGGATGCCGGGGAAGCGCTTCTTGCCGGCCAGCGCCGAGCCCAGGGGCGCGCCCTCGCGCACCTGCACCAGCGCATCCAGCGCATCGGCCTGCATCGCACGGTTGGACAGCGTTTCGGCCGCCGCCTGCAGTGCCTTCAGGATGGGCACGCCAGCACCCGCCAGCATGGCCAGCGTGCCGGCGAAGCGCGCCGCGTTGTAGCCGCGGGCCAGCCGGCCCACCAGCGGCAGGCCCAGCACGCCGGCATCGAAGCGCAGCCGGAAGGCCGGTGCGCGCAGCGCCAGCTTCAGCATCACGCCGCCCGCCACCAGCGCGGCCAGCAGCGCCCAGCCCCAGCTGCGCACGAAGTCGCTGATGCCCAGCATCGCGATGGTCAGCGCCGGCAACGTGCGTTTGGAGCTGGTGAACACGGTGGCGATCTGCGGCACCACATAGGTGACCAGGAAGATCACGATCAGCACCGAGATGAAGGACACGATGGCCGGGTAGGCCATGGCGCCCACCAGCTTGGCCTTGAGGTCCTGGCGTTCCTCCAGGTCGTCGGCCAGGCTTTCCAGCACCGGACCCAGCGCACCGCTCTGCTCGCCGGCCGCGACCACGCCACGGTAGACCTCGTCGAACTCGCGCGGCGCACTGGCCAGCGCGCGCGCAAAGGTCGCGCCGGCATTCACCTCGGCCTTGAGCTGGGAGATCAGCTCGCGCTGGCGCGCGTCCTCGCTCTCGTCGGCCAGCGCCGACAGCGCGCGTTCAATGGGCAGGCCCGAGCCCACCAGACCGGCCAGCTGGCGGGTCCAGACCGCCAGCGCGGTGGCGCCGAACACGCGACGCGTGAAGCGGCTGCCCTCGACCTGGCCATGCTGCTGCACGGTTTCTATGGACAGCGGGGTCAGGCCTTGCGAGCGCAGCTGGGCGCGCGCGGCGCGCGGGTTGTCGGCTTCCAGCAGGCCGCTGCTCTGGCGGCCGGCGTCGTTCAGCGCTTGGTATTTGTAGGCAGGCATGTCAGTGGGACGCTGCGGGGCGAGCGCCGTCCTTTTCAGGGGCCGGCCAAGGAGGGCCTTGGACGAGGGCCATCACGTCACTCGCGCGTGACACGCAGCACTTCTTCCAGCGAGGTGGTGCCGGCGGCGATCAGGCGCTCGCCGTCCTCGCGCATGGAGCGCAGGCCGTTGGCACGTGCCGCCGCGGTGAGTTCCGCCTCGGGCGCCTGCTGGTGGATGAGGCCGCGCACGGCCTCGTCCGCCACCATCAGCTCGTAGACACCGGTGCGGCCCTTGTAGCCGGTGTGGCCGCAGGACTCGCAGCCCACCGGATGCCAGCGGCCCTCGCCGTCCTGGGTCTTGCACACCGGGCACAGGCGGCGCACCAGGCGCTGGGCCAGCACGCCCAAGAGCGAGCTGCTCAGCAGGAAGGGCTCCACGCCCATGTCGGTCAGCCGCGTGACGGCGCTGGGCGCGTCGTTGGTGTGCAGCGTGGCCAGCACCAGGTGACCCGTCAGCGAGGCCTGGATCGCGATCTGCGCGGTCTCGTAGTCGCGGATTTCGCCGATCATGATGACGTCCGGGTCCTGACGCAGGATGGCGCGCAGCGCCTTCGCGAACGTCAGGTCTATCTTGGCGTTCACCTGCGTCTGGCCTATGCCGGGCAGCTCGTACTCGATCGGGTCTTCCACCGTCAGCACATTGGTCGTGCTGGTGTCCACGGTCTGCAGCGAGGCGTAGAGGGATGTGGTCTTGCCCGAGCCGGTGGGGCCGGTGACCAGCACGATGCCGTGGGGCTGCTGCACCAGGCGCTTGAAGCGCTCCAGCACCGCGCCGTCCATGCCCAGGCCTTCCAGCGTGAACTTGGATTCGCTCTTGTCCAGCAGACGCAGCACCGCGCGCTCGCCGTGGGCGCTGGGCAGCGTGGACACGCGCACGTCGATCGCGCGCCCACCGATGCGCAGCGAGATGCGGCCGTCCTGCGGCAGGCGCTTCTCGGCGATGTCCAGCTCGGCCATGATCTTCAGGCGCGAGATCAGCGCCGCATGCAGGCCGCGGTTGGGCTGCACCACCTCGCGCAGCGTGCCGTCCACGCGGAAGCGCACCGACGACGCACGCTCGTAGGGCTCGATGTGGATGTCGCTGGCGCCGTCCTTGGCCGCCTGGGTCAGCAGCGCATTGAGCATGCGGATGATGGGCGCGTCGTTGGCGGCCTCCAGCAGGTCCTCCACCGCGGGCAGGTCCTGCATCATGCGCGACAGGTCCACCGCGCTCTCGACCTCGCCCACCACCACCGCGGCGCTGCTCTCGCTGCCCGCATAGGCGGCGTTGATGCGCTCCGCCAGCGACGCGGCGGCCTCGGACTCCAGCCGGTCCACCGCATAGAGGCGCTGCACCTCGGACAGCGTGGCCCAGTCGGGCTCGGGCGGCGTCCACAGCGTCAGCGTGCTGCCATCGTCCTCCAGCAGCACGCGGTTGGCCTTGGCGAAGGCATAGGGCAGGGGGTGGCGTATCGCGGCCATCAGCTCACCCTCAGGGCTTGACCGGGGCCGAGGCCGCCGCGGCCGGCGGCGCCTTGGGCGCGGGCGGCTGCGACTCGGGCAGCACCGGCGCGCCCGTGTCCGGCAGGATGATGCTCTTGGCCGGCTGGGCCTGCTGCTGCACCGCGCGGATGCTCTCGTAGCGGTCCATGGACAGCTTGCTGCTGCCTTCGGCATCGCGCAGCACCACGGGGCGCAGGAACACCATCAGATTGGTCTTCACGCGCTTGCGGTTCTGGCTGCTGAACAGGTTGCCGATCAGCGGGATCTTGCTGAGGCCGGGCACGCCGTCGTCACCGTCGCTGTACTCGTCCTTCATCAGGCCGCCCAGCACGATGATGTCGCCGTCGTCCACCACCACGGTGGTCTCGATGGAGCTCTTGTCCAGCGTCGGGCCGTTGCTGCCCACGGACAGCACCGAGGAGTTCTCCTGGTAGACCACCATGCGCACCGTGCCGCCCTCGCCGATCTGGCTCTTGATGCGCAGCGTCAGGCCCACGTCCTTGCGGTCCACGGTGGTGAAGGGGTTGACCGTGCCGCCGGTGGTCGTGCCGGTGTTGGTGTAGGAGCCGGTCACGAAGGGCACGTTCTGGCCGATGACGATCTTGGCCTCCTCGTTGTCCAGCGACACCAGGTTGGGTGTGGACAGCACGTTGGCGCCGCTCTGCGACTCGAAGAAGTTGGCGACCGCGCCCAGCGTGTAGATGCTGCCGAACTTCTTCAGCACGCCGATGTTCAGGCCGGCGGGCGCGCTGCCGTTGGCCAGCGCGGTCGTCACGCCCGAGGTGCCGCCGGCCACCGCGGCCGTGCCGTTGATGATGTTGGCCAGCCCGGTGCCGAAGTTGGTGCCGGCGCCCGTGATGGAGCTGTTGCCGCTGCTGCCGAACATGTTCTGCCACTGCACGCCGAACTGCGCGGCCTTGCTGTTGTCGATCTTGACGATCATGGACTCGACATAGACCTGGGCACGGCGCGCATCCAGCTGCTCGATGACCTGGCGCATCTGCAGGTACAGCGGCTCGGCGGCGGTGATGATCAGCGAGTTGGTGGCCGGGTCGGCCTGCACGATGCCGCCGGTGGACGGGCTGGCCGACTGCGCCACCGGCGAGGTGGCGGCCTGCGACAGGCCGCCGGCCGCATTGCTGTTGCTGTTGTTGTTGGCGTTGTTGCCGCTGCCGCTGGCGCTGCCGGTCAGCGAGGTGCTGCCCGAGGATGAGCCGCCCGAACCGGACGCGCCCGTGCCGCTGGCCGCACCGAAGGCGGCACGCAGCACCGTGGCCAGCTTCACCGCGTCGGCGTTCTTCAGGTAGACCACGCGGATGTTGGTGCCGGCGTCGCTGCCGGGCTGGTCCAGCTTGCTCACCATGGCGCGCAACCCCGCCAGCCGGGCCGGGTTGCTGGCGCGCAGGATCAGGCCGTTGGCGCGCGGGTCCACCAGCACGCTGACCCCGCCACCGCTCTGACCGGGCACGCCGGCCGTGGGGGCGCTGCCGCCATCGGCCAGCTTTTGCACCAGCGGCGCCAGGTCGGCCGCCACCGCGTACTTCAGCGGCACGACCTCGATGTCGCTGCTGCCCGGCGTGTCCATGGCCGCGATGATCTTGGCGATGCGCTGCAGGTTGTCCGCGTAGTCGGTGATCACCAGGCTGTTGTTGCCCGGATTGGCGTTGATGGTGTTGTTGGGGCTGATCAGCGGGCGCAGCACGGCCACCAGGTTGTTGGCGTTCTCGTGCTGGATGCGGAAGATCTGCGTGAGGATCTGGTCGCCCCGCACGCTGTTGCCCTCCACCGCCACCGAGCCGGCCTGCAGCTTGGCATCCGGCTCGGGCAGCACCTTCAGCAGCCCCGCGGTCTCCACCACGGTGAAGCCCAGGCCGCGCAGCGCCGCCAGGTAGTTCAGGTAGGCCTCGCGCACCGACACCGGCTGTTCGCTGTAGACCGTGATGGAACCCTTCACGCGCGGGTCGATGATGATCTGGCGGTCCAGCATCACGCCGATGGCGCGGGTCACGGCCTCGATGTCGGCGTTCACGAAGTTCAGCGTGACCGGCGTGCTGGCCTTCAGGGCCGGGCCCTTGCTGCGCGCGGGCGCGCGGCTGGGGCTGGCGGTATCGGGCTGGGCCTGGACCGGGCCGATGGCCAGCAGCACGGCGAGCGTGGTGGCGGTGAAGCGAGGATTCATGCTCATCCGATCGTGAGGACCGAGCGCGCCCCCTGGCGCCGCCCGATGATGTTCAGCAGGTTGTTCAGTGCCTCCTCGCGCCCCGGCGCGGCGCTGGCCTCGCCGACGAAGCGGCTCTTGCCCGAGGCGGAGAGGGTGCCCTGGCCGTACAGCTGCAGCGCGCCCTCCAGTGTGGAGAGGCGCAGCTGGCTGACGCCGGGGTTGGCGGTGTCGGCCGTCAGGCTGAGCCGGTAGCTGCCCAGCGGCGCCAGCGTGGACAGGCGGGACGACAGGTTGACCAGGTCCAGTTGCAGGTCGCCGGACTGCAGCCAGCGTCCCTGCACGCGTTCGAACTTCAGCTCGCGGGCCGACAGGCGCAGCGAGCCGCCCAGTTGCAGCGTGTTCCAGGGCGTGCCCAGGCCGGCCAGCCAGCCGGCGGGCAGGCGGGCCAGCCAGTCGGCCTGGCTGTCCACGCTGATGGCCAGCCGACCCAGGCCCGGGCGCAGGCCCAGCAGCAGCTGCTGGTTCACGCAGCAGTCCTGCTGCAGCGCGAGCTGCAGGCCGGCGCCCTGCAGGCGCATCTGCCAGCGCAGGCGGCCGGGCAGGGCGGAGGCGTCACGGCTGCCGGCGCCGCCGCTGAGCACCAGCACGCCGGAGCCGTTCCAGATGCTGCCGCGGGTGTCTGCCAGCAAGAGGTGACCCTCGGTGGCCGAGGCCAGTGCGCGCGCCAGCCAGCTGGCCGGTGCAAAGGCCACCAGCACGATCAGCAGGCCCAGCACGGCGCCCGCCACCGCCCAACGGCGCGGTGTGGCATGGCGGCGGCCGGTATCTGCCGGAGCTTGAGGAGTGCGGGTCGCGTACATCAGCCGGCTCCCAGGGTCAGCGTGAGGCTGCCGGTGTAGCCCTTGGCGCCACGGGCCAGCTGGGCCTCGACCGCACGCGCGCGCGCTGCGGCCCGCACCTCGCCCAGCCAGGCCTGCAGTGCCTCGGGCGGCACGCCGCTCAGCGTGACCACCGCGCGGTCGCCGGTGATGTTGAGCCGGGCGGCGGGGCCCAGGCGTTCGGTCGCGGCAGTCAGCGCGGCCTGAGCCTCGGCGGGCGCCACCGGCGGCAGGCCGCGCAGCGTCTTCACCTCGGCGGCCTGGGCCTGCATGCGCAGCAGGTCGGCCTCCAGGCGTTCCAGCTCGGCCGGCGCGGTCTTGAGGGTGCGCAGTGCCGGTGCCAGCAGCAGGGTCCAGCCCAGCAGCAGCGCCAGCGCAGTACCCGCCAGTTGCACGCCCAGGCGCTCACGTTCGCCCAGGGTCTGCCAGTGGCGCTGGGCCTGGCCGCGCAGCTGGCGCAGCACGGCGGCCGGGCTCTTGGATTGGGGGGCGGGCATCAGAGCTTTCCTTGGGGCGCGCGGCTGATGCTCAGCCGGCCATCGCTGGCGTCCAGCCGCCAGCCTTCGCTCTGCAACTGGCTGCGGAAGTTGTCGATCTGCGCGCTGCTCCAGCCCTGGGCGGGCAGGCTCAGCCGGCCGGGTTCGAAGGACAGCGCGTCGGCGGGCGGGCGGTCGCCGGGCCAGGCGGTGGCGGCGGCGGCCAGCAGGGTTTCCAGGTCCTGCTCGCCGGCGCTGCCCGCGGCGGCACGCAGCAGGTCCAGGTTCTTCTGCATCTGCACCGGCGGGTCCAGCGGATCGCGGATCTGCGGGAAGGCCTCGGTCAGCGTGGTGTTGATCGCATCGCGGCGCGCCTGCAGCTCGCGGTGCTGCTGCCAGGCCCACAGGTTGACGCCCAGCAGCTGCACCACCAGCAGGGCAGCCAGGCCCAGGCGCACCGGGCGCCAGGTCTTGCGCATCAGCGTGTGCGACAGCAGCCGCAGCGCATGGGCGCCACGGGCGCGCGGCGCGAACTCGAACTGGCGCAGGTTCCAGCCGCTGTCCAGCACCGCCAGCGCGCGCTGTGCCGGCGTCAGCACGGTGACCGAGGTGCCCAGCCAGCGCTCGGCCGCCGGCGCGGCGGTGGCGGTGGCGCTCCACTGCGCCGCATGCACCAGGCCGGGCGAGAAGAACTGGCGCGCCAGCGCACCATCCAGCGGCAGCGTGGCGACGCCGTCCGCATGGCTCCAGCGCAGCACGATGCGCTCGCCGTGCTCGAAGAAATGGCCGCGCGGCGGATCCTCGGGCCAGGCCAGCGGCACGACCCGGTCCACGAACAGGTGGGCCGCGTCCAGCTGGGCCAGCTGCTCGGCCAGCCAGGGGCGCGACATCACGGCCACCCAGGCGGTGTCGCCGCCATGGGCATCGGGTTCCAGCGCGAAGTGCAGCGCGTCGGGCTCGTCCAGCAGCGATTCTTCGAGCTTGCCGGCCAGCGCCGCGCGCATCTGGCGCCCGGCGCGCGGCAGCTCGAGGCGGCGCCAGCTGACGTCGGACTCGGCGGGGATGGCGATCACGCTGTCAGCCGCAGGCAGGGCCGCCGCGGCCGCGCGGCCCTGCGCACTGACCTGGCGGCCATCGGCGGTGAGCACGAAGTCGAGCTCGCGCGAGGGGTCGGCGCGCGGCGTGTCGGCCGGGCGGCCGGCCGCGTGCAGGCGCGGGCGGGGCGGCAGGAAGATGAGGAGGGTGCTCATGGCGGGCTGGGGAAGCGGCGCATTCTAGAAGTGGCCCAAGACAGGACGACGGCAGTGATCACCGGGTTATCTCGGGGTGTCGAGCAGTTGGCTGACACGCTCCCGCGCCAGCACCTTCATCACCAGCTCCTGGCGCTGGATCAGCGAACGCTGCTCCAGCTGGCGCTCGTCCAGCCGCAGCCGGCCGGTGACGACGAAGAAGGCGGAGTCCACCGACGCGCGGTTGTTGTCCACGGTGACCTCGCCGGGCATGTAGCTCTGGGCATCCTCGGGCTTTTGCAGGGGCCGGGTCTTGCGGGCCTGCACCAGTCGTTCGGCCGAGGCCAGGTCCATGCCGTCGAACAGGGCGGCGATCACCTCGCGCGGTGCGGTGTTGAGGTTGACCTTGGTGGCCGCCGGCAACAGCACGACGAAGGGGCGCAGCCGCGCGATGGTGTCGGCCGGCACGCCCAGCCAGCCCAGTTCGTCGGTGCCGGCGGGCTGCAGCGGCGTGCTCGCGTCGGCTTCCTTCTTCTGCAGCGCCGGGAAGGCCGCGCGCAGGTTGTTGGCGATCAGCGTGGCCGTGCCGGGCGGTGCGTTCACCATCTGGCACAGCCGCTCCAGCGTGCGCAGCTCGCGTGCCTGCGCAGTGGGCTCGGCGACGACCAGGTTGCGCAGGTTGTAGCGCGCCTGGGCGTCTTCGATGAAGCCCGACAGAAAGGCTTCGGGGCCATCGTCGTCGCTGGCGTTGCCGCGGTCGGCGGCCAGGAAGGTGGACAGCCGGGCCTCGGCCAGCGGCACGGCCCAGGGCTCGCCCAGGTGGTCCACCGGCTTGCTGCGGTTGGCCTGGGCATCCTCGCGCAGGATCAGCCGCGCCCAGTCCAGCGCGCCCTGCAGGATCCAGCCGCTTTGCGCACGGGCCCGGTCCGCGGCCTCGATCTGCACCGCGCGGTACTGCTGCCACACCATGCCGGCGGCCAGGCTGGCCACCAGCGTGACGATGATCATCGCGGTCAGCAGCGCCGCGCCGCGGGTGTGCCGTCGCTGCATGGGCCGCTTCATCGCGCGTTGATCTCCAGCTCACGCACCAGGCTGCCGCTCAGGCCGTTGCCGCCGGCGAACTGCAGCGTCAGGCGTATGCCTTTGGGCGCCTCGGGGCGGGTGGGGCCGTTCTGGCCATCGGACAGGCAGTTGCTCCAGGCGTTGTCCCAGAAACAGTAGAGCTGCAGGCCGCTGATGCCATCGAAGGCGCGCAGCGCCGGGTTGCGCTGGGCCAGCTGTTGCTGCCCGAGCTGGCGCTGGTTTTCCAGCTCGCCCACGGTGCGCAGCGAGGGGCTTTCCCAGCGCCACAGCGAGCCCTCGCGCAGGCTCCACACCACCAGCTGCAGGCCGTCCGGTGCCTGGCGGGTCAGCGTCATGCCGCCGCCGTCGAAGCTCAGCGGCTTGAGATCGGTGTGGCTGTCCTGCAGCGCGCGCAGGTCGGACTCCCACTGCGCGATCACGGTCTGCAGCCGCGTGGTCTGGGTGAGGCGTTCCTGCGCGATCTCGCGGCTGCGCGCCAGCGCGTCGATGCCGCGCCAGGCCATCGCGGCCATCAGCGACATCGCCAGCAGTGCGACCAATACCTCCACCAGCGTGAAGCCCTGCGCGCGCCGCGTCATCGGATGTTGCCCATGATGGTGGACAGGCTCAGCACCGGCTCGCCGGCCTCGTTGCGGATGCTGGCGTCCACGCGCCGGAACAGCGGGTTGGGCGTGGGACTCACACGCAGCGTGCCCAGGTAGCTGCGGCCCAGTTGCTCGCAGCCGAACGGGGCCTCGCCGATGTCGGGGAAGGGGTTGGTCAGGCGCAGTTCGGTGAACTGGTTCTCGGCGCACCATTGGGCCGCGCTGGCCTGGCTGAGCCGCTCGGCGTTGTTGGCCAGCGCGCCGGCCGCCTTGATGCCCGCGCCCAGCGAGATGGCGACGATGACCAGTGCCACCAGCACCTCGATCAGCGTGAAGCCGCCGCTGCGTGGGGCGCGGCTCATGGCGTCACGATGTCGAAGGCCGAGAGGCCGTCGCTGCCGACGACCAGGCTTTGCTCGCCCAGCCGCAGCCGCACGCGCTGGGCCGGCAGCACCGGCTCGGGGCCCAGCACCAGCGCATTGCCGCGCTCGATCTGTACCGCCACCGGCTCACCCAGCCAGCGCGTGGGCAATTGCAGCGACTTGGGCAGGCCCTCGAAGCGGAAGTCGTCGCCGGCCTTGATCGCGCTGGGCAGCCAGCGCACCGCCAGGCCCGACGCACGGCTCTCGGCCCGTGCCGCCTCCAGCAGCGCGGCCAGGCGCTGGCCCTCGCGCTGCAACTGCAGCTCCGCCGGGTCGCGCAGCGCCATCGCGATGGTGGCGCTGCTGATCGCGATCAGCACGACCACCACCAGCAGCTCGATCAGCGTGAAGCCCGCGGCCCGGTGAGGGCGCGGGCGATGGGCGGGCCGGTACGGCGTCATGGCCTGCATGCGGGGCAACCAGCGGCGCCCCGCGAGGGGCATCACTGCCAGGAGCCGATGTCGGCGTCGCGGCCTTCGCCGCCGGAGCGGCCGTCCGCGCCGAAGCTGTAGACGTCGACCTCACCCTTCACGCCGGGATTGGCGTATTGGTAGGGGTGGCCCCAGGGGTCGTTGGGCAGCTTCTCCAGGTAGGGCTTCCAGTTCGGCGGCGGCGTGCCGGCAGTGGGCTTGTGCACCAGCGCATCCAGGCCTTGCTCGGCGCTGGGGTAGCGTTGGTTGTCCAGCTTGTAGAGCTTGAGCGCCTGCATCAGGTTGTTCACGTCGGTGCGGGCGGCAGTGACGCGCGCGTCCTCGGCCCGGTCCAGCACGTTGGGCACGACCAGCGCCGCCAGCACGCCGATGATGACAAGGACGACCAGCAGCTCGATCAGCGTGAAGCCGCGGTGGGAGAGAGAGCGACGCATGTTGAAACCGGGAGAAGCGCAATAGCTGCGACGTAGCGGGCCATCATAATGGGCTGATGCTTGCCCGAATGTTGTCGTTCTCTGTCTGGCTGCTGCTCGGTGCCTCCGTGGCCTACTGGGGCCTGCAGCTGTTCAACCGCCCGCTGGCGCTGCCCGCGCTGACGCTGCAGGCCGGTGATGCCCGCGGTGGCGCGGTGGACCTGGCCCGGCTGCTGGGCTCGACCGCCACGCCCGTGGCCGAGCCCGAGCCCGTGGCCCAGACGCGCCTGCGCCTGCTGGGCGTGGTGGCGCCGCGCAGCGCGCGTGCGGCCGAGGCCGGCGAGGGCGTGGCCCTGATCGAGGTGGATGGCGTGGCCCGCACGGTGCGCGTCGGTGCGCCGGTGGACGGCGAGCTGGCGTTGCTGCGGGTCGATGCGCGCAGCGCGTCGCTGGGCCGCATCGGCCAGGCGCCCAGCCAGGTGCTGAGCATCAGCCCGGCCGCCGCGCCGGCCACCGGCACGCTGGCGCCGGCCGCGCCGTCGCCCGTGGTGCTGGGTGGCAATCCCCAGGGCTTGCCGCTGGCGGCCGGGCAGAGTGGTCTGCCTCCTCAGGCCCAGCCGGCGCCCTCGCAGAATCAGCAGGGTCAGCCGGGGGGGCAGATGCCGCAACGCCCGCCATTGACCTCTGACGAGCTGCCCGGCACGCCGCCCACGCAGACGCTGAACGGCCCCGCGACGCTGCGCTGAGCCCGGCTCAGCCGTTCAGCGTCGGCACCACGGTGCCGGGGCGTGGCGCGATACGCGCCTCGGCGACCTCGTGCAGATCGGTCAGCAGCGCCGCGGCGCTGCGGATCATGGGCCAGGCCAGCGCGGCGCCCGTGCCGTCGGCGCTGTCCATGCCCAGCTCCAGCAGCGCGGATGCATGGAACAGCGCCAGCGCCTCGTCCAGCCCGCGGTGCACATGGCTGCGGCAGAACACCGCGTAGTCGGTGACCGGCGCGCAGATCAGCGAGGCCACGCGCAGCGCCGCGCAGGCGGCGATGCCGTCCACGATGATGAGGCTGCGCTTGCTGGCGGCCACCAGCATGGCGCCCACCATCACCGCGATCTCGTGGCCGCCGAAGGCCGCGAGCACGTCCATGGGGTCCTTGGCGTCGCGATGCCGGGCCTGGGCGGCGTGCAGCACGTCCAGCAACTGCACCAGTTCCTCCTGGCGCATGGTGGGGCCGGATACGACGAAATCCCGCACCGGCAGGTCGGACAGGCGCGACAGCAGCAGCGCCGCGCACTCGGCCGAGCCCTGACCCATGCCGGCGCAGGCCAGCACATTGCCCGGCAGGTGATCCACGATCTCCATGCCCACGCGCACGCCGGCGTGCGCCTGCTCCAGCGTCATCGCGGCGGCCGAGCGGGTGTTGCGCGTGCCGTGCGCCACCTTGCGCGCCAGCAGCCTGGGGTGGGGCGGCAGCACGTCGGCCACGCCGCAGTCCACCACGCTCAGGTGCAGGCCCTGCAGGCGTGCGAACACCGACACCGGCAGCTGCGCATGCAGCGCCATGTGCACCTGCTCTCGCGTCGGGCGGCCCCAGCGTATGCCGGGCCCTTCGACCACCAGGCCGTGGTCGGCCGCGAACAGTGCCAGCACCGGATCGCGAAAGCGCGGCGTGAGGCTGTTCTGCACCAGGCCCAGCCGCACCGCCAGCGGCTCCAGCTCGCCCAGCGCCCCGGCGACCGCCGAGCGGCGGTCCACGCGCTCCCGCAGGGCTCGTTCAAGCTCCGGATTGGCGGTGGGCGAGATCAGCGACTGTTGGGCGACGGTCATAGGTGTTCACAAACGGAAACACCTGCATTCTGGCGTCAACCCAGGAAGAGGCGGAAGGCCGGGTTGTCGCTCTCGTCGACAAACGGGTAGTTGAGCGTGGCGAGGAAGTCGCGCAACGCGGCGGTCGTGCCCTTGGGCACCTGCAGCCCGACCAGAATGCGGCCGTAGTCCGCGCCCTGGTTGCGGTAGTGGAACAGGCTGATGTTCCAGTCCGGGTGCATGCTGGACAGGAAGCGCATCAGCGCGCCCGGGCGCTCCGGGAACACGAAGCGGTAGAGCCGTTCGTTGCGCGCCAGTTCGCTGCGGCCGCCCACCATGTGGCGCACATGCTGCTTGGCGAGCTCGTCGTCGGTGAGGTCCAGCGTGTCGAAGCCGGCCTTGGTGAAGGTGCGGGCCAGCTTGGCGGCCTCTTCGCGCTTGGAGATCGCGACGCCGACGAAGATGTGGGCCCGCTCGGCATCGGCGATGCGGTAGTTGAACTCGGTGACGCTGCGCGGCCCCAGCAGCTCGCAGAAGCGCTTGAAGCTGCCGCGCGCCTCGGGGATGGTGACTGCGAACAGCGCTTCGCGCTGCTCGCCGACCTCGGCGCGCTCCGCGACGAAGCGCAGGCGGTCGAAGTTCATGTTGGCGCCGCAGGTGATGGCCACCAGCGTCTGCCCCTTGGCGCCGGTGGCAGCGACGTACTGCTTGATCGCCGCCACACCCAGCGCGCCGGCCGGCTCCAGGATGGAGCGCGTGTCCTCGAACACGTCCTTGATCGCCGCGCAGACCGCATCGGTGTCCACCAGGATGTAGTCGTCCACCAGTTCGCGGGTGATACGGAAGGTCTCCTCGCCGACCAGCTTGACCGCGGTGCCGTCCGAGAACAGACCCACGTCGTTCAACGTGACCCGCTTGCCAGCGCGCACCGAGCGCACCATGGCATCGGAGTCGGTGGTCTGCACGCCGATGACCTTGATCTCGGGGCGCAGCGCTTTCACGTAGGCCGCAATGCCGGAGATTAGGCCGCCGCCGCCGATCGCGACAAAGATCGCGTCTATGGGGCCCGGGTGCTGGCGCAGCAGCTCCATCGCGATCGTGCCCTGGCCGGCAATCACGTCCGGGTCGTCGAAGGGATGGACGAAGGTCAGGCCCTGCTCGCGCTGCAGTTCCTGCGCGCGGCCATAGGCGTCGGTGAAGCTGTCGCCGTGCAGCACCACCTCGCCACCCAGGGTCTGCACCGCCTGGATCTTGACCTGGGGCGTGGTCACCGGCATCACGATGACTGCGCGGCAACCCAGCTTGCGGGCCGACAGTGCCACGCCCTGGGCGTGGTTGCCGGCGGACGCGCAGATCACGCCGGCGTCGCGCTGCTCGCGCGTCAGCTGCGCCATCTTGTTGTAGGCGCCGCGCAGCTTGAAGCTGAACACTTCCTGCTCGTCTTCGCGCTTGAGCCAGACCTTGTTGGCCAGGCGCTTGGACAGCTTGCTCGCGTGGGTGAGGGCGGTTTCCCTGGCGACCTCATAGACCCGGGCATTCAGGATGCGCTGCAGGTAGCTGTTGCCGGGCGGCAGCAAGGCGGGCGAGGTAGGGGCGGGAGGGCGGCGGCGCGAGGGGGCGCTCATCTGGGCGGGCTCCGAGTGTTGCTGCGGTGCATCATAGGACGCGCCCTGGTCGGGCTCGCTTCGTGATTCGCAGGCCCCGGCTGGCCCAGGCGCGAAAAACACCGGCGAAAAAAAACCCGAGCTTTTGCAAGCTCGGGTGGAATCCACCATGGAGGCGGTGGAGGAGACAACCGGTGCGATCAGGCTTTTCGGCTTGGGCTACTCTAGGCTGCCTTGCCGCGTAAGCGTTTTCGCTTGGGACCAAGTGTAAGCGCGTCTATGCTGCGCTGCAATATTTTTTGTGTGATGAATTTGGGGTTCGCCTCTAGTCGACCATGGAATGCGTTGTGAACTGGATGGGGGCCAATGGCCCGAGTGGCATGAGTTTCGTCGCCGAGACTGGCAGCGGGCATGTGCTGACGATGGACGGTGCGCCGGACGGTGGTGGGCGCAACCTGGCGCCCCGGCCCATGGAAACCGTGCTGGCCGGCACCGGGGGCTGCACGGCCTATGACGTGGTGTTGATCCTGCAGCGCGGGCGCCACGATGTGCGCGGCTGCAAGGTCGTGCTCAAGGCCGACCGCGCCAGCACCGACCCCAAGGTGTTCACCGCGATCAATTTCCACTTTGTCGTGACCGGCCGGGCGCTGAAGGCCGACGTGGTGGAGCGGGCGATTGCGCTGTCGCACGAAAAATACTGCTCGGCCACCGCGATGCTGGCCCGCACCGCGGCGATCACCACCTCGTTCGAGCTGGTCGAGGTCTGATCAGACCCGGTGCGCGACCGTCGTCATCACCTTGGCGGCGGCGCGCATCAGGGCCTGCACGGGCGGCGGTAGCGGCCGTGCGCCCGCAGCCAGGGCGGCGTCGGCGTGCGCGGCCTCGTCCTGACGCATCTGTTCCACGATTGCCCGCGAGGCGGTGTCTTCCGCAGGCAGGCGCTCCAGGTGCCCGGCGAGGTGGGCCTCGACCTGGCGCTCAGTTTCCACGACGAAGCCCAGGCTCCAGCGGTCGCCGGCCAGTCCGGCCAGACTGCCCCAGGCGAAGGCGCCGCCCCACCAAAGAGGTGCCAGACGGCTGGTGTGGGCGCCCAGTTGCCGCAGTCGCTCCTCGGTCCAGGCCAGGTGGTCGATCTCTTCCTGGGCGGCATGCTGCAGTTGCTCGCGCAATTCGGGGTTGCGACTGAACAGGGACTGCGACTGGTAGAGCGCCTGGGCACAGATCTCGCCGACGTGGTTCACCCGCATCAGCGCGCCCGCTTCGCGGGCCGCAGCGTCTTCAAGCCGGGGCGATGCCAAGCCTTGCGCCGGCGACGGGCGAGCGGCATGCGCCGGTGCGAATACCGTGCGCAAACCACTCTCGAGCGCGCAGATGCCGCGGTCTACCCAATTTTTTCGCGTGTGTGAATAAACCATGAAGCAGGGGTCAGCCAGGGGTGACGTTGCAGGGTTGCAACGTGAACACACAATTTCAAATCCGTAAATTCCCGAACACGCCAAAGCTCTGGTGGAATACGGGCACTTCCTCTCTGGAGGTGACTGCGCTGTGCCTTCACCGGCTGGCGTATACGGATGAATCCTTAGGAGTATCGAATGAAAAAAGCTCTGATTGCCCTGGCCGTCCTCGGTCTGACCGGCGGCGCTGCTGTCGCGCAATCCTCCGTGACCCTGTTCGGCGTCCTGGATGCCAACATGCGCTACACCAAGTCCAGCGGCCAGAACCTGAAGAAGGTCGACTCCAGCGGCCTGAACACCAGCCGTTTCGGCGTGCGTGGCACGGAAGACCTGGGCGGCGGCCTGAAGGCTGGCTTCTGGCTGGAATCCGAAGTCAGCTCTGACACCGGTGTCGCCGGTGGTGGCAGCGCTTTCTGGGGCCGTCGCGCCACCGTCAGCCTGATGGGCGACTTCGGTGAAGTGCGTCTGGGTCGCAACAAGACCGCCTCGCGCCTGCACATCGAAGACTTCGACCCGTCGCAAGCTACCGGCATGGGCAACGTGCTGGCCGTCTACAGCTCGCTGGGTTCGGGTACCAACCTGGCCGCCGGCCGCGCTGACAACATGGTCAGCTACCTGACCCCGGACAACCTGGGTGGCTTCTATGGCGCGGTGGACGTGTCCGCTGGCGAAGGCGCTGGCACCGGCACCACCGGCACCGCCAACAAGGGCTACTACGGCCGCGCTGGCTACAAGCAAGGCGCTCTGCACGTCAGCGGCACCTACGCCACCGTCGGCACGACCAGCAAGTACAAGCTGGCCGCCATCGGCGCGTCCTATGACTTCGGCATCGTGAAGCCCGCCTTCAACTACAGCCAAGCCAAGTTCAACGACCGCAAGGAAGACGTTTACACGCTGTCGGCCACGGCTCCCCTGGGCCAAGGTCTGCTGATGGCTTCGTACACGGACGCCAAGTTCAACAACGCGGCTGAAGTGGCTGGCATCAGCGCTGGCGACGCCAAGCTGTACTTCGTCGGCTACGTGTACAACCTGTCCAAGCGCACCGCTCTGTACACGACCTACGGCACCATCGACAACAACGGCGCCGGCAAGTTCGCCGTCGCGGGTTCGCCCACCGTGGTGGCTGGTCGCAGCTCCAGCGGCTTCGACGTCGGTATCCGTCACAGCTTCTAATCACTGCGATCTCGGCCCCTTCACAGGGGCTGCTCGCAGCAAAAGCCGCCTTCGGGCGGCTTTTTTGTTTGCTGTGCGTCACCTTGGGGACTCAGGGGAAGCCATGTGGGCGCGCTGCAACAAAGCACGCACGTTCCGCAAGGGCTTCTCTCAGAATAGAGCGGTTCACTTTTCAAAACACTACAGGAGACAAACTGATGAAGAAGACCGCTTTGGCCCTCGCTGTTCTGGCAGCGAGCGCCTCGAGTGCCTGGGCGCAATCCAGCGTGACGCTGTATGGCATCTTGGATGCTGGTGTGCGCTACACCACCAATGCCAATGCCGGCACCTCCGAGAAGACGGTGGTCCCTGGCGGTATGTCGCAAAGCCGTCTCGGCGTGAATATCACCGAGGACATGGGCGGCGGTCTGAAGGGCATTGCCAACATGGAGCACCGCCTGAACTCGGACACCGGCACGGCCGCTGCGGGTGATTTCTGGCGTCAGGTGTGGGTGGGTCTGCAATCCAGCGAGTTTGGCCAGATCCGCCTGGGTCGTCAGTACAACATCCTGTTTGACGTTTACACGTCGACCTTCGCCTCCTTCCGCTACTCGCCCTATATCGAGGCCTACAAGCCCGAGATCGGCATGGCCATGGCGGCGCGCCAGGACAACATGGTCAAGTACCTGGTCCAGCTGGGCAATTTCTACGGCGAAATTCAGGTGAGCGCGGGTGAGGGTCAGTCGGGTGCGGCAGCTGCCCTGCCGAACAAGACCGCAGGCGGCCTGCTGCGCTACAACGATGGCACCTGGGGGGCGGGTGGTGCCTTCCTGCAGGCGACCGAGCAGACCGGTCGCAAGGTCAAGGCGACGGTGCTGGGCGGCTCCTACACGGAGGGCCCCTGGTACATCCACGCCTCCTGGGGTCAGAACAAGTTTGACAACCCCTTCGGCCTGCTGAATCAGAGCAGTGCCGCAGCCTTCGCGGCATCGGCAGCGTCCACCGCACCCTTCGGCGTGGCTGCGCAGACCCGTGGTGCCTACACCAGCGGCCTGCTGGGTGCGAACGTGTTCAACGCGAACTCGACGGACATCAAGACCCGCACGATGTACATGTTCGGTGCCACTTATCAGCTGACGCCGCAACTGAACATCGGCGCCAATGCCTGGCTGACCAAGCAGAAGCATTACGGTACGGCCCAGAACCTGGCGGCGCCGTTCGCCGCTGCGCTGGCAGCGACCGGCCTGTCGACCAATGCGAACACGGAATCCAAGGCCGACTTCTTCGCCTTCGTGGCGGACTACGCCTTCTCCAAGCGCACCGACGCTTACCTGGAACTGGACTACACCAAGACCAGCGGTTCTGTGGCCTTTGCCAACGGCGCGACCAAGCGCGGCGGCGCGATGGTAGGCTTGCGCCATCGCTTCTGATCTGCTGCATCAGCGCCCGAAGGCGCACACCAGCCGGGGGCCGCATCGCGGCCCCTTTTTCATGGGTCCAACGTCCTGGCGGCATGGCCTGGCGACGTTCGTCTGTGTGCTGCTGTCGGCCTGCGCTTCGACGCCGCAGCCCCCGGTCGAAGCTCTGCCCTTGACCGGGCCTTTGCAGGGCTGGTCGCTGCGCCCGCTGCCGGGCAAGGCGCAGACCCGCTATGTGCTGTCGTCGCGCGAAGGGCGGGCCTGTGTGCAGGCCACGTCGGAGGGCTCGGCCAGCCTGTTGCGTCGCATGCTGGACCTGCCGTCCGGCCAGATCGCACGCATAGAGTTCGATTGGTGGATAGACGCAGGCCCGGTCGTGCCCTCGGGCGAACAGCCGCCCGACGATGCGGCGGCGCGCATCGTGCTGGGCTTCGAGGGTGACGAGGCTCGCCTCTCGGTGAAGGACCGCCTGATGTTCGAGCTGGCGCGCACCATCACCGGTGAGTCGCCGCCCTATGCGTCATTGATCTATGCCTGGGATGCGCGCCAGGTGCACGACGTGACGCTGATCAGCGAACGCAGCGACCGCCTGCGCAAGATCGTCGTGGCCGGGGGCGAGCAGCCGCCGGGGCGCTGGCTGCATCTCAGCCGTGACCTGGGCGCCGATTTCCGGCAGGCCTATGGCGAAGTGCCGGGGCGCCTGGTGGGTCTGGCCTTGATGACCGACAGCGACAACACCAGCAGCCATGCCCAGGCCTGTTACGGCGATGTGCGGTTCTATGACGCCCAGGGGCAATTGCTGCAGGGCAGCCTGCTGATGTCTGCGCCGGCATTGAGTGCGCCCTAGGGCTTTCCCCGGGCGTGACGGCGGCATCGCGCCGCCATCATCGCGCCTTCACGCTGCGCTGCAGCAAGCCTTACGTTGATGATCACGCGGTCTCCGCGGCTCCATGCTGGTTTTCATCCTCCGTCGTCTGCTGCAGGCCCTGGTCGTGATGCTCACGGTGGCCTTCATCGCCTTCATGCTGTTTCAGTACGTGGGCGACCCGGTCACCAATCTGCTGGGGCAGGACGCGACCGAGGAGCAGCGCACCGCGCTGCGCAAGGATCTCGGACTGGACCAGCCCTTCCCGGTGCAGTTCGCGCGCTTCGTCGGTAACGCGGCCCAGGGCGAGTTCGGCCTCAGCCTGCGCCAGGGCCGGCAGGTGTCGGCGCTCATCGTCGAGCGCTTTCCGGCCACGCTGGAATTGGCGCTGGCGGCCGGTGTGATTGCGCTGGTGTTCGGCATTCCGCTGGGGGTCTATGCGGCGCTGCGGCGTGGCCGCGTGGGCTCGCAACTGCTGATGATGGGTTCTTTGCTGGGGGTGAGCCTGCCGACCTTCCTGATCGGCATCCTGCTGATCCTGGTGTTCTCGGTGCGGCTCAAGTGGCTGCCCAGCTTCGGCCGCGGCGAGGTGGTGTCGCTGGGCGCGTGGCAGACCGGGCTGCTGACCTGGGATGGGCTCAAGCACCTGGTGCTGCCGGCATTCACGCTTTCGGTATTCCAGCTGACGCTGATCCTGCGCCTGGTGCGCGCCGAGATGCTGGAGGTGCTGCGCACCGACTACATCCGCTTCGCACGCGCCCGCGGCCTGAGCAACCGCAGCATCTACTTCGGCCATGCGCTGAAGAACACGCTGGTGCCGGTGATCACCATCACCGGCCTGCAGTTGGGCTCGCTGATCGCGTTCTCCATCATCACCGAGACCGTGTTCCAGTGGCCGGGCATGGGCCTGCTGTTCATCCAGGCGGTGCAGTTTGCCGACATCCCGGTGATGGCCGCCTATCTATGCCTGATTTCGTTGATCTTCGTGACGATCAACCTGGTGGTGGACCTGCTGTATTTCGCGGTCGACCCACGGCTGCGCGTCGAGGGCAAGGCGCATTGACACACAAAGGATGGCGATGAGTTCCGGGGTCGGCGCCGCGTTCGGGCGCTTCTTCGACGGCGATGTCTGGTATTCGTTCCGCCGCTCGCCCGTGGCCATGGGGGCGGCGCTGGTGGCGCTGGTCTGCGCGGTCTGCGCGCTGTTTGCCGAGAGCATCGCGCCGCACAACCCTTTCGACCTGGCGACGCTGGAGTTGCTGGACTCGCTCAAGCCGCCCGCGTGGCTGGAGGGCGGCGAGGCGCGTTACCTGCTGGGCACGGACGACCAGGGGCGCGACATCCTCTCCGCGCTGATGTATGGCGCGCGCATCTCGCTGCTGGTGGGCATTGCGTCGGTGCTGCTGTCCATGGTCATCGGCGTGAGCCTGGGGCTGCTGGCCGGTTTCGTGGGCGGGCGGGTGGACGCCTTCATCATGCGGGTCTGCGACGTGATGCTGTCCTTCCCGTCCATCCTGATCGCGCTGCTGATCGACGGCGTGGGGCGCGCGCTGTTCCCGGATGCCCATGGCAGCCTGGCGTTCGCGGTGCTCATCCTCGCGATCTCGCTGACCGGCTGGGTGCAGTACGCACGCACCGTGCGCGGCTCCACGCTGGTGGAGCGTAACAAGGAATATGTGCAGGCCGCGCGCGTGATCGGCGTGGGCTCCTTCACCATCATGCGCCGCCATGTGCTGCCCAACGTGACCGGGCCGGTGCTCATCCTGGCCACGCTGCAGGTGGCCTCGGCCATCTTGACCGAGGCGACGCTGTCCTTCCTGGGCGTGGGCGTGCCCCCCACCAGCCCCAGCCTGGGCACGCTGATCCGCATAGGCAACGACTTCCTGTTCTCCGGCGAGTGGTGGATCACCATCTGGCCCGGCGTGATGCTGGTGCTGATCTCGCTCAGCGTGAACCTGCTGGGCGACTGGCTGCGCGATGCGCTCAACCCGCGACTGCGATGACCCAGCCCCTGCTTGAAGTGCGCCATCTGCGCGTCGAATTCCCCACCCGCCGCGGCACGCTGCTGGCGCTGGACGACATCAGCTTCGACATCGCGCCCGGCGAGATCCTGGGCGTGGTGGGCGAGTCCGGTGCGGGCAAGTCGCTGACCGGCGCGGCCATCATCGGCCTGCTGGACCCGCCGGGCCGCATCGCGGCCGGCGAGATCCGGCTGAGCGGCCGCCGCATCGACAAGCTGCCCGATGAGCAGATGCGCCGCGTGCGCGGCCGCGAGATCGGCGCGGTGTTCCAGGACCCGCTGACCTCGCTGAATCCGCTCTACACCGTGGGCCGTCAGCTGGTGGAGACCATCACCACCCACCTGGAACTCAGCGCAGCCCAGGCGCGCGCACGCGCCATCGAGCTGCTGGCGTCCACCGGCATTCCGGCGCCCGAGGCCCGCATCGACCATTACCCGCACCAGTTCTCCGGCGGCATGCGACAGCGCGTGGTGATTGCGCTGGCGCTGGCCGCGCAACCCAAGCTCATCGTGGCGGACGAGCCCACCACGGCGCTGGACGTGTCCATCCAGGCGCAGATCATTGCGCTGCTGAAGAGGGTCTGCAAAGAGCAGGGCGCGGCCGTGATGCTGGTGACTCACGACATGGGCGTGATCGCCGAAACCTGCGACCGCGTGGCCGTGATGTATGCCGGCCGCATCGCCGAGATCGGCCCGGTGGCCGACGTGATCCACCGGCCCGCCCACCCCTACACGGTGGGTCTGATGGGCTCCATCCCCGCCATGGACGAGGAGCGCGAGCGCCTGCAGCAGATCGACGGCGCGATGCCGCGCCTCACTGCGATTCCGCCGGGCTGCGCGTTCAACCCGCGCTGTGCGCAGGCCGACGAGCGCTGCCGCGGCCAGCGGCCCGAACTGGTCGCCGCGGGCGCGACCTGCGCGGCCTGCTGGAAGCCGGTGAGCCCGGAGGCGCTGCGATGAGTACCCCGCTGGTGCAGGTGCAGGACCTTGCCAAGGTCTTCGATGTGTCGCCGCCCTGGCTGAACCGGGTGGTGGAGCGCAAGCCCAAGGCCTTTGTTCACGCGGTGGACGGCGTGTCCTTCGCGATCGAGCGCGGCCAGACGCTGGCGCTGGTGGGCGAGAGCGGCTGCGGCAAGAGCACCGTGGCGCGGCTGCTGGTGGGCCTGTACGGCGCCACGCGCGGCAGCGTGAGCTTTGACGGCGAGGACATCGCCAAGACGCTGGCCGGCCCCGGCGCGCTCAAGCTGCGCCGGCGCATGCAGATGATCTTCCAGGACCCGTACGCGTCGCTGAACCCGCGCTGGACGGTGCAGGACATCGTGGCCGAACCGCTGCGCGAGCACGGCCTGGTGCAGGGCGCGCAGTCGCTGCGCACCCGGGTGGGTGAGCTGCTGAGCGCTGTGGGTCTGAACCCGGCGGATGCGGCCAAGTTCCCGCACCAGTTCTCGGGCGGCCAGCGCCAGCGCATCTCCATCGCGCGGGCGCTGGCCACGCAGCCCGAGTTCCTGGTCTGCGACGAGCCCACGTCGGCGCTGGATGTGTCAGTGCAGGCCCAGGTCCTCAACATCATGAAGGACCTGCAGCGCCAGCAGGGCCTGACCTATCTGTTCATCTCGCACAACCTCGCGGTGGTGCGCCATGTGGCGGACCAGGTGGGCGTGATGTATCTAGGCCGCATCGTGGAGCTGGCCGACAAGGCCGAGCTGTTCGCGCGACCGCGCCACCCTTACACACGCATGCTGCTGGATGCGATTCCCGACATCCACATGAGTGGCCGTGCGCGCACGCCGGTGCAGGGCGAGGTGCCCAACCCGCTGAATCCGCCCAGCGGCTGCAGCTTCCATCCACGCTGTCCGCTGGCCAATGAGCGCTGCCGTAGTGAGCGGCCGGCGTTGCTGGACAGCTTCAAGGGCGTGCGCGTGGCCTGCCACGCGGTGGCCGAGGGCCGCGCGGGCTAGGCCTCAACGCGCAGCGGAGGCGGCCGATGCAGCGCTGGCCGGCGCCGGCAGGCGCAGCGGCCCCTTCTGGCCGCAGGCGCTCAGGGCGCCCAGGCCCAGCAGCACGGCGACGCCCAGTGCCAGGCGGCGCAGCCCCGCGCCGAGGCGGGTCTTTGGGTGGGGCGCCCGGGGGCGGGCGCCTACACTGATGCAAGCTTCAGTCTTCATGGAACGCAGTGTAGTGATCATGTCTTTGTCCGATGCCGAATACCACGCCAAGGCCCACGCGCTGCTTGCTGCGGTGGAAACCCAGATCGACGCCTGGTTGGAGGCCGATCTGGTGGACATCGACACCCACCGCACCGGCGGCCTGCTGGAGCTGTCTCTGCCCGGGGGCAGCAAGATCGTGCTGAACACCCAGCCGCCGCTGCAGGAGATCTGGATGGCGGCGCGGGCCGGTGGCTACCACTTCAAGTGGCAGGGCGAGGCCTGGGTGGACACGCGCGAGGGCCATGAGTTCGGCGCGCTGCTGTCGCGCTGCGCCAGCGAGCAGGCCGGCGTGGCGCTGAGCTTCAAGCTCTGAGCGCCGGGTTGCGGCCCTGACTGCAGACCTGACCCCGCCGGGGTCAGGACTTGTTCAGCGCCTGAAGATGTCCAGGATGGACTTGCGCTCGTCCTCGGTGGGCGCGCTGGGCACATTGCCGTCATTGCTCAGCTCCCGCACGCCGCTGCTGCCCGAGTACTCGTCGTAGAACCACTCGCCATTGAGGTTGACCACGCCCTCGGGCGGCGTGATCTCCTCGACCGGCACATTGCGCAGCGCATGGGCCATGAACTCGATCCAGACCGGCAGTGACAGGCCGCCGCCGGTCTCGCGGTCACCCAGCTTGCGCGGCTGGTCGTAGCCTATCCACACCACCGCGACCAGGTCCTTCTGGTAGCCGGCGAACCAGGCATCCATGGAGTCGTTGGTCGTGCCGGTCTTGCCGTAGAGGTCGGGGCGCTTGAGCGTGGCCTGGGCGCGCGCCGCCGTGCCGCTGCGGGCGACTTCCTGCAGCAGGCGGCTCATCAGGAAGGCATTGCGCGGCTCGACCGCACGGGCGTCTTCGCTCAGCTCGCGCTTGGGGGCGTCGTACAGCACGCGGCCCTTGTCGTCCGTGATCTTGTCGATTAGCTGCGGCGCGACGCGGTAGCCGCCATTGGCGAACACCGAGTAGGCCTGGGCCATCTGCATGGGCGTCACCGAACCCGCACCCAGCGCCATCGTCAGGTAGGCCGGGTGCTTCTCGGCCTCGAAGCCGAAGCGGGTGATCCAGTCCTGCGCATAGTGCACGCCTATGGAGTTCAGCACGCGTATGGACACCATGTTCTTGGACTTGGCCAGCGCCACATGCAGTGGCATCGGCCCCTCGAACTTGCCGTCGTAGTTCTTGGGTTCCCAGGGCTGGCTGCCGGTGCTGCCGGCGTCGAAGAACAGCGGCGCGTCATTGACCACCGTGGCCGGCGTGAAGCCCTTTTCCAGCGCAGCCGAGTAGATGAAGGGCTTGAAGCTGGAGCCCGGCTGGCGCCAGGCCTGCGTCACGTGGTTGAACTTGTTCTTGGCGTAGTCGAAGCCGCCCACCAGCGCTCGCACCTGGCCGTTGCGTGGGTCGATCGCGACGAAGGCGCCCTCGACCTCGGGCAGCTGGGTGATGGTCCACTCGTTGCCGTCCTTCTGCTTGGCCACCTTGATCACGCGCACCACCGCGCCGCGGCGGATGCGGGTCTTGGGGTTGCCCTTGTCCGACAGGCCGGAGGTGGCAGGCTTGAGGCCTTCGCCGGTGATGGTGACGGTTTCACCGCTTTGCAGCACGGCGCTGACCTTCTTCGGGTCGGCGTCCAGCACCACGGCAGCGAGCAACTCGTCGTTGGCCGGGTGGTCGGCCAGCGTCTCGGCGATGCGGGTGTCCAGGTCGCTGCTGCTGGCCGGCAGGTCGGCATAGGCCTCGGGGCCGCGGTAGACCTGGCGGCGCTCGTAATCCATGATGCCGCGGCGCAGCGCCCGGTAGGCGCTGTTCTGGTCGTCGCTCTTGATCGTCAGGTAGACGTTCAGGCCGCGCGAGTAGGCGGCGTCGCCATACTGGTTGTAGATCAGCTGGCGGGCGGCTTCGGCCACGAACTCGGCATGCGAGGCCGGCTCGGCAACCCGCTGCACCCGCACCTTCTCCGCCTTGGCCTCGTCGCGCTGTTCCTCGGTGATGTAGCCGGTCTCGTACATCCGGTCCAGGATGTATTGCTGGCGTATGGTCGCGCGCCTGGGGTTGTTGATGGGGTTGTAGGCGGATGGCGCCTTGGGCAGGCCGGCCAGCATCGCGGCCTCGGCGATGGAAACCTTGTCCAGCGTCTTGCCGAAGTAGATTTCGCTGGCTGCCGCAAAGCCGTGCGCGCGATGACCCAGGAAGATCTGGTTCATGTAGATCTCGAGGATCTGCTCCTTGGACAGCGCGGACTCGATCTTCAGCGCCAGCAGGATCTCGTAGATCTTGCGGGTGAAGGTCTTCTCGGTGGACAGGTAGAAGTTGCGCGCCACCTGCATGGTGATGGTGGAGGCGCCCTGGCTGCGCGATTCGCCGATGTTGGCCAGGCCGGCGCGCAGCACGCCCAGGTAGTCCACGCCGCCGTGCTGATAGAAGCGCGCGTCCTCGATGGCCAGCACCGCCTCCTGCATGACCTTGGGGATCTGCGCGATCGGCAGGTAGCTGCGCCGCTCCTCGCCGAATTCGCCCAGCAGCACGCCGTCGCTGGACAGCACCCGCATCGGCAGCTTGGGGCGGTAGTCGGTCAGTCCGCTGATGTCCGGCAGGTTGGGATAGGCCATGGACAGCGCCAGCGCCACCAGCAGCGCCACGGCCAGCGCGCCGCCCGCGGCCAGCCCCAGCAGCCACAGCAGGGCGCGGCTCAGGCGGGCGGAGAGGGTGGGGGAGGGCGTGCCGGCTGCGGGGGAGGGGCTGGGTGCAGCGGAGCGGGACGTGTCGTTCATGTGCCGGCGGGCGCGTGCCCGGCGGTGGTGATGTGGCGGCGGATTATAGGAAGTGGCGTCGCACCGCCAGCATGGACAGACTTGGTTACAGAAACCGTCGCATCCGCGTCGCAATAGGCGTGGTTCGCTCGTTTCCCAGGAGCGTCCGGGCCCGTCGCTTCGTGTATGTTTCGCAACGCGGCGTTACTGCCGTGCGCCGTTTTTTCGTTCGGAGTCAACGGCTTTGCTGCTAGCATTCAAGTAACTTATTAATAGTCCAACTTGGGAATCCTGGGTTGGCAGACAAAGGGCATGGGAATACTTGACGCACTCTTGGGTCGCAAGCACCCCCCCCTGATTGGCCTGGATATCAGTTCCTCCAGCGTCAAGCTGGTGGAGCTGAGTCAGACCAAGGCCGGCGAGTTCGTGCTGGAGCGCTTTGCCAGCGAGCCCTTCGAGAAGGGGTGGATCGCCGACGGCCAGATCGAGAAGTTCGACGAGGTGGCCGATGCCGTGCGGCGCGTGGTGGCGCGCAGCGGCAGCAAGACCCGGGACGCCGCACTGGCCATGCCGCAGTCGGCCGTGATCACCAAGAAGATCATGCTGCCCGCCGGCCTGCGCGAGGAAGAGTTGGAGCTGCAGGTCGAGGCCGAGGCCAATCAATACATTCCGTTCTCGCTGGACGAGGTGAGCCTGGACTTCTGCGTGATCGGCCCCAGCCCCACGTCTGTGGGTGATGTGGAGGTGATGATCGCCGCGTCCCGCAAGGACCGCGTGCAGGACCGTCAGGGCCTGGCCGAGGCGGCGGGTCTGCGGCCGGTGGTGCTGGACATCGAGTCCCATGCATCGCGCATGGCCATGGGCCGGCTGATCGCCGCGCTGCCCAACGAGGGCCGTGATGCGCTGGTCGCCCTGTTCGAGATCGGCGCCGACACCACCAGCCTCAAGGTGCTGCGCGACGATGAGCTGCTGTATGACCGCGACCAGTCCTTCGGCGGCGCGCAGCTGACCAGCCTGATCTCGCGCCAGTACGGCTTCTCCTTCGAGGAGGCCGAGCAGAAGAAGCTGTCCAACGAGCTGCCCGAGGACTACGAGTCCAGCGTGCTCAACCCCTTCGTGGACAGCCTGTCCCAGGAAATCGGCCGGGCGCTGCAGTACTTCTTCACCAGCACGCCGCACCACAAGGTGCATTACGTGATGCTGGCCGGCGGCACTGCGACGCTGCCGGGCCTGAAGGAGCGCGTGACCGACCTGACCGGCTTTGCCTGCATGGTCGTGAACCCGTTCGAGAACATGGCGCTGGGCTCCGCCGTGCGTGAGGCCAAGCTGCGCCGCGAGGCGCCGTCCTACCTGACCGCCTGCGGCCTGGCGATGCGGAGGTTCTTCCAGTGATCCTCATCAATCTGCTGCCGTACCGCGAAGAGCGGCGCAAGCGGCGCAAGCAGGCCTTCTTTGCCGGCCTGGGCCTGGCCGCGCTGATCGGCGTGGGCCTGGTGATGGCCGCCCTGCTGCTGCTGCAGTTCCTGACCTCCGAGCAGCAGGCACGCAACCAGTACATCAGCAACGAGATCTCCCTGCTGGAGACGCAGATCAAGGACATCGCCAACCTGCGGGCCGAGATCGAGGGCCTGAAGGCGCGCCAGCGCGCGGTGGAAGACCTGCAGAGCGACCGCAACACGCCGGTGCAGCTGCTGAACGATCTGGCACGCCTGGCCCCCGAGGGCATCTACCTCACCGCAATCCGCCAGGCCGACAAGGTGGTGACGGTCAGCGGCGTGGCGCAGACCAACGAGCGGGTGTCCGAGTTCCTGCGCAACATCTCGCGCGGCTCGGAATGGCTGGAAAAGCCCGACCTCATCGAGGTCAAGCTGGCCAATGTCAGCACCAACACCCGCGAGTCGCGCCGCCTGCTGGACTTCTCGATCAAGCTGTCGATCAAGTCGCCGGTGCGCGAGCCGCAACCCGGCGCCAGCGCCCCCAGGAAGGGCTGATCCACCATGGCGACCTCTCTTCCCAAGATCGACCTGAACGCCTGGTTCGCCGACCTGACGGACCAGTTCAAGGACCTCAACCCCCGCGAGCCCGGCCAGTGGCCACTGGCGCCCAAGCTGGCCTCCGGCCTGGCGGTGACTGCGCTGGTGGCGGTGCTGGGCTATGTGTTCGTGCTGTCCGACGTGCAGGCCGAGCTTGAGGCTGCGCGTGACCGCGAGCCCCAGCTGCGCTCCGACTTCCAGAACAAGCTGGCCCAGGCGGTCAACCTGCCCGAGCTGCGCAAGCAGAAGAGCCAGGTCGAGGAGTATGTGACCCAGCTGGAGAAGCAGCTGCCGGGCAAGGCCGAAATCGATTCGCTGCTGTCCGACATCAGCAGCGCCGGCGTCGGGCGCGGCCTGCAGTTCGAGCTGTTCCGTCCGGGCCAGGAGCTGGTGAAGGACTACTACGCCGAGCTGCCGATCTCGGTCCGGGTGTCGGGTCGCTATCACGACATCGGCTCCTTTGCGGCCGACGTGTCCAACCTCTCGCGCATCGTGACGCTGCACAACCTGGTGGTGCTCGCGCCCACCGGTGCCCGCGATGCCAACGGGCCGCTGAGCATGGAGGCGACCGCGCGCACCTACCGCTACCTGGACAAGGCCGAGATCGACGAACAGAAGAAGGCCAAGGCGGCGGCCAAGGCCAAGGGAGGCAAGCCATGAGCGCGCGTCGCACAAGGGCCTGGCCCCTGCTGGTGCTGCCGCTGGCCCTGGCGGGCTGCGGCAGCGACATCGACGAGCTGCGCCAGTGGATGGACCAGCAGCGCAAGGAGGCGCGCCCCACGGTGACGCCGCTGCTGCCGCCCAAGAAGTTCCTGCCCCAGCCCTACGAGGCCGCGGCCGGCGTGGACCCGTTCAGCCCGCAGAAGCTCAGCGTCGCGATCAAGCAGGAAGCCGCCCAGCCCAACTCGCTGCTGACCGCCGAGATCAACCGGCGCAAGGAGCCGCTGGAGGCCTACCCGCTGGACAGCATGGGCATGGTGGGCAGCCTCACGCGCGACCAGAAGCGCTACGCGCTGCTGAAGGTCGACAACCTGCTCTACCAGGTCAAGGTGGGTGACTACCTGGGCCAGAACTTCGGCCGCATCACCAAGATCAGCGAGACCGAGATCACCTTGCGAGAAGTCGTCCAGGACGCTGCGGGCGAGTGGATAGAACGCACCAGTACCCTCCAGCTACAGGAGAAGGGACGATGAGCACAATGGAGAAGAAGTCGATGGGCCGTGGCTGGTTGCTGGGTTGTGCGCTCGCGCTGTTGGCGGTGCCTGCCGCCTGGGCGCAGACCACGGTGAGGGCGATCAACGCGAGCCAGCAGGCCGGCGTGGACGTGGTGCGCATCGAGCTGAGCGAGCCGCTGGCGGCCGTGCCGACCGGCTTCACGGTGCAGACCCCGCCGCGCATCGCGATCGACCTGCCGGGCGTGGTCAACGGCCTGGGGCGCAACTCGGTGGATCTGAACCAGGGCAATCTGCGCTCCGCTGCCGTGGCCCAGGCCGGCGAGCGCACCCGCATCGTGCTGAATCTGCGCCAGGCCTCGGCCTACACGCCCAAGCTGGAGGGCAATGCGCTGGTGCTGGTGCTGGAGGCGCCCGCGCCGCAGGCGGCAGCGCCCGGCGAGCCGGTGCACTTCGCGCAGAGCCTGAACACCGCCACCCAGCCGCTGCGCGACGTGGACTTCCGTCGCGGTGCCGATGGTGCGGGTCGCATCATCGTGAACCTGCCCAGCAACCAGGTGGGTGTGGACATCCAGCAGCAGGGTCAGAACCTGGTGGTGGAGTTCCTGCGCTCCAGCCTGCCGGAGAACCTGCGCCGCAAGGTGGACGTGACCGACTTCGGCACGCCGGTGCAGACCATCTCCACCACGCAGACCGGCGACAAGGTGCGCATGCTGATCCAGCCCAAGGGCAGCTGGGAGCACAGCGCCTACCAGAGCGACAACCAGTTCGTGCTGGAAGTGCGGCCGCAGAAGGTGGACCCCAACAAGCTGACCCAGGGGCCAGGTTTTGCGGGTGACAAGCTGAGCCTGAACTTCCAGAACATCGAGGTGCGGGCGCTGCTGCAGGTGATTGCCGACTTCACCAACTTCAACGTGGTGACCAGCGACACCGTGACCGGCAACGTCACGCTGCGCCTCAAGGACGTGCCCTGGGACCAGGCGCTGGACATCATCATGCAGGCCAAGGGCCTGGGCCTGAAGAAGTCCGGCAACGTGCTGTGGATCGCGCCCAAGGAGGAGCTGGCCACCAAGGAAAAGCTGGATCTGGAATCCAAGGCCGCGATCGCGCAGCTGGAGCCGGTGCGTACCCAGTCCTTCCAGCTCAACTACGTGAAGGCACAGGACATCGCCAACGGCCTCACCGGCCAGAACATCGGCAACAGCGGCAGTGGCGGCAGCAGCGGTGGCAACAGCAGCAACAGCAGCGGCGGGTCGGGCTCCGGCACGCGCATCCTGTCGCCGCGCGGCAGCGTGATCTACGAGGCCCGTACCAACCAGCTGTTCGTGTCCGACATCCCGAGCAAGCTCGAGGAGATCCAGGCCATGATCACCAAGATCGACATCCCGGTGCGCCAGGTGTTGATCGAGGCGCGCATCGTCGAGGCCAACGACACCTTCGGTCGCGCGCTGGGCGTGAAGCTGGGCGCGCAGGACCTGCGCGGCCAGCAGGGCGGCATCCCGGGCTACAGCGTGGGTGGCAGCAACTACCTGACCATTGGCAACAACTACAACGGCGTGGGCTACCAGACCAACCAGCCCGGTTCGTCTGCCCCGTCCAACTCGGCCAATGCCGGTGCCTACAACAACAGCCAGTTCGTGAACCTGGCGGCCAACACCTCGTCGGACGCCTTTGCGGGCGCCTCGGCCGCCACGGTGGCGCTGTCGCTGTTCAGCGCCACGGCCAACCGCTTCCTGAACCTGGAACTCTCGGCGCTCGAATCCGACGGCAAGGGCAAGATCGTGTCCAGCCCGCGCGTGATCACGGCCGACCAGGTGAAGGCGCTGATCGAGCAGGGCGAGGAGCTGCCCTACCAGGTGGCCACCTCCAGCGGCGCGACCTCCATCTCCTTCCGCAAGGCCAGCCTCAAGCTGGAGGTCACGCCGCAGATCACGCCGGAAGGCAGCGTGATCCTGAGCGTGGACATCAACAAGGACAGCCGCGGCACGCTGACGCCCCAGGGCTATTCCATCAACACCAAGCACGTGAACACCCAGGTGCTGGTGGAGAACGGCGGCACCGTGGTGATAGGCGGCATCTACACGATGGACGAGGCCGAGACCGTGAACAAGGTGCCGCTGCTGGGCGATGTGCCGGTGCTGGGCAATCTGTTCAAGAACAAGACGCGCACGTCCAGCAAGACCGAGCTGTTGATCTTCCTGACACCCAAGGTGGTCAACGAGCGGTCGGCGGTGCGCTAACGGGAGAAGGCCGCGTGGCGCAGCCGCGGGGCGATGCAGGAGTTTTGTGAGATGAAGACAGCAGTGACTCAGCCGGGAATGCGGCTTGCGATGAGCCTGGCCCTGACCGGTGCGCTGGCCGCCTGTGGCGGCGGCGGTGGCGGCACAGCGGGCACCCCTATCGTCGGCCCCGGGGCGCCAGCGCCGGGCGCGAGTTCGCCCACGGTGACGGACACGGCCACCGTGAGCCTCAAGCTCTCGTCCACGACCGTGACCGCCGGGGCGCCTGCGACGGCGACCGTCACTGTGGTCAACAAGACCGGCACACCCATTCCGGGGTTGGTCGTGAAGTTCACGACCGACGCCGGCCTGGGCGCTTTCAGCGCCAGCTCTGCGCTGACCGATGCCAACGGTTCGGCCACGGTTGTGCTGTCGCCGGCGGCCGCCACCACGGCGGGGGCCGACACCCTGCGCGCCACCGTGAACTATTCGGGGGCTGACTATTCCGCGTCCACCGGTTTCCAGCTGACGGCGACCAACGTCACCATCTCATCCTTCACCTCGGATGTGCCAGCCGGTGGCAGCCTGTCGGCCTATGGCCAGGCCAACCTGACCGTGACGTTGGCGGGCACGTCGGCCACCACACCGGTCAACGTGGTGCTGACCTCGTCCTGCGTGTCGGCAGGCAAGGGCACGCTGACGCCGGCCAGCGTGACCACCAGCACCGGCCGCGCCACCTTCACCTTCCGTGATCAGGCTTGCGGTACGGTGGCCAGCAGCGAGAACCTGCAGGTCTCGGTGACCGGCACCAGCCTGACTCAGTCGCTGAGCATCCCGGTCAGTTCTCCGCTGGCGTCCAGCATCGGCTTCGTGTCGGCCTCGCCGACCAGCATCTACCTGCGTGGCTCGGGCTACGTGGAAAGCTCCGACGTGACCTTCCAGGTCAAGGATGCCGCCAACAATGGGCTCCCCGGTCAGACCGTGGTGCTGACGCCCAGCGTGCTGGTCGGCGGCCTGACGCTGGACGATCAGACCGGTTCGGTGACCAAGGCCACCGACAGCAACGGCAATGTCATCGTGCGTGTGAACTCCGGCACCGTGCCGACGCCGGTGCGCATACGGGCCACGCTGCAGGGCAGCAACATCTCCACGGTGTCCAGCTCGCTGGCGATCGCGGTGGGCTTGCCGTCGCAGCTGAACTTCTCGGTGGCGCAGGGGACTCAGAACATCGAGGGCTACGACATCCAGGGCACGGCGAACACTTACACGGTGGTGGCTTCGGATCGACTGGGCAACCCGGTGCCTGATGGCACGTCGGTCAACTTCATTGCCGAGGGGGGGCAGATTCAGGCCATACGCCAGACCGCGCTGAGTGCCAACGGCATTGCGACTGCGACTGCGAACTTCGTCAGTGCTGCTCCCGTGCCTCAGGACGGGCGGGTGACCGTGTTGGCCTATGCGCTGGGTGAAGAGTCCTTCCTCGACACCAACGGGGACAACGTCTACACCGCGGGCGAGGCCTTCCAGAACCTGGGTGACCTCTACCTCGACCGCAAGTACGACAACTTCTTCAACGCCGCGGAAGATCAGTTCGTATCTCTGGGCAAGGGCGACACGGCCTCCTGTGCTCTGCCTGCAGGCACGCCGGCCTCGACGGCCGCGCTGTTGGCGACGGACGTGTCCATTCCCAACCGTGACAACACCTGCAGCACGGGCTGGGGCCAGGCCTATGTGCGCCGTGCCTTGCAGACCGTCTTGTCCACGTCGGCGGCGCGTCCGTTGTGGGGTACGGCCCGTCCCGCGGTGGTGGGGGCGGCCTCGGGCGTCTGCGCCGCGCCGCTGGCACTGATCGACCGCTATGTGAGCGATCAGCCGGCGCGCTATGCGGTGGATGCGAGTGGCAATCCCATCCCGGGCAAAACCACTTACTACCCGCTGGTGGGCAGCAATGGTGTGGGGACCAGTCTCTACGGGCTGGGCGGTAGCGGTGCGTTCTCCTTCCTGGTCGCGGATGCCAACCCCATCGCTTTCAATCCGATGGCTGCTGGCACGACGGTTTCCGTCAGCGCAACCGATGGTCTGACCGCTACCGTGCTGGGCGGCTCGCCCGTGCCTAGCAGTACGGTGCCGACGGCGGTTTCGATCAGCTACAAGTTCGATACGGCGTCGTCGGGCACCATTTCGGTCAACCTGCGCTCGCCCAGCGGTGTGACGACCACCATTCCTGTCTTCGTGACGACGCTTGCGTCGCCGGGTGCGTGCACCAACTGAAGATCGCCCTGGTCGGCATGCCCGGCGGTGGCAAGTCCACCGTCGGCCGGCAACTGGCACGCCAGATCGGCGTGCCTTTTGTCGATTCCGACCATGAGATCGAGCAGCGCATTGGCGGCAGCATCCGGGCCTTCTTCGAGCGCGAGGGCGAAGACGCCTTCCGTGAGCTGGAAGCGCAGGTGCTGGCCGAGCTGCTGCAGCGCCCGGGCGATTGCGTGCTGGCCACCGGTGGTGGCTCGGTGCTGAGGGATCGCAATCGGGAACTGCTGCATTCGCACGCGACGGTGCTCTACCTGCGCTCCACGCCCGAAGACCTCTACCGCCGCCTGCGCCACGACACCCAGCGGCCGCTGCTGCAGGTGCGGGATCCGCTGGCCCGCTTGCGCGAACTGCACCACCAGCGCGACCCGCTATACCGGCGCTGCGCCCACTATGTGCTGGAGAGCGCCCGGCCCTCGGTGCACGCGCTGGTGAACATGGCGCTGATGCAATTGGAGCTGGCCGGCCTGGTGGATCCGGCCCGCGTGGCTGCCACCGTCGGCGCCGAGCGCCAGGACTGATCGCCCCGCCGCGACTCTTACACTCAGCGCATGAGTCGCTCCCTCGTTCCCATCGCGCTGCCCGACGGTCGCAGCTACGACATCCGCATAGGCGCCGGCCTGCTGGGCGAGTCGGCCAGCTGGCAGGGCCTGCCGCGCGCGGCCGCCGCGCTGATCGTCAGCAACACCACGGTGGCGCCGCTCTATGCCGAGCGCCTGCGCGCCCAGCTGCTGGCCCATTACCTGCGCGTGGATGTGGTGGTGCTGCCGGACGGCGAGCAGCACAAGGACTGGGCCAGTCTCAACACCATCATCGACCACCTGCTGGGCCAGGCCCTGGACCGCAAGACCGTGCTGTTTGCGCTGGGCGGCGGGGTTATCGGCGACATGACCGGCTTTGCCGCGGCCATCTACATGCGCGGCGTGCCCTTCGTGCAGGTGCCCACCACGTTGCTGGCCCAGGTCGATTCCTCGGTGGGCGGCAAGACCGCGATCAACCACCCGCTGGGCAAGAACATGCTGGGCGCCTTCTACCAGCCCGAGCGCGTGATCGCCGACCTGGACACGCTGGACACCTTGCCCGACCGCGAGCTGCGTGCCGGCCTGGCCGAGATCATCAAGTACGGGCCCATCGCCGACGTCGGCTTCCTCTGCTGGCTGGAAGACAACCTGCACGCGCTGCTGGAACGCGACAAGACCGTGCTCGGTTATGCGGTGCAGCGCAGCTGCGAGATCAAGGCCGAGGTAGTGGCCGCCGACGAACGCGAGCAGGGGCTGCGCGCCATCCTGAACTTCGGCCATACGCTGGGCCATGCGATCGAGGCCGGCCTGGGATACGGCGCGTGGCTGCATGGCGAGGCGGTGGCCTGCGGCATGCTGCTGGCGGCCGATCTGTCGCAGCGCCAGGGCCTGCTGAACGAGCAGGCGGTGCTGCGCCTGCGCACGCTGATTGAGCGTGCCGGCCTGCCGGTGCAGCCGCCGCGTCTGGGCGCCGAGCGCTACCTGCAGCTGATGCGGGTGGACAAGAAGGCCGAGGCCGGTGCGATCCGCTTCGTGCTGATCGAGGGCCTGGGGCAGGCGGGGCTGCATGCGGTACCCGACGAGCTCATCGTGGCCACGCTCGAGGCCCATGGCGCGGCCTGAGCCGCCGCTCAAGCGCCACCCGGCGGCGGCCGACCCGGCCCGCAGCCGCGGCCGGCGCGTGCCCGAGCCACCCGCGCCCACGCGCAGCGAATACCAGCGCGATCGCGACCGCATCGTGCACAGCACGGCCTTCCGGCGCCTGGTCTACAAGACCCAGGTGTTCCTGAACCACGAGGGCGATCTGTTCCGCACCCGGCTGACCCATTCGTTGGAGGTGGCCCAACTGGGGCGTTCCATCGCGCGTAGCCTGGGCCTGGACGAAGACCTGGTCGAGACCATCGCGCTGGCGCACGACCTGGGCCACACGCCCTTCGGCCATGTGGGTCAGGACGTGCTGAACGACTGCATGAAGCCCTTCGGCGGCTTCGAGCACAACCTGCAGTCGCTGCGGGTGGTGGACAGCCTGGAGCAGCGCTACCCCGAGTTCGACGGCCTCAACCTCAGCTACGAGTCGCGCGAAGGCATCCTCAAGCACTGTTCGCGCGCCCATGCGGCCGAGCTGGAGGCGGGTGAGCCCGGTGGTGTGGCAGCGCGCTTTCTGCTCGGCGGCCAGCCCAGTCTGGAGGCCCAGCTGTGCAACCTGGCCGATGAGGTGGCCTACAACGCCCATGACGTGGACGACGGCGTGCGCTCCGGCCTGGTCACGCTGGAGCAACTGCTCGCGGTGGACCTGGTGCGGGAGCATCATGACGCCGCACTGGCCGCCCACCCCGGACTGGCGCCCAAGCGCCTGCTGGCCGAGACCATACGGCGCATGCTGTCCGCCCAGGTCTACGACATCATCGACGCCACCCGCCAGGCGCTGGCCGACGCGGCGCCGGCGGACATCGACGCGGTGCGCCGTCTGCCGCAGCCGCTGGCGCGTTTCAGCCCCGACATGCGCGCGCGCAGCCACGCGCTCAAGCGCTTCCTGTTCGCCAACCTCTACCGCCACCCGCAGGTGCAGGCCACGCGGGTGCGGGCGGAAGAAGTGCTGCGCGATCTGTTCGGGCTCTACGCCGACGATGCGACACAGCTGCCCGAGGACTTCGCCGCCCGACCCGACCGCGAGCGCGCCTGTGCCGACTACATCGCCGGCATGACCGACCGCTACGCGATACGCGAGCACCAGCGCCTGACCGGCAAGACCCTGTTCTGAGCGGCCTGCCGCTTCCCCACCTGGTCCAGGCGGGTATACAAATGGTGTCGGAGTCGTATATTCCGGGTTGAGCTCCCGTGAATGCCGCCCATGGCCCGTCTGCCCCGTCTCATCCTCCCCGATCACCCCCACCACGTGCTGCTGCGCGGCCACAACGGCCAGCCCGTGTTCATGGACGACCAGGACCGCCAGCTGATGCTGCAGGTGCTGGCCGAGGTGTCACGCCAGCAGAGCGTGCTGCTGCATGCCTATGTGCTGATGGACAACCACCTGCACCTGCTGGTCACGCCCGGCAGCGAGGACGGGCTGGGCCGCATGATGCAGTCACTGGGCCGGCGCTACGTGGCGGCCTTCAACGCCCGCCACGGTCGCCGTGGCACCTTGTGGGAAGGGCGTTTCCGCGCCGCGCTGCTGCAGCCCCAGCCCTATCTGCTGGCCTGCATGCGCTATATCGAGCTCAACCCGGTGCGGGCCGGCCTCTGCCTGGCCGCGGAGGACTGGCCCTGGTCCAGCGCCGCCCACCACCTGGGCCGCACGCGCGACCGGCTGCTGCACGAGCACGCGCTGTACTGGGCGCTGGGCAACACACCCTTCGAGCGCGAGGCGGCCTACCGCGACTGGCTGGCCCAGGGTACGGCGCCGGCCGAAGCCCAGCTCATCATCGAGTCGGTTTTGCGGGGGCGCCCGCTGGCGGGGGCCGACTTTCTTGCGCCCTGGCTGAACAGCCATCCCGAGGTGGTGGTGCGCCGCCCGCGCGGCCGTCCCCGCAAACCTGACGCCGGCGGTTGATTCATCTGTGACCCCATTTAAATCGCGAGCGTTTGTTGCGAATCGTATAAATCGTCTCTGACACCTATTTAATGCGGTTGCCGCCCGGGCGGCACTGCATTACGCTGCCGTCCTGTTGTGATCCAGGAGGGCGACATGAGCCAGGCCGAGCAGATTCAGAGCGAGATTCAAGACCTCAGCGCCCACGGGCTGTACCGCCCCGCCAACGAAAAGGACGCCTGCGGCCTGGGCTTCGTGGCCCACATCAAGGGCCACAAGGCGCATTCCATCGTGCAGCAGGGCCTGAAGATCCTGGAGAACCTGGACCACCGCGGCGCGGTGGGCGCCGACAAGCTGATGGGCGACGGCGCCGGCATCCTGATCCAGATCCCCGACGAGTACTACCGCGAGGAGATGGCCAAGCAGGGCGTGGAGTTGCCGCCGCCCGGCGAGTACGGCGTGGGCATGATCTTCCTGCCCAAGGAAGCCGCCTCCCGCCTGGCCTGCGAACAGGAGCTGGCGCGCGCGATCAAGGCCGAGGGCCAGGTCTTGCTGGGCTGGCGCGATGTGCCGGTGGACCGCGACATGCCGATGTCGCCCACGGTGCGCGAGAAGGAGCCGGTGATACGCCAGATCTTCATCGGCCGCGGCCCGGACATCATCGTGCCCGACGCACTGGAGCGAAAGCTCTACGTGATCCGCAAGACCGCCTCCAGCGCCATCCAGGCGCTCAAGCTCACCCACAGCCGCGAGTACTACGTGCCGAGCATGAGCTGCCGCACGGTGATCTACAAGGGTCTGCTGCTGGCCGACCAGGTGGGCAAGTACTACAAGGACCTGGCCGACCCGCGTGTGGTGTCCGCCATCGCGCTGGTGCACCAGCGCTTCTCCACCAACACCTTCCCCGAGTGGCCGCTGGCCCACCCCTACCGCATGGTCTGCCACAACGGCGAGATCAACACGGTCAAGGGCAACTTCAACTGGATGCGCGCCCGTGAGGGCGTGATGAAGTCGCCGGTGCTGGGTGACGACCTGAAGAAGCTCTACCCGATCAGCTTCGAGCACCAGTCCGACACCGCCACCTTCGATAACGCCATTGAGCTGCTGACCATGGCCGGCTACCCGCTGGTGCATGCGGCCATGATGATGATCCCCGAGGCCTGGGAGCAGCATGAGCTGATGGACGAGCGTCGCCGCGCGTTCTACGAGTACCACGCCGCCATGATGGAGCCCTGGGACGGCCCGGCAGCGATGGCCTTCACCGACGGCCGCCAGGTCTGCGCGGCGCTGGACAGAAACGGCTTGCGGCCTGCGCGTTATTGCGTGACCGACGACGACCTGGTCGTGATGGCGTCCGAGAGCGGCGTGCTGCCCATCCCCGAGAGCAAGATCGTCAAGAAGTGGCGCCTGCAGCCCGGCAAGATGTTCCTGATCGACCTGGAGCAGGGCCGCATCGTCGATGACGAGGAGCTGAAGAACCAGTTCGCGAACGCGCGCCCCTACCGCCAGTGGATTGAGAACGTGCGCGTGAAGCTGGACGACATCGATGTGCCCGAGCTGGCGCTGCCCGACTTCCCGGCCTCGCTGCTGGACCGCCAGCAGGCCTTCGGCACCACGCAGGAGGATCTGAAGTTCCTGCTCGCCCCCATGGCCGCGAACGGCGAGGAGGGCATTGGCTCCATGGGCAACGACTCGCCGCTGGCGGTGCTGTCGAGCAAGAACAAGCCGCTCTACAACTACTTCAAGCAGCTGTTCGCGCAGGTCACGAATCCGCCCATTGATCCGATACGCGAGAACATCGTGATGTCGCTGAACAGCTTCATCGGCCCCAAGCCCAACCTGCTGGACATCAACGCGGTGAACCCGCCGATGCGGCTGGAGGTGCAGCAGCCCATCCTGGACTTCGACGACATGGCGCGCCTGCGCGGCATCGAGGCGCCCACGCACGGCAAGTTCAAGCCCTTCGAGCTGGACATCACCTACCCGCGTGAGTGGGGCTGCGACGGTGTGGAGGCGCAGCTGGCCTCGCTGTGCGCGTCGGCGGTGGACGCGATCAAGACCGGCCACAACATCCTCATCATCACGGACCGTGCGCTGGGCCGTGAGCGCATCGCCATCCCCGCGCTGCTGGCGCTGTCGGCCGTGCACCACCACCTGGTGCGCGAGGGCCTGCGCACCACGGCCGGCCTGGTGGTCGAGACCGGTTCGGCCCGCGAGGTGCACCACTTCGCGGTGCTGGCCGGCTATGGCGCCGAGGCCATCCACCCCTACCTCGCGTTGGAAACGCTGGACGGCATGCGCGACGAGCTGCCCGCCAAGCTGAGCGCCGAACAGGCCCGCTACAACTACATCAAGGCGGTGGGCAAGGGCCTGTCCAAGATCATGTCCAAGATGGGCATCTCGACCTACATGTCCTACTGCGGCGCGCAGATCTTCGAGGCCATTGGCCTCAAGGCGGACTTCGTCGAGAAGTACTTCCGCGGTACGCCCACGCAGGTGGGCGGCATCGGCGTGTTCGAGGTCGCCAAGGAAGCCATCCGCATGCACGAGGCGGCCTTCGGTGATGACCCGGTGCTGGCCGAGATGCTGGACGCCGGCGGCGAATACGCCTGGCGCACCCGCGGCGAGGAGCACATGTGGACGCCGGACGCGATCGCCAAGCTGCAGCACTCGGTGCGCGGCGGCAAGTTCGAGACCTACAAGGAATACGCGCAGCTCATCAACGACCAGAGCAAGCGCCACATGACGCTGCGCGGCCTGTTCGAGTTCAAGTTCGACCCCAGCAAGGCCATTCCGCTGGAGGAGGTCGAGCCCGCGAGCGAGATCGTGAAGCGCTTCGCCACCGGCGCGATGTCGCTGGGCTCCATCTCCACCGAGGCGCACGCGACGCTGGCGGTGGCGATGAACCGCATCGGCGGCAAGAGCAACACCGGCGAGGGCGGTGAGGACCCGGCCCGCTACCGCAACGAGTTGAAGGGCATCCCCATCAACGCGGGCGCGACGCTGGCCGGCATCCTGGGCGACAAGGTGGTCGAGGCCGACTACAGCCTGAACGCCGGCGACAGCCTGCGCTCCAGGATCAAGCAGGTGGCCTCGGGCCGCTTCGGTGTGACCACCGAATACCTGGTCAGTGCCGACCAGATCCAGATCAAGATGGCCCAGGGTGCCAAGCCCGGCGAGGGCGGCCAGCTGCCGGGCGGCAAGGTCAGCGAGTACATCGGCTTCCTGCGCTACTCGGTGCCGGGCGTGGGCCTGATCAGCCCGCCGCCCCACCATGACATCTATTCCATCGAGGACCTGGCCCAGCTGATCCACGACCTGAAAAACGTCAACAGCCGCGCCGACATCTCGGTGAAGCTGGTGTCCGAAGTGGGTGTGGGCACCATCGCGACCGGCGTGGCCAAGGCCAAGGCCGACCACATCGTCATCGCCGGCCACGACGGCGGAACCGGTGCCTCGCCCTGGAGCTCCATCAAGCATTGCGGCACGCCCTGGGAGCTGGGCCTGGCCGAGGCGCAGCAGACCCTGGTGCTGAACCGCCTGCGCGGCCGCGTGCGCGTGCAGGCCGACGGCCAGATGAAGACCGGCCGCGACGTGGTCATCGGCGCGCTGCTGGGCGCCGACGAATTCGGCTTCGCGACCGCGCCGTTGGTGGCGGAGGGCTGCATCATGATGCGCAAGTGCCACCTCAACACCTGCCCGGTGGGCGTGGCCACGCAAGACCCGACCCTGCGCAAGAAGTTCAGCGGTCGGCCCGAGCACGTCATCAACTACTTCTTCTTCGTCGCCGAGGAAGCGCGCCAGATCATGGCGCAGCTGGGCGTGCGCAAGTTCGAGGAGCTGATCGGCCGCAGCGACTGGCTGGACACCAAGAAGGCCATCACGCACTGGAAGGCCAAGGGCCTGGACTTTTCTCGCATCTTCTACCGCCCCGAGCTGCCCGCCGACGTGGCCCGCATCCACAACGATGTGCAGGACCATGGGCTGGACCGCGCGCTGGACGTGAAGCTGATCGAGAAATGCCTGCCCGCCTTCGAGAAGGGCGAGAAGGTGCAGTTCATGCAGGAGGTCACCAATGTGCGCCGCACCGTGGGCGCCATGCTGTCGGGTGAGCTGATCCGCCGCCGCCCGGAAGGCCTGCCGGACCACACCATCTTCATCCAGATGGAGGGCACGGGTGGCCAGAGCTTCGGCGCCTTCCTGGCCCAGGGCATCACGCTCTACCTGATCGGTGACGCGAACGACTACACCGGCAAGGGCCTGTCGGGCGGCCGCGTGGTGGTGCGCCCCAGCATCGACTTCCGCGGTGACGCGACCAAGAACATCATTGTGGGCAAC
The DNA here is from genome assembly GCF_913777145.1 of uncultured Roseateles sp. Lineage (GTDB taxonomy): Bacteria > Pseudomonadota > Gammaproteobacteria > Burkholderiales > Burkholderiaceae_C > Pelomonas. Next base: position 61,932 of record NZ_CAJYPS010000008.1, read on the forward strand.
ACCGTGCTGTACGGCGCGACCCGCGGCGAGGCCTTCTTCCGCGGCGTGGCGGGCGAGCGCTTCGCGGTGCGCCTGTCGGGCGCGACCGCGGTGGTGGAGGGCACGGGCGACCACGGCTGCGAGTACATGACCGGCGGCACCGTCGCGGTGCTGGGCAAGACCGGCCGCAACTTCGCGGCCGGCATGAGCGGCGGCATCGCCTACATCTTTGACGAGGACGGCCAGTTCGCGAAGCGCTGCAACACCAGCATGGTCACGCTGGAGAAGCTGCAGTCCGCCGAAGACCAGCAGGCCTCGCAGGATCGTGCGCTGTGGCACAAGCTCAAGCCCGATGCCGAGACGCAGACCGACGAGGCCATCCTGAAGAAGCTGATCGAGGATCACCACCGCTGGACCGGCAGCCAGCGCGCCCGCGACATCCTGGACCACTGGGCCGAGTCGCGCGCCAAGTTCGTGAAGGTCTTCCCCAACGAGTACCGCCGCGCGCTGGGCGAGCTCAATGCCGCCAAGGAAGCTGCCACCACCATTGCGCAGGCCAAGGCGCCTGCTGCCGCCAAGGTCTAAGGAGTCAAGCCATGGGAAAAGTCACCGGCTTCATGGAATACGAGCGTCTGGACGAGGGCTACGAGCCGGTCGCCGCGCGGGTCAAGAACTACAAGGAATTCGTCATCGGCCTCAACGTCGAACAGGCCAAGGTGCAGGGCGCGCGCTGCATGGACTGCGGCACGCCGTTCTGCAACAACGGCTGCCCGGTCAACAACGTGATCCCGGACTTCAACGACCTGGTCTACAAGGGCCGGCCCGAGGACTGGAAGCTGGCGCTGACCGTGCTGCACAGCACCAACAACTTCCCCGAGTTCACCGGCCGCATCTGCCCCGCGCCCTGTGAGGCGGCCTGCACGCTGAACGTGAACGACGACGCGGTGGGCATCAAGTCCATAGAGCACGCCATCATCGACCGCGGCTGGGCCGAGGGATGGGTGAAGCCGCTGCCGCCGGCCGTCAAGACCGGCAAGAAGGTGGCCGTGATCGGTTCCGGCCCCGCTGGCCTGGCGGCCGCGCAGCAACTGGCGCGTGTGGGTCACGAGGTGACGGTGTTCGAGAAGAACGACCGTGTGGGCGGCCTGCTGCGCTACGGCATTCCCGACTTCAAGATGGAGAAGTCCCACATCGACCGCCGCGTCGAGCAGATGCAGGCCGAGGGCGTGAGCTTCCGCACCGGCGTGCTGGTCGGCAGCCTGCCGGCCCAAGGCCCGGAAAGCAAGGTCACCAACTGGGCCAAGGAGAGCGTGTCGGCCGAGGACCTGAAGGCCGAGTTCGACGCGGTGCTGCTGGCCGGCGGCGCCGAGACCTCGCGCGACCTGCCGGTGGCGGGTCGTGACCTGGCCGGCGTGCACTTTGCGATGGAGTTCCTGCCGCAGCAGAACAAGGTCAATGCGGGCGACAAGCTCAAGGGCCAGCTGCGCGCGGATGGCAAGCATGTGGTCGTCATCGGCGGTGGCGACACCGGCAGCGATTGCGTGGGCACCAGCAACCGCCATGGCGCCAAGAGCGTCACCCAGTTCGAGCTGCTGCCCCAGCCGCCCGAGGTGGAAGACCGGCCCATGACCTGGCCCTACTGGCCCATCAAGCTGCGCACCTCCAGCAGCCATGAGGAGGGCTGCGAGCGCGAGTTCGCGATCGCCACCAAGGAGTTTGTCGGCGAGAAGGGCAAGCTGACCGGCGTGAAGACCGTGCGCCTCAAGTGGGAGGGCGGCCGCATGACCGAGGTCGAGGGCAGCGAGCAGATCATCAAGGCCGACCTGGCGCTGCTGGCCATGGGCTTCACCGCACCGGTGGCGACCGTGCTGGACGCCTTCGGGGTCGACAAGGACGCCCGCGGCAACGGCAAGGCCGCGACCGAGGGTGCGGCGGCCTACAAGACCAATGTCGACAAGGTGTTCGCCGCCGGCGACATGCGCCGCGGCCAGAGCCTGGTGGTCTGGGCCATACGCGAGGGCCGCCAGGCCGCGCGTGCGGTGGACGAGTACCTGATGGGGGTGTCGGCGCTGCCGCGCTGAGGCCTCAGCCCGGGCCGTCGGGCAGGGCCCGGGCCTGGGGCAGGGGACCGCTGAGACAGCGGCCCGCATTCGCAGCCAGCCCGGGCAGCCAGCCCAGCCGGGGCGGTGAGCCGTCGGCCGCAAAGCGGGCCAGCAGGCAGTGTGCCTGCGGTGCTCCGCTGGCCCGCCAGCGGGCCTCGCCGAGCACGCGCTCGGTCATGCTGCGGTAGGCCTTGGGGGCCTCGGGGTCGGTGCTGGCGGCGCTGACCGTCTGGGGGCGGCCCTCGGCGTCCAGCCGCACATAGACACGCACCTGCACGCCGCTGGCGGGCATGGCGGCATCCGGCAATTCCAGCCGTGGCGCAGCCGTGTCGAACTGCGGCGGTTCATCGTCGCCCACGGTTGCCTCTGCCATCGGAGAGGCGGCGGCCGGCTTCAGCTCGTTTGCGGCACCGGCCATGTTTGCCGACGCCTCATCGCTGGGCGTCGGGCGGGCTGGTTCTGGCGCCTGCGGCGATGCCTCGGGCGGCAGCTCGACGCGACGCGCCAGCAGCGCCGCATGGGCGCCCCCGCCTGGCTTGCTGCCGCTGCCGCCACCGTGCCAGAACAGCACGGCGGCATGCAGCGCCAGGGCCAGGGCGCCGCACAGCGCAACCGGGCGGGTGATGCTCACCCGGCGATCACTGTTGCAGCAGGTCGCGCCAGGACAGGCGGCGCGTCGCCCCGGCCACGTTGGCGGTCGGTGTGGGTGTCACCGCGGTGCTCACGTCGGAGAGTCGCGTGATGCTGACCACCTTGTTGTTGGGCAGTCGGATCAGCGAGGGGCGGGTCGCGATCGCATCGCCCAGCGACACGCTGGTCACGCCCTGGGCCGAGTCCACCGAGCCGCCGGTCGCGTAGTTGAAGAAGTTGGCCCAGGAGCTGCCGCCCACCTTGCACAGGTCGCCCTGGGAGATCACGTTGGAGTTCACGACCAGCGTGCCCAGTGCCAGCTGCGGGTCCACATTGACCCGTTCGCGCGACAGCGGCAGGTCCACGAACCAGCCGCCGTCCTCTGCCAGGTTCACATTCTTGTTGCTGTTGGTGCGCACCACCTGCCCCGAGGTGCAGGCGCTGGAGCCGGTGGGGCACTTCAGCGCGTTGCCGCCCGAGTCTGTGCTGGTGAGCGTCTGCTGCACGAACTTGTTGGCGGTGTTGCGCGGGTTGCCTATGCCGGTGTCGGTCATCGGGTCCTTGATGCCGTAGATGCTCTGCACATCGGTGTTGCCCAGGTCGCTCATGCCCAGGTAGCGCCCGGTGCCCACGAAGACCATCACATAGTTGCCCACCTGGCCCAGTTCCGGGCGCGAGGTGATGGGCTGGACCACGCCATCGCCATTGCTCAGCGTGGCCAGCAGCAGGGCTTCGCGGCCGGGGGCGCCGACGTTGTCGTTCACGTCGAAGCGCCACAGGTTGCCAAGGTTGTCGCCGCCGTAGACGCGCTGGATGGTGTTGTCGGTGAGGCTGTTGTCCACCCACGCACGGATGTGGGCCAGGCCTGCCGGCGTGGCCGAGCTGCCCTGGCTGGTCACCAGGGTCGGGATGGCCGGTATGCCGGTGCCAGCGTCCAGCACGTAGAGCCTGCCCTTGCCGTCGGCGGTGTTGTTGTAGCCCGAGCCGAACATCACCACCCAGGTGCCGTTGGCCAGCTTGCCGATCTCCGGCTTGCCCAGCGTCAGGCCCAGGTTGCTGTCCTTGAACTCCCACAGCAGCTGGGGCGAGCTGGGCGTGGTGATGTCCAGCGCAAAGTAGCTGCGGCCGCCCGCGCCCAGGCCGCTGACGAGGATGGTGCGCCAGTTGCCATTGATCTTCACGTCCTGCACGACCGGCGTGCCATCGACGAAATACTGGTGGTTGGCCGCGTACTGCTTGTCGGCCAGCAGGTAGAGCTTGGGCAGCACCTCGGTCGGGATGAAGGCCCAGACCTCGGCGCCGGTTTGCGCATTGAAGGCATGCAGCATGCCGTCGTTGGCGCCCACATAGATCATGGGCGTGTTGCTGGCCTGCTGGGCGGCGAAGCTGGAGTACCCGGCGTCGACATAGTCGACCAGCGACTTGGCCACATAGACCGCCTCGGAGTTCACGATGTCGCCCAGCACATGCACGCGCTGGCGGAAGTACTTGCCGGCTGCGTTCAGGTCGCCCTCGTTGCTGCGGTCGCCGGCCAGGTAGTCCACCAGCGGCTTGCCGCTAGCACTGTTCTGGGCATCGCCGCTGAGGCAGTAGGCGGCACCGCTGCAGAACTGGCTGAGCGCTGGATTGGTATTGCCACTGTTGGTGGCGGCCGTGATCCAGGCCTTGTTGAAATAGGTCTGTTCGCTGCTGCTCAGCCCATCCCAATTGAAGACCTTGAGCTTGCTGGCGGCGGCACCCGTGCCGCTGTCGTGCATCAGCAGCCTGCGCTGGTTGTTGGTGTCCACCAGGGTCTGGGCTGCCCAGCTGACCTCGGCCTTCACCGCGCCGGTGTCCAGGTCGATGCTCTGGGCCTTGAGCTCGCCGGTCCAGTCGGCGGACTGGAAGTTGGACAGGAAGACCTGGTTGTCACCCGAGGCGACGTTGGGGTTGCTGGTCGTGGCCGCCGCCGCCGCCGCCGCTGCGCCGCCTATGGAGGCCAGTGCGCTGGTCAGGCCGCTGTACAGCGTCGTCGGGTTAGACGCACTGAAGTAGGTGCCATGGCCATTGACCGCCGCGTGCCAGAGGTCGTCCACGGCGGTCAGCTTGTTGCTTTCCGGCATGGGCCAGTTGCAGGTGCCGCTGGTCTGCCAACTGCACACGCCCGCGGCAGGATCCGCAGCGGTGCCGTTCTTCACGGCCTCAAAGTCCTTGGCCCCACCACTCAGGTAGCTGGGGGCGAACTGCATATAGCCCGATGCACCCAGACCCAGTGTGAAGGTGAACATGCGCTGGAAGCTGATGGTCTCTGAAGAGTTGCCATTGCCGCACAGGTCGGCGCCATCCTTGCTCACGCACACGCCCGCGCCGGTGGTACCGGTGCGCAGGTCGGTGTTGTAGTAGTAGGCGGCGACGTCGGCCAGCGTGTTGCCGGTCTTGTTGCCATCCAGCATGGGGCGGTCCAGGTTGCCATCCTGGTCACCAATATCGGTCGAGCCGTCCAGGCGCTTGGGGTTGGCGGTTTCGTTCCAGAAGCCGTCGGTGGACAGCACCGTGAAGTTGCGCTGGCAGGAGTACTGCATGGGGTCTTTGACGGTCCCGCCCTTGAAGCTGTTGCCGTTCATCTGTCCGCCAAAGAGTCGGCCCGCATCGGACAGCGCGGTGCGCAGCGGCGTGCCGCCGCTGGGCCTGGCGGCCTTGAGCTTGGCGAACCAGTTGGTGCGCTGCGTGCCGTCGAAGGTGTCGAGATTGAGGAAGTCGCTGCCGGTCGCGTTGTTGATGCTCATATAGCCCACGCGCCGGTTGCTGCCCAGCGAGCCAAAGGCCGAGGCGGCCGACGACTTCATGGACTGCATGCGCGAGTGGTAGTAGGTCCACCAGTTCGCGAAGTTGGTCATCTCCTCGTCATAGCTGCAGTTGCCGGTGGTGGCCGTGCTGTTGGCGGGGAGTGCGGCAATGCCGGCGCAGTCCTTGCGGCTGACCGGCCGCACGAAGGTGTTGGGGTTGTTTGTGGTGCCCGGCGTGATGTCCACGCGCTGGAAGCTGCCGGGGTAGTAGCTGGACGTCGGCGTCACGTAGTTGGAAAAGGCCGGGCTGGTGGCTGGCGAGAAGCTGCAACTGGAGTTGCTGGTCGCGCTGAGCTTGGCCGTGCCGGTGAAGTTGCCGGCCGACAGCGGCGCGCTGATGGTGAGCGATGAATTGCTGGCCGTGGCGCTGTAGCCGGTGCTCGCGGTCTTGGCGTTGATGCCGGTCGCGAGGTTGCTGGCCAGCGTGTTGGCGGCCGCCGTGGCACCCGTGGCCGTGCCACCCAGCAGGTCCACGCCGTTGACGATCACCGACTGTACGGCCACGGTCTTGGGGTTCTTGCCGGTGCTGCAATTGGCGACCGACAGCGCAATCGTCACGCTGGCCGGATTGCCGGTGCTGGCCGAGAAATACTTGGTCGGGAAGCGCGGGTACTTGAAGGTGCCATTGCGTACCGCCTGGCAGGCGGCGACCGCAGGCTGCAGCAGCCGTGCGTTTGCATCCGAATTGCACCAGCGCACCTTGGCCGGGATGTTGTAGCTGGTTGTCGCCCCCATGCGGCAGTCGCGCAGGTCGATGTCGTTGCAGTACTCCGGCGTGTTGATGTCGTAGTAGTGCGGCCCGAAGTCCCGCGTGCTGACCGTCGCGCTGTCCGGCGCGCCGCTGGCCACCGAGCCACTGCCCTTCGCCGTGGTGGCGTGGTAGGTCGTGTAGTTCTTGCCGTTGACCGTGCCGGGTAGTACGTAGTTGTCGTTGCGCAGGCAGTCGGTGTAGTTGGTGTCGGTGCACCATTCGGTGTCCGGAAACTGCGTGAGCAGGTTGATGGAGCTGGTGTTCTGCACCTCGTAGGCGTCGTTCTTCACCGAACTCCAGGTCGACGTATTGCTGCGGTTCTGCGTGGCCCAGTAGGTGCCATCCGACTTCACCGGGGGTGAATAGGTCACTGCCGGGTCATAGGCCATGCCGTTGAAGCCCGCCGCCAGGAAGGGGGGGTGGGCGGTCTTGGCAAACGGGGGCGTGCCGGTCCAACAGGCATTGCTCTCGTCGCCGTTCTGACAGCAGGCATTGGCGAAGGTGCCGCTGTTGGTGCCGGTGGCGCCGACGCTGCGGCACAGGGCCGGGTTGGCGCCCGTGGCGCCATCGTTGCCGTTGATGTGGTCGGGCAGGAAGTCGAAGTTCATGGACCCCGAGTCATCCAGCACGAACAGCAGGTTGGCCTTCACGCCGTCCTGGTTGGAGATGATCAGCGGCAACTGGGCGACGTCGGTGACGGCCGCCTGGGCCAGGCTGGCGCCCAGCAGCAGGGAGAGGAGGCAGTAGCGGATGCGAAGCATGGTGGGCACCTCGTGGGGAGAGGCGTCGCGTCAGATCGCGACGACGGCCTGGATGAAGCTGGTGGCGTTGCGCGGGCCTTGCACCCGCACCGTGATGCGGTAATAGACTTGGCCGGCTTGGCGCAGCTTCAGCGTGCTGGACTTGGAACTGTTGGCCACTGCGGCCGGCAAGGTCGGGGCGGCCTCGCAGCCGGCGTTGGCGGGCGCTCCAGCGTTGGAGCACAGGCGCTGAATCAAAAAGCTCACCTGGTTGCCATTGGCATCCGTGGCCAGCGTGTTGGTCAACCCGGCATTGGCCTGCGCGTCCCAGAAGGATTGCCAGGTCTGCGTGGCGTTCGGGTCGGCCCGGGTGGCGCTGTAGTTGTAGAGCGCGGCCGGGTTGGCCGGGTTGTTGACGATGGTGTTGTAGAGCGCGTTCAGTGGCAGCGGCGTGGCCCCGGCGCTGGTGGGCGCCTGGGTGGCGGTGGACTGCTGCTCCAGCCAGGCCACGGCGCGCTCTATGCCCACGTCGGCCGCCTGAACCACCGCCTGCTGGTAGGCCAGGTTGCCGGCGACACGGTTGCTGCCGAACACGCCGCGCATCATGCCCACCGCCGCCAGCGACAGCGCGGCCAGCACGATGAGCGCCAGCACCAGCACCAGGCCGTGCTGGCTATGGGAAGTCGGACGAGGGCTCAGCATGACAGGAAGGCCGGCTCGTTGGCACCCGGCGTGTTGCGCAGCGGTATGGTGGTCTCGAAGGTCTTGTAGCGGTACTTGGTGGCGTCGCTGCCGCCCAGCGAGATGGGCGCTGAGGCCTGGCCGGACCAGGTCGGCGCCGAGGCCGCCACGTTGTCCTTCTCGGGCTGGCGGTTGCGGGCCACCAGCGTGAGGCTCACACCGACGATGCGGGTCAGCGCGCACCAGCTGGTGGCGGCACTCATTGTGGGTGTGGTCTGGTTGTACACGCCCACCCGGCCGTTGCGCGGGGCCGCCGTGTCCTGCGCATACAGCGCACGCAGGCTGACGATGTTGTCGGCCACCTCGGTCCAGTTGGCCGCGTCGCTGCTGGTGCAGTTCTGGGCCATGAAGTCACAGGCGGTCAGGCGGGCACCGCGCACCGCGTAGGCGATGAAGCGCGGCGCCGGGCCCAGATTGAAGACCACGCCGTTGGACGCACTGGCTACGGCCGTCTGAACCGAAATCAGCCCGCCGGCCGGCGCTGCGGTCAGACCGGTCAGGTTCAGCGTGCAGGGGAAGGCTCGGGTGGGCGTGGTGATGATGATGCGATCGGTAACCTGGAAGGACAGCGGCGCGGTCACCGCGTAGCTGGTGGCCGTGGGCTGGGCGCTGATCAGGCTGCCCTCGGGGGAGCTGTCTCCGGCGCCATAGGACACCAGCAGCACGTCCGTGTTGGCGTCGCCCGCCGGGATGCCGGCCGGGTTGATCAGCAGCGGTGCCAGCAGGGGCACGGTGTTGGTGTTGGGCAGCGTGAGCGCACAGCCCAGCATCTGCGGATTCATCAGGCCCTGGCCGGCCTGGCGCAGATCGCGCTGCAGCAGGCTCAGCGCGATCGCACCGGTGGTCTGGGCATCATCCCCGCCCGCGGTGGAGCGGCGCATGCCCTCGGCCATGCGGAACATCTGCATGATGACCAGCACGGCCGCCATCGCGACGACGATGCCGACCAGCAGCTCGATCAGGCTGACGCCGCGCGCGCGCAGCAGGGGGAGGGTGGGGCGTCGCATCATCGGATTTCGTTGACCAGCACGATGCTGTGGGCCGGGTCGGTGCTGCGTTCGCCGGGCGCTTTCCAGAACATGGTGATCGTCACCTGCACGCTGGGGGGCAGGCCGGTGGCCGGCACGGCCGCGCCGGCCACGATGGCATTCAGCGGCTGGACGGTCGTGAAGGTGACCGTGGGCGGGTTGCTGCCCGCGCCGGGCAGCGCGTCCGCCACGCGAGCCTTCCAGGTGTTGTAGCGGGCGCCGCCACTGCCCGCGCTGCCGAAGTTGGCGGCCAGCGTGGCGGCGGTGCGGTCGGACAGCCACATCTGGCCCAGCAGATCATTGGCCAGCAGCGTCGCGTCGGCCCGGTACTTGGCCTGGCCGGATTCCTGGGCCGCGCGCGACTGCAGGCCGATCAGGCCCAGCACGCCGAACGCGAAGATCAGCAGCGCGATCAGCACTTCCAGCAGCAGCACGCCTTGTTGGCAGCGGGAGTTGGGGGCGCGCTTCATGCTCAACATCCCTGCGGGTCGCTGCTGGCGAGCTTGGGGTTGCACATGCGGATCTGGCCGGCGGGCGACACCAGCAGGCGCAGACAGGTGATGGGGCCGCCGTCCGCCGCGCACGCGCCCGCGGTGGAGCTGATGTTGATGGTCACGGTGGAAGTGGTGGTGGCCGGCGCGACCACCACCTGCCGGCCCAGGCCGTTGAACACCACCTGGTTCACCGAGGCCACGACGTTGGTGCCGTTGCCCACTTCGTTGGCGCGCTTCATCAGCATGCTGGGGGCGGTCGAGTCGTCGGGGGCGGCGTTGCAGGCGTTGGTCACCAGGTCGGCGCTGGCATCGGCATCGACCAGGTCCACCACCCAGTTCAGGCCGGTGGTGCTGAGCTGGCAGCTGGCGTCCAGCGTGTCGGTCAGTTGGAAGCGCACCTGGGTGTTGCGACTGGTGGCCTCGCTCTTTGCGTATTGCAGCCCGGCCAGCAGGCCCTCGGCCGTGCTGCGCACGCGCGTGCCGGCCAGCCAGTTGCCGAAGCTGGGGATGGCCACCGCCAGCGCGATGCCGGCGATGGTCACCACCACCATCAGCTCGATGAGGCTGACGCCGTGCTGGCGACGCAGGCTCAGCACACGCCGCCCTTCTTGATGACCCAGCAGCTGCTGTTGCCGGTCCAGCCGCTCACATTGCTGATCGTCGTGGTCTTGGTGTCGTTCTGGTTCACCGTGTAGGTGAAGCCTGTCATCGCACCCCGCCCGACGGCCTGCAGCGTGAAGCTGGTGGCGTCCGCGCCGGAGCAGGAGAAGGTGTAGTAAGGGCTGGTCTGGGTGTCGCTGCTGCAGGCCGGGGCGCCCGAATAGGTGCGGTTGTCCAGGAAGTACTGCTCCATCTGCACCCGCTTGGCCGCCAGGCCCGAGGTGGCGTCCGGGATGCGGCCCCGGGTCACGTAGTCGGTGTACTGCGGCACGGCCACGGCCGCCAGGATGGCGATGATGGCCACGGTGATCATCAGCTCGATCAGCGTGAAGCCGCGGACGTGGATCGGTGGAGTGCGCATACGGAAGCTCGAGGCTGGCATGGGGATATTGTGGTGTGGGTGGTCCAGGGGCGTTGACCGCTCGTCGTGGCGCGCCAGACGTTGGTCAGCGGTGGGCGGCGATTCGTGAACTGCCGCACGCCGCGACCGGGCTCCGCTGGTGACAGTTTGTGGCCCCGCGTAAGCGGGCGTGAACGAGGCTGCCGACAGGTATTGTCAGCAGTCCCCGGGCTTTTGCTGCACTGCGCCAGAGGCGGGACAGTGTTTCCCCTATCATGGCGCCCTTTGTTTTGGCCTAACCCGTGCAGTCCGCCCACACGCCACCGCTGATTGAGTTGCGCAATGTCCGCTGCGGCTATGGCGACCGCGTGATCCTCGACGGCGTCAACCTGACGCTGGAGCGCGGCAAGGTGCTGGCGCTGATCGGTACCTCGGGTGGCGGCAAGACCACGGTGCTGCGCCTGCTGGGCCGGCAGATCAACCCGATGTCGGGTCAGGTGTTGTTCGACGGTCAGGACCTCGCGCCGCTGGATCTGGCGGGTCTCTACGCCGTGCGGCGTCGCATGGGCATGCTGTTTCAGTTCGGCGCGCTGTTTACCGACCTGTCGGTGTTCGAGAACGTGGCCTTCCCGCTGCGCGAGCACACGGACCTGCCCGAGTCCATGATCCGCGACCTGGTGCTGATGAAGCTCAATGCGGTGGGCCTGCGCGGCGCGCGCGACCTGATGCCTTCCGAGGTGTCCGGAGGCATGGCGCGCCGGGTGGCGCTGGCGCGTGCGATCGCGCTGGACCCTGACCTGGTGCTGTATGACGAGCCCTTCGCGGGCCTGGATCCGATCTCGCTGGGCATTGCGGCCCGGTTGATCCGTGACCTGAACGACGCGCTGGGCCTGACCAGCGTCATCGTGTCGCATGACCTGCACGAGACCTTCGGCATCGCGGACCAGGTGGCCATGATCGCCAACGGCCGCGTGGTGGCCCAAGGCACGCCGGAGGAGTTGCGCCACAGCGAGGATCCGCTGGTGCGCCAGTTCGTGCGGGCCGAGCCGGATGGCCCGGTGCGCTTTCACCAGCCGGCGCGGCCGGTCGCGGAAGATTTCGGGGTGGACGCATGATGGGCTTCGCCACCCGCATCGGCACGGCGCTGCGCCGCACGCTGATCGATCTGGGCGCGTCGGCCCGGCTGTTCGTCGCGCTGCTGGCGCGCTCGCCGCGTGCGCTGACCCGCTTCGTGCTGGTGCGCGAGCAGGTCTTCTATCTGGGCAATCGCTCGCTGTCCATCATCGGCGTGTCGGGCCTGTTCGTCGGCTTCGTGCTGGCGCTGCAGGGCTATTACACGCTGCAGCGCTACGGCTCGGCCGAGGCGGTGGGTCTGCTGGTGGCGCTGAGCCTGGTGCGCGAACTGGGGCCGGTGGTGACCGCGCTGCTGTTCGCCGGCCGGGCTGGCACCTCGCTGACCGCCGAGATCGGTCTGATGAAGGCCGGCGAGCAGCTGACGGCCATGGAGATGATGGCGGTGGACCCGCTGCAGCGGGTGCTGGCGCCGCGCTTCTGGGCCGGTTTCATCGCGATGCCCTTGCTGGCCGCGGTGTTCTCGGCCGTGGGCATCATCGGGGGCTGGCTGGTGGCCGTGCCGCTGATCGGCATCGACCCCGGCGCGTTCTGGTCGCAGATGCAGGGCGGGGTCGAGGTGTTTGCCGATGTGGGCAATGGCGTGATCAAGAGCCTGGTGTTCGGCGTGACCGTGACCTTCATCGCGTTGCTGCAGGGCTATGCCTGCAAGCCCACGCCCGAGGGCGTGTCGGCCGCCACCACCCGCACCGTGGTGCTGTCCTCGCTGGCCGTGCTGGCGCTGGACTTCATGCTCACCGCGATGATGTTTTCGATTTGACGGGATGAGGTAGAACAACGATGCAGTCCTCTCGACACGATGTCTGGGTCGGCCTGTTCGTGCTGATCGGTGGCGCCGCGCTGCTGTTTCTGGCACTGAAGGCCGGCAACTTGCTGAGTCTGAATTTCGACGAGACCTACCAGGTCACGGCGCGCTTCGACAACATCGGCGGGCTCAAGCCGCGCGCCGCGGTGAAGAGCGCCGGCGTGGTCATTGGCCGCGTCGAGTCCATCAACTTCGACGACCGCACCTTCCAGGCGCGCGTGGTCATCAATCTGCAAAAGGGCGTGCTGTTCCCCAAGGACAGCTCGGCCAAGATCCTGACCTCGGGCCTGCTGGGCGAGCAGTACATCGGGTTGGAGCCCGGTGCGGACGAGAAGAACCTCGTCGCCGGCGACGTGATCAAGCAGACCCAGAGTGCCGTGGTTCTGGAGAACCTGATCGGCCAGTTCATCAATAGCAAGGCCGCCGATATGGGCAGTGCTGCACCTGCCGGAGGCAAGCCATGAATCAACTGTTGCGTGCGCTGACTGTCGTGCTGCTGGCGTTCGCGCTGGTGGGTTGCGCGACCATCAAGAACGCCGTGGGCTCCAAGGGCCAGAAGCTGGACCCGTGGGAGTCCTGGAACCGCAAGGTCTTCTCCTTCAACGAGAAGGTGGATGAAAACGTGCTGAAGCCGGTGGCCACGGCCTATTCCGAGGTTGTGCCATCGACCGTGCGCAAGGGCATAGGCAACTTCTTCGGCAACATCGGCGACGCCTGGTCCACGGTCAACCTGTTCCTGCAGGGGCGTTTCAAGTCGGGCCTGGAGCAGGGCATGCGGGTCGCGGTGAACTCGACCTTCGGTATCCTGGGTCTGTTCGACGTGGCCAGCGAGGCGGGCCTGGAGAAGAACAGCCAGGACCTGGGCAAGACCTTCGGCCGCTGGGGCATGGGTACCGGGGCCTACATCGTGTGGCCCATCCTGGGCCCGTCGTCGGTGCGTGACTCACTCGCGTTGCCCTTCGATCTGCAGGCCTCGCCCGCCGTGGTGTTCGACCACGGCAAGGAAAAGGTCGGCGTGACGATACTGAACGCGATCAACACGCGCGCCAACTTCCTGCGCGCCGGCGAGATGCTGGAAGACATCGCGCTCGACAAGTACACCTTCTACCGCGACGCCTACCTGCAGCGCCGCGGCAGCTTCGACGACGACGACGAAGTCGAGGTGCTGGTGCCGGCATCGCCGGCGTCGGCAGCCGCACCGGCGGCTCCGGCTGCCCCGGCCTCCGCGCCCACCGTCAGCAAGCCCACCGAGCCGGCGTCCGCGGCGGCCAAGTGAACCGAATCCGGGGCCGGCGCGTTGAGTGCCTGTCTCTCTTGAAAGAAAGCGACATCATGAAACTGCCGACTTCCCTGCGCCGCGTGTTTGCGGTGGCCGCGCTGGGCCTGGGCCTGGTGCACGGCGCCCAGGCGGCCGATGCCAGCGCGCCCGATCTGCTGATTCGCCAGCTGTCCCTGGAAACCATCGAGGCCGTGAAGGCCGACAAGGCCATCCAGGGCGGTGATGTCAGCAAGATCATCACGCTGGTCGACACCAAGATCATGCCCTACGTGGACTTCCAGCGCATGACCGCGTCCGCCGTCGGCCGCTTCTGGCGCCAGGCCACGCCGGACCAGCAGAACCGCCTGCAGGCCGAGTTCAAGACCCTGCTGATGCGCACCTATGCCGGCGCGCTGACCCAGGTGAAGGACCAGACCATTGGCCTCAAGCCGCTGCGTGCTGCGCCCGAGGACACCGACGTCGTCGTGCGCACCGAGGTGCGTGGCAAGGGCGACCCCATCCAGCTGGACTACCGCCTGGAGAAGACGCCCGCTGGCTGGCGCATCTATGACGTGAACGTGCTGGGCATCTGGCTGGCGGACCAGTACCGCAACAGCTTTGCGCAGGAGATCGGCGCCAACGGCATCGACGGCCTGATCAAGAGCCTGGCCGACAAGAACGCCAAGGCCGCCGCACCGGCCGCCAAGGGCTGAGCCATGCTGCAGTTGCCGGCGCGCTTGCGCATGGCGGGGGCCCGCCAGGCCTGGGCTGAACTGTCGCGCGCGCTGGCTGCCGAGGCTGCCCAGGTCAAGGCCGGTGCCGGCGTGGAGCTGCGTCTGTCGGCGGCGCCGCTGACCGACTTCGACTCCTCCGCGCTGAGCCTGCTGCTGAGCGCAGCACGCTTGTGCACGGAGCAAGGCCTGGCGCTGAAGCTGGACGACGCGCCGGCCAAGCTGCAGGAGCTGGCCCGGGTCTACGGCGTCAGCGAACTGCTGTGGCCGGCCGCGGCCGCCGCGGCCTGAACCCGAACGCCGGCGCTCAGCCGGCGTAGCGCTTGGCGCGCAGGTTCTTCTTGATCTCCTGCAGCATGGGGCGCAGCTGCTGTCCTAGCTTGAGCGCCACGCCGGTGGTCAGGATGTCCACCGCCATCAGGTGCAGCAGTCGCGACACCATGGGGCTGTAGCGGTCGAAGTCCTCGGGGTGGTCCACCGCCAGCAGGATCTGGCTGGGCCCCAGCGCCAGCTGGGCCAGCGGCGAGGCGCTGGCCGTGATGATGATGATGGTCGCGCCCTTCTTGCGCGCGATCTCGGCAGCATCCAGCAGGTCGCGGCTGCGGCCGGAATTGCTGATGATGACCGCGCAGTCGCCCGGCTGCAGCATGGTGGCACTCATCAGCTGCACATGGCCGTCGCTGGTGGCGGCCGTGTTCACGCCCAGCCGGAAGAACTTGTGCTGCGCGTCCTGCGCCACGATGCCGGAATTGCCCACGCCATAGAACTCGATGCGCCGGCCATGCTGGGCCGCGTCGGCCAGCGCCGCGATCGCACGCTCGTAGGCATGGCCCGCCGCGTCATTGCGGTAGTGCAGAAGGGCGGCGACCGCGTTGTCCACCACCTTCACGATGATGTCGCCGGGCTTGTCGTCTTCGTCGACCGCGCGGTGCACGAAGGGCACGCCCTCGTTGACGCTGCCCGCGAGCTTGAGCTTGAAGTCGGCCAGGCCGTCGTAGCCCACGCTGCGGCAGAAGCGCACCACGGTGGGCTTGGACACATGGGCGCGGTCCGCCAGTTCGCTGACCGGCAGGCTGGCGAAGCTGCGTGCGTCGGCCAGCAGCAGCTTGGCCACACGCTGTTCCGCCGGCGGCAGCGCCGGCAGCGCGGCCTTCACGCGTTCGAGAATGCTCATGAACCGATCCGTTCGCCCTGCGCAGCGGCGCTCACTGCTCTTCGGCCCAGCTGAAGCCGTCGCGGGCAACCAGCGCACTGGCGGCCGCTGGACCCCAGGAGCCGGCCGCGTAGTGGCGCGGGCCCTGGTTGTCCTGTGACCAGGCCTGCAGGATGGGTTCGACCCAGCGCCAGGCCTGCTCCTGCTCGTCGCTGCGCACGAACAGGTTCAGGCGGCCGGCGATCGCATCCAGCAGCAGGCGCTCATAGGCGCCCACGCGCTGCGTGGCAAAGGCCTTGTCGAAGTCCAGGTCCAGCGACACCGGGGTCAGCTGCTCGCCGTGGCCCGTACCCTTCTGCGCCAGCAGCTGCAGTTCCAGCCCGTCCTCGGGCTGCAGCTTGATGACCAGGCGGTTGGGCTGGCTGGCGCCGGGGAAGATCTGGTGCGGCACCGGGCGGAAGTTCACGACGATCTGCGCGTCGCGCGCCGCCAGGCGCTTGCCGGTGCGCAGGTAGAAGGGCACGCCGGCCCAACGCCAGGTGTTGACCTCGGTGCGCAGCGCGACAAAGGTCTCGCAGCGGCTGTCGGCCGGCACCTTGGACTCCTCCAGATAGCCCGGCACCGGGTGGCCGCCGCACATGCCGGCGCGGTACTGGCCGCGCACCACATCGCGCGCCACGCTCTCGGCCGTGAAGGGCTTGAGCGCGCGCAGCACCTTGAGCTTCTCGTCGCGGATCGCGTCGGCGTCGTTGCTGGCCGGCGGCTCCATCGCGATCATGGTCAGCAGTTGCAGCGCATGGTTCTGGATCATGTCGCGCAGCGCGCCCGTGCCGTCGTAGAAGGCGCCGCGCGTGCCGACGCCCAGCTGTTCGGCCAGCGTGATCTGGATGTTGGCAATGCTCTCGCGCCGCCACAGCGGCTCGAACAGCGCATTGCCGAAGCGCAGTGCCATCAGGTTCTGCACCGAGGGCTTGCCCAGGTAGTGGTCGATGCGGAAAGCCTGGCTCTCCTTGAACACGCGGCGCACGGTCTGGTTGATCGCCTGGGCGCTGGCCAGGTCATGGCCCAGCGGCTTCTCCAGCACGATGCGCACGCGGTCATGGTTGAGGCCGGCCTCGCCCAGTTGCTCGCAGACCTGGGTGAACAAATGAGGGCTGGTGGCCAGATAGAGCACCACGGTGTCGGCCTGGCGCTCGTCCAGCCAGTCCTTCAGCCGTGCGTAGTGCTCGGGCTGGGACAGGTCCATGCGCCGGTAGTGCACCAGCTGCGCAAAGCGCTCGAATTCCTCGTCGTTGGGGCGCTTGCCGGCCTCGACCTCGCGGAAGCGCTCCTTGAGCCATTCGCGGTAGCGTTCGTCGGTCTGGTCGTCGCGGGCCACCGCGAGGATGCGGCCGCCGGCTGGCAGCTTGCCGTGACGGAAGGCCTGGAACAGGGCCGGCATCAGCTTGCGCCAGGTGAGGTCGCCGGTACCGCCGAAGAACACGAGATCGAATGACATGCGCTGCATCCTCGTGCCGGTGCCGCGCAGTGCGATCAGGACCGGCGATGTAACAAAGTTTCTGAAAGCATGATGCCGGAGTTTCTTTGGGTGGTCAATCCGGGCCGCGTCAGAGCGCGTACTGCAGCGCGCGCGGCACCGCGGGCAGGGCCAGCCGCGGCGGGCGTGCCAGCCCCTGGGCCCAGTGCTGGTAGACCCGCCGCGCCAGGCCGTGCAGGCGCTCGGTGCGCTGCGGCAGATCGGTCAGCAGCTCCCTTGCGCTCTGCGCCGCCGGGCCGCGCGCCTGAGCGAGTTCCAGTGTGCCGGTCTCGCACCAGCGCCGCACGCCCAGCGCGGTCACTTCCAGATGGCATTGGAAGGCCAGGTGCGGACCCAGTGCAAAGCCCTTGTTCAGGCAGTGCGGCCCGAACAGCGTGCGGTGCGCACCGCGTGGAATCTCGAAGGTGTCGTAGTGCCAGTTGAAGACGTCCACACGCTCGGCACCGCCGAACAGCGCGCGCGCCTGCGGCGTCACCCAGACCGACGACCAGCCGATGTTGGGCCAGGTGTTGCGCGTCACCCGGCCGCCGGCCGCCAGCGACAGCTGCTGGGCGCCAAAGCAGTGGGCGAGCACCGGCACGTCATGGGTCAGCGCGTCGGCCAGCAGCGCACGTTCGGCGGCTATCCACGCCAGGTCGTCATGCACGCTGTGCTCGCTGCCCAGCACGACCAGGCCGGCGAAGTCGCTGGCGCGCCGTGGCAGGGCATCGCCCAGGTCGGGGCGCAGCAGGCGGGTGCGCAGGCCCAGGTCGTGCAGACAGTTCAGCAGAAAGCCCGGACCTTGATGCTCTTCGTGCTGGATGACGGCGATGTCTCTCATACGAGGGGCCGGCGGGCGCCGGCCGGTGGTGGCGATGCCTGGCAATCTAGGGCGCTGGGCCTCAAGAACGCGTCAAGTCTTGCTTCGCCAACGTCAAGGGCGGCACAAGACGCCGTCGGGCGCCCTGGGCGAACGGTTCTAATACGGGCCTGCCTTTCGTGACCCCAGCCGTTTCTGCTCACATGAACCAGCTCGACCAACTCAAGTCCTTCACCACCGTGGTGGCCGACACCGGCAACTTCCTGCAACTGGCGCAGTTCGCGCCGCGCGACGCCACCACCAACCCCTCGCTGATCCTGAAGGCCGTGCAGTCGCCCGACTACGCACCGCTGCTGCAGGAGACCGTGGCCGCGCACCGGGGCAAGCCGCTGGACGAGATCGTGGACCAGGTGCTGGTGCGCTTCGGTCAGGAAATCCTCAAGGTCGTGCCGGGCCGCGTGTCCACCGAGGTGGATGCGCGCCTGAGCTTTGACCAGGCCGCCAGCGTGGCGCGGGCGCGCCGCATCATCGCGCTGTACGAAGCCGCCGGCATCCCGCGCGAGCGTGTGCTGATCAAGCTGGCCTCGACCTGGGAGGGCATACAGGCGGCGGCCGAGCTGGAGCGCGAGGGCATACGCTGCAACCTGACGCTGCTGTTCTCCTTCTGCCAGGCCGTGGCCTGCGGCGCCGCCAAGGTACAGCTGATCTCGCCCTTCGTGGGCCGCATCTACGACTGGTACAAGAAATCGGCCGGCAGCAGCTGGGACGAGGCCGCCAGGGCCGGTGCCAACGACCCCGGCGTGCAGTCGGTCGCGCGCATCTACGGCTACTACAAGCAGCACGGCATCGCTACCGAGGTGATGGGCGCGAGCTTCCGCAATGTCGGCCAGATCCAGGCGCTGGCCGGTTGCGACCTGCTGACCATCAGCCCCGACCTGCTGGCCCAGCTGCAGGCCAGCGACGCGCCGCTGACCCGCGCGCTGGACCCGGCGAGCGCGGCGGCCCAGCCGGCCGTGCGCTACGACGAGGCGGCCTTCCGCTTCGCGCTCAACGAGGACGCGATGGCTACCGAGAAGCTGGCCGAGGGCATACGCCTGTTCGCGGTCGACGCGGGCAAGCTGGACCAGCTCATCCTGGCGGCCTGAGCGATGAAGCGTTGCGATCACTCGCCCGTCTGGGCCCAACTGCAGGCTCATTTCGCCGCGAGCGGTCGCGGCTTCGATCTCCGCGAGGCCTTTGCGGCCGACGCGGGGCGCTTCGAGGCGCTGTCCTTCGAGGCGCCAGAACTGTTCGCCGACCTGTCCAAGAACCGCGTGGACGGCGCCACGCTGGCGCTGTTGCTGCAGCTCGCACGCGACTGCGGGCTGGAGGCCCGTCGTGACGAGCTGCTGGCCGGCGCGCCGGTCAACCACACCGAGGGCCGTGCGGTGCTGCACACCGCGCTGCGTGCGCCGGCCGGTGCCGCCTCGCCCTTCAATGCCGAGGTGCAGGCGTCGCTGGACGCGATGCTGGCCTTTGCGCAGAGCGTGCGCCGCGGCGAGCGTGGCGAGATCACCGACGTGGTCCATATCGGCATAGGCGGCAGCGACCTGGGCCCGGCCATGGTGGTGCAGGCGCTGGAGGCCGACCGCCTGCCCGGGCTGCGCCTGCACTTCGTATCCAACGTCGACGGGCATGACCTGGCCCCGGTGTTGCGCCAGCTGGACGCCCGCCACACGCTGTTCGTGATCGCGTCCAAGACCTTCACGACCCAGGAGACGCTGGCCAATGCGCAGGCCGCCAAGGCCTGGTTCCTGGCTGCGGGCGGCACGGACGTGGCCCGCCACTTCGTCGCCACCAGCAGCAACACCGCGGCGGCCGCGGCCTTCGGCATAGACACGGCCTTCGGCTTCTGGGACTGGGTGGGCGGCCGCTACTCGCTGTGGTCGGTGATCGGCCTGCCGATCGCGATCGCGGTGGGCGCCGAGAACTTCCGCGCGTTGCTGGCCGGCGCCCACGCGATGGACCAGCATTTCGCCAGCACGCCGCTGGAGCGCAATCTGCCGGTGCTGCTGGGCCTGCTGGACCTCTGGTATCGCAACTTCCACGGCTTCACCAGCCGCAGCGTCGCACCCTACCACCAGGGCCTGCGCCGCCTGCCGGCCTATCTGCAGCAGCTGGAGATGGAGAGCAACGGCAAGGGCGTGGACCTGGAGGGTCAGGCCTTGCCTTATGGCACCTCGCCGGTGGTCTGGGGCGAGGCCGGCACCAATGGCCAGCACGCCTACTTCCAGATGCTGCACCAGGGCACGGACGTGGTGCCGGTGGAGTTCATCGCGGTCAAGCACCCGCGCCATGGGGCCAGCGGCGAGCTGGCCGAGCGTCTGGCTGACCAGCACCGCAAGCTGCTGGCCAACTGCCTGGCCCAGAGCCAGGCGCTGATGCAGGGCAAGACCGCTGCCGAGGCGCTGACCGAGAAGGCCCCCACTGCGTCGGCCACGCTGGACCGCGAGGTGCTGGCCCGCCACCGCAGCTTCCCCGGCAACCGACCCAGCACGACGCTGGTGCTGGAGGCGCTGACGCCGCGCTCGCTGGGCGCGCTGATCGCGCTGTACGAGCACCGCGTGTTTGTCAGTGGCGCGCTGTGGGGCATCAACAGCTTCGACCAGTGGGGCGTGGAGCTGGGCAAGGCGCTGTGCAACCAGCTGCTGCCGCGTTTCGAGAGCCGCGACGCCATGGGCCTGGATGGCTCCACCGCCGGCCTGCTGGCGAGGTTGAGCGCATGAAGAAAAAGATTGTTTTCGACTTCGGCGGCGTGCTGTTCCGCTGGCAGCCCGCCCGGCTGCTGGCGCGCGTGTGGCCGCATCGCGTGCCGGCGCCCGAGCAGGGCGGGGCGGTGGTGGCCGAGTTCTTCCAGGCCTATGCCGGGGACTGGGGGGCGTTTGATCAGGGCCTGATCGGCGAGGCCGAGGTGGTGCAGCGCATCGCGACGCGCACCGGCTGGCCGGCGGCAGAGATCCAGGCCGTGGTGGATGCGGTGCCCGACGAGCTGGCGGCCGTGCCCGAGACCGTGGCGCTGCTGCAGGAGCTGCAATCGGCCGGCCATGGCCTGCACTACCTGTCCAACATGCCCGAGCCCTTTGCTGACCACCTGGAGCGCAGCTTCCCGCTGCACCAGTGGTTCGAGTCCGGCCTGTTCTCGGGGCGGGTCAAGCAGTCCAAGCCGGGCGCGGCCATCTTCGAGCTGGCCGAGCAGCGTTTTGAGGCGCGGCCCGAGCAGCTGGTGTTTCTGGACGATCACCCGGCCAACATCGACGCCGCTCGCGCGCGCGGCTGGACGGCGCTGCTGTTCAGCGATGCAGCCGAGGCGCGCGCCGAGCTGCAGGCGCTGGGCCTGGCCTGAACGCTCAGTGCAGCAGCTCGCCCGGGGCCTGCTCGTCGGGGTCCTCGGGCGGTGCGGCCGGCACGCGAAAGCTCTCGCTGGCCCAGGCCCCCAGGTCGATCTGGCGGCAGCGCTCGCTGCAGAAGGGGCGCCAGCGGTTGGCGGGCTCGAACAGGCTGTCGCCGCCACATTGCGGGCAGCGCACGATGCGCCCCGCGGAAGTCTTGTCGGTCATGCGCAAAGGGTGAGCTCGAAGCTCGTGTCTTGCGAGGCCAGCTTGAGCCGGCCTTCTTCGTCCTGCCGCATCATGCGTATGGACACCAGCAGCCGGTGGCCGGTGATCTCGGGGATCAGGCCCAGGCTGGGGTCCAGGCGCATGCGCAGCAGCTGGTAGACCCGGCCGGCCGGCAGGCTCTGCTGGTACTGGCCGGCGTTGGCCGCCACCTTGTGCGGCGAGCCGGAGTCGCGCAGCAGGCCCAGCAGCACCTGCAGCGCCTCGGCCATGGGCATCAGCGTCTGGGCCCAGGTCATCAGGTCCTTGCGGCGGCGCACCGGCAGCAGCTGCTGCCAGTTGTAGTAGGCTGGCAGGTCGAACTCGCAGGTGCCGCCCGGGATGCTGATGCGGCTGCGTATGCTCATCAGCCAGTCGTTGCCGGCCAGCGCAGCGCCCGCCTTGCCCGCCAGCGCGTTGAGCCGGTGGTAGGCGCTTTCTATGCGCGCGATCACCTCGTTGAGGCGGCCCTGCTCGACGCCGGGGTTGCCGCGGTAAACCATGAACTGGCTCTTGTGGCGTTCCAGCTCCTTGAGCAGGTCGGCCTTGAGATCGGCACGCGAGGCGACGTCCATGATCTCGAACAGCGTGACCAGCGCGAAGTGGTGATCCAGCGCGGTCTCGCGTTCCATGAGCGCACCGAGACGGTCGAACAGGTGTTCGAGGCGGAGCATCGTGCGGATGCTCTCGTTGAACGGGTACTCGTACAGGACCAAGGTGACGTCTCTCAATCGCCGTGAGCGGCGATGGCGCCGATTGTTTCACAGCCCCAGGCCCTGGCCAGCTGGAAAACCTGGGTTCTAAGGGCTTCGAGCGGGATGCCGTCGTTGTAGAGCACCGCATCCGCTGCGGCCAGCCGGGCTTCGCGTGTGGCCTGGGCAGCCAGCACCGCGGTGATGCGCTCCGGGGGCCAGCCGGGGCGCAGGCTCACACGGGCCTGCTGGGTCTCGACCCGGCAGTCCACCACCAGCACGCGGTCCAGCTGTGCGCGCCAGCGGCCGGATTCCACCAGCAGCGGGATGTCCAGCACCACCAGCGGCGCGCCGGCGCGCAGGGCGGCGTCGGCCTCGTCGCGCAGGGCCTGGCCGATCAGCGGGTGCAGCAGGCCCTCCAGGCGCTGCTTGGCGCCCGCGTCGGTGAAGGCCAGCTCGCGCATGCGGTCGCGGTCCAGCGCGCCGTCGGGGGTCAGCAGTTTGGGGCCGAAGGCCGCTGCGATGGCCGGCATTGCCGCGCCACCGGCCTGGGTCAGCCGGTGGGCCTGGGCATCCGCGTCCACCACGGTCGCACCGGCCTCGCGCAGAAAGCCGGCCACGGTGCTCTTGCCGCTGCCTATGCCCCCGGTGAGGCCGATGCGCAGTGCCATCAGGCCCAGCCCAGCCAGCCCAGCACCGTGGCCGGACCGGCAAACAGCACGACCAGCCCGCCGCCGGCCAGGAAGGGGCCGAAGGGCACGTAGCGGCCCTCGCGCAGCGCACTGCTCATCTTCATCAGCAAGCCCACGACCGCGCCTATGGCCGAGGCCCCCAGCACGATGGGCAGGATCATCTGCCAGCCCAGCCAGGCACCCAGTGCGGCCAGCAGCTTGAAGTCGCCATAGCCCATGCCCTCCTTGCCGGTGGCCAGCTTGAACAGCCAGTACACCGACCACAGCGACAGATAGCCGGCCAGCACGCCTTTGAGCGCCTCGTCCAGCGGCAGCGTCCAGCCCAGCAGCGCGGCCAGCAGCCCGGCCCACAGCAGCGGCTGGTTGATCGCGTCGGGCAGCAGCGTCGTGTCCCAGTCGATCAGTGCCAGCGCGATCAGCGCCGCGACGAAGCCGCACCACAGCAGCGTGGTGGGCTGGGCGCCGAAGCGCCAGGACAACGCCGCGAACGCCAGGCCGGTGGCCAGCTCCACCAGCGGGTAGCGCCGGCCGATGGGCGCCTTGCAGGACGCGCACTTGCCGCCCAGACGCAGCCAGCCCAGCAGCGGCAGGTTCTCGTGCCAGCGCAGCTGGTGGCCGCAGTGGGGGCAGCGCGAGCGCGGCTTGGCGATGCCCAGCGGCGGCAGGGCCTCCAGCTTCTCGCCGAACTGCGTGGCCGCCTGGGCCAGCTGGGCCGCGGCCTTGCCCTCCAGCACGCCGGTCTTGGCGAGCGAGGTCTCGTCGGACAGCTGCACCGCGGATTCGTACAGCCACTGGCGCTCCAGCATCAGCGGCAGGCGGTGGATGACCACGTTCAGGAAGCTGCCTATGCACAGGCCGAACAGGCCCAGCACCCAGGGCGAGAGCCAGAGGGACCAGTCGATGGAGGCAGGGGTCATGTCAGTCGTCGAACAGCAGTCGGGGCGGCACGGAATCTAACCGCATTTGTGCCCCGTCCGGCCCGGGTCCTAGTCCCAAAGGCAGGCCAGGGACTGGCCTTGGGGCCTGGTGGCAGCCGTTCGGCCCGGCCTATGCTGCGAGCCCGGCGTCGTGCCGGCAACTGGCAGAGACTCCCTTGAGCATCCACCCCACCCCCACCGAGCAGTGCGCGCGTCTGCGCTCCGCCCTGCTGAACCTGCACCGCACGCTGATCGAGCTGGAGCGGCGCGAGTACGAGAAATTCCATGGCCGCACCTCGTCGGGCGACTTCCTACAGGTGGTGGCCT
The DNA here is from genome assembly GCF_913777145.1 of uncultured Roseateles sp. Taxonomy (GTDB): domain Bacteria; phylum Pseudomonadota; class Gammaproteobacteria; order Burkholderiales; family Burkholderiaceae_C; genus Pelomonas. Next base: position 85,896 of record NZ_CAJYPS010000008.1, read on the forward strand.
TCGACGACTGCATGAAATGGCTGGAGCCGCTGAGTCGCCTCATCGTGATGCTGGACGAGGCGCTGGACCCCGCGCGCGACGCGGGCCTGACGCCTGCGGTGGTCAGCGCGCGCTTGCGCGAGCTGCTGAGCCTGGACCGCAGCCGCGAGGATGAGTTCATCCAGCGCTACCTGCGCCACTTCGACACCGCGCCCGACCTGGCGGTCGAGCATGCGGCGGTGCTGAAGGCGCTGAGCGCCGCGACCTGAGACTGCGGCGAACTTGCTCAGACCACCTGGCCGATCTTGAAGATGGGCAGGTACATGGACACGACGATGCCGCCGATCAGCGTGCCCAGGATCACGATGATGAAGGGCTCCATCAGGCTGGACAGCGCCTTCACGGCTTCGTCCACCTCGTCCTCGTAGAACTCGGCGGCCTTGGCCAGCATGTGGTCCAGCGAGCCGGACTCCTCGCCGATGGAGGCCATCTGCAGCACCATGGTCGGGAACACGCCGGTGGTCTGCATGGAGGTGGTCAGCGCCGAGCCGGTGGAGACGTCGCGCTGGATCTGCTCGGTAGCCTCGGCGAACACCGCATTGCCCGAGGCGCCGCCGACCGAGTCCAGTGCCTCCACCAGCGGCACGCCGGCGGCGAACATGGTGGACAGCGTGCGGGTCCAGCGCGCGATCGCGGACTTGTACATCAGGTCCCCGAACACCGGGATCTTCAGCAGCAGCCGGTCCATGCGCTTTTGCATCTTCTCGGAGCGCTTCCAGCTCTGCAGGAAGAAGTAGAGCCCCCCGCCTATGCCGCCGAAGATGGCCCACCAGTAGCCGACGAAGAACTCGGACAGCGCGATCACCATCAGCGTGGGCGCGGGCAGGTCGGCGCCGAAGGACGTGAACACGTCCTTGAAGGCCGGCACCACGAAGATCATGATGACCGCCACCACGATGAAGGCCACCACCATCACCGCGATCGGGTAGGTCAGCGCGGACTTGATCTTGTTCTTGATCGCGACCGTCTTCTCCTGGTAGAGGGCCAGGCGGTCCAGCAACGCTTCCAGGATACCGCCCGACTCGCCGGCTTCCACCAGGTTGCAGTACAGCGCGTCGAAGTACATCGGGTGCTTGCGGAAGGCCGAGGACAGGCTCGTGCCGGTCTCCACGTCCTGGCGGATGTCGTTCAGCAGTCGGGTCAGGCGCGGGTTGGTCGCGCCGCGGCCGACGATGTCGAAGGCCTGCAGCAGCGGCACGCCGGCTCGCATCATGGTGGCGAGCTGGCGGGTGAAGACCGCGATGTCCTTCTGCTTGATGGACTTGCCGCCGCTGGCGCGACGCTTCTTGACCTTGTTGACCAGGATGCCCTGGCGGCGCAGCGTGGCGCTGACCATGGCCTCGCCGCCGGCGCGCAGCTCGCCCTTGACGATCTTGCCGTTGCGGTCCTTGCCTTCCCACTCGAAGATGAATTCCCTGACGCCCTTGGCGGCTGCGGCGGTGGCCATGCGGACTCCTCGTTTTATTCGTTGGTGGCGGACAGCACTTCTTCAAGCGTCGTCACGCCGGCGCGCACCTTCACCAGGCCGGACTGGCGCAGATCGCGCACGCCCTCCTTGCGCGCCTGTTCGGCAATGTCCATGGCCGTGCCTTCGGCCAGGATGATGCGTTGTATGGGCTCCGTGATGGGCATCACCTGGTACAGGCCCACGCGGCCGCGGTAGCCGTTGGTGCAGTTGCTGCAGCCGACCGCGCGGTAGGGCTTCCAGCTGCCGTCGAAGTCTTCCTCGACGAAGCCCGCCTTGAGCAGCGCCTCGCGCGGATAGTCGGCCGGCGCCTTGCAGTTCTCGCACAGCCGGCGCACCAGGCGCTGGGCGGTGATCAGGAGCACGCTGGACGCGATGTTGAACGGCGCCACGCCCATGTTCAGCAGGCGGGTCAGCGTCTTGGGCGCGTCATTGGTGTGCAGCGTGGACATCACCAGGTGACCGGTCTGGGCGGCCTTGATCGCGATGTCGGCGGTCTCCAGGTCGCGGATTTCGCCGACCATGATGATGTCGGGATCCTGACGCAGGAAGGACTTCAGCGCGGCCGAGAAGTTCAGCCCGGCGCGGTCGTTCACATTGACCTGGTTGATGCCCGGCAGGTTGATTTCGGCCGGGTCCTCGACCGTGGAGATGTTGACGCCCGGCTGGTTCAGGATGTTCAGGCAGGTGTAGAGCGACACCGTCTTGCCCGAGCCCGTGGGGCCGGTCACCAGCACCATGCCGTAGGGCCGGCTGATGGCCGCGAGCAGCCGGTCCTTCTCTATCTTCTCGTAGCCCAGCGCATCGATGCCCAGCTTGGCAGACGACGAGTCCAGGATACGGATCACGATCTTCTCGCCGAACAGCGTGGGCAGCGTGCTGACGCGGAAGTCTATGGACTTGGCGCCGAATTTCAGCTTCATGCGCCCGTCCTGCGGCACGCGTTTCTCGGCGATGTCCAGCCGCGAGATCACCTTGATGCGCGAGGCCAGCTTGTCCTTGATCGCGATGGGCGGCTGCGTGATCTCGCGCAGCTCGCCGTCGACCCGGAAGCGCACCCGGTAGTGGTACTCGTAGGGCTCGAAGTGCAGGTCGGAGGCGCGCAGGTTGATCGCGTCCACCAGCATCTTCTGCAGGAAGCGCACCACCGGCGCGTCCTCCACATCGGCCAGTTCGGCGGCCTCCTGCTGCGTGGGCGCAGCTTCTTCCGCGATGTCGAAATCGAAGTCACCGCCGGCAATGGACTCCAGCGTCTCGGTGGCGCTGGCGCCCATGGTGCCCAGCAGCTTGGCCAGCTTGTCATGCTCGACGATGACCCATTCGGGCTGCAGCTGGGTCGCGAACTTGATGCGTTCTATGACCTCCAGGTCGGTCGGGTCCGCCCCGCCGACGAACAGACGGCTGCCGCGCCTGGACAGCGCCACCACCTGGTACTGCTGGGCCAGCTTGCCGTCGATGAGGTTCTGAGGCATGCGCTGGACGTCCATCGCGGACAGGTCCAGCAGCGGCAGCGAGAGCGCGCCCGACAGCGTGTGCGCGAGATCGGCCGGAGACACCTGGCCGCTGGCAATCAGCGCGTTGACGAAGCTGATCTTCTTCTCGCGGGCCTGTTTGACCAGCTCTTCCGCGGTCTTGGCGGACAGCTTGCCGGCGTGCACCAGCATGCGTGCCACGCCGGACAGGGCGGACTGGGGCGGCTCGGCGAGCGTGGTTTCCACGGGCGGCGTTCTCTCTAGGCGTCGTACTGCGCTTGATTGTGCCAGTCGCCGCCCGGCTGCTGAGTCGGTGCGAGCCCTGGCCGCCCGCGGGCGGGCCGGGCCCGCTTCCCTCAGGCGCGTGGGCTGCTAGCGCCGCACTCGCAGGCTGATCCGGGTCGTCGCCGAGGCCCCGCCTTCAATCTGCGCGGTCACGACCACTTCGAGCGTCGCGTTCTCTCCGGCCGGCGGGGTGCCGCTGAGCACGCCAGTGGCCGCATCCAGAGACAGCCAGGACGGGACCGGCCTTCCGTCCGCCAGGCGGGCGGTGTAATCCACCTTGGCCTGCGGCGGCTTTTCAAAGCTGGTGCTGGCGTCGATGCGGAAGGCGGTCTGGGTGTCCAGGGTGAGCTGGCGTACTGGCTGGATGGCGATGAGGCGGGTTTGGCTGCCGGCTGCGCCGATCGACGGCATGGTGCCGGGACCCACCGGTGCCGAGGACAAGGACTCCACGACGGGCTCGCCGCTGATCGGGTTCGGGGCGACTCCCGAGATGCCGCCGTTCATCACGACCACGGAGCCGGGCTGGCCGGGAGTCGGCGCGGGAGCGCCGACGGTGGGCGGGACGGCCAGCGTGATCAGTGACGCCTGGGTGGCCGGCGGCACGATCTGACTGATGAGGTTCTCCGCGTTGATGCTGGGGGAGGGGGTGACCGTCAGCGTGCCGTCCACGTACTGCAGCGCGTAGTTGTCAGCCCTGCCGCCCGACGCGGTGATTGCGTAGCTTCCCGGCGCCACGCCGGCGCCGCGAGGCGCCGAGAGCTGCACGGCACTGACGACAGCCGCCGTGTCGTTGTAGCGCAGTTGGCTGGTCGACACGCTGTAGCTCAGCGCCGGGTCGGGTTCGCCGGCGGTCTTGCTCTTGTCGTCGGCGGTCACCGTCAGCGTGGCCTTGGCCACGGTCAGTGTGCCATCGCGGGTGGTGACCTCGTAGTTGTCGGCCGTGCCGCCCGAGGCGGTGATGGTGTGGGTGCCGGCGGTGGCCGCTGCCCCGGTGACGGTGCTCAGCTGCAGGCCGCGAACCACCGCCGCGC
>NZ_CAJYPS010000009.1 GCF_913777145.1 uncultured Roseateles sp.
GCATGGAAGCCGCCATCGCCACGCCGAATGCCGCGGTCGAGACCGTGCTGGAGGGCGTGCACGCCACGCGCCGCCAGCTGGCCAGCGCGCTGGAGCGCAACAAGGTGGTGGAGATCAACCCCGCCGCCGGCGTGAAGTTCGACCCGCACCAGCACCAGGCCATCTCCATGGTGCCGGCCGAGCAGGAGGCCAACACGGTGGTCACCGTGCTGCAGAAGGGCTTCCTGATCGCCGACCGCGTGCTGAGGCCGGCTCTTGTGACGGTGGCCGCGCCCAAGTAATTCACACCCGGCCGCCCCTTGAAGGCGGCCGAGTTATCCACACATCGAACAGCATCCAAGCATCTCTTCAGGAGCACAAAAAATGGGAAAGATCATCGGCATTGACCTCGGCACCACGAACTCGTGCGTGGCGGTCATGGAAGGCAACTCGACCCGCGTGATCGAGAACGCGGAGGGCGCGCGCACCACGCCGTCCATCATTGCCTACCAGGAAGACGGCGAGATCCTCGTCGGCGCCTCGGCCAAGCGCCAGGCGGTGACCAACCCCAAGAACACGCTCTACGCGGTGAAGCGCCTGATCGGCCGCAAGTTCACCGAGAAGGAAGTGCAGAAGGACATCGACCTGATGCCCTACACCATCGCCGCCGCCGACAACGGCGACGCCTGGGTGGAAGTGCGCGGCAAGAAGCTGGCGCCTCCGCAGGTCTCGGCTGAAGTGCTGCGCAAGATGAAGAAGACCGCCGAGGACTATCTCGGCGAGGAAGTGACCGAGGCCGTCATCACGGTGCCGGCTTACTTCAACGACGCCCAGCGCCAGGCCACCAAGGACGCAGGCCGCATCGCCGGTCTGGACGTCAAGCGCATCATCAACGAGCCCACTGCCGCGGCCCTGGCCTTCGGCCTGGACAAGCACGGCAAGGGCGACCGCAAGATCGCCGTGTACGACCTCGGCGGCGGCACCTTCGACGTGTCCATCATCGAGATCGCCGACGTGGACGGCGAGAAGCAGTTCGAGGTGCTGTCGACCAACGGCGACACCTTCCTGGGCGGCGAGGACTTCGACCAGCGCGTGATCGACTACATCGTCACCGAGTTCAAGAAGGAACAGGGCGTCGACCTGACCAAGGACGTGCTGGCCCTGCAGCGCCTGAAGGAAGCCGCCGAGAAGGCCAAGATCGAGCTGTCCAACAGCTCGCAGACCGACGTGAACCTGCCCTACATCACGGCAGACGCGACCGGCCCCAAGCACCTGAACGTCAAGCTGACCCGCGCCAAGCTGGAGTCGCTGGTGGACGAGCTGATCGAGCGCACCATCGCCCCCTGCCGCACGGCCATCAAGGACGCTGGCGTGTCGGTCGGCGAGATCGACGACGTGATCCTGGTCGGCGGCATGACCCGCATGCCCAAGGTGCAGGACAAGGTCAAGGAGTTCTTCGGCAAGGACCCGCGCCGTGACGTGAACCCCGACGAGGCCGTGGCCGTCGGCGCCGCGATCCAGGGCCAGGTGCTGGGCGGCGAGCGCAAGGACGTGCTGCTGCTGGACGTCACCCCGCTGAGCCTGGGCATCGAGACCCTGGGCGGCGTGATGACCAAGATGATCAAGAAGAACACGACCATCCCGACCAAGTTCTCGCAGACCTTCTCGACCGCGGACGACAACCAGCCGGCCGTGACCATCAAGGTCTACCAGGGCGAGCGCGAGTTGGCCCAGGCCAACAAGTCGCTGGGCGAGTTCAACCTGGAAGGCATCCCGCCGGCACCGCGCGGCATCCCGCAGATCGAGGTGAGCTTCGACATCGACGCCAACGGCATCCTGCATGTGGGCGCCAAGGACAAGGGCACCGGCAAGGAAAACAAGATCACCATCAAGGCGAACTCCGGCCTGTCCGAGGCCGAGATCGAGAAGATGGTGAAGGACGCCGAGGCCAACGCCGCCGAGGACAAGAAGAAGGTCGAGCTCGTCACCGCCCGCAACCAGGCCGACGGCATGGTGCACAGCGTGCGCAAGTCGCTGTCCGAGCATGGCGACAAGCTGGATGCGGCCGAGAAGGACAAGATCGAGGCCGCCGCCAAGGAGCTGGAAGAAGCCATCAAGGGTGACGACAAGGCCGACATCGAGGCCAAGACCGAAGCCCTGATGACCGCCAGCCAGAAGCTGGGCGAGAAGATGTACGCCGAGCAGCAAGGTGCTCAGGCCGCAGCGGCAGCCGCCGGTGCGGCGGGTGCGGCCGAGCAGCCCCAGGCCGAAGCCAAGCGCCCGGCGGACGACAACGTGGTGGACGCCGAGTTCAAGGAAGTCAAGGACAGCAAGTGATGTCCACCGGGCGGGCCGGCGGCCCGCCTGCGTCGCCGCGTCAGGGCCCACGGGCCTGAGCGCGGCGTTGTGCTTTCAAGGACTCCCTGCAGGACCCTCAAATGGCAAAGCGTGATTACTACGAAATCCTCGGCGTCGCCAAGACGGCCAGCGAGGATGAGATCAAGAAGGCCTACCGTAAGCTGGCCATGAAGTACCACCCCGATCGCAACCAGGGCGACGGGGCGAAGAAGGCCGAGGAGCAGTTCAAGGAGGCCAAGGAGGCCTACGAGATGCTGTCCGACGCGCAGAAGCGCGCGGCCTACGACCAGTACGGCCATGCGGGCGTGGACCCCAACATGGGCGCGGGCCGCGGCGGCCCGGGCGCGGAGGGCTTTGGCGGCTTCGCCGAGGCCTTCGGCGACATCTTCGGCGACATCTTCGGTGGCGGCGGTGGTGGCGGCCGTCGCGGTGGCGGCCAGCAGGTCTACCGCGGCAGCGATCTCAGCTACGCGATGGAGATCACGCTGGAAGAAGCCGCGCGCGGCAAGGAAACGCAGATCCGCATCCCCAGTTGGGAAGGCTGCGAGACCTGCAGCGGCTCGGGCGCAAAACCCGGCACCAGCGCTAAGACCTGCGGCTCCTGCGGTGGCAGCGGCCAGGTCCACATGCGCCAGGGCTTCTTCAGCATCCAGCAGACCTGCCCCCACTGCCAGGGCAGCGGCAAGATCATTCCCGAGCCCTGCACCGTGTGCAACGGCCAGGGCAAGGTCAAGAAGACCAAGACGCTGGAAGTCAAGATCCCGGCCGGCATCAACGAAGGCATGCGCATACGCTCGGCCGGCAACGGCGAGCCCGGCGTGAATGGCGGCCCGAGCGGCGATCTCTACATCGAGATCCGCATCAAGCAGCACGACATCTTCGAGCGCGACGGCGACGACCTGCACTGCACCATGCCCGTGTCCATCATCACGGCGGCGCTGGGCGGCGGCATCGAGGTGCCGACACTGGGCGGCAAGGCCGAGATCGAACTGCCCGAGGGCACGCAGCACGGCAAGACCTTCCGCCTGCGCGGCAAGGGCATCAAGGGCGTGCGCTCCAGCTACCCCGGCGACCTCTACTGCCACATCGCGGTGGAGACACCGGTCAAGCTCACCGAGCACCAGAAGAAGCTGCTCAAGGAACTGGACGAGTCCCTGAAGAAGGGCGGCGAGCGCCACTCGCCCAACGCCAAGAGCTGGACGGACCGGGTCAAGGACCTGTTCAAGTAAACCCGGCCCACGCCACCCGACAAGCCACGACCGAGAGGTCGTGGCTTTTTTCTCATATCTGCCGGATTGAGGCGTTTTTCACGCGCTGCGCTCGACCGAAGGCCTAGCGCCTCCAGGCCTTTGGTTACAGCCCCATACATTTCCAGCCATGCATGGGCGACAGGCCTGCCGCGGGTGAGCACCTGCGGCCCCTGCCCTGCGCCCACAAGGTGTGAGCATGTATCTGCTGGACGAAGGCATACAGAATGCCAAGGCGTTGATCATCGACGGGAACACGAGCTCGCGCAGCCTGCTGGCCGCCCAGTTGCGCGACCTGGGCGTGGGTCAGGTGCGCATGGTCGGGCGTGTGAAGGAGGCCCGGCTGATCCTGGAGCACCAGAGCTACGACATCGTGCTGTGCGACGCCCAGATCGACGGTGCAGACAGCGGGGGTCAGGACTTGCTCGACGAACTGCGCCGCGTGGGCCTGCTGCCCTACGCGACCGTGTTCGTGATGATGACCAACGAGGCCACCTACGCACGCGTGGCCGAGGCCGCCGAGGCGGCGCTGGACGCCTACCTCATCAAGCCCCACACCAGCGCCAGCCTGGCCGAACGCCTCACCAGCGCCCGCCACCGCAAGCGCGTGTTGAAGGACATCTTCGACGCGATCGAGCGCCAGGACTTTGAGACCGGTGCCAAGCTCTGCCTGCAGCGCTTCGAGAGCCGCGCCCGCTACTGGCTCTATGCGGCGCGCATAGGCGCCGAGCTGCTGCTGCGGCTGGGCAAGTACGCCGAGGCGCAGCAGATGTACGAGGCCATCGTCGCGGCCAAGACCGTGCCCTGGGCCAAGCTGGGCGTGGCCCGTGCCCAGCTGGCCGGCGGCAGCCAGGCGAGCGCACGCCGCACGCTGGAAGACCTGGTCGGCGAGCTGCCCGGCTATGCGGACTCGCACGACCTGCTGGGTCACCTGCAGATGGAACAGGGCGATCTCGTGCAGGCGCTGCAGACCTACCAGACCGCCACCACGCTGACCCCGGGCTGCCTGCTGCGCCTGCAGCGTTGCGGCTCGCTGGCCTACTACGCCGGCCAGCGCGAGCAGGCGATGGAGCTGCTGGAGCGGGCCACCGCGCTGGGCCTGCGCTCCAAGCTGTTCGACATGCTGAGCCTGATGCTGGTGGGCTTCATGCGCTTTGATCGCAGCGAGCGCAAGGGCCTGAACTACGCCTTCGACGCGCTCAACGCGGCGATCTGGCGGCTGCCGCCCTCCAAGCGCCTGCAGCGCTTCGAGCGCGCCTTCGCCGCACTGCAGGCGCTGATGGACCGACAACTGCCCCAGGCACAAGCGATCGCGCAGGAGCTCGACGCTCAGGCCGACCAGGGCGACTTCGACCTCGAAGCCGCCACGCTGCTGGTGGCGCTGTGGATGCGGCTGGTGCGCATGGGCCTGCCCTGGGATACGGCCCGGCCTGCGGTGGAGCGCCTGGGCCTGCGCTACTGCACCTCCAAGGCCAGCACCGAGGTCCTGGTCGCCTCGACCGACAGCCACGAGCAGGCCGAGCCGTTGCTGCGCGACTGCCACCAGCGCATCTTCGGCATCGCCGAGACCGCGGTGCGCCACTCGATACGCAGCAACGCGGTGGCCGCGGTGGAGCTGCTGCTGCAGCAGGGCGAAAGCACGCGCAATGCCAAGCTGATCGACATGGCGGCGCTGGTGCTCAAGCGCCACGCCGCCAAGTTCGACGACCCGGCGCACTACGAACAGCAAGCCCTGACCCTGCAGGAGCGCTACGTGCTGCCCATGGGCTGGCGCGGCCTGCTGCGCGGCCGCGACAGCGGTGCGGTGGCACTGCGGGTGCAGGCCGAGCCGGCCACGCTGTCGCTGCCGGCCGCCCCGAATGGCTCCCTCGGCTGAGCCCTGCGGGCAAGCCCCGACACCAATGACCTGTGGCGCCAGCCCGCGCCGCACCGAGAATGCGGGTTGACCGTTTTTCGCCCTGCCCCATGCGCCTGCTCAGCCGACTGTTCTCCTGGTTCCGCCCCGAACCTTCCCGCCCCCTGTCCCAGGTCTGGCTGGTGTCCCTGTGGATGGGCCTGCTGGCCAACTGGCCGCTGTGGAAGCAACTCAACAGCCTGCCCGAGGTGGCCGGCCTGCGCGGCACGCTGTTCACGCTGGCCTTCATGGGCATGGTGACCGCGGCCACCGGTGCGCTGCTGAGCCTGCTGGCCTGGCCGCGCATCACGCGGCCGCTGCTGACCGTGCTGCTGCTGTCGGCCGCGGCGCTGGCGCACTTCATCGGCAGCTACGGCATCGTGTTCGACCCCACCATGGTGGTGAACATGATGCAGACCGACGCGCGCGAGACCCGCGATCTGCTGAGCTGGCGCCTGGGCCTGAGCCTGCTGGCACTGGGTGCGCTGCCGGCCTGGTGGCTGTGGCGCCAGCCGGCCGCACCGCGCCAGGGCCTGGGGGCTCGGCTGGGCGGCAACCTCGCCGGCTTCGGCCTGGGCCTGCTCGCGATGGTGCTGCTGGCACTGGCCGTGTTCGCGGACCTGTCCTCCACCATGCGCAACTACAAGTCGCTGCGCTATATGGTGACGCCGCTGAACGCGGTGTACTCGCTCAGCTCGGCCACGCTGCGCGGCCAGGCCGTACCCAGCGGCCCGCCAGCGGTGATAGGCGCAGACGCCCACCTGCTGCCGCGCGCCGACGGCGCCAAGCCGCCGCTGCTGCTGCTGGTGGTGGGCGAGACCGCCCGCGCGGTCAACTTCAGCCTCAACGGCTATGCGCGCAACACCAACCCCGAGCTGTCCAAGCTGCCGGTGCTGAGCTTCAAGCAGGCCAGCTCCTGCGGCACCAGTACCGCCGCCTCCCTGCCCTGCATGTTCTCGCCGCTGGGCCGCAGCGCCTACCTGGACCAGAAGCAGCCGCAGGAGAACCTGCTGGACGTGGCCCAGCGCGCCGGCCTGGCCGTGCTGTGGATAGACAACCAGGCGGGCTGCAAGGGCCTGTGCGACCGCGTGCCCAACAGCTTCTCGGCCCAGTTGCCCGCCGGCGCCGCGCCCATGCCGCCGGGGCTGTGCGACGGCGAGGAATGCTTCGACGAGGCCCTGCTGCACGGGCTGGATGCGCGCATCGCCGCGCTGGACCCGGAGCGCCTCAAGCGCGGCCTGCTGCTGGTGATGCACCAGATGGGCAGCCACGGCCCGGCCTACTTCAAGCGCTCTCCGCCGGACCTCAAGCCCTTCCAGCCGGAGTGCCGCAGCAATGCGCTGCAGCAGTGCCCGCGCGAGCAGGTGGTGAACGGCTACGACAACACCATCGCCACCACCGACCGCCTGCTGGCCCGCAGCATTGCATGGCTGCAGGGCCAGAGCAGCCGCTTCGACCCCGGTATGTTCTACATGTCAGATCACGGCGAATCGCTGGGCGAGAACGGCCTCTACCTGCACGGCATGCCGTATGCGATGGCGCCCTCCGAGCAGACCCATGTGCCGCTGATCCTGTGGGTGCCCGAGAGCGGCGCGCTGGCGGCCTCGCTCAAACCCGGCTGCCTGGCCGGCCTGCGCGAGCAGCCGGTGTCGCACGACAACCTCTTCCACACCGCCATGGGCTGGCTGGGCGCGCGCGCCGACGTCTACAAGCCTCAATGGGATCTGCTGGCCGGCTGCCGGCGCTGACCGCGGGATGGCATCACCACGGGGCCGTTACGGCCCAAGCCAGGTCCGGCACATGCATCGCGGAACCCGACTGAGCGCCATGGCACTGCTGACAAGCCTGGGCGCCATGGGCGCTCAGGCCGCCAGCTTCGACTGTCGCCAAGCCAAGACACCGCTGGAGCGAGCCATCTGCGGCGCCCCGGCACTGTCCCGCCTGGACGAGCAACTGGCGCAGAGCTATCAGCGCGCCCTGGGCGCACTGAGCCCCTCGGGCGCCGCCGCGCTGAAGTCCTCGCAACGCGCCTGGCTGCGCTACTTGCCCAGGGTCTGCTCACCAGGCCAACCAGCGGGTGCCGAGGGCTGTCTGATCAAGGAGTGGGAGTCGCGCCTGCTCGCACTCAATCAGGCCGGCTTGAAGCTGGGCTCGCGGGTGCTGAACCGGCTGGACGACTACAGCACCCTGCCCGCCCCACCGAACGACCACGACGGCAGCGCGCCCGGCATGGTCAGCCACCATGTCGCACGGCTGGCGATAGACGCACCTCGCACGCCGGCAGAGCAGCGCTGGAATCTCGACCAGAAATCCACGGACCCGCCACCCGTGCCCAGCGACAGTTTTGGCGACGAAACGACGGACATCGACGTCAGCATCGAACTGGGTTGTGCCAGCGAACGGCTTCTCAGCCAGGAAACCACCAGCTACCAGTACGTCCACGGCACGGCCCATGGCCAGTGGGCCGTGGCGGCCTCGACCTCCATGCTGGAGGCCGATTTGCGCCCGCTGAATGCGGCCGATCTGTTCGTCAGCGGCGCCGATTGGCAACGCAAACTCCCCACGATGTTCTGGCGCAGCTTTCGCACGCGGGCCGACGCACCGTCCGACGCGCAAGCGCAGGCCGAACTGAGAGGGGTGATCAGCGCGGTGGCTACCGACCCATCGCGCTGGTTGATCACACCGGCCGGTCTGCGCATCAACTTCAGCGCCTACGAGGGCAGCAGCTACACCGGCACCCCTGGCCCGATCACCGTGAGCTGGGCTGAGCTCAAGCCACTGCTCATCGACGGCACGCCGCCGCGATGCGACTTTTCGGCACTGCGTCCAGGCTGATTCGGCCGGGAGCGAAGCCCGTCATCAGCATTCGGGTGCCCGGCCGCCTCAGAACAGGCTCGCCTGCACGCTGGGCTTGTGAGGTGGCCTGAACAGCGCCAGCTGCACCGGCCGGCGCTCCTGGCTCAACCCCAGCTTGGCCGCGGCTCGCCGGAGTCGTGCGCTCAACAACTCGGCCCACAGCCCCTCACCCGTGAAGCGTGAGCCGAAGCGTGGGTCGTTGTCGCGCCCGCCACGCATGTCGCGCACGCGGGCCATCACACGCTCGGCACGGTCCGGGAAGTGGCGCTGCAACCAATCCTGGAACAGCGGGTTCACTTCCCAGGGCAGGCGCAGCGGGATGCTGAACGCGCTGCGGGCCCCGGCCTCGGCCGCAGCCTCCAGGATGCGCTCCAGCTCGGGCTCGTTGATGAAGGGGATCACCGGCGACACGCTGACGCCCACCGGCACGCCGGCGTCGGCCAGCGCCCGGATGGTGCGCAGCCGTCGTGCGGGCGCCGCGGCGCGGGGCTCCAGGATGCGGGCCAGGCCGTTGTCCAGCGTGGTGACCGACAGATAGACCGACACCAGGCCCTGGGCCGCCATGGGCGCGATCAGGTCCAGGTCGCGCTCTATGCCACTGCTCTTGGTGACCACCGAAAACGGGTGCTGCGCCTCGGCCAGCACCTCGATGATCTGACGTGTCAGGCCGAGCCGCCGCTCCACCGGCTGGTAGGCGTCGGTGGCGGTGCCTATGACCAGCGAGCTGGGCTGGTAGCTGCGCGCAGCCAGCTCGTGCCGCAGGCGCTCCGGTGCGTTGAGCTTGGCGATGATGCGGGTCTCGAAATCCAGCCCCGGCGACAGGTTGAGGTAGCTGTGCGTGGGGCGGGCGAAGCAGTAGATGCAGCCGTGCTCGCAGCCTCGGTAGGGGTTGATGGAGCGGTCGAAGCTGATGTCCGGTGACTGGTTGCTGGACAGCACGCGCCGCGCGTTCTCCTCGATGACCTGGGTGGCCGGCGGCAGCGGCTCCTCGGCCACCTGCTGATCCAGCGTGCCCCAGCCGTCATCGAAGGCCTCGCGCTGATCGCGCTCGAAGCGGTGGGCCACCGCGGCCGCACTGCCGCGACCTTTGAGCGAGGGCGTGGGCAGGACGACGACAGAGGGACGGGACTCGGTAGGCATACTGTAAATATATACAGTTAACCGCCACAGATCCAGCCCGACTCCCCGCTTCAGTGATGCGGCCGCCCCCAGGCCGCCAGCCAGTCAGGCACAGCCTCGAAGGGCATGGGGCGGCCGATGCCATAACCCTGGCCATACTCGCAGCCCAGCATCAGCAACTGGCGCCAGCAGGCATCGTTCTCCACGCCCTCGGCCAGCAGGCGCAGACCCAGCGAGCGGCAGAACACGGCCAGGCAGCTGACCAGGGACTGGTCGAAGGCCTGCTCCGGCAGATTGAGGATGTAGGACTTGTCCAGCTTGATCTCCCGCACCGCGAAGTCACGCAGGTAGCCGAAAGACGTGAAGCCGGCGCCGAAGTCATCGATGGCCAGCGCCACGCCGCGCTGCGACAGCCGCTCCAGCACTGCCTTGGCCTGCACCGGGTTGCTGATCAGCGCGGTTTCGGTGAGCTCCAGCACCAGGCGGCGCGGGTCCACGCCGGATGCGTCCAGACGGCTCAGCAACTCATCGACAAAGCCGCCGTGCTGCAACACCCGGGCCGAAACGTTCACCGAGAAGCCCAGCTCGGGATCATCGGGCGCCAGCCGCTCCAGTTGCTGCAACTGGCCCAGCACCCGCTCGACCGTGGCCAGCGTGAAGGGCAGCACCAGCTTGGAGTCCTCGATCGCGGTGATGAAGGTGTCGGCCGGGATGGGCCCATAGCGGCTGTGCGTCCAGCGCGCCAGCGCCTCGAAGCCCACGACGCGGCGCGTGGGCAGGTGAACCTTGGGCTGGGAGTACCACTGGAACTCCTGGCGCTGCAGCGCCAGCTCCACCTCGCCCAGCAGCACGATGCGGTCCAGGATGCTGGTGCTGCTGGGCTCCAGGCTGTCATAGAGCACCACCTTGTCCAGACCACGTTTGGCACGGTACATCGCGTTGTCGGCGCGGTTCATCAGCGTGCCGGCCTCGTTGCCATGCTGAGGGCAGACCGCAATGCCCAAAGACGCCCCCACACTGACCACGCCACCCGACAGCGGCACGGCGCGTTCCAGCGCGTCAACCAGCCGCTGCCCCATGGATTCGGCCAGCTCCAGCGTGGGCACGCCGGGCAGCAATACCGCGAACTCGTCGCCGCCCAGCCGTGCCACCGTGTCGACCTCGCGCAGCGCACCACCCAGACGACGGCCGACCTCGATCAGCAGTTGGTCGCCCGCCGCATGCCCGAGCTGGTCATTGACCTGCTTGAAGCGGTCCAGGTCCATCATCAGCACTGCGAACGGCAGGCTGTCGCGTCGGAAGGTCGCGCACTGGCGCTCCAGGCGGTCGAAGAACACGTGGCGGTTGGGCAGGTCGGTCAGCGCATCGTGCAGGCTCTTGTGCACCAGCTCCTGCTCGGCCGCGCGCATGCGCCGGTGCACCTCTATCCACTGCAGGCCCTCGTCGATCGCGCTGGCCACGCGCTCGGCCGACAGATCACCCTTGCTGAGGTACTCGTGAATGCCCAGCTTGATCGCCTCGGCCGCGGCCCGCTCGGTGCCGCAACCGGTCACCGCGATCACCACGCAGTCCGAGCCCACCGATTCCCAGATGTCGGGCAACAGCTCGCGGCCGTCGCCGTCATCCAGCTTGAAGTCGAGGAAGATGAAGGAGAAGTCCGCCCGCCGCCCTCGCAGCTCGGCCAGCGCGCTGGTCTTGGAGGCCGCCTCGGCGATGCGGATCTCGGTGCCGCAGCGCTTCAGCAACCGGGCCAGACGTTCGCGGTCCACATCGTCGTCGTCGATCACCAGCGCATGGATGGGCGACTCGGCGGCCGCCGCCTGTGCAGGGGGCATGGGCATGGGACTCCTCCTCCGGGGTCAGGGCAGACGCACCGACGTGGCGTACTTCTCCAGGAAGCCGGCCAGCAGCGAGAACTGCGGGCCGACCGCGGCCTTGACCATGTAGCCGGCGACGTTTTCGTTGTAGGCCCGGTTGCGGTCGGCATCGCGCGACGAGGTGGTCAACACGAACACCACGGTGCCACGCAGTCGCGCATCGGCACGCAGCTCCTCCAGGAACTGGAAGCCGTCCATGCGTGGCATGTTCAGGTCGAGCAGCACGATCAGCGGCCCGTCGATGCGTTTGCTGTCGTGGCGGCCGCGCAGGATGTCCAGCGCTTCCACGCCGTCCATCGCGACCACGGTGGTGCAGTGGATGCCGTGCTTGCGGAAGCTGCGCAGCACGCCCTCGATGGCCACGTCATCGTCGTCGACCAGCAGCACGGAAAAGCGCGGCAGCGCCATCGGCTCATTCATCGTCCACCTCCTTCATCGCAACCCGCGGCCAGTGGATGCGAAAGCAGGCCCCGCCGAGGTCGGCACTGGGCTGCACCACGATGCTGCCGCCATGGGCATGCACCAGCCGGCGTGTGACCGCCAGCCCCACGCCATGGCCCTCGACCTGTCCGTTGGCACGGTGGAAGAGCTTGAAGATGCGCTCCTGCGCGCCCGCCGGCACACCCTGCCCGTCGTCCTCCACGGTGAACACCGCGAAGCGGCCCGCATCCTGCGCGCGCACCCGGATGCGCCCGCCGCCGCTGCCGCCATGGTGCTTGACCGCGTTGCCGATCAGGTTGCGCAGCGCCAATGCCAGCGGCGTCACACTGGTGCGAAAGGGCTGGGAATCGACCAGGATCTCCACCTGGAAATCCGACGGCACATTGGCCGTGAGGCAGGCCTCCTCGATGGCAGCGCGCGGATCCAGCAGCGCGGTGCGCTTCTCGCGCTGGCCGGCCCGGGCATAGTCCAGCAGGTCTTCGATCATGCGTTCGCAGCGCTCGATGCGCACCCGCGCCCGCTCGAAGTTCTGCACGACGGAGGGGGTCAGAGCCTCGGGCGGCAGGTCCTCATGGATCCAGCTCAGCAGGTCGCCGATGCCACGCAGCGGCGAGCGCAAGTCGTGCGAGGCCACGTAGGTGAACTCCTCCAGCTGCGCATTGGTCTGGCGCAGCGCATCCTCGGCACTCTTGCGCGGCGTGATGTCGCTGATGACCGCCAGCGCCAGCCGCCCCAGCTCGGTCTCCACACTGTTGAGCGCCACCTCGACCGGGAACTCCACGCCGCTGCGATGCAGTGCGGTCAGGTCACGTCCCGAACCCATCTGGCGCAACTGCGGCGCACTGAGAAAGCCGGCAAACAGCTGCGCATGGCCCTTGCGCAGCCGCTCGGGCAGCAGTGTCTCCAGCGGCTGGCCCAGCAGTGCGCCGGGCGCGTAGCCGAACTGGGCCTCCAACGCCGGGTTGGTCTGGCGGATCAATCCGGCCTCGTCCACCAGCATCAGCCCCTGGGGCATGGCCGCGATGATGCCGTCCATCTGGCGATGCAGGCGCAGCGAGGCCGTGCGGTCGGAAACGAAGGCCAGCACACAGGCCTGCGCGCCCAGGCGCAGCGGCGACAGGCTCACCTCCACCGGCACCGCCTGCCCGCCGCGGTGCATGGCCAGCACCTCACGCCTCAGCGTGTCCGCCGCGGGCGGCCAGTCGCCCAGCACCAGCGACGTGGCCTGGGGCAGCAGCAGGTCCAGCGTCAGACCCGAGAGAGCGCCGCGCTCGTAACCCAGCATGCGCTCGACCTGCGGGTTTGCATACAGCAATCGGGCATCGCCCCGGGCAATCAGCAGCACGCCCAGCGGGGCGCCCTGCCAGGCCTGGGCCAGCCCATCCAGTGTCAGCTCTTGGCTTTCGTGAGACACCGATTCCCCCCTCGGCCAGACCCACAGTCCGGCTGAGAAAAAGCCTAGCACAGCGGAAGTTCCCTCGGCACCGACAGTGTTCGGTGTCGGTAACGAGCGCTATCAGGGGTTCCCGTGAGGAGGGGATGCGCGGCATGCGGCGGCCACAGGCTGACGCCCCGCCCGAGCGGACCGGCTGACACCGATGCGGAAGTGGCTCCGCGCCTGCCTGCGACGGGAGTCCTAGGTTAACGACCGGGGCGCGGCGGCGTCGACCGGGACGGGGCTGCAGGCACGATGGAGGCGCGCGACGGGCTGGGACCGGTCGGCACAGCCCCAGGGCCGACAGGCGCCGCTTTCGAGCAGCGCCCTGCGCGCTCAGTACTCGTCGCCGCCCCCGCCCACATAGCCGGGCGCCAGGTTCTCGAACTTGGTGTGCATGCGCTGGAAGCCCAGCTTCACCGTGCCGACCGGGCCGTTACGCTGCTTGGCGATGATGATCTCGGCCACGCCCGGCTCCTTGGTCGGGTTGGGGCCGTCGGGGCGGTTGTAGTACTCGTCCCGGTAGATGAACATGATGATGTCCGCATCCTGCTCGATGGCGCCCGACTCCCGCAGGTCGGACATCATCGGGCGCTTGTCGGGGCGCTGCTCCACCGAACGGTTGAGCTGGGACAGCGCGATCACCGGGCATTTCAGCTCCTTGGCCAGCGCCTTCAGGCCCCGCGAGATCTCGCCCAGCACGGTCGCGCGGTTCTCCTCGCTGCCGCCACCGTTGCCGCTCATCAGCTGCAGGTAGTCGATCACGATCAGGCCCAGCTGACCGCAGATGCGGGCCTGACGGCGCGCGCGCGCGCGCACTTCCGATGGGCTCAGGCCCGGGCTCTCGTCGATGAAGATGCTGGCCTTGCTGAGCTTGTCTACCGCCTCGGACAGGCGGCTCCATTCGTCGTCGGTCAGGCGGCCCAGGCGCAGGTGACTCTGGTCGATGCGGCCGATGGAGCCCACCATACGCAACGCCAGCTGGGCCGCGCCCATTTCCATGGAGTAGATGACGACCGGCAGGCCTTCGTTGATGGCCACGTTCTCGGCGATGTTGACCGCGAATGCGGTCTTGCCCATGGACGGGCGCGCGGCCAGCACGATCAGGTCGCCGGGTTGCAGGCCGGCGGTGTCGCGGTCCAGGTCGTAGAAGCCGGTGCGTACACCGGTCACGTCCTGCGCGCCGCTCTCGGCCAGCTCGTTGACACGGTCGATCAGGTCGACCACCAGCTTGTCCATGCTCTGGAAGCCCTGCTCGCTGCGCGAGCCCTCCTCGCCGATGCGAAAGATCTTGCTCTCCGCCTCGTCCAGGATGGTTTTCACCGCACGGCCCTGCGGGTTCATCGCGGCGGTGGCGATCTCGTCCGAGGTCTCGACCAGCTTGCGCAGGATGGCACGCTCACGAACGATTTCCGCATAACGCGCCAGGTTGGCGGCACTGGGCACACTCTGTGCGAGTGCGTTCAGGTAGGCCAGGCCACCGCATTCCTCGGCCCGCCCCAACGAGGTGAGCTCGTCGAACACGGTCACCACGTCCGCCGGCTTGCTGGCATTGATCAGCTTGCCGATGGCGGTGTAGATGTGCTTGTGCTCGAAGCGGTAGAAGTCGGATTCGCTGAGCTGGTCACCCGCCTTGTCCCAGGCGGAGTTGTCGATCAGCAGGCCACCGAGCACGCTCTGCTCGGCCTCGACCGAATGCGGCGGCACGCGCAGCCGGGCAACTTCGTCGTCCTGGGGCGCGGCGGAGGGAGATGCGGGAAAGATCGCGGACATCGCCTGTGGATAAAGCTGTGGACGGCCTGGGGGCTGCCGGTGGAGCCCGGTGGAAAACCGGGCCCGAAAAGACAGAAGGCCGAAACCTGTGGGGCTTCGGCCTTCTCGTGATGTTGCGGCCCCGGAGAACCGCAGACATTCGGGGTTTACTCGACCTCGGCCACCACCTGGACGGTGATGTCGACGACGACGTCGGTGTGAGCCGCCACCTGGATGGGGAACTCACCGACTGTCTTCAGCGGACCGTTGGGCAGGCGGACCTGCGCCTTGACGATCGCGTGGCCCAGCTTGCCCAGGGCTTCAGCGATGTCGGCGTTGGTCACGGAGCCAAACAGGCGGCCATCCACACCGGCCTTCTGGGCGATGCGAACGGTGGAGCCAGCGATGGCGTCACCCAGCTTCTGGGCGGCGGCCAGCTTCTCGGCGGCGGCCTTTTCGAGTTCGGCGCGCTTGGCTTCGAATTCCTTGATCGCGGCCTCGGTCGCGCGACGCGCGATGCGGCTGGGGATCAGGAAGTTGCGGGCATAGCCGTCCTTGACCTTGACGACGTCACCCAGGTTGCCCAGGTTGGCGACCTTTTCGAGCAGGATCACTTGCATGTCGTCAGCTCCTTAGACCTTGTGCTGGTCGCTGTACGGCAGCAGGGCCAGGAAGCGCGCACGCTTGATGGCGACCGTCAGCTGACGTTGGTAGAAAGCACGCGTGCCGGTCAAGCGAGCGGGCGTGATCTTGCCGTTTTCGGCGATGAAATCACGCAGCGTGTCGATGTCCTTGTAGTCGATCTTCTCGACGCCGGCCACGGTGAAGCGGCAGAAACGCTTGCGGCGGAACAGCAGCGACTGTTGGTTGCGCTTGGGCTTCTTGTCCTTGGAGAAGCGACCTTTGCCACGGGGTGGTGCCATTTGGAACCTCTTTTGGTGATCTATCCGGATTCAGAAATTGCCGGGTGCAGGAACAGGGGCTTGGATCCCGGTGATGTGGGCGATCAGGCCCCGACCGTTGCGCTGGTGGGAGATGAAACCGCTGAATAGCGCGACTCCATCGACACCGAGCGACTGCAGCGTCTTGGCCACCTCGCCCACCGCCACCGCCCTGATCTCGACCGAGACCTTGCGCGGTGCGCCGGCTTCCATCACCTCGGACTCTGCGCGGAGGCTGCAGTCCAGGGCCATGAGGCCGGCGGGGGTGTAACGAATCTGACCGAGTTGCTGGATCCTGGCCGAAAGCTGAAGCTGGTTCACGCCCTCGACCGACTGTTCATGCACCTGACGATGCGGTGGCCTGTGCTCAGGCAGCCTCTTGCTGAGGCGCCTTGCGGGCTTCCTCGCGCTCGACAGCCTTCATCATGACCGACGGGGTCGTGATGGCCTTGTCTTGCACCACGGTGAGGTGGCGCAGCACGGCGTCGTTGAAGCGGAAGCCGGTCTCGAGCTCGGCAAGGGTTTCCTTGCTGACTTCGATGTTCAGGCACAGGTAGTGGGCCTTGGCGAGCTTCTGGATCTGATAGGCCAGCTGACGACGGCCCCAGTCCTCGACGCGGTGCACCACACCGCCGCCGGCGGTGATCAGACCCTTGTAACGCTCCAGCATGGCCGGAACCTGTTCGCTTTGATCCGGATGGATCAGCAGAACGATTTCGTAGTGACGCATGAAAACTCCTTGTGGATTCCAGCCTGAAGGGCTGCCGGGGACATCCCGGTGCCTTTGCCTGGCTGAGGAAGCCGCACCACGGCGTCTACTCGTGGCTGCAGCAAGGCGGAACCCGCGATTATAGACAGATCCGCGCGAGTGGCCAAACCGACCGGCCTCAAGCCGGCGGGCGACGGCGCAAGCCGGCGACGAAGCGGGCCGAAGCCTCGCCGGGCGCGCGCGTCAGCAGGCTGGCGATGACCAGCGCCGCGAAGCCCGCAGGCACGCCGAACACGCCCGCCGAGGCCGGCTGTATGCCCCACCACAGCGGTGCCGGCCCGCCCAGGCCCAGCAGCGCGCACATGCCGGGATGGCAGATCACGAGGTAGAGCACGCACACCACCAGCCCCGTGAGCATGGCCGCCAGCGCGCCGGCGCGGTTGGCCCGCTTCCAGAACACGCCGCCCATCAGCGCGGGGAAGAAGGTGGAGCCGGCGATGGAGAAGGCCGCGGTCACGACCGCCAGGATGTCCGCCGGCCGGCTGGCCGCGATCGCCGCGGCCACCAGCGCAGCCACCAGCAGCAGCGCCTTGGACAAGGTCACGCGACGGGTGTGGGTGGCCTCCGGCCGCAGCGCCTTGTAATAGAGGTCGTGCGACAGCGCGCTGGAGATGGACAGCAGCAGCCCGTCGGCGGTGGACAGCGCCGCGGCCAGGCCGCCGGCCGCCACCATGCCCGACATCACATAGGGCAGCCCGCCCAGCTCCGGCATCACCAGCATCAGCAGGTCGGGATGCAGCCTCAGCTCGCCCAGCTGCAGGCGGCCGTCGCCATTGAGGTCCACGACCGACAGCAGGCCAGGGTCGACCCGCTGCCACTGGCGTATCCAGGCCGGCAACTGATCCAGCGGTGCGCCGATCAGGCTGTCGAACACCTCCACCTTGAGCATCACCGCCAGTGCCGGCGCGGTCAGGTAGAGCAGGCTGATGAAGACCAGCGACCAGGCCACGGACTCGCGCGCGCCGGCCACGCTGGTGGTGGTGTAGTAGCGCGTCAGCAGATGGGGCAGGCCCGCGGTGCCCACCATCAGGCACAGCATCAACGCGATGAAGTTGCGGCGGGATTCGTCGAATCGCCGCCGCTCGTCCGGCGAGCCCGCAGGGTCGCCTGCAAAGGGCTGGGCATGGGGCGCCAGCCCCGACAGCGGCTCGGCCAGCTGCGCCTCGGCCGCCTGCTCGCGGCGCCAGCGCTCCTCGGCCTCGGCGGGGGTGCGCGGCAGCGCGGCCTGCTGCTTCTCGGCCATCTGGATCTCGGCCAGTGGCGCTTCGCGGCGCTTGAGCTGGGTCACACGCGCCGCGGCGCTGGCCTGCTCGGCCGCCAGCGCCTGTGGCACGTCGGCCAGCCGCTGGGCGGCGGACTCGGCACGCTGGCGGTGGATGTCACGCACCACCAGCTCGGCCGGGTCATGTATCAGCTGCTGCTCGCGTTCGGCCAGCTGGTGCAGTTGCTGGCCATAGGCGAGCTGGGGCAGCGGCCAGCCGGTCTGCTTCACGCTGAGCCAGATCACCGGCACCAGATAGGCCAGGATCATGATCAGGTACTGCGCCACCTGGGTCCAGGTCACCGCCCGCATGCCGCCCAGGAAGGAGCACACCAGCACGCCCCCCAGGCCCACGAACACGCCCACCTCGAAGCCCAGGCCGGTCAGCCGCGTGGTGATCAGGCCCACCGCATAGATCTGCGCGACCAGATACACGAAGGACACCAGGATGGACGCCCCGGCTGCCACCAGGCGCAGCGCCCGGCTGCCGAAGCGCTCGGCCAGGAAGTCTGCGATCGTGTACTGGCCGAACTGCCGCAGATAGGGCGCCAGACACAGTGCCACCAGGCAGAAGCCGCCGGTCCAGCCCAGCACATAGGCCAGACCCGCATAGCCGGTCACGTAGAGCGTGCCGGCCAGGCCCACGAAGCTGGCCGCGCTCATCCAGTCGGCCGCGGCAGCCATGCCGTTGTAGAGCGGCGGCACACGCCGCCCGGCCACGAAGTACTCGGCCGGATCCGTGGTGCGGCACAGGATGCCAATGGCCGCATAGACCAGCACGGTCGCGCCCAGGAAGGCATAGCCTATCCAGACCTTGGGCAGACCGTGGCGCTCGGCCAGGCCCAGCGCCAACACCAGGCAGGCGAAGCTCAGCGCGAACAGCGCATAGCGGCGGTGCAGATGGCGAGGCGGAGGACGTTCGGACACGGTCGCGATGATGGCCAACAAAAAGCCCGGGCCCCCTCAAGGAGAACCCGGGCCAGACGCGCGGCCGCGGGGCTCGAGCCCGCGGCGCGACGACCTCTTACTTCGCGGCGAGGCGCTGCCAGGTGTCGATCACCGTGTCCGGGTTCAGCGAGATGGACACGATGCCCTCCTCGGCCAGCCAGTCGGCGAAATCGGGGTGGTCGCTGGGGCCCTGGCCGCAGATGCCGATGTACTTGCCGGTGGCGCGGCAGGCACGGATGGCGCGCGAGATCATGGCCTTGACCGCCGGATCGCGCTCGTCGAAGTCGCCCGCCAGCTGCTCCAGGCCCGAATCGCGGTCCAGGCCCAGCGTGAGCTGGGTCAGGTCGTTGGAGCCGATGGACATGCCGTCGAAATGCTCAAGGAACTGCTCGGCCAGGATGGCGTTGCTGGGCACCTCGCACATCATGATCAGGCGCAGGCCGTCCGTGCCGCCGGAAGCGGCGCGCTTGAGCCCTCGCTCGGCCAGCATGTTGACGACCTTCTCGGCCTGCTTCACGGTGCGCACGAAGGGCACCATGATCTCGACGTTGGTGAGACCCATGTCCTTGCGCACGCGCTTGAGCGCCTCGCACTCCATCGCGAACGCATCCTGGAACTCGCCGCTGATGTAGCGCGACGCGCCGCGGAAGCCCAGCATGGGGTTCTCTTCGTCCGGCTCGTAACGGGTGCCGCCGATCAGCTTGCGGTATTCGTTGGACTTGAAGTCCGACAGGCGCACGATCACCGGCTTGGGCCAGAAGGCCGCGGCGATGGTGGCGATGCCCTCGGCCAGCTTGTCCACATAGAAGGCGCGCGGCGACGCATGGCCCCGGGCCACCGACTCGACCGCCTTCTTCAGGTCCGCATCGATGTTGGGATAGTCCAGGATGGCCTTGGGGTGGACGCCGATGTTGTTGTTGATGATGAATTCCAGCCGCGCCAGGCCGACGCCGCTGTTGGGCATCTGGGCGAAGTTGAAGGCCAACTGCGGGTTGCCGACGTTCATCATGATCTTGACCGGGCTGTAGGGCAGCTCGCCGCGGTGCACCTCGCTGACCTCGGTCTCCAGCAGGCCGTCGTAGATGAAGCCGGTGTCGCCCTCCGAGCAGGCCACGGTGACCAGTTGGCCGTCCTTGAGCTTCTCGGTAGCGTCACCGCAGCCCACCACGGCCGGGATGCCCAGCTCGCGCGCAATGATGGCCGCGTGGCAGGTGCGGCCGCCACGGTTGGTCACGATGGCGCTGGCGCGCTTCATCACCGGCTCCCAGTTCGGGTCGGTCATGTCGGTGACCAGCACGTCGCCCGGCTGCACACGCTCCATCTCGGCGACGCTGTCCACCAGACGGACCGGACCGGTGCCAATCTTCTGACCGATGGCGCGGCCCTCAGCCAGCACCGCGCTGTGCGCCTTGAGCTTGTAGTGGAACTCGACCTGGCCGGCGGCCTGGCTCTTCACGGTCTCGGGGCGGGCCTGCAGGATGTAGAGCTTGCCGTCTATGCCGTCGCGGCCCCACTCGATGTCCATGGGGCGTCCGTAGTGCTGCTCGATGATCAGCGCATAACGGGCCAGCTCGGTCACCTCGGCGTCCGCCAGCGAGTAGCGGTTGCGCGCCTCGGGCGCGGTGTCCACGGTCTTGACCAGCTTCTTGGTCGTCGCCTTTTCCTCGGGCGTCGAGAACTCCATGCGAATCAGCTTGGAGCCCAGGTTGCGACGGATGATGGCCAGCTTGTCGTTCTTCAAGGCTGGCTTGTGCACGTAGAACTCGTCCGGGTTCACCGCGCCCTGCACCACGGTCTCGCCCAGGCCGTAGCTGGACGTGATGAAGACCACGTCCTGGAAGCCGCTCTCGGTGTCGATGGTGAACATCACGCCGGCCGAGCCCAGGTCGGAGCGCACCATGCGCTGCACGCCGGCCGACAGCGCCACGTCGCCGTGCGCAAAGCCCTTGTGCACGCGGTAGCTGATCGCGCGGTCGTTGTAGAGCGACGCGAACACCTCACGCATCTTGTGCAGCACCTCGTCGATGCCGTGCACGTTCAGGAAGGTCTCCTGCTGGCCGGCAAACGAAGCGTCCGGCAGGTCTTCCGCGGTGGCGGACGAGCGCACCGCGAAGGTGACGTCGGGGTTGTCCGCGGTCAGCTGGGCGAACGCCGTGCGCACCTCGGCCTCGAGGTCGGCCGGGAAGGGCTGGGCCTCGATCCAGCCGCGGATCTCTGCACCGACCTCGGCCAGCGCGCGCACGTCGTCGATGTTGAGCGAGGCCAGACGCTCGGCGATGCGGCGATCCAGGCCCTCGTGCTTCAGGAACTGACGGAAGGCGTGGGCGGTGGTCGCAAAACCGCCGGGCACGCGCACGCCGGTCTGGCTGAGCTGGGAAATCATCTCGCCGAGGCTGGCGTTCTTGCCGCCGACCGCCTCGACGTCGGTCATCCTCAGGTTCTCAAACGGTACGACCAGGGCGGTCGCCTCAAAGCGTGCAGCAGACATGGGAAAACTCCGGGAGGTTGAAAACTCGGGGCTTTGGCCGCTGCACCCCAGCCGTCACAGGCGCACGCGCTCCCGTGATCGGCCGTAACTTCGCCGCTTTGTCGTGCTTGGAATCGGGCGGGGGTGGACATTGCTGGGCTTGAGCTGTTGGCGACGATTCTAGAGCCCCCCTGCCCTGCACCTATGATTCCCAACCTCTTCACCCCCTGATCTCGCCGAGGCCCCATGACCGACAGAACCGTGTATTTCGTCTCGGATGGCACCGGCATCACCGCAGAAACCTTCGGTAACTCCATCCTGGCGCAGTTCGCGGTCAAGCCCCGCCATGTGCGCCGCCCCTTCATAGACAGCGCCGAGAAGGCCCATGCGGTGGTGAACGAGATCAACGAGGTGGCGATGCGCGAGGGGCGCCGCCCCATCGTGTTCGCGACACTGGTGGACCGCGACGTGCTGAAGATCGTGCGCGAGCACTGCAAGGGCCGCGTGATGGACATGTTCGCGATCTTCATCGAGCCGCTCGAGGAAGAGTTCGGCATCAAGAGCAACCACCGGGTCGGCCGCTTCTCCAACGTGGCGCAGAGCCAGGAATATCACGACCGCATCGAGGCGATCAATTTCTCGCTGGCCCACGATGACGGCCAGTCCGCCCGCAACCTGGACGCCGCGGACGTGATCCTGGTGGGTGTGAGCCGCTGCGGCAAGACGCCCACCTCGCTGTACCTGGCCATGCAGCACGGCATCAAGGCGGCGAACTACCCGCTGATCCCCGAGGACTTCGAGCGCCGCAAGCTGCCCGCGCCGCTACTGCCGCACAAGCGCAAGTGCTTCGGCCTCACCATAGACCCGGAGCGCCTGGCGTCCATACGCAACGAGCGCCGCCCGGGCAGCAAATACGCCGACGTGCTGAACTGCCGCTATGAGGTCAATGAGGCCGAGGGCATGATGAAGCGCGAGGGCATCTCCTGGCTGTCATCCACGCACAAGAGCATCGAAGAGATCGCCACCACCATATTGCGCGACATCCGCCCGGACCGGCTGATGTACTGACACGGGCCCGCACGCCGCGGGCCCGGACTCCGCTCAGGCACGGTCCGTGGTGCCCACGCCCAGCAGGCGCTTCATGTACCAGAACATGAAGCGCTGCAGCGGGTTGTTGTTGCCCCAGGGGCGCCAGGTCTTGACCAGCTTGTTGCGGTAGGCATCGAAGTGCAGGCCGCGCGGCGCAGTCACCACGTCGCCGCGGCCTAGCATCAGCTTGATGCCGTTGGTGCAGGCCACACCGGCTGCCAGCTCGATGCCGATGGCGGTGGAAGGCACTTTCTTCTTGAACAGGTTCACCGAGCCGCGGTTCACCAGGTAGTGGCGCTGCTGCATGGTCGGCGACACCGCGACGATGAACTTCAGGATCTGTTCCTCGAAGCTGTAGCCATCGAGCGCGAAATACTCCTCGAAGCTCATGCCCTTGGGGTCGAAGGCCACCATGGCCGTGCCCATGCCCATGGGCGCCGCCGTCACGGCCGGGATGCCCAGTTCACGGCAACGCGCGAACACCTTGCGCCGCACGTTCAGCGCAAAGATGTCCAGGCTGTCCACATAGAGGGAGGCCCCGTCGAGGAAGGCGTCGATGTTGTGCTCGTTGATGCCTTCGGGGAACAGCCGCAACTCCACTTCGGCGTTGATGTCCTTCAGCGTGTCGGCCATCGCGTCCAGCTTGGGGATGCCCATGGTGGAGGCGTAGGCGCCGGCCTGGCGGTTCAGGTTGGGCCAGTCAAACACGTCCAGGTCGGAGATGGAGAACTTGCCAATCCCCAGGCGCGCCAGCGTCAGCGCATGCGTGCCCCCGACACCACCGAGACCGGCAATGGCCACCCGGCTGTGGCGCAGCTTCTGCTGCTCTTCCTCGGTGAACCAGCCAATATTCCTGGAGAACGCCAGATCGTAAGAAAACCCACCCGCCTCTTCCATGATTCCTCCTGTGTTTCCTCGGCAGGCCCCTGGAGTCCCGGCACCTTAGACCGAGCAGGGCCTCACAGAGTGGCCAGCATTTTCTTGACCTCGGCCTGCTTGTCGAAGCGCTCGCCCAGTTGCTGCAAGGGCAGCAGTTCGTCCTTGGCTTCCTTCTTCTTGCCCGCCGCGATCAGGTAACGCGCCATATTGAAATGATGCATGGGCGCATTGGGGTCCAGGCCGATGATCTGTCGCTGGGTGTCCAGCGCCTTCGCAAACTCGCCACGCCGATAGTAGATATCAGCCAGCGTATCCATCAGGTTCACCTGCTTGGGCTGGATCTGATTGGCACGCAAGGCCAGATCCAGCGCTTCAGGCTGACCCTTGGTCGCCATGATCCAGGCCTTGTTGTTCAGGGCCAGCGTGCTGTCGGGCTGAAGTTTCAGCACGTCGTCGTAGTACCTGAGCGCCGCATCATAGTCCGCCTGGCGCAGGCTTCGGTCACCCAGATAGACCAGCAGACCGACGTCCTTGGGTGCCTTGTGCTGCCAGTCGTCAACCAGGGCCTTGGCCTCGGCCGCCTTGCCTTCCTGCAACAACACGCCATGCAGTTTGATGACGGTTTCGGTCTGGCCGGCCGGCGGACGCGCCAGGGCTTTCTTGTAGGCCGTCTCGGCGGCCGACCAGTTCTTGGACAACTGGGCGACATCGCCCTCGACCAGGAAACCGACCGCCTCGTTGGGACGCTGGCGCTGCATATCGGTAATCACCTTGCGGACCTTGTCGGTATTGCCGCGGGCCATTTCAGTCAGCACCAGCATGCGCTGAGCAGGAACGTAGTCAGGCTGGATTTCCAGCACCCGTCTCAAGGCCTGCAGCGCAGCCGGGCGGTTTTGAAGCTTGTCCTGAATTTCAGCCACCCGCATTTGCGCGATCGGCGAATTGGCCTGCACCGAACCCAATTTGCCATAGGTGCTCAGCGCCTGATTGGGGTCGCCGCTCATCCACTGCGCATTGCCCAGCAGGTCCAACAGCGTCGGGTCATCCGGGATCGCGGCCAGGGCCTCCTGCGCCAGCGCAACCGCTGACTTGTACTGCTTGCGCTCGAAGTCGAAGCGCACGAGTGCGGCGCGCGGCGCGACCACCGTGGGGTTGTCCTTCACGATGCTTTCCAGCTCGGCTCGCACCTTCGCATCGACCGCGTCCTTCTGCCCCGCTCGCAAGCCCCAGAGCCCCAGCCGCAGCTTCACGTTCTTGGGTTCCTTCGCCAACGCACGCTCGAAGCGCGCGATCGCGTCGGGAAACTTGTTCTCGCCCACGTCGAGCTGCGTCAAGGCCGCGATGGCCGGCATGTAGGCCGCGTCCTGCTTGAGCGCCGTCTCGAAGGCGGCACGCGCCTCGACCGTCTTGCCGCGAGACAGCTCCAGGCCTCCACGCAGCTGCGCCAGCGAGGGGTTCTGGCTGTCCTTCTTCTCCGCCGCCTGGATGGCCGTGGCCGCCGCATCGAAATCACGCTTGCGGATCAATGCGTTGATCAGCGCAAAGTCGGCCGTCAACCCGGTGTCAGCCGCGGCGATCGACTTCAGGTCGGCAATGCCCTTGTCCACCTGACCACCGGCCAGGTAGGCCATGGCCAGGTTGGTGCGACCGCGCTTGTCTTCGGGGGCGGCCTTCACCGCGGCGGACAAATAGGTCTCCGCCTTGGCCGTATCGCCCTGCATCATCGCGACCTCGCCGGCCAGTGCCAGTGCCGCCGAGTTGGGCGGGCCGCTCAGCATCGGGGCCAGCACATTCAAGCTCTTGGCGCCATCGCCGCTGCGCAGATGGATGCGCGCCAGCAGCAGACGGGTCTCCTGCAATCCGGGATTGATGGACAGGGCCTTGGTCGCGTACTTCTCTGCCTGCAACCAGTTGCCCAGCCGGTATTCCGACGCGGCGCCCACATACAGCGCCCGCACGTCGTCGGGCGCAACCTTCAGCACCGAGGCAATGCGCTCCCTGGCACGTGCCGCATCCTGGGACTCCAGCGCCACCAGGGCCTCCAGGAAGGCAACCTGCGGATGGCGCGGCATCTTGGCGCGGAATTCGTCCAGCTGGGCTTGCGCTCCCTTGATGTCGCCCTTGAGCAAGAGCCGGTGGACCACGGCGGTATGGGCAACCACATGCTTGGGATCGGCCTTCAGGGCCTGCCGGTACGCAACAAGCCCCGCATCCACATCGTCCGAGGCGATCAGCAGGTCACCCTTGAGCACCCACGCATTGGCCGAGTCCGGAGCGCTCTTGGTCAACGACTCTGCGTCGGCCAGCGCGCCCTTCACGTCACCCTTCATCGCGTTGATGCGGGTCTGCAGCAGCTTGGCCTGGATCTGACCGGGCTCCAGTTGCAGGGCCGCCGCCAACTGCGTTGCCGCAAGATCGATCTTGCCGCTGTTCAGATAGGCCTCGCCCAGCACGGCCAACAGGGCCGCATGCGACTTGGGGTCGTCGATCTTCTCGTCAGAGAACCGCGCAATGATCTTGTCGTAGGCCCGCAGCCCCACCAGTGCCTGCGCCAGATAAGGCACGACCTGAGCGCGCGGATAGCCCTGCTCCAACACCTTCTCGAATTCCACCAGCGCACCAACGAAATCACTCTCGGCCAGCAGCCCGCGCCCGAGCAGGAATCTCGCCTCCAATGACTGAGGTTGCTTCTGCAACACGTTTTTCAGCTGGACGATGGCCGCCTTGCTGTCGTTCTTCTGCAGGCTGTTCTTCGCCGCCGCCAACTGCTCCTCGGGCGATGCGGCCATGCAGCCCGCCAACAGGGCCGCCACGGCGCCGGCCGTCAACCAAGACTTACTGGGTGCACCCAATTTCTTCTCCTATTGGCGCGACGAGTCCGGCACGGGGTGCGCTCTGCTCATCACAAATCAATTCCACCATGACGGCCCGGCTCGCAAGCCTCCAGCCCGCAACACCTGTCACCGGATATCCCGGTAGGTGTAGCCCATCTCGAACGCCGAGATGCACTCGCGCCACGGCGCGTCGGATTCTTCAAACCTGAAACCGTAGAAAGCGCCGCCCAGCGTGTCCTTGCGCCGCACGGCTCGCGCCCGCAGCACCGAGCGCTTGCCCTCGCCCAGCTCGACGACGGCCTCACCCTCTCGGTCCAGCGGCAGCGGCAACCGGGACTCCGCCTGGAAACCCGAGTGCGAAATGTCGATCACTGCCACGACATACACCCCCTTGCCCGCCTCGTCCGCATATTCGATCTGCGCCGGACAACGCATGGAAAAGCGCCGGCAGTTTCTCAGAGGATGACCGCCATCGGCATCACCTGCAGGCGACAGCGTCGGCAGCACCGGCTTGTAGTCGAGCTGGTCATAGATGGTCCAGAGCAGCGCCTTCTTGCGGTCATCCAGGCTGCTGAGCACCGGGCTGAGCCGGTTGAAGAAGTGATCCAGAAGCGCCGGCGTCATCACCGGGTCATTGGTCGTGTGATAGCGCCGCTGCGGCCAGCTGAACTGCGGCAGCTTCAGGTCGTAGAAGTAGCGGTGCAGATTGCGGCCGACGGGGCGCCCACCGAACAGACGCCTGAATCGGCCGGGGGCCGATTGCTGGTCGAAGCTGGCGCCCACGGCCGGCGCACCGTTGGCGAAATCGTAGTGATCGACCTGGCGCTCGACCAGGCGGTCGAAGGTCAGCAGCGCCTCGTACATCTCGATGCGATCCGGGTTGACCGCGATCACCAGGTGCCGGGTGTCGAAATAGCGCTCGCAGTACTCGCGCATGTACTTCATCAGCGGGAACAGCACCTCGCCGCCGGTCTTGCGAAAGGCAGGCGACACCGCCAGGGCCGAGATCTCGGCGATCTGCCCGCCACGCGCGCGCACCGGCTCCAGATCGAAGATGGCCTGCATGGGGAAGCCGAACACGCCCTCGCGGATGATGGAGATGGTGCCCACCACCTCGCCCCGGTACTTGGCGCACAGCGTGGTGGTCGTCGGCAGCGCGTGGTAGATCGTGATGCGCATGCCCGAAGGGTCGGGCTTCATGAAGCCGGCCCCGACATAGGCGTCGTGCAGCAGCCGGAAACAGGCTTCCAGTTCCTGCGCCGTCTCGGCGATCTTGAACTCCAGTTCGGCGTCCGGCTGCAGCTGCACACTGACCATGCGCCGGTAGAGCCAGAACCGCAGCCCCCGCGGCAAGGCGCCGAACAGCCTGCGCAGGCCCATGCGGACGCGCTTCTTGGATGCGGACTTTCTGACTGGGCTCATGGTTCCCCGACAGGCAGCCGACCCGGCCGCCAAGCTCATGTTCAGGCCCACCGCCCTCCACGGGCCGGCGCAGCCACCACCGGACTCACTTGATCTGCAGACGCTCCATCAGGTCGTACAAGGTAGGCCGGCTCACACCCAGCATCTCCGCCGCCTTCAGCACATTGCCGCGGGTGCGCGCGAGCACGGTCACCACAGCCTCCCGCTCGGCCTTCTCTCGGACGGTACGCAGGTCGAAGGACTGCTCCGGCGCGTCGGCATCGTCCAGCGCCGGCAGCCCGAGATCATCCCCGGTCACCTGCGCGCCGTCGGCCATGATGACCGCGCGCCGCAGCAGGTTCTGCAACTCGCGCACATTGCCGGGCCAGGCATAGGCCTGGATGCGCCGCATCGCGTCGTCGCTGAGACTCAGGCTGCCGCGCCGCTGCTCGGTGGCGAAGCGGCGCAGGAAGGACTGCGCCAGCAGCACCGCGTCGCCCAGGCGGTCGCGCAGCGGCGGGATGTCGACCACGATCTCGGCGAGTCGGTAGTACAAGTCCTCGCGGAACTCTCCGCTGGTGATCTTGGACTTCAGGTCCTGGTGGGTAGCCCCGATCACGCGCACGTCGATGGGGATCTCCTGGCGCCCCCCCACCCGCTCGACCACCCGCTCCTGCAGAAAGCGCAGCAGCTTGGCCTGCAGCGGCATGGGCAGGTCGCCGATCTCGTCGAGCATCAGCGTGCCGCCGTTGGCGGTCTCGATCTTGCCGATGGTGGTCTTGGTCGCGCCGGTGAACGCGCCCTTCTCGTAACCAAACAGCTCGCTCTCCAGCAGCGTCTCGGGGATGGCGGCGCAGTTGATTGCGACGAAACGCCCCTTGCGCCGGGACGCGTCATGCAGCCCCTGGGCCAACAACTCCTTGCCAGTGCCGCTCTCGCCCAGCAGCAGCACGGTGGCGTCGCTGGGCGCCACCCGTTCGATCATGCGGCAGATCTTCTGCATGCCCGGGTCGCGCGTCACCAGGCCGGAGAACACATCGCTGTTCTGCTGCATCTGCAGGCGCCGGTTCTCCTGCTGCAACTCGTAGAGCCGGTACGCGCGCTCCACGGTCAACGCCAGCACGTCGGGATCCACCGGCTTGGCCAGGAAGTCGTAGGCGCCCATGCGGATGGCGCGCAGCGCATTGTCCTGGTCGTTCTGGCCGGTCAGCACGATGACCTTGGCGGTGGGATCCAGCTCCAGCAGCTTCTCCAGGCACTTGAAGCCCTCGGTCACCGAGTCGCGGTCAGGCGGCAGGCCCAGATCCATCGTGACGACCGCAGGCGTGTGGCGGCGGAACTGCAGCACCGCGCTGGCCACGTCATCGGCCACGACGGATTCGAAGCGGTCCAGCGACCACTTCAGCTGCTTCTGCAGCGACAGGTCGTCCTCGACGATCAGCAGGGGCGCGTGGCGGGGTGTGCTCACGACAGACGCTCCCCAACCGGCAGGCGGTCCGCCTCGGACTGGGCATGGAACAGCGGCAGCAGCACGGTCACGGTCGTTCCTTGGTTCAGTTCACTCTGCACGCTGATCTTGCCTCCCAGTTCCTGCACATATTGGTAGCTCTCATGGGCGCCTATGCCCATGCCTTGCGACTTGGTGGTCTGGAAAGGCTTGAAGAGCCGATTCTGGATGAAATCCTCGCTCATCCCGCAGCCGCTGTCCTCCACGCAAACGCGGGCCTGACTGCCCTGGGCGTCCAGTCTGAGCAAGACCCGACCGCCAGGCGGCGTCGCATCGAACGCGTTCTGCACCACATGCCCCAGCACCCGCTCGACACGCTCAGCATGACCGCGCGTACTGACCCCAGGCTGCAGCACCAGCTCCAGCGTGCGGCCCTTGCTGGCCGCCGCGGCGGCCAGCCGCCGCGCGATCTGCTCCAGGTCCACCCCGCTGGCGACGCCGTGGGGCTTGTCGCCCTCGCGCAACTGCAGCATCAGCTGCCGCATCTTTTCCAGCGAGTTCTCGACGGTATCCAGCATGTCCTGCTGGAACTCCGGGTTGTCGCGCAGGCGCTTGGCGTTCTTCATCATCAGCGACAACTGGGTGACGATGTTCTTCAGGTCGTGCACCACGAAAGCCGACATGCGATTGAAGGCGTCGAACTTGCGCGCCTCCAGCAAGGCCTCGGTGGCCTGGGCCTGGGCCAGATAGCTGGACGCCTGGCTGGCTGCGGTGCGCAGCAGGTCGCGCACCTCCCAGTTCAGCTCCACCACCGCACGAGGCCGCCCCAGCACCACGAAGCCGATCAGCTCCGCCCCCACCAGCAGCGGCATCAGCAGCCAGCAACGGCCC
This sequence comes from uncultured Roseateles sp., assembly GCF_913777145.1. GTDB lineage: Bacteria > Pseudomonadota > Gammaproteobacteria > Burkholderiales > Burkholderiaceae_C > Pelomonas. Next base: position 29,886 of record NZ_CAJYPS010000009.1, read on the forward strand.
TCGGCCGCCATCCAGGCCGGCAGCTTCAGGCCGGGATAGGCCTGGGGGCGTTCACGCCACTCGTCGATGTCGATGATCCAGCCCTGCTCGCGCCAGAAGGCTGCCAACAGTCCTTCGCGCGGCTCGATCGCCGACTGCGCCGGCAGGTTCCAGCTGGCAGCCGGCACGAAGTCGGCGCCGGCACTGCGCTGCAGCCACAGCATGCCGCTGGGGCTCTCCACCAGATTGGCCAGCGCCCGCACCACGGTCTCGGCCATCTGACGTGGATCGGCATTGCTGGACAGCAGCGCGGTGAAGCGCAGCCACTCCTCGCGGTAGTCGTAGCGATAGCTGTAGAAATTCTTGCTGATGTAGACGCGTAACCGCGAGCGCATGGAGCCCGAGGCCAGCAACAGCGCCAGCGCCACCAGGGCCACGAAAACCAGCGCAACCGACAGCGCCCGCCCCCACTGCCCCCCGGTGTAGCGCACGTAATAGCCCACGCCGGCCACGAACAGCAGGTAGCCCCCCACCAGCAGCAAGGTAGCCGAGTGGAAGACCGCCGCCCGCGACACATGCAGCTTGCCCAGCCAGTCCGCGTGGCGGCGCGACGCCACATAGAGCAAGGGCACTGCCGCCGCATGCACCAGCGAACGCACGCTGACCGCATCCTCGTCGAAACGCTGAAACAGCGCCGCCTGGGACGCGATGAAGAGATCGAAAAGGAAGATGGCGCCCAGGCCCAGGCCCACGGGCTTGAGATTCCAGCGCGCATCCACAGGCGCATTGCGTAGCAGCTGCTCCACCAGCACCAGACCCAGCACCGAGCGCGCCAGCGCCAGCAAGCCGGTCAAGCGCCCCAGCCCCTCGGCCAGCGACCACTCGGTCCAGACGATCAGCGTCGCATGTCCCATCAGCAGCAGGCCCAGCACCGGCCAGGCCCAGCGCAGCACGGTGCCGCGCCGCCCGGGCATCAGCAGCGCCAGCACGAAGGACAGCCACAGTCCGCCATGCAGCAGATCCAGGGCCGGCACCAGCCAGCCGGGCTGGCGGTCCGACCAGTGACGCAGCTGCGCATCCAGGCTCACGCCCGCCCACAGCGCACTGGCCAGCACCGCGACCAGGAACAGCAGGGCCAGGCCGTTCAGCGGCTGACGCCGGCGCAGCAGACGCAGCAGGAAGTGAAGCGCGAACAGCCCATAGGCCGCAGAGCACACCAGATCGGCAAGACTGCTGAGGGAAGTCAAGGACGGCAAAGCCTCAAACCAGCGGACCCAGGGGAGTCGGAATCAGAAAGGGGCATGCCCGATTCCAGCATGCCCCTGCATTCTGCGCATCGGCGTCAGCGCCGATGCCAGGCTCAACAGCAACTCAGCGCGCGCCCTTGCCGGTCAGCACCACGGCCACGGTCTCCAGCATGATCAGCAGATCCAGGAACAGCGTGTGGTTCTTGACGTAGTACAGGTCGTACTGCAGCTTCTCGATGGAGTCTTCCACCGTGGAGCCGTACTCATAGCGCACCTGAGCCCAGCCGGTCAGGCCCGGCTTCACGCTGTGGCGCACCGCGTAATAGGGAATCTTGCTGACCAGTTCGTCGACGAAGAACTGGCGCTCGGGACGCGGGCCCACCATGCTCATCTCGCCACGCAGCACGTTGAACAGCTGAGGCAGCTCGTCGATGCGCACCTTGCGGATGAAGCGGCCCACACGTGTCACGCGGTCGTCGTTCTTGGTCGCCCAGCGCGGCTTGCCATCCTTCTCGGCATCCGCCCGCATGCTGCGGAACTTGATGACCTGGAAAGGAGCGCCATTGAGACCCACGCGCTCCTGACGGTACAGCACCGGACCGCGGGATTCGATGCGGATGGCCAGCGCGGCCAGCAGCATCAGCGGCCAGGACAGCGCCAGGATCAGCGTCGCGAACACGATGTCGCTGAAGCGCTTGATCGCCACGCGCAGCATGCCCTGGGCAAAGCCGTCGCCAAACACCAGCCAGCCGGCGTTCACATGACTGATCTTGATCTGTGCCAGCGTCTTCTCGAAATGGGTCGCGATGTCGACCACCCGCACGCCGGACAGCTTGCAGTCCAGCAACTGGCGCAGCGGCATGCTGCCGCCGCGGCGCTCGGCCAGCGCGACGACGATCTCGTCCACCCGGTGATGCAGTGCCGCCTCGGTGAGGTTGGAGCCATCACGGATCACCTCGCCGGCAGGCACCGCCGGCTCGCCCTCATTGGGACCGGCGTAGTAGCCCACGATCTGCACATGCGGATCAGAGGCCCGCAGCGTGGCGCCGACCTCGCGCGCGGCGTTGCCGGTCCCGAAGATCAGGATTCGGCTGCGCAGGCGGGACTGCGTCGTCGAGTGCGACGCGTAGACGCGGTGCACCATCACAGCCGCTACGGCGGCCATGGCCACCAGGGTCAGCAGGTCGCGGTGGTCGGTGTGCGATGGCACCAGGCTGAAGATCATGTAGGCCAGCGGCAGGCCAAACAGCAGACCGAACAATGCGCGAGCACAGGACTCGGTCAGCGACCGGTTGTGCACATGCTGGTAGAAGCCCGTGGCCGAGTTGATGACGAACATGCAGCCCGCCAGCGACAACCCATGGGAGGCGGCGAAAGGCAGCACGGTCTGGGCCGATTTCCCCTGACTGAGCACCACGGCGATCACCGCGAAAACGATCAAACCCAGATCGAAAAACACCTGCAGCAGGGTTTGCCGATGAAGATAATGATTGAATATCCGAATCATTTGCTGCCTCGATCAAAACGTCCCGACATCACTTCAGCGAGTATCGAGAAACCAATCGGACTCAATTTCTACTTATTGATTTACCCAGTACCAACCAGCTATCAAGCCCGATGGTGAGCGCCCTGTGAACCAGTCGCCGACCCTCCCCGGAACCCCGAGCAGACCCGGCATTCCAGGGTCAACCCTGGTGTCGGCATCATGCCTTCAGCCCCTGGGGTTGAAAGCCCCCCACTTGCAGGGGGCCCCTGACTTGAATCGGTGACAGCCGCCTCTCGCCTAGAGCCCGTGTTTGCGCCCAATTGCGACGCCGCGGCGGAGTAGAACGCAAGGCCTCCCGACCGACCACGAGGCCCACCCCATGCCTTGTGGAGAAATTTGCAAAAGCAGCCGGGAAAATTTGAAAAGCCGGCCCGGCCTGTCGCGAATTGATCGCACTCAACAGATACCCAAACGGCGTGAATAATTCACCACCCATTCGAGGGAATGCCGACAGCAGTTTCCGCAGCAAACGGGTGGATGTCACGAATTAATGGGACGAAAAAAAGCCCGCCGGGCGGCGGGCTTGGCTTGACAGCAGCGAGGCTCAGCGCACGACGGCGATCTGCTCGCGGTTGCCACCCTTGTAGGTGTAGAGCGTCAGGGCCCCGTTCTTGATGTCGCCCTTCTCGTCGAAGCTGATGGTGCCGGTCACGCCCTTGTAGCCGCTGGTCTTGGCCAACACCGGCAGGTACTTGGCCGGCTCGGCCGAGTTGGCCTTGACCATGGCCGCCACCAGCACGTTCACCGCGTCGTAGACGTAGGGGGCGTAGATCTGCACGTCGACGTTGTACTTGGCCTTGAACTTGGTGCGGAACTCGTCCATGGACTTCTTGCCCTCGCCCTCGACACCACCGGCCTCGGCACACACCACCTGGCCGTCGGCCATGGTGCCGGCCGCCAGCTTGGGCAGTTCACCCGTGCAGATGCCGTCACCGCCCATGAACTTGGCTTCAATGCCCAGTTGCTTCATCTGGCGCAGCATGGGGCCGGCCACCGCATCCATGCCGCCGAAGAACACCACGTCGGGCTTCTTGCCCTTCAGGGAGGTCAGGATGGCGGTGAAGTCCGTGGCCTTGTCGTTGGTGAATTCACGACCGACCACCTTGCCGCCGGAGGCCTTCACGCCCTTCTCGAACTCGTCGGCCACGCCCTGGCCGTAGGCCGTGCGGTCGTCGATCACTGCGATGGACTTGCCCTTCAGCGTGTTGACCGAGTACTTGCCCAGCGTGCCGCCCAGGTGCACATCGTCAGCCACGACGCGGAAGGTGGTCTTGTAGCCGCTGCGGGTGAACTTGGGGTTGGTGGCCGACGGCGAGATCTGCGGGATGCCGGCATCGCTGTAGACCTTGGCGGCCGGGATGGAGGTGCCCGAGTTCAGGTGACCCACCACGCCGTTGACCTTGGCATCCACCAGCTTCTGGGCCGCGGCCGTGCCTTGCTTGGGATCACCGGCATCATCTTCCGCCAGCAGCTCGAACTTGGCCTTCTTGCCGCCGATGGTCACGCCCTTGGCATTCAGTTCTTCGATGGCCAGGCGGGCACCGAGCTCGTTGTCCTTGCCCAGGTGGGCGATCTGGCCGCTGGTCGGACCCACGTGGCCGATCTTCACCACCAGCTCCTGAGACATCGCCGCACCGCTCAGCAGCGCCGCAATCGCACCCACCACCAGATTCACTTTGACTTGCATGGATCAACTCCGGGTTAGAAAAAAGAAAAGGTCCGAGAACTTTCCAGAAAATGAACATACCCGAATTACGGGGGTGCTCTCATCCGGGAAAGCGTGGACGTGGTTTTCTTTTCAGGCCGCGGAAAAGTGATCCAGGCGGGCACCGCCGCGCTGGTAGATGCGGTAGCGCTGACGCCCGGCATGCACCTGGGATTCTTCGCGCCCCACCACCTCGAGCACGCGCTCGAAGTTCAGCGCCTCGGCGGGCACCTCCTCGCCGAGATTGAGCAGCAGTGCCCGGTGCGGCAGCTGGGCCGCATCGGGCACGATCAGCACCTCGCCGGAACGCGGCTCAAGGCCCGCCTGCCAGCGCCGATGCGGCAGGAACTCCGCTGGCTCGAAACTCCAGAGCAGCGCGTCCAGACGCCGGGCCAGCGCCTCGTCGGGCGCGCAGACACCCACCGGCCGCCCCGCCGCCAGCGCCCGCCGCAGCAGGCGGCAGGCGAAGTGCAGCGGCTCGGCCGCGTCGCTGTAGAAGCTGACCTGGCAGCTCACGCGGCTCAGCGCGCCTTGCCCAGCACGAAGTGGGTCAGCAGGCCCACCGGGCGGCCGGTCGAGCCCTTGGCGCCGCCGCCCTTCCAGGCGGTGCCGGCAATGTCCAGGTGGCCCCAGCGGTACTTGCCCGCAAAGCGCTGCAGGAACTTGGCCGCGGTGATGGAGCCGCCCTCGCGACCGGCCACGTTGGCCACATCCGCGAAGTTGCTCTTCAGCCCCTCTTCGTACTCGTCGTCCAGCGGCAGGCGCCAGCAGGGGTCCAGCGCCGCCTCGCCGGCCGCCGACAGCTCGGCCGCCAGTTCGTCATCGCTCGCGTACATGCCGCTGCGCACACCGCCCAGCGCGATCACGCAGGCACCGGTCAGCGTGGCCACGTCCACCACCACGGCCGGCTTGAAGCGCTCGACGTAGGTCAGCGCGTCACACAGGATGAGGCGGCCCTCGGCGTCGGTGTTCAGGATCTCAATGGTCTGGCCCGACATGGAGGTCACCACGTCGCCCGGCTTGATCGCACGGCCGCTGGGCATGTTCTCGCAGGCCGCGATGACCGCCACCAGGTTCAGCTTGGGCTTGAGCTCGGCCACCGCGCGCAGCGTGCCGATGACGCTGGCCGCGCCGCCCATGTCGAACTTCATCTCGTCCATGCCGGCGCCCGGCTTCAGCGAGATGCCGCCCGAGTCGAAGGTGATGCCCTTGCCCACCAGCACCACCGGCGCCTGCGTCTTGGGCGCGCCCTCGTAGCGAGCGACGATGAAGCGCAGCGGCTCGTCCGAGCCCTGGGCCACGGACAGGAAGCTGCCCATGCCCAGCTTCTCGACCGCCTTCTTGTCCAGCACCTCGACCTTGAGGCCGTGGGTCTTGCCCAGGGTCTGCACGACCTCACCCAGGTAGGTGGGCGTCGCATGGTTGCCGGGGCGGTTGGCGCACTCGCGGGCCAGCGTGATGCCGGCGGCGATGGCCTCGCCGCGCGCCAGACCGGCGCGGGCGGCCTTGGTGTCAGCCTTGGGCGTCAGCAGCGCCAGCTTGGCCAGCTTGGGTGCGGCCGGCGCACTGGGCTTGGTATGGCGATACAGGTAGGTGGCCTCGGCGCCGACCAGCGCAGCCTGCTCGGCCAGCGACTCGACCAGCTCGGCCGCGAAGCCCACGAAGGCCACCGCAGCACTCACCGCGCCACGCGACTTCAGCTGGCCCAGTGCGGCGGCCAGGGCCGCCTTGCCGGCGGCCAGCGTGGTGCGGCCGGCAGCGGCCAGCACCAGGCGCTGAGCCTTCAGACCCTCGGGCTGCAGCAGCGTGAGCGTCTGGCCGGCCTTCAATGCGAAGTCACCCAGCTTCATCGCCGCCTGCGCCTGCTTGGCCACGGCCGCGTCCAGCCCCTTGGGCAGTGCATCGCCCGCCAGCACCACGACCAGGGCATCCGCAGACACCGCCGCGAGGCCGTCCATCTCCGCGGCTTGAATCTTGAAGTCCATAATGACCAGAAGTAGGTAAAAGTACTTTTGATGTTATTCGATTCATCGACACGCTCTGAGTTGGCCAAGAGTTTCGGGGTCACGCTGGTGGTCATCCTGACCATCGTGCTGACGCTGATGCTGATACGCACGCTGGGCCAGGCCGCCGGCGGCAATGTGGCGCCCCAGGACGTGGTGCTGCTGATGGGTTACGCGACGCTGGCCCACCTGGCCACCATGCTGATCCTGTCGCTGTTCGTCGCCGTGGTGGTCACGCTGGGGCGGCTGTACCGCGAATCCGAGATGACCATCTGGTTCGCCAGCGGCGTGCCGCTGACCCGCTTCGTGCGGCCGGTGCTGCGCATGGCCTGGCCGGTGCTGCTGGCCGTGGTGGTGCTGGAGCTGCTGGTCTGGCCCTGGAGCAACCAGAACAGCGCCGAGCTGCGCGACCGCTATCAAAAGCGCGGCGACCTGTCGCGCGTCGCGCCGGGCCAGTTCCAGACCTCGCGCGACGGCAGCCGCGTGTTCTTCATCGAGCGTGCCGGCAACGACGACACCACCGGCCGCAATGTGTTCATCCTGTCCCAGCTGAACGGCCGCGAATCGGTCACCACCTCGGCCACCGGCCGGCTGGAGACCGAGGGCCAGGACCGCTTCCTGGTGCTGTCCCATGGCCAGCGCAACGAGACCCGCCTGGACAATGGCGAGAAAAGCCTGGCCCGCTTCGAGCAATACCGCGTGCTGACCGACACGCAGGCGCTGCCCGACGCCGGCCAGTTGCCACCCAAGGCCATGGCCACCATGGAGCTGCTGCGCAACCCCAACCCGCGCACCCACGGCGAGCTGGCCTGGCGCCTGGGCATGATCCTGGGCGGACTCAACATGGCGCTGCTGGGCGTGGGCCTGTCGGCCACCAACCCGCGTCGCGCCAGCAACTGGAACCTGTTGTTCGCGCTGCTGAGCTTCGTGATCTATTTCAACCTGATCAACCTGTCCCAGTCCTGGGTGGGCAGCGGCCGCATGGGCCTGCCCAAGGCCTTGCTGGCCGTGCACGGCACGGCCTTCGTGCTGGCGGTTGCGGTCATCTGGCTGCGCGACAACCGCAACCGGCTGGCGCTGCGACGCCCCGGCCAGCCCCAGACCGCGGAGGTGGGCCCATGAAGACCGTCCGTCGCCTGCTCTACAAGGACATCGTCGGCGCCGTGGTGCTGGTGTCCCTGGCCTTTCTGTCGCTGTTCTTCTTCATCGACTTCGTCGACGAGCTGGACCGCATGACCCGCGCCGGCGCAGGTGCCGGCCAGGCGGCACTGCTGGCCGCGATGGAGCTGCCCGGGCATTTCTACGACCTCTTCCCCATCACGGTGCTGATAGGCGCCATCGTCGCGCTGGCGCGGCTGGCCCAGTCCAGCGAGTTCACCATCCTGCGCACCGGTGGCCTGGGGCCGGCGCGCGCGCTGGCGCTGCTGGGCGGCCTGGCCGCGGTGTTCGCCGCCATCACCTTCGTGGTGGGCGACTATGTCGCGCCGCGCTTCGAGCTGCGCGGCGACGAGCTGCGTGCCCGCATCACGCACGACACCAACCAGGCGCGCCGCGGCGTGTGGCTCAAGGACCACCAGCGCGTGGACGGCCAGGACCACAGCTTCTCGGTGCGCGTCGGCAATGTGGGCGCGCGGGGCGATCTGCGCGACGTCAGCATCTTCGAGTTCAACCACGAAGGTGCCCTCGTGACCCGCACCGAGGCCGAACGTGCCCAGGTGGAGAACGACGGCCGCTGGCACCTGCAGACCGTGCGGCGCACGATCTGGAACCCGGGCCAGGCCGGCGCCGCAGCGGCCGTGGGCAGCGTGGTGGTCAGCGAGCAGCACCTGGACAGCCTGGACTGGCAGAGCTCCCTGCACGCCGGCGTGATCGCGGCGGCGGTGCTGCCGGCCATGTCCATGTCCACGCTGGACCTCTACCGCTACACCCGCCACCTGTCCGAGCAGGAACAGTCCGCCCAGGTGCACAGCATCCAGTTCTGGCGCAAGGCGCTCTACCCCTTCGCCTGCTTCGTGATGGTGGCGCTGGCCCTGCCCTTCGCCTACCTGCATGGCCGCTCCGGCGGCATCAGCCTCAAGGTGTTCGGCGGCATCATGCTGGGCATCAGCTTCGTGCTGCTGAACAACGTCGCCGGTCACCTGGGCCAGCTGAAGAACTGGACGCCCTGGGTGGTGGCGGGCGCCCCCAGCCTGATCTATCTCGGGCTGTCGCTCGCGGCCTTCACCTGGCTGGTGAGGTATCGCTGATGGACGGCCTGCTGCTCTTCGCCCACGGCGCGCGCGACCCGGCTTGGGCGCGGCCCTTCGAGGCGGTGGCCGCCAGGCTGCGCGAGGCCCGCCCCGGCGTGCCGCTGGCGCTGGCCTTCCTGGAGTTCATGACGCCCGACCTGCCCACCGCGGGCGACCAACTGGTCGCCGCCGGCTGCACCCGCGTCCACATCCTGCCGCTGTTCCTGGGCACCGGCGGTCATGTGCGCCGGGACGTGCCGGCCCTGCTGCAGACCCTTGAGCAACGCCACGGCGACGCGGTGACCTGGGAGCTCCATCCGCCTCTGGGCGAGCACGACAGCGTGCTCGCCGCCATCGCTGGCGCCTGCGCCGCGGTCCTGCCATGAACCTGCACCAATTCCGCTTCGTCCAGGAGGCGGTCCGCCGCAACCTCAACCTCACCGAAACCGCCAAGGCGCTGTTCACCTCGCAGCCGGGCGTGTCCAAGGCCATCCTGGAGCTCGAGGAAGAGCTGGGCGTAGACATCTTCTCGCGCCACGGCAAGCGCCTGCGCCGGGTCACCGAGCCCGGCGAGAAGGTGCTGGCCAGCATAGAGATCATCCTGCGCGAGGTCGGCAACCTGAAACGCATAGGCGAGGAGTATTCGCGCCAGGACAGCGGCACCTTCTCCATCGCCACCACCCACACCCAGGCGCGCTACGTGCTGCCCACGCCGGTGGCCCAGCTGCGCAAGCAACTGCCGCAGCTGCGCATCAGCCTGCACCAGGGCAGTCCGGACCAGGTCGCCCGCATGCTGCTGGACGAAAGCGCCGACCTGGGCCTGGCCACCGAATCGCTGACCCAGTACCCCGAGCTGGTCACCCTGCCCTGCTACGAGTGGCAGCACGTGATGGTGGTGCCGCGCGATCACCCGCTGGCCAGCGCCGAGCGCATAGGCCTGGAGCAGTTGGCCGCCGAGCCGCTGGTGTCCTACCACCCCAGCTTCACCGGCCGCTCCCGCATCGACAAGGCCTTCGCCGCCCGCGGCCTCACGCCCCAGGTGGTGCTGGAGGCCATAGACGCCGACGTCATCAAGACCTATGTGCGCCTGGGCATGGGCGTGGGCATAGTCGCGGAGATGGCGATGCGCGAGGAGCCCGCCAACAGCGATCTGGTCGCCCGCCCGCTGGGCGCGCTGCTGGGCAGCAACATCACCCGGCTGGCCTTCAAGCGCGGCGCCTACCTGCGCAACTACGTCTACAGCTTTGCCGAGCTGCTGTCGGACCGCCTCAGCCGCAAGCTCATAGAGCGTGCGATGACCGGCGAGGCCGACGACTTCGTGCTGTAGGCCCGCACCGCGCCGGCGTCACAGCCGGCTGTCCAGTGGCAGCATCAGGTCCACGCCGTCACCGCGCTGCTCGGCCTCGTAGAGATCGCGCGCCACCGCATACAGCAGCAGCAGGTCCCGGTAGGCCGGCAAATCAAACGCCGGCACGCCCGGCCCCGCCCCCTGCGAGATCAGCCCGGACAGCATCTGCAGCGCCGTGGCGGGCTCGCCCCACACCACCTGCAGGTGCGCGATCACGCTGGGGCAGGCCTCCAGCGGCCGCCCGCGTGCCGCGCCCTGGCCCCAGGCCGGGGCCAGGCGGCCGAAGCGCGCCTCGAAGGCCCGGGCCAGCGCCGTGAAACGCGCGGCGTCACCGCGCCGCTCGCACAGCTCCAGCCGCAGCAGATAGGGCAGCGCGCCGCCGCCGCCCTGGGCCAGGCGCGCATCCAGCAGACCCTCGGCAGAGTCCGTCTGGCCCAGGCGCTGCAGGAAATCCAGCTGCTGCTCCAGCTCCAGCCACTCGTCCGGGCTCACCCCCGGGCCGGTCTGGTCGCCCGTGGCCGGCATGGCCGCGGGCAGGAACACCGGCTCGGTCAGCTCGGGAGGGGCGGGAGCCACCAACGCCGACGCGGGCACCGGCGCCGGCAGCGTGGACTGCGGGTCCAGGGGCGCCTGCGTGACCCAGGGCAAGGGCCGCGGCTGCGGGCTGGTGATCTCGGCGGGGCCCTCGTCAGGCAGCGCTTGCGCCGCACCGCGCACGGCGGGCGCAAAGGCCGCCACGGGTGCCAGGGCCGGGGCTGGGTCTTGCTCGGCCCCGTGCCCGCGGGCACGTTCCCGCCAGGCGTGACGGCGACGGCGCTGACGCTCGTCCAGCCAGCGGCTGCCCTGGAAGGCCAGCCCACCGGCCACCAGGCCCAGGCCCAGCGTGATCCACCAGATCTCCGGATCCCGGTAGGCCGACGGCCGGGCCGCCGCCACGGTGGGCGCGGGCCGCGGCACCGCAGCGGGCACCGAAGCCGGCGCCGACGGAGCGGCCGAAGCGGCCGCAGCCGCGCGCCGCTGCTCCAACTCCGCACGCAGCTCGGCGACGGTCTGCTCCAGCCGGCTCAGCGTCGCCTCCATCTCGGGACTCAGCTCTTCACGCGCGGCCTGGGCGGCCGGCCGCGGCGCGTCGCCCACCAGCACCTCCGGCGCCTCCATGCGCAGACGGGGGCCGCTGGCCCGGGCCGGGGCGACCGGGCGCGCGCGTGCAGGCCGGCTGGCCGGTGACGCCGCCGGTGCCGGCCGCACGGCGGCCGCCAGTTCAGCCCGCGAAGCACCCGATGCCAGCACCGCGGCGTCCGTGCTCACGGCCGGCGGCACCGGTCGCGGACTCACGTCGGCCGGCGGCGGCACGGCGGCGGCCACCACAACCGGCGCAGCGACCGCTGCCGGCGCAGGCGCCGACACCGGGTCGATCAGCGCATGGAATTCCCGCGTGAAACGCACCGGGCAGCCCAGCGCCAGCGTGATGCGCAGCGCCGGCTCCTCTATGCCCACCAGACTCTGCAGGCGCACCCGCCACTGGCCGGGCTCGCCCTCCAGACGCAGTTGCAGCAGACCGGCCGGCACGCGTGCGTCGCCGGCCGAGACCTCTGCGCGCAGGCAGCTGTCGGTGAGGCGCTCGCCCTCGGCCAGGGTCAGCGGGAAGCTCGCGTCCAGCGGCCGCCCCAGTACCGACAGGATCTGCGGCCGGCCCAGCCCGAGCGCCTGAGCCGGTGGCGCCAGCAGCGCCAGCCAGGCGGCCAGCAGCAGCGGGAGGGCTCCCAAGCACTTCAGAGGGCTCAAGGCCGTTGCGAGCATCGATGTCGGTGGTGTTGTAAGAAGATGTGCGCGCGGGCACTCTAGCATGGGGGGCTGCAGGCCCTGCCTCACAATCACACGGTCCATGAACATCCTCAGCCTGACCCCCTCCGAACGCGAGCAGATCGACACCGGCCCCTGGTTCTCCAGGCTGTCGGAGCCGCTGCAGCAAGACATCCTCCAACGCGCCTATGTGCGCCGCCTCAGCGACGGCGCGCTGCTGACCTGCCGCGGCGAGCCCGCCGAAGAGTGGGTTGGCGTGGCCAAGGGCGCGGTGCGCGTGAGCTCCGTGTCCCTCACCGGCAAGCAGATCTCGCTGACCTATGTGGAGCCCGGCACCTGGTTCGGCGACATCGCGCTGTTCGACGGCCTGCCCCGCACGCACGATGCGCACGCCCATGGCGACACCACGCTGCTGTGCGTGCGCAAGGCCGACTTCCGCGCACTGCTGCAGGCCCACACCGAGCTCTATGAAGCGCTGCTGCGCCTGAACTGCCGGCGTCTGCGCCTGATGTTCGACGCGATCGAGGACCTCAACACCCGCCCGCTGGCCGCCCGCCTGGCCAAGCAGGTGCTGCTGCTGGCGCGCTCCTATGGCGTGCACGAGGGCGACGAGATACGCATAGGCCTGCAGCTCGCGCAGGAAGACCTGGCGCAGTTGCTGGGCGCGTCTCGCCAGCGCGTGAACCAGGAGCTCAAGTCCTTCGAGCGCGAGGGCGCGGTGCGGGTGGAGCCCACCCGCCTGGTGGTGCTCAACAAGGACCGGCTGATGGCCATCGCCGCACGCTGAAACGCGACCTGCCGCCCAGGGGACAGCCAGGCCGGCCGGCACGGCCCAGAATCGACGAGGCGCCGCTACGGCGCGACCCTGACATCGCCTCATCGAGATCATGGAAGCATTCACCGGCACCCGCCCCCTGGCCCAGCCCCTGCCCCTGGACGCCCTGCAAGCCTGGCTGAGCCAGCATGTGCCGGGCTTTGCCGGCCCGCTGCAGGTGGAGCAGTTCAAGGGCGGCCAGTCCAACCCCACCTACCTGCTGATCACGCCGGGCGCCCGCTATGTGATGCGCAGCAAGCCCGGCCCGGTGGCCAAGCTGCTGCCGTCCGCCCATGCGATAGAGCGCGAGTTCCAGGTCATGCGCGCACTGGCCGGCAGCGCCGTGCCGGTGCCGCAGATGCTGGCGCTGTGCGAGGACGAGGCCATCATCGGCCGCGCCTTCTATGTGATGAGCTTCATGGAGGGCCGCGTGCTGTGGGACCAGAGCCTGCCGGGCATGACGCCCGCCGAGCGCGGCGCCCACTACGACGAGATGAACCGCGTGATCGCGGCGCTGCACCAGGTGGACTTCAAGGCCGCGGGCCTGGGTGGCTACGGCAAGCCGGGCAGCTATTTCGAGCGCCAGATCGGCCGCTGGAGCAAGCAGTACCAGGCTTCGATCACCGACCCCAACCCCGCCATGGACGCGCTGATCGACTGGCTGCCGGCCCATATTCCGGCCTCGGCGCGCGACGAATCCGAGGTGTCCATCGTGCATGGTGACTTCCGGCTGGACAACCTGGTCTTCCACCCGACCGAGCCGCGCGTGATCGCGGTGCTGGACTGGGAGCTGTCCACGCTGGGCCACCCGCTGGCCGATTTCAGCTACCACTGCATGAGCTGGCACATCCAGGCCTCGGGCGTGGCGCGCGGCCTCGCGGGCAAGAACCTGGACGAACTGGGCATTCCGCAAGAGCGCGCCTATGTGCAGCGCTACTGCGAGCGCACCGGCCGCGCCGATGTGGACGCGGTGATGGCCGACTGGAACTTCTACCTGGCCTACAACCTGTTCCGCATTGCCGCCATCGTGCAGGGCATCGCCAAGCGCGTGGTGGACGGCACAGCCTCCAGCGCCCAGGCCCGCGATGCCGCGGCCAGCGCGCGGCCGCTGTCCCAGCTGGCCTGGAGCTTTGCGCAGAAAGCCTGAGGGCTTGAGTCGCTCCGGCGCCGGCAAGACCCGGCCCCGGGGCCGGGCTCAGCCCTCGCCGGTGCCGGTCGTGAACTGCCAGGCCGCTGCCGCGGTGGACGGCCAGGCACCGCCATCGGCCAGCCGGCCGTTGATGCGCTGCGCATCGCGTGCGGCGGCATCGAGCAGCCGCACCAGCGCCTGCAGCTTGGCCAGATCGGGCTCCGGCATGGTGGTGCGCAGATAGGCATTGCCGCGCATCACCATCAGCACGAAGGGGTGGCCCTCGGGCAACAGGTCCTGGCTGGCCTGCACCAGTGCCTGGCCGAACTCGCCATCCACCCAGGCGCCGGTCAGTTCCTTGGTGACACCCACCAGGCCGTAACGCTGACGCAGCAGCGGCGAGGCCGCGTGGTTGAACTTGGGGAACATCACCAGCCAGCGCATCTCCTCCGGCGTGTCGGTGTCGACCCGGGTCTTGAGCGTGTCGGTATAGGCCTCGAAGACCGCGCTCTCCAGCTGGTCCATCAGCTGGCGGCACAGCACCATCAGTTGCAGGTCCTGGTGCAGACCCAGCTCGCAGCGCATGCGCAGCTCGGGGCCGGGCATGTAGTCGCGCTGCGAGGCGCCCCATTCGATGCGCAGCGACCCTGGCAGCGCCTTGGGCTGCTCGATCTGGAAGCCCTGGCCATCACGGGTCAGGCTGAACTGGGCATGACGGGCCTCGGCCCAATCCTGGATGGGACGCCAACGGGCGGCGTTCGCTCGGGTCACGAGCCAGTGCTTGACTTGCTTTACGACCATGAGTCGTGAGAATCGGGCTGATTGCAGGGCGCACCTGGCGGAGGCACGGATGATCGAAGTGTATTCATGGCCCACGGCCAATGGGCACAAGGTGCACATCATGCTCGAAGAGTGCGGTCTGGCCTACCGTGTTCGCCCGGTGGACCTGGGCGCCGGCGCACAGTTCGAGCCCGGCTTCCTTGCAATCAGCCCCAACAACAAGATCCCGGCCCTGGTCGACCCCGATGGCCCCGACGGCCACCCCATCTCGCTGTTCGAGAGCGGTGCCATCCTGCTCTACCTGGCCGGCAAGACCGGCCGGCTGCTGCCTGCGAGCGTGGCCGAGAAGTACGAGGTGCTGCAGTGGCTGATGTTCCAGGTCGGCAGCCTCGGGCCCATGCTGGGCCAGGCCCACCACTTCCGCCACTACGCGCCAGAGCCCCTGCCCTACGCGGTGGAGCGCTACACCCGCGAGGCGCAGCGGCTTTACAGCGTGCTCAACAAACGGCTGGCGCAGTCCACCTATGTGGGCGGGGCCAGCTATTCCATCGCCGACATCGCGGTGTTCCCCTGGCTGCGCGCCTGGAAGAACCAGGGCGTGGAGATGGCCGACTACCCCCATCTCAAAGGATGGTTCGACGAGATCGCCGGGCGCCCTGCGGTGCAGCGCGGCGTGGAGGTGCTGGCCCACCTGCGCCGGCCACTGACCGACGAGCGCGCCCGCGAGGCGCTGTTCGGCGAGCGCCAGCTGCGCCAGCGCTGATGCGGCTCAGGCCGGCCCGCCGCCCGCCTGCAGCACCAGGCGCAAGACCTGGAACTCGGCCGGCCTGAGCAGCGCCACGCCCAGCAGGCAGACCACGCGGCCCTGCGCGACATCGTCGGCCGTCAGAGTGCTGCAGTCACAGCGCACCCAGAGGGCTTGCGAGGCCTGCTGTCCCTGCAGCGCGCCGGTGCGCCACTCGGCCTGCAGGAAGTCGCCGACCGCCAGCCGCACATGGGCCCACAGCGGCTCGCCGCCCGGCTCGAACGCCACCCAGGCCAGGCCGGCCTCCAGGCTGCGCGCCAGGTAGTCCATGTAGCGGCGCTGGCTCACGTACCGCCACTCGGGGTCCTTGCAGAGCAGACGCGCGCCCCAGACCACCGGACCACGGTCCGGGAACAGGCGCAGCACGTTGATGCCCTCGGGGTTGAGCTGCGCCTGCTGCCGGTCGTCCAGCCGCTGCGCCAGGTCCACCACGCTGCGCAGCACCAGGTTGGCCGGCGCCTTGAACACGCCGCGCTCCAGGTCGTTGCGCGCATAGAGGCCTGCCAGCGCGCCGGAGGGCGGCAGGTCCAGGCGCTGGCCGGTGAGCGGGTCCTGCACGCGCAGCCAGGGGTGGTAGAGCGCCGCGTGGGCGCTGTTCAGGCCGGCACGCCAGTCCAGCAGCGCGCTCAGGCTCAGGCCCGGCGGCGCATCGATCAGGGCCAGGCGCCGCCGGGCCCCGGCCTGTGCGATCAACAGCGCCTGGATGGCATCCAGTTCCCCCGCCTGCGCGCTCGCCCCCGCGCCCGGCGCCGCCAGCGTCGCGATGTCGTTCAGTGCATCGAACTGCGCCAGGCCGGTGCCCTGCGCCGGCAAGACCTGGCCCTGATACTGAGCGCGGGAGGGCGGCAGGCCATCGTTGCCGCCGCTCAAGCGCAGAGACGGCAGCGGCAAGCCCCGGGCGAGGCGCTGGGCCAGCGCGCGCCGCAGGTTGCCGCCGGCCTGGGCCAGCTCGGCCGGTGCCACCGTCCAATCGGGCCCCAGCGCCCGCAGCAGCGCGAGACCATCGGCCAGCAGGCCCTGGCCAGGCGCCCACCGTTGAGCCACACCAGCGGCAAGACTGCCGCGTCCGGCCCGGCCGGGGCCAGGCGCTCGCACAGCCCATCGCCGCTGGGCCGGCTGGGCGCCAGCGGCAGCCCCTGCCAGTGGCCCATCGCCTGCCCCTCGGCGCCGCGGACCTGCAGCGCCAGCGTCAGCACGCGCAGCGCGGCCGGCCCCGGCACGCCCAGTTCGGCCAGCGTGAAGTGGCTCGCTGCAGAGGCTGCTCCCGCCGGGCGCGGGCCGCCCGCCAGCCACCAGGTGCCCGCGTCATCGCGCTGCGCGACGTAAAGCGGCAACTCGGCCAGCGCCGCAGGATTCGAGGCCGGCGCCTGCACCCGGGCCGCGTCGTCCAGCCACACCACATCGCCCTCGGCCAGCGCCGGTGCGGGGGGGCCCAGCGTGAGTTTCAGGTCCAGCTGCAGATTGCCCAAAGCACCGGGATGGCGCGCAATCAGCCGGCACTGGCCGGCTGCCGAGCCCAACAGCAGACGGCCGCGACCATCCGCATGCGGCGCGACACCGGCCGGCGCCTGCAGATCGGTCGTCGCCGGGCCCTGCAGCGGCCGGAACACCCGGCAGACCCGCAGGCGCCGCCCGCCCTCGAGGAAGAAGCAGCGCGCCGCCTGCCACAGGTGGTTCACACCGGGCGCGCCGCCTTGCAGCGCACGGCCATCGCCATAGCTGCGCTCAAACTCGACCAGGCTGGTGACGGCGGCCAGCGGCTGCTCGGGCGGCCCCCAGCGGCAAGGCCCGATGAAGCCGGCCGTGCCCATGTCCGCGCCGGCAATGCCTGGCGAGCGCAGGGACAACTCCTCGACGAAGACGCCGGGGGCGAGGTAGGACGGCATGACCGGCGACGCTCAAAGAGGGGCTGGCACAGCGTCCAGCAGCACCATGCGCGCCTGGTAGCCCAGCCCGGGCGGCAGTTGGCCGCGGCTCCACAGCGACAACTGCTCCGCCGTGGCCAGCGGGTCGGCGATCAGCTCCACCGCCTCATGGGGCGCGAACACCTCGGCGCCGTCCTGGTTGAGCAACTCGCTGCCCAGCACCGGCAACTGGTGCATGAAGGCCAGCGTCCAGCCCAGCAGGCGAGCCTGACGGTCAGCCTGGGGCGCCACCGGCAGCAGCAGCCAGTGCAGGTCCAGCGGCAGCGGCGGCCGGCTGAGCCGCCCGTCCTCGCCGGGCCGGGGGGTCAACGCCCTCGCCGCACTGCCCGGGGCCACGCGCCACAGCACCAGATAGACACCTTCGGGCAGCATAGGCGCGCCGGCAGCAAACTGCGCCAGCGAGGCCTGCTCGAAACGCAGGCCGGCGGGCGGCTGCAGCGCCGGCTGAGTGCAGGCCTCGCGCATCAGGGCCAGCACGC
The DNA here is from genome assembly GCF_913777145.1 of uncultured Roseateles sp. Taxonomy (GTDB): domain Bacteria; phylum Pseudomonadota; class Gammaproteobacteria; order Burkholderiales; family Burkholderiaceae_C; genus Pelomonas. The sequence continues at coordinate 47,677 of NZ_CAJYPS010000009.1, forward strand.
ACGCCGCGATCCGCTCGATTGCCATGTAGTGCGCCATCCGGACTCCTTTGATGGCGACTGCGCGCCGGGGGCCGTGCCCATCCTAGGAAGGGCACGGCCCACGCAGCATCCTGAGAGCTAGGGAGAGGCTGCGTCAGGTCTTGCCGCCCGGGGTCGCGGACGACGGGCCACGCAGCGGCCCGGCCGCGGGCACAAACCACTCGCCCGGCGCCACCACCTGGGGCTGAGCTGGTTCCTCCATGTAGTGGGGCGACATGATCTGCACGCTGTTCTCGTTGAACACGTCCTGGATATGGGCATGCAACTGGCTCATGGCCTCGGCACGCCGCTGGGGAGCGCTGCGGCTGCCCTGGGCGCACAGGCGGTATTCCACGTAGAAGTCGCCCAGTGCCGCCTGCACGACGAAGGGGGCGGGCTGCTGCTGCACGCCCGGCGTGCGCCGCGCCGCCTCCAGCAGCATCGCGTGCACCTGCCGCCAGGGCGTGGCGTAGCCTATGGTGACCGTGGTGTGCAGCACGAACTGCCCACCCTCGGCCAGGCGCGAGAAGTTGCGCACCGGCTGGCTGAACACCACCGCGTTGGGCAGGCTGACCTCCTCGCCATGCCCGGTGTGCACCTTGGTGGCGAACATGCCCAGCGCGGTCACCGTGCCCTCCACCTCGCCGATGCGCACGTACTCGCCCACCCGCAAGGCCCGCGAGTACATCAGCGACAGGCCCGACATCACCTGCCCCACCACACCGCTGGCCCCCAGCGACACCATCAGGCCGGCCAGCACCGTCACGCCCTTGAAAGCCTCGCTGCTGGCACCGGGCAGGTAGGGGTAGGCCATGGCCAGGGCGAACAGCCACACGACCAGGCTGGCCAGGCGGGCCGTGGGGCCGGCGGTGTCGGTGTCCAGCCCACTGAGGCTGAGCTCGCCCGCCTCCACCCGCTCGAGCACCGCGCGCAGCACCCGCACCACACCGCGCGCCAGCAGCAAGATCAGCACCGCGATCACCAGCCCCGGCACGGCGGCCGAGGCCGCGCGGGCCAGCACCAGCAGCTGCTCCAGCAGCCATTCGCTGGCGCGCTCACCCCAGGCGCGCGTGTAGGCGAACTGGCGCAGCACCAGGCTGGCCCACAGATCCAGCAACAGCAAGAGCACCGCCCAGCTGGCCAGGCCGGCGAGGCCTCGCAGCAGCGCGATCGCATGCTCGCCCGACACCTGCCACCAGCGCGGCGCCAAGGTCTGCACGGTCCCGCTCGGGCCTTCGCTGCCGGCAAGACGACGCACCAGCCGGCGCAGCAGCAGCCGGCGCAGCATCGCCAGCCCCTTGAGCAGGGTCAGCGCCACCGCGCTGATCAGCAGCGACAAGGCCAGCGCCAGTGCCCAGGCCTTGGGATCACGAGCCTCACGCGCCTCGGCGAGCGCCAGCCCGAGCCGCCGCTCCAGATCCAGCGACGCGGCCTCCAGCAGCAGGCCCGGCTGGGCCCCGCCCAGATCCTCGGGCACCAGGTGCACCACCGGCTGGCCATTGACCAGCAGGCGCACCGTGGGCGGATCGCCCGGCAAGACCTGGCGCTCAATGCGTTCGGGCGCCGACGCGGACTGCGCGGCCAGCAACGCACGTTCGGCCGCCTCCACGCGCTCGGCAGGCGTCTCGCCCTTGAGCGTGGCCCGCAGCGTCACCAGCTTGCGCTGGTTCAGCGACCAGCTGGCTTCGTCTGCCCAGGCAGGCGCCGCCCCCAGAATGCCCAGCATCCACGCCAAGATCGTCAGCCCTCGCATGCCCGTCCTCTGCGGCATCCACGCCAGGGTCTAGCTTACGGGGCGCGGCACCACTCAGGGGCGCACGCCGGGCGGCTGCATCACCAGGCCGGCGGAGCGGCGCGCCAGGAACACCTCCAGCGCCAGCAGCTCCTCGCTGTTCCAATCCCACACGGTCGCGCGCACGCCACTGGCACAGCCGCGCAGGCGCCGCTGCAGGCTGCCCACGGCCTGCCATTCCAGCCTGAAGACCGGGTAGTCGTCCACCTGGCCCTGCGGGATCAGGCTGCCGCCCAGCTTGAGGCCGGCGCGCTGGTCGTGGCAGTGCAGACAGGCCAGGTTGAGGCCGCCCATGCGGGTGCTGTAGAGGCGCTGTCCGCGCGCCGCAGCCGCGTCCAGCTCGGGGCCGCCCGGCGGCGCCAGCGGCAGGCCGCGCGACTGCTGGGCCACCAGCGCGGTCAGCGCCAGCAGCGGCTCGGCCTCGGGCGCCCAGGCCGGCTGCTGCTGGTGCCGGGTGCGGCAACGCTGTATGCGCAGCGGCAGGTCCAGCAGGCCCTGGTCGAAGGCTGGATAGCGGGCCGCCACGCCGCGCATGGACGTCTCGGGCGCGCCATGACAGCTGGCGCAAGACCTGGCACCGCTGGCCCACAGCTCGCGGCCCAGCGCCAGCGCGAGCGCGGCCGGATGCTGGCCGTCGTCGGCCTGCAGCGCACGCAGCGCCGGGCTCATGGTGTCGCGGCCGGACTGGCGGGGTGCCCCGCCATCAGCACCCAGCACCGGCCCGGCCAGCGCCAGCAGCAGGGATGCGAGCCCAGCCCTCATGCCAGGTTCAGCCGCCGGGTCTCGACATGCTCGAAGCCCTGGTCGCCACGCCAGATGAAGCGCAGCTCACCCGGCCGCTGCGCGCGCAGCCAGAACGACAGCCAGGGGTTGGCGGCCACCGCGGCAAACAGCCGCGCCTCGAACACCAGCTCGCCTTCGAAGCGGCATTCGAAATGCCGCACCAGGTCGCGCGGCAGACGCGCACCCTCGTCGCTGCTGCGGTAACCGGTTTCCATCGCATGGGCGACGGTGGCACGCACCTCGAACACCGCGCCGGCGACGACGCGTTCGGGCAGCTGGATGACGGCGCGGGCCATGCTCACTCGATGCACGCGGCCAGCGTGACGATGACCTCGACGCCCGCCTGCCAGCAGCGCCCGTCGGCGGTGCGCGCCGCGGCGATCAGCGTCTGCGAGCGCGCCAGCCGGATGCGGGTGGAGAACTCGGGGCGCGGGCAATCCGGCGCCAGGCTCACATGGATGACCTCGGGCTCGGGGTTGAGCGGCGTGAACAGCGCCAGGCCGGTGACCGGCTCGGCCGCCGCCACGCGCACCGGCACCGCGTTGCCGTTCTCCACCAGCGCCGCGATCTCTATCATCAGCGGGCCGCACGGCGGCTCGCCGCCGGCCCAGGCGTGCAGCGCCTCGCGCATCGCGGCCTCGCTGGCGCGGGCCTGGGGCAGCAGCGCCCAGGCCGGTGCGGCCAGCAGCAGCTCACGCCGCCTCATGGCCGCCCCTCCAGCGTCAGCAGATAGGCCACCAGGTCCTCCAGCTGCTGCTCGCTCAGCGCCGGCCGGCCGGCCCAGGCCGCGCCGACCTGGCTCAGTCCCTCGGTGCTGCGGAACGGTGGCATCACGGTGTCGGGGTTGAATCGGCGCATGTCGGCGATGCGCTCGCGCAGCCCCTCGCGCGTGAGGCGCGCCGCCAGGCGCGACAGCGGCGGCGCCAGGTTGCCCTGGTTGGCGTCGCCGGACGGGGTCAGCGCATGGCACAGCAGGCACAGGCTCTGCGTGCGGTCCATCAGCAAGACCTGGCCCCGCGCCGCATCGCCCACCGGCACCGCACCCACCGGCGCGGCGCCGGCCTGCAGCGCCAGGCTCAGCAGCAGCGCCGCACTCACACCAGCGAATGCTTGCGCAGCGGCAGCTCGCGGATGCGCTTGCCGGTCGCCGCGAACAAGGCGTTCAGCACCGCCGGCGCGGCCACCGCGATCGTGGGCTCGCCCACGCCGCCCCAGAAGCCGCCGGACGGCAGGCACAGCACCTCCACCTGCGGCATCTCGGCCAGCTTGAGCGCCGGGTAGCTGTCGAAGTTCTGCTGCTCGACGCGGCCATCCTTCAGCGTGATCTCGCCGTACAGCGCGGCCGACAGGCCGTAGACGAAGCTGCCCTCCACCTGCGCCTGGATCTGCTGCGGGTTCACTGCGTGGCCGGGGTCGGTGGCCGCGACGATGCGGTGCACCTTGAGCTCGCCGCCCTTGCTGACCGACACCTCGGCGCAGGCCGCCACATAGCTGCCAAAGCCCATGATCTGCGCCAGGCCCAGGTGGCGCCCCTTCTTGGCCAGCGCGGCGCGCTGGGCCCAGCCGGCCTTGTCGGCCACCGCATTGAGCACCGCCAGATGCTTGGGCGAGTTGGCCAGCAGCTCGCGCCGCAGCGCCAGCGGGTCGCGCTTGGCCGCATGGGCCACCTCGTCGATGAGGCACTCCAGGTAGATCGCGTTCTGGTTGAGGTTGACGCCGCGCCAGAAGCCCGGCGGCACCGGCGGGTTGCGCATCGCGTGGTCTATCAGCAGATGCGGCACCGCATAGCCCAGCGCGCCTTCCGCGCCGCCGGCGTTCAGGCCCTGGAAGACCACCGGATCCTTGCCGTCCTTGATGTTCTGCGGAAACAGGCCGGCGATGATGCTCTGGCCCGACAGCCGCATGTGCAGGCCCACCAGCTTGCCATCGGCATCCAGGCCCGCCTGCAGCTTGCACTGCGTGACCGGGTGGTAGCGGCCGTGCAGCATGTCTTCCTCGCGGCTCCAGATCAGCTTGACCGGCGTGCCCGGCAGCTCCTTGGCGATGGCCACGACCTGGCGCACCCAGTCGTGCACCGCGCCGCGCCGGCCGAAGCCGCCGCCCAGGTGCAGCTTGTAGACCTCGCACTGCGCGGGCGGCAGGCCGGCGGCCTCGGCGGTGGCCGCCAGCGCGCCATCGCCGTTCTGCGTGGGCGTCCAGACCTCGCAGCGCGGCAGGCCGCCGTCCTTGGCCGGCGAGAACAGCGCGGTGGCGTTCATCACCTCCATGGTCGCGTGATTCTGGTAGGGATAGCTGTAGACCGCCTCCACACGGCGCGCGGCGCCGGCGATCGCGGCCCGCGCATCGCCCTGGGCCGTGCCCACGGCCGCCTCGGGCGCGTCCAGGCCGGCCTTGAGCTGGGCCGCGATGTCGGCGCTGGACAGCTTGGCGTTGGGGCCCTCGTCCCACACGATGGGCAGCGCCTCCAGCGCGCTGCGGGCACGCCACCAGGTATCGGCCACCACGGCCACCGCGCTGTCGCCCACGCGCAGCACCTTCTTCACGCCGGGCCGGCCGCTGATCGCGGCGGCGTCAAAGCTCTTGAGCTTGCCGCCGAACACCGGGCAGTCCTTGATCGCCGCATTCAGCAGGCCCGGCAGCTTGAGGTCCATGCCATAGACCTGGGAGCCGTCCAGCTTGGCGCGCGTGTCCAGGCGCTTCATGGGCTTGCCGGCCAGGCGCCAGTCCTTGGGGTCCTTCAGCAGGATGGTGTCGGGCGCGGCCAGCTGGGCCGCGTCGGCCGCGAGCTGACCGTAGCTGAGGCGGCGGCCGCTGGGGCCGTGCTCCACCCAGCCGGCGGTGGTGCGGCAGGCCTGCACCGACACGTCCCAGCGGTTGGCCGCGGCCTGAATCAGCAGCGCCCGGGCCAGCGCCCCGCCCTTGCGCACGTACTCGTGCGACTCGCGCACGCCGCGGCTGCCGCCGGTGCTCATGCTGCCCCACGCGCGGTTGCGCGCGAGGTTCTGGCCGGGCGTGGGGTATTCGGTGGCCACCCGGCCCCAGTCGCAATCCAGCTCCTCGGCCACCAGCTGGGCCAGGCCGGTCAGCGTGCCTTGGCCCATCTCCGAGCGCGCGATGCGTATCACCACGCGCTCGTCCGGAAAGATCTGCACCCAGGCGTTCAGCTCCGGCACAGGCGCGGCGCCCTGCGCAAGACCCGGCACATGAAAGCCCAGCATCAGGCCACCCGCCACCGCCGAGCTGGCGTGCAGGAAGCCGCGTCGGTTCATCACGGCGCTCATGCCTGGCCTCCTTCGATGACGATGGGAATCTGCTTGCGCGAGACCTGGCCCGCGGCCAGGTGGATGGCGGCGCGCACGCGGTTGTAGGTGCCGCAGCGGCAGATGTTGGTGATGGCCGCGTCGATGTCGGCATCGCTGGGCTTGGGCTTGTCCTTCAGCAGCGCGGCCGCGGCCATCAGCATGCCGCTCTGGCAGAAGCCACATTGCGGCACGTCCAGCGCGTCCCAGGCCTTTTGCAGCGGGTGCGAGGTATTGGGCGACAGGCCCTCGATGGTGGTGATCTTCTGCTGGGGTGTCAGCGCCGACGCCGGCATCACGCAGGAGCGCACCGGCGCGCCGTCGATATGCACCGTGCAGGCGCCGCACTGCGCGACGCCGCAGCCGTACTTGGTGCCGGTCAGCCCCAGCTGCTCGCGCAGCACCCACAGCAGCGGCGTGTCGGGCTCGGCCTCGTAGGCGAGCTGCTTGCCGTTGACATTGATCTCCGCCATGCCTGTTCTCCTCCTGCCCGCCACCCTGGCGGCCGCGGCAGCCTAGCAGGCCGAGCCGAGAGCGACTATCGATGGACGATTTCCATGCGCGGCGACTGGGATCTCCTACGGGTAAACGCTAGGCGCCGGCGGGCAACAGCCCGGCCTCGGCCAGCAGCGCATTGAAGCGTTGCGGCGCCTCCAGCGACGGCAGGTGGGCCAGGCCCGGCAGCGCCTGGGCCTGCAGGCCGGGCAGGCGCGCGGCGATGAGCGCGCAGCGCTGCTGCAGCTTGGGCAGGTCCAGCGTGCCCCACCACAGGTGCAGCGCCCGGCCCGGCAACGCCAGGCGCTCCAGCTGCGGCCAGGCCGGCGGCGGCAGCACCTGCTCGCCGGCCGGCGCTGCCGCCAGCGCGCGCCGGTTCATGTCCAGGAAGAGTGCGCGCGCCGCCCCGCCCACGCGGCCCTCGGACTGGCCCGGGCCGTCCAGCCACAACCTGGCCTCCAGACAGTTCACCTGCTCCAGATCGCCAGCCTCCTCGGCCGCGGCTATGGCATCGGCCAGCGCCTGGCTGGCGGGGTCCAGCGCCTGCTCGGGTGCGCCACCCACGGCAGGCGCCACCAGCGCGAGACCGGCCACGCGCTCGGGCCAGGCCAATGCGAAATCGATGGCCACGCGACCGCCCTGCGAGCAGCCCAGCAGGTCCACACGGTCCAGCGACAGCGTATCCAGCACCGCGCGCAGGTCGTCGATCAGCCGGTGCGGGCGGGCGTCGTGCACCCGCGTGAGGCCGAAGCCGCGTCGGTCCATGCGCAAGGCCGGGCGCCAGCCGGCCGCCGCGGCCGACACGCCGTCCCACAGCCGGCTGTCGGTGACACCGGCATGCAGCATCACCAGCGGCGGGCGCTCGGCCGGGCCGGGCAGAAATTCGACGGCCAGCGTCGCACCGTCCACCGGCACCTCATGCGTCAGCTTCATGGGCCGCACGCTAGCCCATCGCGGGGTTTTGTCCAAGGGGCTGCGCGCCGCGCCACAAATCCCAATAATCAGCCCGCCCAACCGGCCATCACATGAGGCGATGCAGGTCGCAGTTCCTGCGCCGAGTCGCCCCCGCCAAGGAGACCTCGATGACGACATTGCAGATCAACGGCCAGGCGCTGAGCGTCGACGCCGACCCGGACACCCCGCTGTTGTGGGTGCTGCGCGACCACCTGGGGCTGACCGGCACCAAGTACGGCTGCGGCCTCGCGATCTGCGGCGCCTGCACCGTGCATCTGGAGGGTCAGGCCGTGCGCTCCTGCCAGACGCCGGTGTCGGCCGCGGTGGGCAAGCCCATCACCACCATAGAGGGCGTGGGCGCCAGCCCCACCGGCCGCGCGGTGCAGCATGCCTGGGTCAAGCTGGGTGTGCCGCAGTGTGGCTACTGCCAGGCCGGCCAGATCATGAGCGCCACCGCGCTGCTGCAGCAAAAACCCAAGCCCAGCGACAAGGACATCGAGGCCGCGATGAGCGGCAACCTGTGCCGCTGCGGCACCTACACGCGCATACGCAGCGCCATCAAGACGGCCGCCGGCCTGGAAGGCGGTGCCGCATGAACGCCCGCTTCCAACCTCAGGCAACACCTGCCCCCGGCATCAGCCGCCGCGCGCTGCTGCGCGGCCTGCCGCTGACCGGCCTGGTGCTGGCCGCGGGCCTGCCCGATCTGGCCGGCGCCGACGAGCCCAAGAAGTACGGCGGCGACGCGATGCCGCACGGCGTGCAGGACAGCCCGCGCACCTTTGTCGCGATTGCGCCCGATGGCACGGTCAACATCGTCGTGAACCGCTCCGAGATGGGCCAGGGCGTGCGCACCAGCCTGCCCAAGGTGCTGGCCGACGAGCTGGAGGCCGACTGGGGCCGCGTGAAGATCGTCCAGGCCCCGGGCGACGAGGCCAAGTACGGCAACCAGGACACCGACGGCTCGCGCAGCATGCGCCACTGGTTCATGCCCATGCGCCGCTGTGGCGCGGCCGCGCGCCAGATGCTGGAACTGGCCGCCGCCCAGGCCTGGGGCGTGCCGGTGGCCGAGGTGCGGGCGCTGAACCACGAGGTGGTGCACCAGCCCAGCGGCCGCAAGCTGGGCTATGGCGCGCTGGCCGAAGCCGCCGCCAAGCTGGACGTGCCGGCGCGCGAGGCGCTGAAGCTCAAGGACCCCAAGGACTTCCGCTACATCGGCAAGCTCAGCAGCCATCTGGTGGATGCCGAGGTCATCGTGACCGGCCAGTCGCACTACGGCATAGACACCCGGCTGCCGGGCCAGGTCTATGCGGTGATTGCGCGCCCGCCGGTGCTGGGCGGTACGCTCAAGTCGGTGGACGCCAGCGCGGCGCTCAAGCTGCCGGGCGTGCTCAAGGTGTTCGAGCTGCCGGGCACGCCGCCGCCGTCGGAGTTCCAGCCGCTGGGCGGCGTGGTGGTGGTGGCCAAGGACACCTGGGCCGCGATCAAGGGCCGCGAGGCGCTGAAGATCGTCTGGGACGACGGCCCGCACGCCAGCTACGACTCCGCGGCCTTCCGCAAGGAGCTGGAGGCCGCGGTGGCCCAGCCCGGCGGCAAGGTGGTGCGCAACGACGGCGACGCCTATGCGGCACTGGGCCGTGCGGCGCGCAAGCTGTCGGCCAGCTACTACGTGCCCCATCTGGCCCACGCGACCATGGAGCCACCGGCCGCGACCGCGCGCATCGTCGACGGCCACTGCGAGGTCTGGACCTCGGTGCAGTCGCCGCAGGCTGCGCGTGAACGCGTGGCCAAGCGCCTGGGCCTGGCGTTCGAGAAGGTCACGGTCAACGTGACGCTGCTGGGTGGGGGCTTCGGCCGCAAGTCCAAGCCGGACTTCGCGGTCGAGGCCGCGCTGATCTCGCAGCAGCTTCAGGGCCAGCCGGTCAAGCTGACCTGGACCCGCGAGGACGACATCCACCACGACTACCTGCACACCGTCACCGCCCAGCGCCTGGAGGCCGGGCTGGACGCCAAGGGCAAGGTCACGGCCTGGCTGCAGCGCGCGGCCGAGCCCACCATCACGTCCATCTTCGTGCCCGACCCCAAGCAGCTGGCCGAGTTCGAGCTGGGCCTGGGCCTGGTGAACCTGCCCTATGCCATTCCCAATCTGCGCATAGAGAACCCGGCCGCCACGGCGCACGCCCGCATAGGCTGGCTGCGCTCGGTCAACAACATCCAGCACACCTTCGCGGCCCAGTCCTTCGTGGCCGAGCTGGCGCATGCGGCCAAACGCGACCATCGCGAGCTGCTGCTGGAGCTGATCGGCCCGCCGCGCAAGATCGCGCCGCAGCAGCTCAGCGACGGCTGGAACCACGGCGAGTCGCCGCAGCTCTACCCGGTGGACACCGGCCGGCTGCGTGCGGTGGTGGAGCGCGCCACGCAAGAAGCCCGCTGGGGCCGCAAGCTGCCCAAGGGCCGCGGCCTGGGGCTGGCCGCCAACTACAGCTTCGTGACCTATATGGCGGTGGTCGTGGAGGTGGCGGTGAGCGCCAAGGGCGAGCTGAGCATCCCGCGCATCGACGTGGCGGTGGACTGCGGCCCGGCCATCAACCCCGACCGCATACGCTCACAGGTAGAGGGCGCCTGCCTGATGGGCCTGGGCCATGCGCTGTACAGCGAGATCACATTCAAGAACGGCCGGGTCGAGCAGAGCAACTACCACGACTACGAGATCGCGCGCTTCAACATCGCGCCCAAGACCATCGCGGTGCACATCCTGCCCGCCAGCGGCTACGACCAGCCGCTGGGCGGCGTGGGCGAGCCGGCGATAGGGCCGATCGCACCGGCGCTGATGAACGCGATCTTCGCGGCCACCGGCAAGCGCATACGGCAGCTGCCGCTGCGCGACCAGCTCAGCAAGGCCTGACCCCGCGCCGGGCCGCCGCTCGCAGCGGCCCGGTGCGCCCTCCGGACTGAACTCAGTGCGCCTGCCAGCCCTTGTGGGCCAGGCAGCGCTTCACCATGCCCTGGCCGGCGGCCAGCGCATCGACGTTCTGGTTCTCCGGCAGCGGCATGCAGTCCACGCCCTGTCGGATGCACAGCGTCTGCTCGGCGACCTGGCGGGTCTGGCTCAGGCGCGACACGCGCTCGGCGTCCTGCTGGCACTCGGCCAGGTCGGCGCGGAAATTGGCCTCCGGATGGCCGGGGTTCTCCCAGTGCGCGCCCGCACAGGCGGCCAGCAGCGTTGCGGCCAGCAAAGACGGGATAACGACAACAAGCTTCAAGACGGCACCTGGAAAGAAAATTGCCGCAGCCTCGGCTGGGCGTGGAGACAGACCTCGGGTCAAGAGAAGTTGAACATCGTCCCGCAACCCATGTTGGGTCTGTCGCCGGCATTGAAGCACATCGCACCGTTCCCGACTTGCCCCCTCTCGACAGCACTGCTAAGCCGCCAGCCCACCTGGGTCCACTCACAGCCCTGAGGGCTGTCGCTTGGCGGCGTGGCAAGAAGCGCGCAGTCGACCCAACCATCATGTTCCAAGGTCTGCGAGCGATGACTCTCTGGCTCCAACGACCTTGGAGCGCGCTCAAATTAGACCCAAGCCAAGATACGTACGACGTACCTAGAGCCGCAAAACTGCCTCCACACTGCCGGAGCGATTGCGACTAACGATCGCGTTTATCAATCGTCACACAGATGAGTGAAACAAGCGCAAACGCAAATATGCAATAGAAGAAATTTGAAAAGTCTGAATACTTCGCCAACTCGTTTGCCTTTGCCTCACCTATAAGGCTACCAAGGACAAGGCCCAGCAGTTTTTGGCTAGATGCAATCATCATCACAACCAAGCCGAACGCCGCCACGACAAGCAATCCCCACGCATTCCAGGCGCCAACGGTCGACTTAAGCATCGCTGCGTCTTTGATCTCCGTCTTCAAAGCGCTTACAAAATGATGTAGCTCGCCCCCGATGAGCTTCAGCACGCCGTACACCAGGCCGAGCGTAGCCAAGCCAATCGCCAACCCGAAGAATGCGTTGGCGGCCCACTGTGGAACGGTCATTTGCCGACTCGCGCCGCGTGGCCCATCATAAAAATGAATGGGCTGGCAACCAAACTCAGCAGGGCGACGAACGGGTTAAGCACGGGTGCCCGATCATCAAGCCAAAACGCCAGTGACGCGATCGAGACGGATGCAAGAAGTAGTGCACCGAACCTCAGAACTGAATGCATTGGCACATCATTTTTCCGTCGAATCGCTATGTGACCTCCGGTCTCCATAGCTTGTTGAAGCGCAAGCTGCACATCGAGATGGTCCTGCCGAAGAGGAACGTATCTAGTGCGACCACTGGTACTGACTATGGTGCTTACGACTTCCCTTCTCAAGTCCTGAATGCTATCCATCAACTGCGCGTTCGTGACAGCGTCAACATCCGCATCGTTGGCCGGACCTGGATCGCGCGTGAAGCTGCTGGTTGCAACGGTCACTGGCCAATAAATGTGCGAACTTGCCAGCACGTTCTTTGATGTTGCGCTCATGGTTTGGGCCCCAAGAAATCAATGTGCTGCCTCATAACCACGTCGCCAGCCTTTACAAACAGCTTTGAGCAAAATCCCTGAAAATCTTCTTTAGCCAGATTAACGCTGGGCCTGTTGTTTATATCAATCATCACTTGAATGCCATGCTCCTCCAATGGCAATTCATCGACATTAAACCGCATCATGCCAGGAGAGTCGCTCGGATTAAATGTCGCCTTACGCAGCTCATATCCATTGAGTGCAAAGTTCGTATAAAAACCATCATCCGTATCAAAGCCGACGCGAAGATCAAAAGAGACAAACTTCCCCAACCGAGGGCCACTATATTGATCAGCGAGCTTAGATAGAATATCGCCGACCGCAACACCATCCCGCGCCCTATATAAAACGGTAAAAATAAAACCTATCTCGCGGAGTGTGGAGGGATCTTGGTATTTCGGCAACAAGCTCAACAGTTGCGAAGCGTTCCGCTCAGCGATTTCAAAGGCACTGCCAAGTTCCATTTTGTTTTCGTCGAAGTCCATTGATAACTGGACGTTCGCATTAGAAAAGGACAGCAGCTTGTGCCCCTGCTTGAGCACAAGACGAGGCGCCTCGTGTGGCACGGGCCCGTTAGCATTGGTCGCCTGCGCGGGACCAGAGATAAATCCCCCAAAAACCGTCTCTACCTCTTCCATGCGGAAGCGTGTCTTCTGGTTCACCTCATGTGCAATGACAAGCGTTGCGGAGCTTAGGCGCGGTGCAGCAACCAAGCTGCTGGGTAAGTTCATCAGTTTTCTCCTGGCTGCTACCGTCTAACTGCAGGTTAGCTGGCGCAATTCGAGCACCACTACACGGCGCGCGCCATCAGGCGAAGTGCTAGGACAACGCGCGATCAGTAGTGTGGCGCACGGCCACCGAAAGGTGGCGCCTTGTTGGAGAGCAGTGGGGGACATCAAGCGCAAAGGGCACCTGAGCTGTTGCAGTTGCGTAAGAAGCCCCGCACAAAAAGAAGCCACCGACACAAACTGTGGCGCATGACTCACGCCTAAGCCCACTACCGCCCTGACCCAACTGATGTGGAGTTCCCCTCGATGCTCCCCTGCCCCCCTGCTGCCCCGCGATGTAAACACCCATCGTGAGACAACATGCAATGAAAAAGGCGCCTAAGTCCTTGGTGAACCTAAGCGCCTGAGGCGTCGAGAACCGTTGCGACTCTCTCATTTGGCCTGCCCGGAGGGACTCGAACCCCCGACCTGCTGCTTAGAAGGCAGCTGCTCTATCCAGTTGAGCTACGGGCAGAGGGCTTGAATTATCGGGGCATCAGATCAGCACGTTGATGATGGCGTCGCCAATGCCCATCAGCGCCGCGCCGGAGATCAGGCCCGCGCAGATGGGCTCCATGCCCTCCACCCAGATGCGGTGGCCCTGGGTGCCCGGCGTCTTGTGGCGGCGAGCCTGAACCCAGAACAGCACGGCGCCCAGGAACATCATGAAGGTGGCCTGCGGCGGCAGCACCACGCCCAGGCCTATGGCCACGGCGGACAGGCCCGAGCGGCCCTTGGTGACGATGCGCAGCACCTCGATGACCACGGCTGCCACCGCGGCCACGCCCACCGAGATCAGCACCGAGGTCGGCAGGTCGGTCACGCCCTTGGCGATGATGTCGGCCACGCCCTTCCACTGCAGCGCGGCGGGGAAGCCGAACTGGTCGGACACCAGGCCTGCCACGCTGTAAGCGCCGGTGGCATCGGTCTTCACGAACAGCAGGAAGAACAGCGGCACGCTGGCCAGCACGCCGGCCAGGTTGCCGATGATGTGGCCGATGGCCTGGTGGCGCGGCTTGCCGCCCAGCATGTAGCCGGGCTTGATGTCGGACAGCAGATTGGCCGCGTTGGACGCGATCTCGGCCGTCATGCCGGCCGGCAGCAGGTTGGAGCCGGGGTTGCTGCGGTCCAGCGCACCCATGGAGAACTGGGTGATCTTGGACAGCGCGCCGGTGGGCGTCCAGGAGGTCAGCGCCATGGAGTTGGTGCAGATCACGGTCAGCACGAAGATCAGCGGCAGCGACACGATGGCCAGCCACAGCGGCACGCCGAAGAAGGCGTGCGTGGCCCAGCAGCCCAGCAGGCCCACGACCGGCACGCCGATCCAGGACACCCACAGCGGCACCTCGATGTGCTTGAGCACGTCCTGGCCACCGCGATCGACCTTGGCCTTGCGCTTGAACAGGCCCTTGAAGATCTCGGGCTTGGCCAGCAGCGACACCAGCGCGCCCACCACCATCATGGTCACGGCCCACCACAGCGACCACTGGTTGACGATCTCCACGCGGCTCAGCGGCACCAGCGCGCCACCCGGGCCTATGCGCGGCGCGATGTCGCCGGCCTGGATCATCAGCGGCGCCAGCACGAAGAAGTTGATCGCCGTGCCCAGGAAGCAGCTGGCCGCGATGGCCATGCCCATCAGGCCGCCGGTGCCTATCACCGCGGCGTCCACCACCAGGCGCAGGCCCAGCGTGCGGAAGTCCGTGCCCAGGATGCTGGGGATGAAGCCATGCGCCTTCACGGCCCAGGTGTAGTAGTAGTCGTCCAGGCGGTCATGCAGGTGCCAGGGCTCCACCATGCCGGCCCACTTGTCCATGGCCAGCAGCTTGAACTGGATGAGCTTCATCCAGCCCTCGCCGCAGATGCCCTGCAGCAGCGCGGCACCGCCGCCGACGATGGCCAGCAGCTTGGCCTTGAACATGCCCTCGTCGCCCTGGCCGTTGTAGAGCGAGTGCAGCACCACGCCGCAGGCGCGGCCCTCCGGGAACGGCGCCTGGTCTTCGTTGATGAAGCGGCGCTTCAGCGGGAAGGCCAGCAGCACGCCCACCAGCGACACCAGGAACATCCAGATCGCGATCTGCCACCATTGCGGCACATGACCGGTCACCATCATGTAGGCCGGCAGGCTGGAGATCAGTGCGGTCGTCACATAGCCCGCCGCGGTCGCGATGGACTGGGTGCAGTTGTTCTCCAGGATGGTGTAGTCCTGCGCGATGCCCGAGGAATGCAGCGCGCGGAACAGCGCGAACGCCAGGATCACCGAGGTCAGGCCGACCCCCAGCGAGATGCCGGTCTTGGCGCCGATGTAGAGGCCGGTGGCGGACAGCACGCCGCCCAGCAGAAAGCCGGTGAGTGCGGAGCGCAGCGTCAGCTGCGCCATGTCGCCGCGGAAGACGTTCTTCAGCCACCACTCGTCCTTTTGGGCGCGTGTCCAGGTGGCGATCTGCTCGTCGGTCAGGTGTTGAAGGGCCATGAATCGCGGGCGGGGCTTGTGGCCTCACCGGAAGGGAACAAAAGCTGCGGATTGTCCAGGGCCGACCCGCGTTGACACAGCGGGGATGCCCGCAGCGCGACGGACTCACAAAAAGAAAACCCGCCGCAGGCAAAGCCGGCGGCGGGTCATGTCTTGTGGTCGGGGCGGCGGGATTCGAACTCGCGACCCTCTGCTCCCAAAGCAGATGCGCTACCAGGCTGCGCTACGCCCCGACGAAGCTGCGCATTCTAGCCGCATTCGACGAAGCGCCCGGTGCCGCTGATCAGCGCGGCCCGCACCGGCTCGCCGGGCTGCAGTGCACGCACCGCCTCGACATAGTCGCGCAGCTGCTGCTGATAGGCCGGTTCGTGCTCGGGCGTAGCCCCCAGCTTGTAGTCCAGCACCCACCAGCAGCCGTCGTCCAGCAGCACCAGGCGGTCGATGCGACGGTCCTCGCCTGCCACGCCTATGGCCACCTCGTTGCCGGCCCAGCGCAGCCGCGCCGCATCGAAGAAGGGCTGGCAGTCGGGGCTGGCCAGGATGGCGCGCACCGCCGCGTCCAGCCGCTTGCGCGCGGCCGCGTCCAGCCCGAAGGCCTGGGCCGAGGCGGCGATCAGCGGCTCAAGCGCCTGGGTCTGGCCCGGCGCGCTGGCCCATTCCAGCGCACGGTGCAGCGCCTCGCCCAGACGCGCCTGGGCCGCGTCGTCCGCCGCATTGCCGCTGCGCTCGGGCCGGGCCACCGCCTGCCAGCGCGGCAGCTCGCGCAGCTTCACCGGCGGCAGCAAGACCTGGCCCTGCTGCGGCGCGGTGATCGGCGGCGCCAGCGGCTGGGCCAGCGGCGCCATGCGCGCCCACCAGCTGCCGTCCGACGCCCCGCGACGCGGCGGCGTGCGGCTGAGGATGAGACGGCGGCGCGCACGCGTCATCGCCACATAGAGCGCATGCAGCTCCTCGCGGTCGCGCAGCGCACGCTCCGAGTCCACCAGCGCCTGCAGCGACGGAGGCGGGCGGCGCTCCGAGGCCATGAAGGCCAGGCAAGTGGGCGCGGCCGCATCCACCGGCCAGTCGACCGCCAGCGACAGCGTATCGGCCTTGGGCGGCGCGGCATCCGCGTCCAGCAGGATCACCACCTCGGCCTCCAGACCCTTGGCGCCGTGCACGGTCAGCAGCTGCACCGCGTCATCGCCCGGCAGCGGCGTGACCTTGGGCGGCCGGGCGCGCAGCGCGCGCACAAAGCCGTAGAGCTCGGCAAAGCGTCCGCCGTCCAGCGCCAGCGCGGCCTGCAGCAGTGCCTGCACCGCCTGCACCCGGTGCGCGGCCTCGGCCGGCGGCGCCACGGCCAGCAGGCGGGCGATCAGCTCACCCTCGTGCACGATGCGGTCCAGCAGCTCGTGCGGCGTGCTGCGCGCCGCCTCCACCCGCCAGGCGGACAGCAGACGCTGCGCGCGCCGCAGCGGCTCGGGGGCGTCAGGTCTGGCGGCCAGCTCGTCCAGCGCCGCCCACCAGCTGCGCCGCGGGCCCGGCTCGGCGCGGCCCAGCCAGGCCACACCGCCGGCCGCCTCGGCCAGCTGCAGCAGCGCGGCCTCGTCCAGCCCGAACAGCGGGCTGCGCAACGCCCGCGCCAGCGACAGCGCATGGCCGGGCGAGGCCAGCGCGTCCAGCAGCGCGATCAGGTCCTGCGCGTCCGGCAGGTCGGTGAGACGCTTGTCCTCCGGCGCCAGGTGCGGGATGCCGGCCGCCAGCAGCGCCTCGGCCAATTGGCGCAGCGGCTCGCGCTTGCGCGCCAGCACGAAGATCTCGCCGGGCCGCAGGCCCTCGCCCATCAGCTGGCGCAGCAGGGCCACGACGCGCTCGCACTCGGGCGCGCGGCGGGTCTGCTCGGCCTCGTGGCGCGGCTCGGTCAGGCTGGGCCGCCAGCGCAGCGGGTCGGCCGCGACGCCGTCGTCGGCGGCCAGCGCCGGGCCGTCCAGCGCGAACAGGCCGCAGCCCGGCTCGGGCTGGCGCTCGGTGGTGTGGACGCGAAAGCCCGGCAGCTGGCCGTCGAACACGCGGTTCACCGCCTCCAGCACCTCGGCCGCGTTGCGGCGCGTGTGGTCACAGGCCAGCGTGACGCCGCCCAGGCCCTCGCGCACGAACTCGGCAGCCGCGGCGAACACCCGCGGCTCGGCCCGGCGGAAGCGGTAGATGCTCTGCTTGGGGTCGCCCACGACGAAGACCGCGATGCGGCTGGAGCCCGCGCCCGCGTAGGCGCTGAGCCAGCCGTGCAAGGCCTGCCACTGCAGCGGGCTGGTGTCCTGGAACTCATCCACCAGCAGATGGCGAATGCGCGCCCCCAGACGCTGCTGCACCCAGCCGGCCAGCTCGGGGCGCGCCAGCAGCGCCAGCGCGCCGCGCTCCAGGTCGTTCATGTCCACCAGGCCGCGCTCGGCCTTCAGCGCCTCGAACTCCTGCACCAGCACCACCGCCAGCCGCGCCATGCGGCCGTGCTCGACCGCGGCCTCGTGCTGCGCAATGTCCGCCGCGATGCGCTCCAGCGCGTCCACCGCGTCCAGCTGCTCGGGCGAGTCGCCCAGGCCCTTCTTGGGCGTACCGGTCTTGGTGAACAGCGCGGCCCACAGCGCGGCGAACGCAGCGCCATCGTCCGTCAGCCCCAGCGCCTGCTCGATGGCGCTGGCCGCATCTCGCGCCTTCACGCCCTTGGCCTGGCCCAGCTGCAGCGCAAGAGCCGCCAGCCGCGGGCGCAGGCCGGCCAACGTCGCCAGCGGCTCGGGCACGTCGGGCAGGCTGCCGGCCAGCACACCGGCGCGCTCGGCCAGGCGCAGCTCCACGCGGCGCGAAAACGCGGCCAGCAGCCATTCGCGCAGGTTGTGGCGGCCGCGTGCCAGCGTCATCGCCTGGTAGTCCTCACGCAGCGCGTCGTCGGCCAGCACGGCCTCGTGGAAGCGCCGCCACAGCGGCGGCAGCCACTCGGCCTCGTCCTCGATCAGCTGCAGCTCGACTGACAGGCCCTCGGCCTGCAGCAGGTCCAGCGGCGCGGCCCGCAGCAGCTGCGAGAACCAGCCGTGGAAGGTGCGTATCTCCACCGGCCGGCCGCCCTTGAGCAGCGCCTCCTGCAGCCCGGCCAGGCGAGGTGCGGCGGCGCGCGCCTGGTCCTCGGCCATGCCGCGCGCCACCAGCGCGTCCACGCGCTGGGCCTCGTCGGCGGCCGCGAACTCGGCCAGCCACTCCAGCAGGCGCTCGCGCATCTCGCCCGCCGCCTTGCGGGTGAAGGTGATGGCGACGATCTCCTCGGGGGCGGCGCCGTCCAGCAGCGCGCGCAGGATGCGCGACACCAGCATCCAGGTCTTGCCCGCTCCCGCGCAGGCCTCCACCACGGCGCTGCGCGCGGGGTCGCAGGCGAACTGGTAGAAGCGCTCGCGCGGCACGCGCTCGCCGTTGGCGTAGTAGGCGTACATCGTGCTCATGCGGCCTCCTCGGGCGGCGTGGACACCTGGTGCCAGTCGTCACGGCGGCACAGGCCGCGCGCCTCGCAGAATTCGCAGGCGCTGCCCTCACCCAGCGCCGGCAACGGCGCACCCTGCAGCACCGCGCCCAGGTCGGCCTGCAGGCCATCACGCAGCGCGATCGCGGTGGCCGCCACCGCCTGGTGAGGCACAGCCACCACGCCATCGGAACTCTCCAGCGCCAGGTAGGCGGCGGCCAGGTCCGGTGTCGCGTCCATCAGCAGCGCATAGACCGCCAGCTGCGCGTCCTCCAGCGGCTCGGCCACACGGGCCTTGAGGCCGGCCAGGCTGCCGGTCTTGTAGTCCAGCAGCCAGCGTTGCGCACCGGCGCTGTCGATGCGGTCGATGCGACCCTTGATCTCCAGCGCCTCCAGCTGCGCCGCGAACGGCCGGCAGCTGCGCTCCACCTCGCCGTCCACAAAGGCCTGGCCCTGGGCCTGCACCTCGGTCCACCAGCGCAGATAGTGCGGCAGCACGCGCTCGAAGGCGGCGCGCCAGGGCAGGAAGTCGGCCGCATCCAGCCCCTGGCTCTCGGCATCGGCCGCGGCGCGCAGCCGGCTCTCGTCGTCGCCCTCGGCCGGCGTGGTGTGGAAGCGGTGCAGTACCGCGTGCAGCCAGGTGCCGTAGTCGCGCTTGTCCAGCTCGCCCTCCAGCTCCTCGGCCTCGCGCAGGCCCAGCACATGGCGGGTGAAGAACTGGTAGGGGCAGCGCCGCAGCGCCTCCACCGCGCTGGCGCTGAGCGCGGCCGGCAGCGGCACGCCGGTGGCCGCCGCGCGCGGCACCGCAAGACCCGGCACCTCGCGCGCCTCGCGCGGGTCCGACCAGGGTTGCAGCGGCGACGGCCGCCCGGCGCGCTGCGCGGCGGCCACCAGGCGGCCCAGCAGCGGGCTGGGCGCCAGCGGTTCGGCGCCGGCGCGGGTGCAGCGCAGCAGCGTCAGCACCGGCGCACGCAGCGCCTGCGCAAAGGCCTGGGCCTCGGCCTCGCGCTGCGCGGCCGGCGTGGGCAGGCCCAGCGCCTCGGCATCGGCGTCGCTCAGCAACGCCAGACCGCGGCCGCCGCGGCCCAGCGTGTCGGCATCGGCGCCGGGCAGCACCAGCGCACCAAAGGGCCGCGCCATCGCACGCACCAGCGGCGTGATGACCACCGGCGCGCCCTGCCCCTCGCCGGGCACGAACTGGCCGGCCTCCAGCACCTCGGTGGCCCAGTGCAGAAAGCCCGCACCATCCAGCGGCGTGGCCTCGAACAAGGCCTCGTGCGCGCTGCCCGGCCAGGGTGCACGCGACAGCCACAGCGCCTCCAGCACCTCGGCCGCGCCCTCCAGGCCGGCCAGCGGCTCGGGGCCCAGCGCACGGCGCAGGTCCTGCAGCCATTGGTCCAGCCGACGACGCCCGCCGGCCAGCGGCGCCAGCGCCTGGCGGCGCGCACGCCACAGGCCGGCGCCGGGCAGGCGCTCCAGACCGTCCAGGGATTCAGGTCGGCGCAGCTGCCAGCGCCGGCAATAAGCCTCCAGCGCATCCAGCACCGCGCCCTGCTCGGCCGCCTGCTCGGGCCGCAGCTCGCGCTTGAGCCAGGCGAGCCAGTCGTCCAGGCTGCCCCCCAGGGCCGCACGCAGCAGCGCCATCAAGGTGGATGCGGCCGGCGTGGTGGCCAGGGTCCAGCCGGTTTCGTCATGCAGCGGCACCTGCTGGCGCGCCAGCAGCGCCCGCACGCGACGCATGGCCACGCGGTCCTGCGCGATCAGCGCCACCGGCGAGCGGCCCTCGGCCAGGTGTTGCAGCACGGCCGCCGCGCTGCATTGCGCCAGCTCTTCGGCGTCGGCGCAGCGGGCCTCCTCCACCCGGGCATCCGGCGCGGCCAGCGTGTCCAGGTCCAGGTTGGCATCCAGCCACAGCGCGGGCACGTCGGCGCGCGCCAGCAGGTGGCGCGCCAGCGGGTCGGCCGGGCCCAGTTGCAGCACCATCCAGGCGCTGGGCCGGTGGCGGAACAAGGTATCGGTGGCGGGCACGCGCTCGTCGGACTCGGCCCAGGCCAGGGCCACCAGCAGCAGCGCGCGCTCGGTGCTGACCAGCGGGTCGGCGCTGAGGCGCTCGCGGGCCGCCGCGAAGTAGGCGGGCCGGTCTTCGGGTGCGCGCTGCGCTGCGGCGCGCGCCAGCGCATGGGCGGCCTCCACCAGCCGCGCCAGCGCCAGGCGATAGGCGCGCGGGTCGCTGCGGCGCAGCGCTTGGGCCCAGCTCTGACCGGCCAGCAGGCCGTCGGCAGCGAGAGCGTCCACCGGCGCGTCGAAACTGATCTGGCCGGGACTGGCCAGGCCGGTGGGGCCCAGCGTGGACGCCAGGCTGTGGGTGGTGGCCAGCTGCGGCATCCAGCCGCCCTCGGCCAGCCAGGCGCGCCGCGCCAGCACCAGTTGCTGCGCAAAAGGCAGCAGCAGCACCGCGTCGCGCGCCAGCGCGCCCTGCTGAGCCAGCCAACTGTTGCATTCACGCGCCAGACGGCGCCAGAACCCCGAGATGTCCTCGCCGGGCCTCAGCCCGAGCTCCAAGTATTGCAATCCGGGCCTCCCGCCCCATCTATCGCCTCCAACGCGGTCATCCCCAGCGGCCGTCCGGTCAAAGGCTCTATGTCACAATGATTTTGCCTTTCAGGACGGCGCCGGGTGGCGGCCTCCAACCCTCCCAGGCGAAGGATTTCCCCATGAGCAGCGAACTGATCAAACATGTTTCCGATGCGTCGTTCGACGGCGATGTGATCCAGTCCGGCAAGCCGGTGCTGGTCGACTACTGGGCCGAATGGTGCGGCCCCTGCAAGATGATTGCCCCCATCCTGGACGACGTGTCCAAGGAATATGACGGCAAGCTGCAGATCGCCAAGATGAATGTCGACGAGAACCGCGAAGTGCCGGCCAAGTTCGGCATCCGCGGCATCCCCACGCTGATGCTGTTCAAGAACGGCCAGCTGGCCGCGACCAAGGTCGGCGCGCTGTCCAAGGCACAGTTGACCGCCTTCATCGACGCGAACCTATAATCGCGTTCAACTGCTGCGGATCTGCTGGCGCCTCCCGGCGCCAGGCCCGCAGTAGCAAAGCCAACACGCCCCGGGTGCCCATAGCGCCCCTCAGCGTGGACTCGGCAGCCCCTCCCAACGTATTTCGTGCCCTGTTGGCTCACCGCTGGTGAGCTTTGTTGCTTAGGGCCGCTCTCCGGGACACGGGCGCCGCAGTGTCAGTCGTTGTGCCTTGGCAGGCCCTCGGCCCCTCACGGGTGTTCACCCATGCATCTTTCCGAACTCAAAGCGCTCCACGTTTCCGCCCTGATCAAGATGGGCGAGGAGCTGGAGATCGACAACGTCACCCGCCTGCGCAAGCAGGAGCTGATGTTCGCCATCATGAAGAAGCGCGCCAAGGCCGGCGAGCAGGTCTTCGGCGATGGCGTGCTCGAGGTGCTGCCGGACGGCTTCGGCTTCCTGCGCTCCATCGAGGCCAGCTACATGGCGTCGACCGACGACATCTATCTGTCGCCCAGCCAGATCCGCCGCTTCAACCTGCACACCGGGGACCTGGTGGAAGGCGAAGTGCGCGTGCCCAAGGACGGCGAGCGTTACTTCGCTCTCGTGAAGGTGGACCGTGTGAACGGTCAGACGCCGGAGGAGAGCAAGAACAAGATCATGTTCGAGAACCTGACGCCCTTGTTCCCCAAGGAGCAGTTCAAGCTCGAGCGTGAAGGCTTCAAGGGCGAAGAGAACATCACCGGCCGCATCATCGACCTGATCGCGCCCATCGGCAAAGGTCAGCGCGCGCTGATCGTGTCGCAGCCCAAGACCGGCAAGACCGAGATGATGAAGAGCCTGGCGCATGCGCTGGTGGCCAATCATCCGGACTGCCACCTGATCGTGCTGCTGGTGGACGAGCGCCCCGAGGAAGTGACCGAGATGCTGCGCACCGTGCGCGGCGAGGTCATCAGCTCGACCTTCGACGAGCCCGCCGCCCGCCACGTGCAGGTCGCCGAGATGGTGATCGAGCGCGCCAAGCGCCTGGTGGAGCTCAAGAAGGACGTGATCATCCTGCTGGACTCGATCACCCGCCTGGCCCGCGCCTACAACAACGTGCTGCCCAGCTCCGGCAAGGTGCTGACCGGCGGCGTGGACGCCAATGCGCTGCAGCGCCCCAAGCGCTTCTTCGGCGCGGCGCGCAACATCGAGGAAGGCGGCTCGCTGACCATCATCGGCACGGCGCTGATCGACACCGGCTCCAAGATGGACGAGGTGATCTACGAAGAGTTCAAGGGCACCGGCAACTGCGAAATCCACCTGGATCGCCGCATGGCCGAGAAGCGGGTCTACCCGTCCATCATGATCAACAAGTCCGGCACGCGCCGCGAAGAGCTGCTGCTCAAGCCGGAGATCCTGCAAAAGAGCTGGATCCTGCGCAAGCTGCTCTACAACATGGACGAGATCGAGGCGATGGAGTTCATCCTCGACAAGATGAAGGCATCGAAGAACAACCTGGACTTCTTCGACATGATGCGGCGCGGCGGGTAACTTCAGCCCCAGCTAGCCAAACCGCAGGGAAGACCGCTACAATCGCAGGTTTTCCGCCCAGACACCTTCGGAAAGTGCGCCGCACGCAGCGGCGTGGCTCCCGACAAATTGCCCCAGAGGCCCAGAGGTTCCCATGAAAGAAGGCATTCACCCCAACTACCGCGACGTGGTGTTCGTTGACCAGTCCAACGGCTTCCAGTTCGTGACCCGCTCCACCGTGCAGACCAAGGAAACCATCGAACTCGATGGCAAGACCCTGCCCCTGGTGAAGCTGGAAACCACCAGCGAATCGCACCCCTTCTACACGGGCACGCAAAAGAGCGTGGACAACCTGGGCGGTCGCGTCGAGAAGTTCCGCAACAAGTTCGCTCGCGTCGGCATCAAGAAGTAATGACCGCGGCCTCGGCCGCCGTCGCGCAAAGGGCAGCCGAGGCTGCCCTTTTTCGTTTCCGCTCCGCGCGCCTGTGGCGTGCCAGCGTCTCGGCCCGGTCTGCTGACAGGCTTTTGCCAGGTCGGCCACCGTTTGACGGCATCATGCCGCCAGCCCAACCTGCCCTCCGCGTGTGAATCTCCCAACCCCTGCCATCGTGGCCGAGCGCAGCGTCGAACGGCTGCCGCGCCTGGCCCTGATCCTGCTGTGCGCCGCCTATGTGCTGCCCGGCGTTTTCGGTCGCGGTCCCTGGCGCAACGCGGACCTGACCGCCTTCGGCTTCATGGCCGGCATCGCCGAGGGCCGCACCGGCTGGTGGCAGCCGGCGATCGCGGGCATTCCCGCGGACGGTGGCCCCCTGCCCTACTGGCTGGGCGCGCTGGCCATCAAGGCCCTGCCTTTCCTGGACGCCCCGGTGGCCGCCCGCCTGCCCTATGCGCTGGTGCTGGCCGGTGTGCTGGTGGCCGTGTGGTACGCCTGCTTCCACCTGGCCCGCACCGAAGCCGCCCAGCCGGTCGCGTTCGCATTTGGCGGCGAGGCGCAGGCGGTGGATTACGCACGCGCACTGGCCGACGGCTCGCTGCTGGCGCTGATGGCTTCGCTGGGCCTGCTGCAGCTGGGGCATGAGACGACGCCGGAGCTGGTGCAGCTGTTCGCGGTGGCGATCTACCTGTACGGCTTGGCGGCTGCGCCCTTCCGGCCCCGTTCGGCGCGTGCCGCGGTGCTGGCTGCGCTGCCGGTGCTGGCAGCCAGCGGCGCGCCCACCGTCGCCTGCCTGCTAGGCGGGCTGGGCCTGCTGCTGAACCACCGCTCCAGCTATGCGGAGGCCAAGGCGCTGCGGCCCTGGCTGGCGGCCTCGCTGGCGCTGGCGGCACTGGCGGCCTGGGCCTTCGACGGTTGGGCCTGGCGGCTCAAGGGTGAATGGCAGTTCACCTCCATGCTGAGCCTGCTGGCCTGGTTCTGCTGGCCCTCGGGGCCGCTGGCGCTGTGGACCCTGTGGCGCTGGCGCCGTCACGGCCTGCGCCGCCACATCACGGTGCCAGGTATTGCGCTGCTGGTGCCACTGGCCGCCTGCCTGCTGATGGACGGTTCGGACCGTGCGCTGCTGCTGGCGCTGCCGGCGCTGGCCATCCTGGCCGCGTTCGCGCTTCCCACGCTGAGCCGCGGCTTCGCAGCCGCGGTGGACTGGTTCTCGGTGTTCTTCTTCAGCGCCGCGGCCCTGTTCTTCTGGCTCTACTACGTGTCCATGCACACCGGCTGGCCAGCCCAGCCGCTGGCCAATCTGCGCCGGCTGGCGGACGGCTTCGAACCCAGCTTCAGCGCGCTGTCGCTGCTGCTGGCGCTGCTGGCCACCGGCGCCTGGCTGGCTCTCGTGCGCTGGCGCACCGCCCGGCACCGCCATGCGCTGTGGAAGAGCCTGGCCCTGCCCGCCGGTGGCGTGGCACTGGGCTGGCTGCTGGTGATGACGCTGCTGCTGCCGCCGCTGGACTACGCGCGCAGCCTGGAGCCCCTGGTGGGCCGCATCCGGCCACTGATTCCGGCCGACACCACCTGCATCGCCGCTCCCGGCCAGAGCCTGCCGACGCTGGCGGCACTGGAGTGGCACGGCGGCTGGCGGGTCGACGGGCTGGACAGCCTGGAACGCAGCCCCTGCGCGGTGGCGGTAGTCAGCGTGGGCCAGCCGATTGCGGCGGGCTGGGAAGTGCTGGGCCAGGTGCGCCGGCCCACGGACCGCAGCGGCGCGGCCAGCCTGATCGTGCTGCGCCGCAGCGTCACCACGCGCTGAAGCACACCGGCCTCCCGGCCGGTGTGCCTCACTCGCCGGCGGTCAGCGCCGCGCCGCCGAACGCGGCCTCATCGCCCAGTGCCGCGTCACTATGCGGACGCACGCGGGCGGCCGGGAACACCAGCCGGAAGCGCGAGCCCTTGCCCAGCTCGCTCTGTATCAGCAGCTCGCCGCCGTGGCGCTGCATCACATGCTTGACGATGGACAGGCCCAGGCCCGTGCCGCCGGTCTCGCGCGAACGGCTGCCGTCCACACGGTAGAAGCGCTCGGTCAGGCGAGGGATGTGTTCGCGGGCGATGCCCAGGCCGGTGTCGACCACGCACAGCTCGCCGCTGCCGTCTTCCAGCCGGCGCCAGCAGACCTCCACCTCGCCGCCCTCGGGCGTGTAGCGCACCGCATTCGTCACGAGGTTGGCGATCGCGCTCAGCAACTCGCTCTCCACGCCGGCCAGTTCCACCTGGGTCTCGGGCTTGAGCTTGAGCGTGTGACGGCCGGCGGACAGCGCCTCGGCATCGGCCGCGATGCGCAGCAGCAGCGCGTCCAGCGCCACCCAGCGGTCGGGCGACGGCCGCGGACTGCCCTCCAGCTGCGCCAGCGTCAGCAGGTCGGCCACCAGGGTCTGCATGCGCTGCGTCTGCTGGTTCATCAGCACCAGCACACGGTCGCGCTCCACCGCGGTCAGCGGCAGCGAATGCAGCGTCTCGATGAAGCCGGCCAGCACCGTCAGCGGTGTGCGGATCTCGTGCGACACATTGGCAACGAAGTCGCGCCGCATCGCCTCGGCGCGCACGCGCTCGGTGATGTCCAGCGTCAGCACCAGGCGCATGCCCTCACCGTACTCGCGCACGATGATGGACAGCGTGCCCGGGCCGCGGCCATTGCCCAGCACCAGCGGCTCCTTGAAGCGCCCGGCCTGCAAATAGGCCACGAAGGCCGGCGCGCGGACCAGGTTGGTGATGCGCTGGTAGAGGTCACGCTGCGGGTCCAGCGAGAAGTGGTCGGCCGCGGCGCGGTTGCACCAGCGGATGTGCTCCTGCACGTCGAGGATGATGACGCCGTTGGGCGAGGCCTCGATGGCCGACAGGAACTGCTCCAGCTCCACGCGCTCGCGCTCGATGACGCGCTCGCGGTCTCGCACGGCCCGCTCGATGCGATAGCCCAGCTCACCCCAAAGGCCGGTGTCCCGCGGCGCGTTCTCCAGCTGCTGGCCGCGCAGCCAGCGCAGCAGCCGATGACCGCGCACCGCATCCACGATCAGCAACGCGGCAACGCCGGCGGTCGTGCCCAGCGCCATGGACAGGGGTTCCACACCCGTGACGGCCAGGGCCGACACGCCAACGACAAAGCCCAGCAACACCGCCCCCAGGGCGAGCAGCAGGCGCGGCAATAACCAGCTCATGGGTTCGCGCGCGGAAGCTTCAGGCCGAGACGGCGTTGCTCTGGGTCAGGCGGTAACCGGCACCGCGAACGGTCTCGATCATGCGGGCGCACTGCACACGCTCCAGCGCCTCGCGCAGCCGCTTCACGTGGACGTCGATGGTGCGCTCCTCGATGAACACATGGTCGCCCCAGACGCGGTCCAGCAGCTGCGAGCGGCTGTGCACGCGCTCGGGGTGGGTCATCAGGAAATGCAGCAGGCGGAACTCGGTGGGACCCAGCTTCACCTCCACGCCCTCGCGGCTGACGCGGCGCGTGGATGGGTCCAGCAGCAGCGGGCCGACCTCGACCGCACTGTCCAGCGCCTCGGGCGCCTTGCGGCGCAGCACCGCACGGATGCGGGCCAGCAGCTCGTTGGTGGAAAAGGGCTTGGTGACGTAGTCGTCCGCGCCGGCATCCAGGCCCGAAATCTTGTCCGCCTCATCCGCCCGGGCGGTCAGCATGATGATGGGCAGCTCCTTGGTGCGCGCCGCGCCGCGCCACTGCCGGGCCAGCGCCACGCCGCTCTGGCCCGGCAGCATCCAGTCCAGCACCACCAGGTCGGGCAGCACCCGATCCACCTCGTATTGCGCCTGTGTCGCGCTCGCTGCCAGCGTCACCTCGAAGCCGGCATGGCGCAGATTGATGGAGATCAGCTCGGCAATCGCCGACTCGTCTTCCACCACCAGGATTCGACTCATTGTTGAAACTCCATATCCAGAGGGCCGAGCGCCGGGCCGCTCCCAAGCCGGCCCGCGCTGGCGATGTGCCTGCCGGTCGCGCCGGCAGGCATCGCCGTCCCCTCGGGGGACCGGCTGACGTTGTCGTCAGACGAGGGGCGAACGCCTATCGGACCATGGTCTCCACAGCTTCGGGCGTGTTGTGCCGCACGTCCGTGCCCTTGACCACGTAGATGATGACCTCGGCCAGGTTCTTCGCATGGTCGCCCACGCGCTCTATGGCCTTGGCCACGAACACCAGGTCGATGGACGAGGAGATGGTGCGCGGGTCTTCCATCATGTAGGTGATGAGCTTGCGCAGCAGGCCATCGAACTCCTTGTCGATCTCGTCGTCGTGCTTCAGCACGTCCAGCGCACGCTCCACGTCCAGGCGAGCGAAGGCGTCCAGCGCCTTGCGCAGCTGGCCGGTGGCCAGCTCGGCTTCATAGGCCAGGTCCGACATGGGCACGCGCAGGCGGCTGGAGACGCCGCTGGAGACCAGGCGCTGCACGGTGCGCGCGATGCGGGCCGCCTCATCGCCGACGCGCTCGAGGTTGGCGATGGTCTTGGAGATCGCGATCAGCAGGCGCAGGTCGCGTGCCGTGGGCTGGCGGCGCGCGATGATGGTGGAGAGATCCTTGTCGATCTCGACCTCCATCGCATTCACGCGGCCTTCGCGGGCCAGCACTTCGTCGGCCAGATCGGCACTGAATTCGCTGAGCGCCTGCACCGCCTGGGCCACCTGGGCCTCGACGAGGCCGCCCATCTCCAGCACTCGGGTGGAGATGCCGCTGAGTTCGGCGTCGAACTGGGTCGAGAGATGTTTGTCCGTCATACCGTCCTCCTGATCAGCCGAAGCGGCCGGTGATGTAGTCCTCGGTGTCCTTGCGCTTGGGCTTCATGAACAGCTCGGCCGTGGGGCCGAACTCGATCAGGTCGCCCAGGTACATATAGGCCGTGTAGTCGGAGCAGCGCGCCGCCTGCTGCATGTTGTGGGTCACGATGGCGACCGTGTAGTCGCTCTTGAGCTCGTGGATGAGCTCCTCGATCTTGCCGGTGGAGATGGGGTCCAGCGCCGAGCAGGGCTCGTCCAGCAGCAGCACCTCGGGCTTGATCGCGATGCCGCGGGCGATGCACAGCCGCTGCTGCTGGCCACCGGACAGGCCGGCGCCGCTCTGGTTGAGCTTGTCCTTGACCTCGGTCCACAGCGCGGCTTTTTTGAGCGCCCACTCCACACGCTCGTCCATCTCCACGCGCGGCAGCGTCTCGAAGAGGCGCACGCCAAAGGCGATGTTGTCGTAGATGGACATCGGGAAGGGCGTGGGCTTCTGGAACACCATGCCGACCTTGGCGCGTATCAGCGACACGTCCTCGCCGCTGGACAGAATGTCCTCGCCGTCCAGCAGGATCTGGCCTTCCGCGCGCTGCTCGGGGTAGAGCTCGAACATGCGGTTGAGCGTACGCAGCAGCGTGGACTTGCCGCAGCCCGACGGGCCGATGAAGGCGGTGACCTTCTTCTCGGGGATGTCGAGGTTGATGTTCTTCAGCGCGTGGAAGCCGCCGTAATAGAAGTTCAGGTTGCGCACCGACAGCTTGGCGCGTTCGCCAACGGGCGTTTCAATCTTCGCGTCCATGGGGAATCCTTAATGCTTGTTCTTGAAGAGCACGCGCGCCAGGATGTTCAGCAGCAGCACGCCCACGGTGATCAGGAAAACGCCCGCCCAAGCCAGCTTCTGCCAGTTCTCGTAGGGGCTCATCGCGAACTTGAAGATGGTGACCGGCAGGCTGGCCATCGGCTGGCCCAGATTGGTCGTCCAGAACTGGTTGGACAGCGCGGTGAACAGCAGCGGCGCGGTCTCGCCCGACACGCGGGCCAGTGCCAGCAGGATGCCGGTGATGACGCCGGCGCGCGCCGACTTCAGCGTGATGCTGAGGATGACCTTCCACTTGGGCGTGCCCAGCGCATAGGCCGCTTCGCGCAGCGCGTTGGGCACCAGGCTCAGCATGTTCTCGGTGGTGCGGATCACGACCGGGATCACCAGCAGCGCCAGCGCGATCACGCCGGCCATGCCAGAGAAGCTGCGCATCTTGGCCACCACCACCGCGTAGACGAACAGGCCGATCACGATGGACGGCGCCGACAGCAGGATGTCGTTGATGAAGCGCACCGCGCTGCCCAGCCAGGAGCGCTGGCCGTATTCCGACAGGTAGATGCCGGCCAGGATGCCGATCGGCGTGCCCACCAGCGTGGCCAGGCTGACCATCACGAAGGAACCGAACAAGGCGTTGGCCAGCCCCCCGCCCTCGCCCTGCGGCGGCGGCGTCATCTCGGTCAGCGTGGCCCAGTTCAGGCCGCCTATGCCGAGATAGATGGTCTCGAACAGGATCCAGATCAGCCAGAACACGCCGAAGGCCATGGCCCCCAGCGACAGGGTCAGCGCGATCACATTGATGCGCTTGCGCTTGTTGTGCATGGCCAGGCGGCCTGCGTCTAGCGTGCTCATGAACGCGCTCCTTCGTTCTTCTTCAGTCGGGACAGCAGCAGCTTGGACAGCGCCAGCACCACGAAGGTGATCAGGAACAGCACCAGGCCCAGATACATCAGCGAGGCCTGGTGCAGGCCTTCACCGGCTTCCGCAAATTCGTTGGCCAGCGTGGAGGTGATGCTGTTGGCCGCCTCGAACACCGACAGCGAGTTCAGCTGGTTCATGTTGCCGATCACGAAGGTGACCGCCATGGTCTCGCCCAGCGCGCGTCCCAGACCCAGCATCACGCCACCGACCACGCCGGTCTTGGTGTAGGGCAGCACCACGCGGGACACCACCTCCCAGGTGGTCGCGCCCAGCCCATAGGCCGATTCCTTCAGCATGGGCGGCGTGACCTCGAACACGTCCCGCATCACCGACGCGATGAACGGGATGATCATGATCGCCAGGATGATGCCGGCCGACAAAATGCCTATGCCCACCGGCGGGCCCGAGAACAGCGCGCCGATGATGGGCACGCCGCCGAACACCGCCTGCAGCGGCTGCTGCACGAAGGTCGCCAGGATGGGGCCGAACACCAGCAGGCCCCACATGCCGTAGACGATGGACGGCACGGCCGCCAGCAGCTCGATCGCGATGCCCAGCGGGCGCTTGAGCCAGCTCGGCGAGAGCTCGGTCAGGAAGATGGCAATGCCGAAGCTCACCGGCACCGCGATCAGCAGCGCGATGAAGGAACTGGCCAGCGTGCCGTAGATCATCACCAGGCCGCCGAACTTCTCCTGCACCGGGTCCCATTCCGCGCTGGTCAGGAAGCCCAGGCCGAAGGCCTTCAGCGCCGGCGCCGCGCCCGCGATCAGCGACCCGATGATGCCCACCATCAGCGCCAGCGTCAGCCAGGCCGCTCCTTGCGACAGGCAGGCGAACAGGGTGTCGGCCCAGGGCGCGACACGGCGGCGGCTTGGTGGTGGCTTCATCGGTGAGGTCTTGGGTAGCGGGTCGCTGCGATTGCCGGCAGCGTCATCGGCGGGAAGGATGGCGGCCACGAAACCTCCGGATAAGTCAGGGCGAACTACAGGGCTCCGTATACGGCAAGGTCCGGCGCGCGAGCTTCGCGGGCCGGACCAGGCTCAGAGCCTCAGGATCACTTGTAGGCGATAGGCTTGCCGGCGGCGTCCTTGATCTCGCCCCACTGCTTGCGCACCAGGTCCTTCACGGAGGTGGGCAGCGGCACGTAGTCCAGTTCGTCGGCAGCCTTGTCGCCGTTCACGTAGGCCCACTCGAAGAACTTCAGCGCGGCGGAAGCGCTGGCAGCCTTCTCCTGGGACTTGTGCATCAGGATGTAGGTGGGGTTGGTGATGGGCCAGGCGGCCTTACCGGGCTGGTCGGTGGTGATCTGGTAGAAGGTCTTGTTCCAGTCGGCACCGGCGGCGGCGGCCTTGAAGGCGTCGTCGTTCGGGCTGACCCACTGGCCGTCCTTGTTCTTCAGCTGAACAAAGGTCATCTTGTTCTGCTTCACATAGGCGTACTCGACGTAGCCGATGGAGTTGGGCAGACGCTGCACGAAGGCAGCGACACCCTCGTTGCCCTTGCCGGCCGTGCCCGCCAGCCACTTGACCGTCGTGCCTTCACCGACCTTGTCCTTCCACTCGGGGCTGACCTTGGACAGGTAGTTGGTGAAGATGAAGGTGGTGCCGGAGCCGTCGGCACGGGCCACCGGGGCGATGGCGGCGTCAGGCAGGGCCACGCCGGGGTTCAGCGAGGTGATCGCCGGGTCGTTCCACTTGGTGATCTTGCCCAGGTAGATCTCGGCCAGCACGGCGCCGGTCAGCTTGATCTGGCCCGGCGTGATGCCCTTGATGTTCACCACCGGCACGACGCCGCCGATGACGGTCGGGAACTGCACCAGGCCATCCTTGGCCAGATCTTCGTCCTTCAGCGGCATGTCGGAGGCACCGAAGTCCACCGTCTTGGCCTTGATCTGCTTGATGCCGGCGCCCGAACCCACCGACTGGTAGTTGATGCGAACGCCCGTGGCCTTGTTGTAGGCGTCGGCCCACTTGGCATAGATGGGGGCCGGGAAGGTCGCGCCAGCGCCGGTCACATCCTCGGCGAAAGCGGCCTGGGCACCCACGAGACCCGCCGTCAGGGCGAGAGACTGGACGACGGACATGCTGACCTGAACAAACTTCATCTGAGACACCTTTGCTCCGAGAGCGCGTTGACGGTAGACGTCATCCTAGGGAGCGAATATGACGCTTCCGTGAATACGCGTGTCACAAAACAGCCCCCAGGCCCGGATTAAAACGGTTGGCGTCCCGCGTGGGAAGCCCGACGGTTGGCGCAAGCCCTGGGAGCGGTGGTTTATGACAAGGTCGCAAAGACCGTCATGCGAGTGTCATTTGCACCGCCAAGGTGCGAATCAGCGGCTGATCGCGTCCACCAGTCGCTGCGCGCAGCGTTGGGCCAGCGCGGCGTCCGGCGCTTCGACCATCACGCGCAGCAGAGGCTCGGTGCCGGAGGCGCGGATCAGCACCCGCCCCCGACCACCCAGTTCGGCCTCCACGCTGGCCTGGGCATCCGCAAGACCGGCGCTGGACTTCCAGTCCTGACCCGGCTGCAGGCGCACGTTGAGCAGCGTCTGCGGGAACAGCGTCACGCCGTCCAGCTGCTCCGAAAGGCTGCGCCCGCTGCGGCAGATGGCCTGCAGCACCAGCAGCGCACTGACGATGCCATCACCCGTGGTGTGCTTGTCCAGCGCCAGCAGATGGCCCGAACCCTCACCGCCCAGCTGCCAGCCGCGCGACACCAGTTCCTCCAGCACATAGCGGTCGCCCACCTTGGCGCGCACGAAGTCGACGTCGCGGGCGCGCAGCGCCAGCTCCACCGCCATATTGGTCATCAGCGTGCCGACCGCACCGGGCACGGGCAGGCCCTGGGCCAGACGATCCTGCACCATCACATAGAGCAGCTCGTCGCCGTTGTAGAGCCGGCCCTGGGCGTCCACCAACTGCAGGCGGTCGGCATCCCCATCCAGCGCCACGCCGTAATGCGCGCCATGGGCCTTCACGGCCTCCACCAGCGCGCCCGGCGCGGTCGCGCCGAAGCCGGCATTGATGTTGAAGCCGTCGGGCTTGCAGCCTATCGCGATGACCTCGGCGCCCAGCTCGTGGAACACGTCGGGCGCCACGTGATAGGCCGCACCGTGGGCGGCATCCACGACGATCTTCAGGCCGCGCAGCGTCAGGTCGGAGCCAAAGCAGTTCTTGCAGAACTCGATGTAGCGGCCGCGCGCATCCTCGAGACGTCGCGCCCGCCCCAGCTCCGACGAGCCCACCCAGCTGGGCTGCTCGTCCAGCGCCGCCTCGACCGCCAGCTCCCAGCTGTCAGGCAGCTTTTCGCCCTTGGCCGAGAAGAACTTGATGCCGTTGTCCTCGAAGGGGTTGTGCGAGGCACTGATGACCACACCCAGGTCCTGGCGCAGTGCACGGGTCAGGTAGGCCACGCCGGGCGTGGGCAGGGGGCCGGTCAGCAGCACGTTGACGCCGGCCGATGCGAAACCCGCCTCCAGCGCCGACTCGATCATGTAGCCCGAGATGCGCGTGTCCTTGCCGATCAACACCGTGGGCCGAGCATTGGCGTGACGCAAGACCCGACCCACCGCATGGCCCAGTCGCAGCATGAAGTCAGGGGTGATGGGCGCACGGCCCACGGTGCCACGGATGCCATCGGTCCCGAAATACTTGCGGCTCATCGAGCGCGTCCTCCACAAATCACAATCCCGGGATTGTCGCCTCGTCCACCGCGCGCCAGACCTTGAGCGCGTCCACCGTGTCGGCGACGTCGTGCACCCGCAGCACGCTCGCGCCAGCCACGGCGGCCCGCAACGCCGCCGCCACACTGGCCGCACCACGCTGTGCGACCGGACGGCCCGTAATCTCACCCAGCGTGCGCTTGCGCGACCAGCCCGCCAGCAGCGGGTAGCCACTGGCCAGCAGCGCCCGCTGCTGCGCCAGCAGCGCCAGGTTTTGCGCTGAGGTCTTGGCAAAGCCGTAGCCCGGGTCCAGCACGATGCGCTCTCGCGCCACGCCAGCCGCCTGTACCTTCAGCGCCCGCTCATCCAGGAAGCGCGACACCTCGCCAACCACGTCCTCGTAGTCGGTCAGTTGGGTCATGGTGGCCGGCTCCCCACGCATGTGCATCAGGCATACGCCGGCCTCGCTGGCCGCCACGGCCTCCAGGGCGCCGGGGCGCTGCAGCGCCTGCACGTCATTGATGATGTCGGCACCGGCCTGCAGCGCACGCTGCATCACCTCGGGCTTGTAGGTGTCGATGGACACCGGCACGCCCAGCTTCAGTGCCTCGTCCAGCACCTCGGCCAGCCGCAACCACTCCTGCTCGGCATCCACCAGCGCCGCCCCCGGACGGGTGGACTCCGCGCCGAGGTCCAGGATGTCCGCTCCCTCTGCGATCAGGCGCTCGCAGTGTGCGATGCCGGCCCGCACGCCGGCATGCTGCCCACCGTCCGAGAAGGAGTCGGGCGTCAGGTTCACGATGCCCATCACACGCGGGCGGCTCAGGTCGATGCGGAAGCGGCGGGTCTGCCAGTACATGGGCGGCGTTCAATGAAAAAGGCCCGACAGTGTCGGGCCTTCGCTCAGAAGCGTCGAGGGACTCAGGCGGCAGCCGGCGCACCGTCGGTGCTGACCGGCGGCGTGCCGCTGGGGCCGCCGCTGTTGGCGGCGGAGTCGCCACCGCCCGGCGCGCGCGGCGGGCGGCCGGCCATGATGTCCAGCACCTGATCGCGATCGATGGTTTCCCACTTCATCAGGGCATCGGTCATGGTCTCGACCTTGTCGCGATGCTCTTCCAGGATCTGCTTTGCCAGCGCGTACTGCTCGTCCAGGATGCGGCGCATCTCGGCGTCCACCTTCTGCTGCGTGCTCTCGCTGATGTTGGCGGTCTTGGTCATGCTGCGGCCGAGGAAGACCTCACCCTCGTTCTCGGCATAGACCATGGGGCCCAGCACCTCGCTCATGCCGTAACGGGTGACCATGTCACGCGCAATGCGGGTCGCGCGCTCGTAGTCGTTGGAAGCGCCGGTGGAGATGTCCTTCAGGAACAGCTCTTCGGCGACACGGCCACCAAACAGGATGCTGATCTCGTTGAGCATCTGCTTGTAGTACTTGCTGTACTGATCGCGCTCCGGCAGCTGCCAGGTCACGCCCAGCG
Source organism: uncultured Roseateles sp. (assembly GCF_913777145.1). Lineage (GTDB taxonomy): Bacteria > Pseudomonadota > Gammaproteobacteria > Burkholderiales > Burkholderiaceae_C > Pelomonas. The sequence continues at coordinate 82,914 of NZ_CAJYPS010000009.1, forward strand.
CGCGGCCGCGCGGCATGATGGTGACCTTGTGGACCGGGTCGGTGCCCGGCAGCATCTCGGCAACGATGGCGTGACCCGACTCGTGATAAGCGGTCGCGCGCTTCTCGTCGTCGGTCATCACCATGCTCTTGCGCTCGGGGCCCATGTAGAGCTTGTCCTTGGCGCGCTCGAAGTCGATCATCTCGACGACGCGGGCGTTGCGACGCGCAGCGAACAGCGCGGCCTCGTTGACCAGATTGGCCAGGTCGGCACCGCTCATGCCCGGCGTGCCGCGTGCCAGCACCGACGCATTCACATCCTGGCCCATGGGCACCTTGCGCATGTGCACGTTCAGGATCTGCTCGCGGCCGCGAATGTCCGGCAGCGTCACGTAAACCTGCCGGTCGAAGCGGCCCGGGCGCAGCAGCGCGGGGTCCAGGATGTCCGGGCGGTTGGTCGCGGCGATCACGATGACACCCAGGTTGGTGTCGAAGCCGTCCATCTCGACCAGCATCTGGTTCAGCGTCTGCTCGCGCTCGTCGTTGCCACCACCCAGGCCGGCGCCACGGTGACGACCGACCGCGTCGATTTCGTCAATGAAGATGATGCAGGGCGCGGCCTTCTTGGCCTGCTCGAACATGTCACGCACGCGGGCGGCACCGACGCCGACAAACATCTCGACGAAGTCGGAGCCCGAGATCGTGAAGAAGGGCACCTTGGCCTCGCCAGCGATGGACTTGGCCAGCAGCGTCTTGCCGGTGCCCGGAGGGCCGACCATCAGCACGCCGCGGGGGATGCGGCCACCGAGCTTCTGGAACTTCTGCGGATCCTTCAGGAAGTCCACCAGTTCCTTCACCTCTTCCTTGGCCTCGTCGCAGCCGGCCACATCGGCGAAGGTGATGTTGTTGTTGTTCTCGTCCAGCATGCGGGCCTTGCTCTTGCCGAAGCTGAAGGCCCCGCCCTTGCCGCCGCCCTGCATCTGGCGCATGAAGTAGATCCACACGCCGATCAGCAGCAGCATGGGCGCCCAGTTGATCAGCATGCTGATCAGGAAGCTCTGCTCCTCGCGCGGCTTCACGTCGAACTTGACGTTGTTGTTGCGCAGGTCGCCGATCAGGCCGCGGTCGAGGTAGGTGGCGGTCACACGCAGCTTGCGGCCGTCATTGGTCTCGGCCAGGATCTCCGCACCGCTGGCACCGCCCTCGGTCAGCGTGACCTGCTTGATGCGGTGGGCCTGCACTTCGTCCAGGAACTCGGAATACCCGATCTGGCTGCCCGAGGCGGTCGCACCGCCGAACTGCTTCACGACCGTGAACAGCACCAGGGCGATCACGATCCAGACGGCAAATTTTGAAAACCACTGATTGTTCACTGCGACTCCTTGGCCTTGATCACCGGCACGGGCTCAAGACAATGGGGACGATTTTAGTTGACACAAGGGGCGCAACCCTCACGTCAACGCGGCTTCAGTCCCACACCCACCAAGAATGTCTCGGCGGAGCGGTCCCGCGAGGCCTTGGGCTTGATGGGCTTGACCACCCGGAAGTGGGCCTTGAAGAGATCCACCAGCTGGCTGTAGCCGCTGCCGTGGAAGACCTTGGCCACCAGCGCACCCTCGGGCTTCAGGTGCTGGCTGGCGAAGTCCACCGCCAGCTCGATCAAGGCCGAGATGCGAGCGGCGTCGGTGGCTGCAATGCCGGACAGATTGGGCGCCATGTCGGACACCACCACATCCACCGGCCGGCCCTGCAGCGCGGCCTCCAGTTCATGCAGCACGGCTTCCTCCTGGAAGTCGCCCTGAATGAACTGCACGCCCTCGATGGGCTCCAGGTCCAGCAGGTCCAGCGCGATGATGGCGCCGTTGAGCTGGCCCACCGCGGCGCCGCCCTGCCCCGCCTCTTTCGGCGCGAAGCGGCGGCGTAGATACTGGCTCCACGCGCCCGGCGCGGCCCCCAGGTCCACGACCACCTGGCCCGGCCGGATCAGCTTCAGCGCCTCGTCGATCTCCTTGAGCTTGTAGGCCGCGCGCGAGCGATAGCCCTCGGCCTGGGCCTGCTTCACATAGGGATCGGTGACATGGTCGTTCAACCATGCCTTGTTGACTTTCTTGCTCTTGGTCTGAGTTTTCATACCCGCGGGATAATACGTAGATGCCTCAAATCAACCTGACCCCTGCCCAGCGCAAGGACAAACGCGCCGACGCCCACCATCTCGACCCGGTCGTGATGATCGGTGCCGACGGGCTGACGGCCGCGGTCATCAAGGAAACCGACGCTGCGCTCAAGGCCCATGGCCTGATCAAGGTGCGCGTGTTCGGCGACGACCGTGCGGCCCGCGAAGCCATGCTCAACACGCTGTGCGACCAGCTGGACGCCGCCCCCATCCAGCACATCGGCAAGCTGCTGGTGATCTGGCGCCCGATTCCTGAAAAGGTCAAGTCGGAACGCGAAGACGCCCAGCCCGGCCCGCGCGTCGTGAAGATCGTCAAGTTCTCCAAGAGCGGCAATCACCGCCCCCAGGTCAGCAAGGTCAAGGTCATGGGCAATGAGCGCGTGACCCAGGGCGGCGAGATCAAACGCGCCAAGCGCCGCCAGACCAGCGTCAAGAAGTCGACCGCCGACTGAGCGTCCACGCCAGGGCCAGCACCGCCAGGCCCTTGAGCGCGAACAAGCCCATGGACAGGCCGTGCAAGGCCATGAAGGACAGCGCGCCCGCGCCGTGGCGTGCGGCTTCCATCATGGGCTGCAGGCCGTAGTAGCCGGCGACGGTGCACAGCAGCGCGAAGGCCGGCAGCAGCAGGGCCGCGGTGAACACGCGGGGCGGCCGCCCCGCGTCCTCGGCATCGCGGGCCTGACGACGCGCAATCAGCACCAGCAGCAAACCCAGCACCACGCTCACCTGCGCATCGATGCTGAACAACCGGGCCACATAGGCGCCGGCCTGCGCACGCTCCAGCACCGCGAACGCGTTGGGCGCCGCGACCAGGGCCACACACAGCAAAAAGCCGCCCCACAGGGCGGCCAGCAAGGCTTGCAATCTCACAAACATGGGCGATGGGCGTGATGCCTTGATGCCTGACCGAGCGGCTGCCGCAGCACCGGCTGGGCCAGTCCGCCGGCTGCACTCCGTTGAGGGGACGGCGCAGACGGCAGGGGTGGGTCAAACGTAGCGGACTTCGATGATCTCGTAGCGACGCACGCCGCCCGGGGCCTGCACCTCGGCCGTGTCACCGGCCTCCTTGCCGATCAGCGCGCGGGCGATAGGCGAACTTATGGAGATGCGACCTTCCTTGATGTCGGCCTCATCGTCACCCACGATCTGGTAGGTCACCGCGTTGCCGCTGTCCTCGTCCTCCAGGTCCACCGTGGAGCCGAACACCACGCGGCCGCCGGCGTCCAGTGCGGCCGGGTCGATGATCTGCGCGGCCGCCAGCTTGCCCTCGATCTCCAGGATGCGGCCTTCGATGAAGCCCTGCTTGTCCTTGGCCGCGTCGTACTCGGCGTTCTCGCTCAGGTCGCCCTGGGCACGCGCCTCGGCGATGGCCTGGATCACCGCATGGCGCTCCACGGTCTTGAGTCGATGCAGCTCTTCCTTGAGCTTTTCGGCGCCGCGCTTGGTCAGGGGAATGGTGCTCATGTCAATTCTTCACTGGGGCAAAAAGAGACCGCCGCTGCGGCCTGGACCCTCCCAGGCGGCGGCGGCGGCATCAATGGGGCCGAAGTTTAGGCCAGTTCGGCGTGCAGTTCCTGGAGGGATTGCACCAGCAGCCCGTCCTGGTGCTTCATGCCCTCGACCGCGGCCTCGCAGCCGGCCATGGTCGTGTAGTAGGTGACCCGGTTGGCGAGTGCCGCCTGGCGGATGTAGCGGCTGTCGGCAATCGCGGTGCGGGTCTCGTCCACCGTTGTGAAGACCAGCTGGATGTCGCCGCCCTTGAGCGCATCGACGATGTGCGGGCGGCCATCCTTGACCTTGTTGATCAGCTTGACCGGCACACCCGCTTCGGCGATGGCCGCGGCCGTGCCCTTGGTCGCGACGACGCCAAAGCCCAGCGCATGCAGGTCCTTGGCCACCGCGACCGCGCGGGCCTTGTCGCTGTTCTTCACCGTGATCAGCACATTGCCCGAACGCGGCAGGCGCGAGCCGGCACCGATCTGGCTCTTGAGCATCGCCTCGCCGAAGGTGCGGGCCGCGCCCATCACCTCGCCGGTGGAGCGCATCTCGGGGCTGAGGATGGGGTCCACGCCCGGGAACTTGTTGAACGGGAAGACGGCTTCCTTGACGCTGAAGTACGGCGGCACCACCTCGGCCGGCACGCGGCCCTTGCGGTCGCGCTGGTCCTGCAGCTTCTGGCCGGCCATGCAGCGGGCGGCAATCTTGGCGAGCTGCTGGCCGGTGGCCTTGCTCACGTAAGGCACGGTGCGCGAGGCACGCGGGTTCACTTCCAGCACGTAGATCGTGCAGTGTTCCAGGCCCTGGGCGACATCACCCTGGATCGCGAACTGCACATTCATCAGGCCCACCACCTTGAGCGCACGGGCCATGGCCGCGGTCTGGCGGCGCAGTTCGTCCTGCACGTCGGCGGCCAGCGTGTAGGGCGGCAGCGAGCAGGCCGAGTCGCCGGAGTGAATGCCGGCCGCCTCGATGTGCTCCATGATGCCGCCGATCATCACGTCGGTGCCATCGCTGATGCAGTCCACATCGACCTCGACCGCGTCCTGCAGGAAGTGGTCCAGCAGCACCGGCGACTTCTCGCTGACTCGCACCGCTTCGCGCATATAGCGCTCCAGGTCCTTGTCACCGTGCACGATCTCCATCGCGCGGCCGCCCAGCACATAGCTGGGGCGCACGACCAGCGGGTAGCCGATCTCGTTGGCCAGCTGAACCGCCTGCTCTTCGGTGCGCGCCGTGCGGTTGGGCGGCTGCTTCAGGCCCAGCTCGTGCAGCAGCTTCTGGAAGCGCTCGCGGTCCTCGGCGATGTCGATGGAATCGGGCGTCGTGCCGATGATGGGCACGCCGGCGCGCTCCAGGTCCAGCGCCAGCTTCAGCGGCGTCTGGCCGCCGTACTGCACGATGACGCCGACCGGCTTTTCCAGCGCGACGATTTCCAGCACGTCTTCCAGCGTGACCGGCTCGAAGTACAGGCGGTCCGAGGTGTCATAGTCGGTCGACACGGTCTCGGGGTTGCAGTTGACCATGATGGTCTCGTACCCGTCCTCGCGCATCGCGAGCGCCGCGTGCACGCAGCAGTAGTCGAACTCGATGCCCTGACCGATGCGGTTGGGGCCACCGCCCAGCACCATGATCTTCTTCTTGTCCGTCGGGTTGGCCTCGCACTCCGCGCCCTCACCCTCGTAGGACGAGTACATGTAGGCCGTCTGCGTCGCGAACTCGGCCGCGCAGGTGTCCACCCGCTTATAGACCGGACGCACCTTCAGCGCATGACGGCGCTCGCGCACCGCGTGCTGATGGGTGCCCAGCAGCTTGGCCAGGCGCTTGTCCGAGAAGCCCTTGGTCTTCAGCAGGCGCAGCTCGGCCTCGCTCAGCGACTCGACCGTGCGGCCATTGAGGTCGGCCTCTATCTTCACCAGCTGCTCGATCTGGGCCAGGAACCACGGGTCCACCGCGGTTTCTTCGTAGACCTCGTCCAGCGTCATGCCCACACGGAAGGCATCGGCCAGGAACAGGATGCGCTCCGGGCCGGCCTCGCCGATCTCCTGCACGATCTCTTCACGGTCGTTGCTGCGCTCGGTCAGGCCGTCGATGCCGGTTTCCAGGCCACGCAGCGCCTTCTGGAAGCTCTCCTGGAAGGTGCGACCCATGGCCATCACCTCGCCCACGGACTTCATCTGCGTGGTCAGACGCGAGTCCGCCATCGGGAACTTCTCGAACGCGAAGCGCGGGATCTTGGTGACCACGTAGTCGATGCTGGGCTCGAAGCTCGCCGGCGTGATGCCGCCGGTGATGTCGTTCCTCAGCTCGTCCAGCGTGTAGCCCACGGCCAGCTTGGCCGCGATCTTGGCGATGGGGAAGCCGGTGGCCTTGGATGCCAGCGCCGAGGAGCGCGACACGCGCGGGTTCATCTCGATGACGACCATGCGGCCGTCCTTCGGATTAATCGAGAACTGCACATTGGAGCCACCGGTGTCCACACCGATCTCGCGCAGCACCGCCAGCGACGCGTTACGCAGCAGCTGGTACTCCTTGTCGGACAGCGTCTGGGCCGGGGCGACGGTGATGGAGTCACCCGTGTGAATGCCCATGGGGTCCAGGTTCTCGATGGAGCACACGATGATGCAGTTGTCCGCCTTGTCGCGGACCACTTCCATCTCGTATTCCTTCCAACCGATCAGGCTCTCCTCGATCAGCAGTTCATTGGTCGGCGACAGGTCGATGCCGCGCTTGCAGATGGTCTCGAACTCTTCCGGGTTGTAGGCAATGCCGCCACCCGTGCCGCCGAGCGTGAAGCTGGGACGGATGACCATCGGGAAGCCGCTGCCGCCGATCTCGGCATGGATCTGCTTCTGCACGGCCCAGGCCTCTTCCAGCGAGTGCGCGATGCCCGACTTGGCCGAACCCAGGCCTATCTTGGTCATCGCGTCCTTGAACTTCAGGCGGTCCTCGGCCTTCTCGATCGCGACCTCATTAGCGCCGATCATCTCCACGCCGTACTTGGCCAGCACGCCATGCTTGTGCAGGTCCAGCGCACAGTTCAGCGCGGTCTGGCCGCCCATGGTGGGCAGCACCGCATCCGGGCGCTCCTTGGCGATGATCTTCTCGACCACCTGCCAGGTGATGGGCTCGATGTAGGTGACGTCCGCCGTGTCCGGGTCCGTCATGATGGTCGCCGGATTGCTGTTGACCAGGATGACCTTGTAGCCCTCCTCGCGCAGCGCCTTACAGGCCTGGGCGCCGGAGTAGTCGAACTCGCAGGCCTGGCCGATGATGATCGGGCCGGCGCCGATGATGAGGATGCTCTTGAGGTCTGTACGTTTCGGCATGGCGGTCTGCGCTCTTGGAACTTAGAGAGTGGCCGTGGCCAGCTTGGCCCCGAATCCAACGAAAAGGACACCGACGCCGGCGTTGGCCGTGCTGGCCAGCCGGCGGCGCGCCCGGAAGGCGGCGGCCAGGCGGGCGCCGGCGAAGATCAGCGTCGAGAGATAGAGGAAGCTCAACACCTGGATGATGGAACCCAGGATGAGGAAGGTCAGCGCCGGGTGCGGATAGGCCGGGTCGACGAACTGGATGAAGAAGCTCAACAGGAAGGCGATGGCCTTGGGGTTGAGCAGGCTCACCACCAGCGCCTTGCGAAAGGGCTGGCGCGCATCCACTACGCGCGGCGCCTGCTCGGCTGCGGCCTCGCCCCGCCAGGTCGCGAGCGCGGCGCGCAGCAATTGCAGGCCCATCCAGCCCAGGTAGATCGCTCCGACCATCTTCACGCCGAAGAAGATCTGCGGGCTGGCCATCAGCAGCGAGGCACCGCCGGCGGCGGCCGTGGTCATCAGCACCGCGTCGCCCACGAACACGCCACACGCCGCCGTGTAGCCTGCCCGCACGCCGCGCTGGGCGGCCACGGACAGCACATAGAGCGAATTGGGCCCCGGCAACAGGATGATGAAGATCGCTGCCGCCAGGTAGGTGCCGAGGTCGGTGATGCCGAACATGCGCGGCTCCTCAGGCCTTCGTCATGAGGCCGATGAAGCGGTCGAACAGGTAGGCGATGTCGTGCGGACCGGGGCTGGCTTCCGGGTGGCCCTGGAAGCTGAAGGCCGGCTTGTCGGTGCGCGCGATGCCCTGCAGCGTGCCGTCGAACAGGCTCACATGCGTGGCGCGCAGGTTGGCCGGCAGCGTGTCGGCGTCCACCGCGAAGCCGTGGTTCTGGCTGGTAATGCCCACGCGGCCGCTGTCCAGGTCCTTGACCGGGTGGTTGGCGCCGTGGTGGCCGAACTTCATCTTGAAGGTCTTGGCACCACTGGCCAGTGCCAGGATCTGGTGACCCAGGCAAATGCCGAACACCGGCAGGCCGGTCTCGATCAGTTCGCGGGTGGCCGCAATCGCGTAGTCGCAGGGCTCCGGGTCGCCAGGGCCGTTGGACAGGAAGATGCCGTCGGGCTGCAGCGCCAGCGCCTCGCTGGCCGGCGTCTGCGCGGGCACGATGCTGACCTTGCAGCCGCGTTCGGCCAGCATGCGCAGGATGTTGTTCTTGGCGCCGAAGTCGTAGGCAACGACATGGAACTTGGGCGCGGTCTGCTCGCCATAACCGCTGCCCAGCTTCCACTCAGTCTGGGTCCAGGTCTCGCGCTCGGTGCGGCTCACCACCTTGGCCAGGTCCAGGCCGGCCATGGACGGCGCGGCCTTGGCGGCGGCGACGGCCTGATCGATATGGGCCTGGGTCAGCGTCTCGCCGGCGGCCAGCGCCAGGATGCAGCCGTTCTGCGCGCCGGTGGTGCGCAGGATGCGGGTCAGGCGGCGGGTGTCGAGGCCGGCGATCGCGACCGTGCCTTCATCGCGCAGGTATTGGTCCAGCGTGCGGCTGGCGCGGAAGTTGGACGCGCGGATCGGCAGATCCTTGATGATCAGGCCGGCTGCATGGACGCGCGTAGCCTCCACGTCTTCATCGCTGATGCCGTAGCTGCCGATGTGCGGATAGGTCAGCGTGACGATCTGGCGGCAGTAGCTGGGGTCGGTCAGGATTTCCTGGTAGCCGGTCAGCGCGGTGTTGAACACCACTTCGCCCACGGTCTGCCCCACGGCGCCGATGGACTGGCCTCGGAATACCGTCCCATCCGCCAACGCCAGGATTGCTTGAGGGGTTTGGAGCAGTTCGGCCAGCACAAAGGTCTCCGCAGTAGGGCAAGGTGCGCGTACCCGACCCGACACCGCGCGGCAGGACCGGCGGGTCGAAATTTGGAAACCTGTGGGGGGTTTTCGCTGGGCAGCGGCGCGATTGAGATAAACCCATCAAGTATAGCCGAGCCCAGGGTCAACCCTAGGAATTCACAAGGCGGACACAGCCGCGCGGGCGATTTCCGCGTCCTCTATGGACTTCACACCGCTGACCCCCACGGCACCCACGCACTGCCCCTCGACGAGGATGGGCACGCCGCCCTCCAGCAGGCCCGCAAGACCTGGCGCGCTGAGGAAGGAGGTGCGCCCCTGGTTGATCATGTCCTCGTAGACCTTGGACTCGCGACGGCCCAGCGCGGCGGTATGCGCCTTGGCCGGCGCGATCTGGGCGGACACCGGCGCCGCACCGTCCAGGCGCTGCAACCACAGCAGGTGGCCACCCGCGTCCACGATGGCGATGCAGACCGCCCAGCCATGGCTCTGTGCATGGGCTTCGGCCGCGGCCGCCATGCGCTTCACGTCGGCCAGTTCGAGTTGGGGAGTGGATTTCATGGGCTTGATTTCAGTCGAAACGCGCCCAATGTAGCGCGCACACCGCGGCCTAGAATGACCACGGTTTCCAACTCGAAGGAGGATCGTCATGAACGACAGCCTGCAATCGCAATACGGCTACGGCGGCTTCGCGCTGGCCGCAGACCGTCAGCGCGTGCTGCGCAACACCTACTGGCTGCTGGCCCTGTCCCTGGTGCCGACCGTACTGGGCGCCTGGATAGGCGTGTCCACCGGCCTGTTCCGCGCGATGAGCGGCGGCATGAGCGCACTGGTGTTCTTCATCGGTGCCTTCGGCCTGATGTTCGTCATCGAGCGCACCAAGAACAGCGCCGCTGGCGTGGTCGCGCTGCTGACCTTCACCTTCTTCATGGGCCTGATGCTGTCCCGGCTGGTGGGCATGGTGCTGGGCTTCCGCAACGGCAGCTCGCTGGTGATGACGGCCTTTGGCGGCACTGCGGCGATCTTCTTCGCGATGGCCAGCCTGTCGACGGTGATCAAGCGCGACCTGTCAGCCATGGGCAAGTTCCTGTTCGTCGGCGCGCTGGTGCTGATGATCGCGGGCATCGCCAACATCTTCCTGCAGTCGTCGGCGCTGATGCTGACCATGCTGGTGCTGTCGCTGGGCGTGTTCTCGGCCTTCATGCTTTACGACATCAAGCGCGTCGTGGACGGCGGCGAGACCAACTACATCACCGCCACGCTGGCCATCTACCTGGACCTCTACAACGTGTTCCAGAGCCTGCTGTCGCTGCTGGGCATCTTCGGGGGCGATAGGGACTGAACGAGCCCACCCCCTACCGGCTGACGCCGGCCCCCTCAAGGGGGCGACCTCGGCGGGCCGGCGGAGCCGGACCCGCGAGGTCCGCTGGATCAAGGAGCCGCATGCGGCTCCTTTTTTTCAGCGGTCGAAGACCGCGATGGACTCGACGTGGGCGGTGTGCGGGAACATGTTCACCGCGCTGGCCGCGGTGCAGCGGTAGCCGGCCACGTTCACCAGCAGGCCGGCATCGCGCGCCAGCGTGGCCGGGTTGCAGCTCACGTAGACGATGCGCCGCGGCGGCGTCCAGCCCGGGGCCAGCGCCGGGTTCTCGGCGATGTCGGCCACCGCCTTGGCAAGCGCGAACGCGCCTTCGCGCGGCGGGTCGATCAGCCAGCGGTCGGCCGTGCCGTCCAGCGCCAGCAGTTCGGGCGTCATCTCGAAGAGATTGCGCGCGACAAAACTGGTCTTGTGCGCCAGGCCATTGGCCCTTGCGTTCTCGAAGGCCCGCTGCACCAGGGTCTCGCTGCCTTCGATGCCCAGCACCTCGCGTGCCTGGGTCGCCAGCGGCAGCGTGAAATTGCCCAGGCCGCAGAACCAGTCGATCACGCGCTCGTCCGGCTGCACCGCCAGCAGGCGCAGCGCGCGCCCCACCAGCGACGCGTTGATCTGTGGATTCACCTGTGTGAAGTCGGTGGGCTTGAAGGGCATGCGGATGCCGAACTCCGGCAGTGCATAGGCCAGTTGCGGGCCGCCCTCGTCCAGCAGCTTCACGGTGTCCGGCCCCTTGGGTTGCAGCCACCACTGCACGCCGTGGCGGGCCGCAAACTCGCGCAGCAGCGCGATGTCGCCCTCGGGCAGCGGGTTGAGGTGGCGCAGCACCAGCGCGATCACCTCGTCGCCCATGGCCAGTTCGATCTGCGGCAGGCGGTCGCGCTCGGCCATGGACGAGATCAGCTCGCGCAGCGGCATCAGCAGGTCGCTGACCACCGGAGGCACGACGCGGCACACCTGCATGTCGGCCACGTAGCGGCTCTTGCGTTCGTGGAAGCCGATCAGCACCACACCCTTCTTGGCCACATAGCGCACCGAGAAGCGCGCGCGGTAGCGGTAGCCCCAGGCCGGGCCCTCGATGGGCCGCAGCAGCACCTCGGGCTTGACCTTGCCCAGATGCCACAGGTTGTCTTCCACCACGCGCTGCTTGACCGCCACCTGGGCGGTCGGGTGCAGATGCTGCATCTTGCAGCCGCCGCAGGCGCCGGCATGCAGGCCGAAATGCGGGCAGCCCGGCGTCACGCGCAGCGAGCTTTCCTTCTTGATCGCGGCGAGCGTGCCCTGCTCCCAGTTGTTCTTGCGGCGCGAGATCGTCGCTTGCACCAGTTCGCCCGGCAAGGCACCGTCGATGAAGACAACCTTGCCCTCGGCGCTATGCGCCACCCCTTGCGCCTCGAGGTCGAGGGATTCGACCTTCAGCCAGTCCGTAGTCTGAGTCATGGGGCGGGATTATCCCGGCAGCGTGCACCGCCCTCGGCCCCGGGCCATCAACCGGCGCTCAGAAGATGCTGTCGCGGTCCACGCCGTGGCGGGCCATGTTGCGCTTGAGCTTGGCCAGTGCCTCGATCTGGATCTGGCGTATGCGCTCCCGCGTCAGCTTGAGCCGCACGGCCAGCACGTCCAGTGTCTCGGGCTCGCGGTCCGCCAGACCGTAGCGGCCCGCCAGCACCTCGCGCTCGCGCTCGTTGAGGCTGGCCAGTCCGTGGCGCAGCAGTTCTTCGACCTCGTGAGACAGCCGCTGGCCGGCCGGATCCACCGCCTGGTCATCGGCCACCATGTCCAGCATGGACTCGCCGCCCTCGCCGTTGCGATCCACCGGCGAGTCCAGCGAGCTGGGCAGCTCGGCATAGGCCAGCAGCCCAGCCACCTCGTCCACCGGCCGCCCGAGCGCCTGGGCCACGTCTTCCACCCGCACCCGTCCCTCGGCCGCCTGCGCGCTCTGCAGCGCCTCCAGCGCGCGCCGCGCCTTCAGCACCTGGTTGAGCTCGCGCACGATGTGCACCGGCAGCCTCACCAATCGGGCCTGGTGCATCAGCGCCCGCTCTATGCCCTGGCGTATCCACCAGCTGGCGTAAGTGGAGAAGCGAAAGCCGCGCTCCGGCTCGAATTTGCCGATGGCGTGCATCAGCCCGAGATTGCCCTCCTCGATGAGATCGCTCATCGGCAGGCCTCGGCCCAGGTAGTTCTTGGCGATGCTGACCACCAGCCGCAGGTTGTGCTCGATCATGGCCTGGCGCGCACGGAAGTCACCGGCGCGCGCCGCCTGGGCGGTCTCGAACTCCTGCTGCGGCGTCAGCAAGGGCGTGCGGCGGATGTCGCGCAGATAGGCCTGCAAGGCATTGCCGGCGTCGTCCTCGGTGCGGACCTGCCGCACCTCCACCTCAGCAGACTCGGCCTCCTCGGCCGGCTCTCCGTCGGGCGGCAGCCCGCTCAGGCCGGCCAGATCGCCAGGCAGATGGCCATTCGAGGAGGTGTGCAGGGAAGGCTGGGGCATGGCACGCTCATGAGATGTGACTGCCCCGCGACCCGCCGCGTCAGCGGGCCGGCAGCAGCCTGGACGGATCTATGGGCTTGCCCAGCTTGCGAACTTCGAAGTGCAGCTTCACGGTGTCGCTCTCGGTGGAACCCATCTCGGCAATCTTCTGGCCCTTGCGCACGACCTGATCCTGCTCCACGAACATCGCACGGTTGTGCGCGTAGGCCGTCAGATACGTGTTGTTGTGCTTGATGATGACCAAGTTGCCGTAGCCGCGCAAGCCCGAACCGACGTAGGCCACGCGGCCATCGGCCACCGCGAACACCGGGTCACCGGGCTTGCCCGCGAAGTCCAGCCCCTTGTTGCGCTGCTCATCGAAACCGGCCGACACCGAATTGCTGACCGGCCACACCCAGGCCACCGCGTCATCGTCACCGCCGGCCGCAGCCGGCGGCGCGGAGGCGGCCACCGGCGCGCTGGCCGGGCTGGAACTGGCCGAGCTAGCCGCCCCGGCACCGGCGGGCGCCTTGGCATCCAGCGGGCGGGTCTCGATGCGCGGCGCGGCCGCGATGGGCTTGGCGCTCACCGACGTCGGGTCAACGCCCGGCGGCAGCACGCGCAAGACCTGGCCCACCTCGATGCGGTTGGGGTTGTCGAGGTTGTTCCACTTGGCCACGTCGCGCCAGCTCTGGCCGTTGTCCAGCGCGATGCGGATCAGCGCATCACCGGGCTTGACCGTGTAGTAGCCGGGCTTGCCGGCGTTCTCGGCGCCCGGCGGCAGCTTCACCTCGGCCACGGGCTGAGCCGGCAGCGTGGGCTGGGATGGCGTGGCCGGCTTGCGGCTGGGGTTGCGATCCTCGACCGGCGCCTGGTGCAGCGAAGTACCGCAGGCAGTCAGCAACAGCGAGGTGGAAACAGCCAGAAGGCTCAGACGGGGGCGATAGGGCATCGTGGGTGCGTCGCGTTGGGGCCGCCCCATTGTTGGCGCAATGCGCCCGCGGCCGGGTCAGACGACGCCTGATTTTAGAGGGACGAACAGAACCGCCTCATGTTCGCTGCGCACCCAGCGGCTGACGCCGCGCTCGACGACGTGATCCAGCACCACCAGCACCTGGCCGCGGCCGCTGGCGGCCATGGGCGCGACCAGCCGCCCGCCCGGGGCCAGTTGCTCCATCCAGGCGGGCGGCAGGTCTTCGCCGCCAGCGGCCGCGATGATGCTGTCGAAGGGCCCGCTGGCCGCATGGCCGACCCGCCCGTCGCCCCAGACCAGGCGCGGCATCGCATAGGGCCGGGGCAGCACAGCGCGCTGCAGATTGGCCTTGGCCTTGTCGTGCAGGCCCTGCAGCCGCTCTATGGACACGACCTGGCGCGCCAGCAGGCCTATGACCGCGGCCTGGTAGCCGCAGCCAGTGCCGATTTCCAGTACCCGCCCCAGATGGCCGCGCGCCTGCGCGCCCGCACCGGCGAACAGCAGGCCCAGCATGTGGCCCACGACCGAGGGCTTGGAGATGGTCTGGCCGTGGCCTATAGGCAGGGCCGTGTCCTCGTAGGCCTGGGCGGCCAGCGCGCTGTCCACGAACTCGTGCCGCGGCACGGCTGCCATCGCGGCCAGCACCCGCTCGTCGAACTTCCCCTCGGCCCGCAGGCGCGCCACCATGCGCTCGCGCACCGCGCCGCTGTCCAGCCCGCGCCCGCTGGGCTGGGCCAGCCGTGCGGCGTCGGCCGCCGCCTCGCGCAGATGGCGCTGCGGCATCAGCAGCTCGCGCGCGGACGCCTCGCGCTGCGGCGTGAGGGTCTTGAGGCTGGCGGGAAAGCGCTTGGCGGTCGTCATCGGGGCACGCGACGAACGCTCACAGACCCAGGCGTTGCGCCCAGGCCCCCAGCGTCGCGTGCTCGGTCAGGTCGACCTGCAGCGGCGTGATGGACACCTGGCCGTTGGAGGTGGCGTGGAAGTCCGTGCCCTCGCCCGCCTCGCGGGCATCGCCGGCCGGGCCAATCCAATAGATGGTTTCGCCGCGCGGGTTGACCTGTTCGATGACGCCCTCGCTCGCATGGCGGCGGCCCAGGCGCGTGATGCGCTGCGGCAACTGGTCGGCGTTGGCGACGTTGGGGATGTTGACGTTCAGCAGAAAGGCCTTGTCCAGCCCGCCGGCGATCACCTGCTCGACCAGGCGGCGCGCCAGGCGCGCAGCCGCGTCCAGGTGGCCCCAGCCGCGCTCCACCTGCGAGAACGCGATGGACGGGATGCCGAACAGATAGCCCTCGGTGGCCGCGGCCACGGTGCCGGAATACAGCGTGTCGTCGCCCATGTTGGCGCCGTTGTTGATCCCGGACAGCACCAGGTCGGGCCGGTAGCCCAGCAGGCCGGTCAGCGCCAGGTGCACGCCGTCGGACGGCGTGCCGTTCACGTAGCGAAAGCCATTGGCCGCGCGGTAGACATTCAGCGGCCGGCCCAGCGTCAGCGAGTTGGAGGTGCCGCTGGCGTTTTGCTCGGGGGCGATCACGTCGATCTCGCCCAGGCCCTGGCAGGCCTGGACCAGGGCTGCTATGCCGGGAGCGAGATAACCGTCGTCGTTCGAAATCAGGATGCGCATGGCGCGGAATTGTAGGCAGCGCGTCACCTCCGCGACCGGGTGTAAACACGCTGCTTCCTATGATCCGCCCGCCGTTCGAGCAGGAGACGACAGATGAAGGCATGGCTGTGTGAGAACCCGGTGGGCGTCGAGGCGCTGCAATGGCGGGAGCTGCCCGCGCCAGTGCTGCCGCCGGGCCAGATCCGGGTGCAGATCAAGGCGGCCAGCCTGAACTTTCCTGACCTGCTGATCGTGCAGAACAAGTACCAGATGAAGCCGCCCCTGCCCTTCGTGCCGGGCACGGAGTTCTCGGGCGTGGTCAGCGAGGTGGGCGACGGCGTGCAGGGCTTTGCGGTCGGCCAGCGGGTCGCGGCCTTTGGCGGCCTGGGCGGCTTCGGCACCGAGGTCTGCATCCCCGCGGCGCTGGCCATGCCGCTGCCCGACGCCTTCGGCTTCGAGGATGCGGCCGCCTTCATCTGCACCTATGCCACCAGCCACCATGCGCTGATGGACCGCGCCGCGCTGCAGGCCGGCGAGACCGTGCTCATCCTGGGCGCGGCCGGTGGCGTGGGCACCGCGGCGCTGCAGATCGCCAAGGCGGCCGGCGCACGCGTGATCGCGGCCGCCGGCAGCGATGCCAAATGCCAGCGCTGCCTGGCACTGGGCGCGGATGCGGTGATCAACTACGCCACGCAGAACCTGCGCGACGAGCTGAAGGCACTGACCGGCGGCAAGGGCCCCGACGTGGTCTACGACCCGGTGGGCGGCGATCTGGCCGAACCCGCCTTCCGCGCCATCGCCTGGCGCGGCCGTTACCTGGTGATCGGCTTCGCGCAGGGCCAGATCCCGGCGCTGCCGCTGAACCTGGCGCTGCTCAAGGGGGCGTCGCTGGTGGGCGTGTTCTGGGGCGAGTTCGCCAAGCGCGAGCCGGCACGCAACGCCCGCATGCTGGGCGAGCTGGCCGCCTGGTACGCCGCCGGCAAGATCAAGCCGGTGCTGGACCGGGTGCTGCCCATGGAGCAGTTGCCCGCTGCCTTCGCGCGCATGGCGGCACGCGAGGTGGTCGGAAAGGTAGTTTTGACCAACGCTTGAAGCCTGTTCGGGGGGCGCAGCGTCACCCGCACAGGGGTGGGGCCCCAGGCGGCTGCGCTACATTGGCCGGGATCCCGTTCTGCCCGCGCGCCTCCCATGACCGTCAAAGTCCTGATCATCGAAGACAACCCCGTCGCCCGCAGTTTTCTGTGCCGCGTGGTGCGCGAGAGCTTCAGCGATGCGATGGAGATCACCGAGGTCGGTGACCTGGAGAACGCACGCCGCCAGGTCGCCAAACAGGGCGGCCCCGCCGCCGAGGGGAGCTTCAAGCTCATCCTGGTCGATCTGGAACTGCCCGATGGCAGCGGCATGGAGATGCTCAGCGAGCTGGCCGGCTCGCCGGCCATCAAGATCGTCACCACGTTGTACTCCGACGACGACCATCTCTTCCCCGCGCTGCAGTGTGGCGCCGACGGCTACCTGCTGAAGGAGGACCGCTTCGAGGTGCTGGTGGAGGAGTTGCAGCGCATCGTGCGCGGCCAGCCGCCGCTGTCGCCCGCGATCGCGCGCCGCCTGCTGTCCCACTTCCGGCCAACCGGCAGCGACACCAGCCCCACGCCGCTGAACTCCGGCTTCGGCGGTCTGTCCTCCGCCCATGCGCCGTTCGCCAACAGCCGCGGCGTCGCGCTGGACCCGCCGCCCGAATGGGAGCGCCTGACCCCGCGCGAGAGCGAGGTGCTCACCTACCTGAGCAAGGGCTTCACGATCAAGGAGATCGCGAACCTGATGGGCATCAAGTGGTTCACGGTCAACGACCACATCAAGAGCATCTACAAGAAGCTCAACGTGTCCAGCCGCGCCGAGGCCGCGGTGCTGGCGTCAAAGCAGGGCCTGGTCTAGCCAGCGCTCCATCAGCCGCGCCAGCGCGGCCTTCAAGCCCTCGGCCTCACGCGCCATCGTGGCGCGCAACTCGGCCGGCGCAATGCCGGCATGGTCCAGCTCGTCGATGTGGCCGACCAGCCACTGCTCGAAGCGCGCCGGATCGACCTCGGGATGGAACTGCAGGCCCAGCGCCTTGTCGTGCGGCGCGAAGGCCTGGTGCGGGCAAACCGGTGTCGTCGCCAACGACACCATGCCGGCCGGCAGCTCGAACTGGTCGCCATGCCAGTGCAGCACAGGCTGGCCACCCAACGCGGCCAGGGCCGTGCCCTGCCCCGCCGCCGTCAACGCCACCGGTGCGAAGCCGATTTCCTTGACGCCCATGGGCTTGACGCGAGCGCCCAGGGCCCGCGCCATCAGCTGCGCGCCCAGGCAGAGGCCCAGCAGCGGCTGCCTGGCCTCCAAGCGCCGACGGATCAGCGCGAGTTCGTCCACCAGCCACGGGAAGCGCGCCTCGTCCTCGACGCTGATGGGGCCGCCCAGCACGATGAGCAGGTCCAGCGTGGCCAGGTCGACGGCGTGGAAGTCGTCGACGCCGGCCTCGTGATAAGCCACATCGAAACCGCGTTGCTTGAGCAGCGGCTCGATGAGCCCCAGGTCTTCGAAGGCGAGATGGCGCAGCGCAAGGGCGGTCTTCTTCATGGGCCGCATCATGCCGCGCCAGGACTCAGGCCGCCGAGCGCAGCTTCACGCCGGGGAAGTCCACCGGCACCGCCAGGGCCACGTTGACGTAGTTCGTGAACAGGTTCAGCGCGACATGGGCCAGGATCTCGACGACCTGGCCATCGTCGAAGCCGGCCGCACGCAGCGCCGCGACGTCGGCGTCACCGACCTGGCCACGCTGCTCGACCAGCTTCAGCGCAAAGCGCAGCGCCGCGGCCGTCGCCGGGTCGGCGGACTCGCCCGCCTGGGCCGCGCTCATCTCGCCGGCCGAGGCACCGGCCTTGCGGCCCAGCGCCGTGTGCGCGGCCAGACAGTAGTCGCAGGCGTTGCGATCGGCTACGGCGACGGCGATCTGCTCACCCAGCTTGGCGGGCAGCGTGCCGCCACCCAACGCGCCGAAGAAGCCCCACATGGCCTGCAGCGCAGCCGGCGAGTTCGCGACGGCGCGGAACATATTGGGCGTCGCGCCGAAGGCACCGTGCACGGCGTCCAGCAGCGCGCGGCTGCTGGCGGGGGACTCGGTGGCGGAAACGAGGGGAATGCGGGAGGTCATGGCGTCACCTTGGGGTGGCAGTTGAGAAGGCCTCCACTGTGCGGCCCAGGTCAGTTTGATAAGTATCATTCAGTCCGATATTCATACCCATTCGTCCCATGCCCGACGCCACGCCGCTGGACCGGCTCAGCCCCCTGCTCGAACGCTTCCGCGTGCATGCCAGCCTGTTCCACGCCGGCCCGCTGTGCGGCGTGACTCATTTCGATGCGCGTCCCGGGCGCGGTTTCCTTCACGTGATGCGCACCGGCGAGATGCAGATTCGCCACGCCGCCGCCAGCGGCCTCGTGGAGCGGCTGGACGTGCACGAACCCAGTCTGGTCTTCTACCCGCGACCGCTGGCGCACGACTTCCACAACGCGCCGACCGAGGGCTCGGACTTCGTCTGCGCGACACTGGACTTCGAGCAGGGCGAGGCCCATCCGCTCGTGCAGGCGCTGCCGCCGCTGATCGTGCTGCCGTTGGCGCGCGTCGCCGGACTGAACGAGACGCTGGCCCTGCTGTTTGGCGAGGCCGAGCGCGTGCGCTGTGGCCAGCGCCTGCTGGCGGACCGGCTGTTCGAGGTCCTGCTGCTGCAACTGCTGCGCTGGATGCTGGACCAGCGTGACGCACCGCTGCCGCTGGGCCTGCTGCGCGGCCTGGCCGACCTGCGCCTGGCACGCGCACTGACGGCTGTTCATGCCCGACCGGGCGAGGCCTGGACACTGGAGCGGCTGGCAGCCGAGGCCGGCATGTCGCGCAGCCGTTTTGCCGCGGCCTTCCGCGCCGCAACCGGCACGACGCCGGCCGACTATGTGGCCGACTGGCGGCTGGCGATCGCGCGCGCCGAGCTGCGCGCGGGCAAGCCGCTGAAGGCGCTGGCCAACGAGCTGGGTTATGCGAACGCGTCGGCGCTGAGTCGTGTCTTCACCCAGCGCCATGCGGGGCTGTCGCCGCGAGCCTGGCTGCAGCGCGGTTAAAGTGCCCCCATGCCCCGCTCCGGCCGTTTCCTGCTGATCTGCCTGCTGCTCGTGCTGCTGCCCGTGCGCAGCCTGTTCGCGGCCGGATGGATGGCGACGGCTGAGCCGGCGCATGCGGTCCAGGCCCAGGCCCAGGCCCAGGCTTCGCACTGTGGCGAGCATGACCCAGCGCCCGAGGCCGTGCCGGCCGGCGCCTGCCAACACTGTGCGCCCTGCTGCCTGGCGGCCGCGCCGCCACCGCTGCTGCTGCCGGCACCGACCGACACGGCACCTGCCGACAGTCCTCGCCCGGCCGCCACGACGCGCTGGGACAGCGTCGTCCCGGCGCTGCCCGACCCGCCCCCTCGAGGCTGAGCCAACCGCTGCCCCGCCGTTCGACGCCATGGACCACCTGGCGAGAACGTTGTTGTGTCGTCCCGCCCCGAGAGGCCCCATGTCCGAGACCTTACCCAGCCGTCGCGCCCTGCGGCGCCGGCTGCCGCGCGTGCTGCTGCTCGCTGCCCTGCCCCCACTGCTGGCCGCCTGTGCCGGCATCGCCCCCGACCCGACGGCCACGCTGGCGCCGGTGAATGAACTGACGCAGGCCCGCCAGGGCCCGGCGCTGCAGCGCCAGCCCCTGGCGCCCGACGAGCTGGCCCGGCGCCTGAGCGAACCGCTCTCCGCCGACGCCGCGGTCCAGCTGGCGCTGCTGAACCAGCGCGGCCTGCAGGCCCGGCTGGCCGAGCTGGACCTGAGCGCGCTGGACGTGGCCGACGCCGGCCGCCTGCCCAACCCCGGCTTTCGCTTCAGCCGCCTCAGCCGCGGCGACGAGCGCGAGCTGGAGCGCGGCTGGAGCCTGGACCTGGCCCGGCTGCTGACGCTGCCGCTGCAGCGCACCGTGGGCCGGCGCCAGCTGGCGGTCGCCCAGCAGCAACTGGCCGCCGAGGTGCTGGCCCAGGCCGCCGAGGTGCGACGCGCCTGGGTGGGTGCGGTCGCGGCCGAGGCCGCCCTCGCCTACCGCCAGCGCGTGATGGACGCGGCGGACGCGGGCGCCGAGCTGGCGCGCCGCATGCAGGCCGCCGGCAACTTCAATGCGCTGGACCAGGCTCGCGAGCAGGGCTTCGCGGCCGAGGCCGCGCTGGCGCTGGAGCGCGCCCGCCTGCAGCGCCTCAGCACGCGTGAGCGTCTGGTGCGCCTGCTGGGGCTGGAGAACGATCGGGGGCTGCGGTTGCCCGCCGAGTTGCCGCCCCTGCCCGACGCCCCGCGCGAGCCCCGCGATGTGGAGGCCCAGGCGCTGGCCCAGCGGCTGGACGTGCAGGCCGCGCGGCTCGCGCTGGAGCAATCGGCACGCCAGCTGGACCTGAGCCGCGTGACCCGCTGGGTGTCCATGATGGAGCTGGGCGCGGTGCGCAACAGCTCCAACGAGCAGCCCACGCAGCGTGGCTGGGAGATCGCGCTGGAGCTGCCGCTGTTCGGCCCCGGGCCGCTGCCGCGCGCCGAGACGCTGGCCGCGCGCGCCGCCCACCACGCCGCCGACGTGGCGATACAGGCGCGCTCCGAGGCGCGCGAGGCCTATGGGCTGTACCGCGGCGCCTACGAGCTGGCGCGCCGCCATCGCGACGAGCTGCTGCCGCTGGCGCGCCGCGTGTCCCAGGAGCAGCTGCTGCGCTACAACGGCATGCTGATCGGCGTGTTCGAGCTGCTGGCCGATGCGCGCGCCCAGGTGGCCGCCGCCGCCGCCGCGCAGGACGCGCTGCGCGACCTCTGGCTGGCCCAGGTGGACCTGGACCAGGCGCTCAGCGCCGGCCCGCCGCCCGCGGCCCGCGGCGCCATGGACGCCGCCCGCTCCGCCCCCGCGCCCAGCGCCGCCCACTGAACATCGAGAACCCCATGTTGCTCAATCGTCGTTCCCTGATAGGCGCGGCCTCGCTGGCCGCCGCCTCCACCGTGTCGCGCGCCGCGATGGCCGCGCTGCCCGAACCCGTCATCCAGACCTCGGCCGATACCCAGCCGCCGCTGCTGCCACCCAATGGCCGGCCCTACAACCCGGTGGTCACGCTGAACGGCTGGACCGCCCCCTGGCGCATGCGCGACGGCGTGAAGGAATTCCATCTGGTCGCCGAGCCCGTGGTGCGCGAGATGGCGCCCGGCTTCAAGGCCAATCTGTGGGGCTACAACGGCCAGAGCCCCGGCCCCACCATCGAGGTGGTCGAGGGCGACCGCGTGCGCCTCTACGTGACCAACCGCCTGCCCGAGGCCACCAGCATGCACTGGCACGGCCAGCGCCTGCCCAACGGCATGGACGGCGTCAGCGGCCTCACGCAGGCCGCGATACAACCGGGCAAGACCTGGGTCTACGAGTTCGTCGCGCGCCGGCCCGGCAGCTTCATGTACCACCCGCATGCGGACGAGATGCTGCAGATGGCCATGGGCATGATGGGCCTGTGGATCACCCACCCCAAGGGCCGCCATCCGCACATCGACCCGGTGGACCGCGACTACGCCTTCCTGCTGAACGCCTACGACGTGGAGCCGGGCAGCGCCACGCCCAAGGTGATGACCATGCTGGACTTCAACCTGTGGAGCTGGAACAGCCGCATCTTCCCCGGCATCGCGCCGCTGGTGGCGCGCCAGGGCGAGCGGGTGCGCATACGCGTGGGCAACCTGACCATGACCAACCACCCCATCCACCTGCACGGCCACGAGTTCAGCGTGACCGGCACGGACGGCGGCCCGGTGCCGCGCAGCGCGCGCTGGCCCGAGGTGACCACCGACGTAGCGGTGGGCCAGATGCGGCAGATCGAGTTCATCGCCGACGAGGAAGGCGACTGGGCGCTGCACTGCCACAAGAGCCACCACACGATGAACGCGATGGGCCACAGCGTGCCCACCATGATTGGCGTGGACACCAGCGACCTGGAGCAGCGCATACGCGCGCTGGTGCCGGGCTATATGGGCATGGGCTCCAGCGGCATGCACGAGATGACCGAGATGCAGATGCCGCTGCCGGCCAACACCGCGCCCATGATGGCGGGCGACGGACCGTTCGGGCCGGTGGGCATGGGCGGCATGTTCAGCGTGCTCAAGGTGAGGCGCGACCAGAAGCGCGGCGACTACAGCGATCCGGGCTGGTTCCAGCACCCGGCCGGCACGCTGGCGCGCGAGGTCGAGGGCCTGCCCGATGCGGCGCCGCCGCAGGCGCCCATGCACCATCACCACGGCTCCATGCCCGGCGGCATGGCGAACGAGGTGCAGGTGGATGTGCGCAAGCCGGGGGCCACCGGCGCGGCGGAACACGCCGGTCACCACGAGCACTGAATGGCGTATTGAGGCCAGGCGGGCATCCCGCCCGCCCGGGCCCGCCCGACCTCAGGCCATCTGGCTGATGGTGCGGCGAAAGCGCAGCAGCGCGCCGGCGAACATCGCGCCGCCTATCGCCAGAATGGCCAGGAACTGCGGCCACACCACGTCCAGACCGGCGCCGCGGTAGAGGATGGCCTGGCCGGCCGCCACGAAGTGCGTGGTGGGCGCGGCCAGCATCAGGTCTTGCACGAATTGCGGCATGCTCTCGCGCGGCGTGCTGCCGCCGGACAGCAACTGCAGCGGGATCAGCACCAGGATCAGCAGCATGCCGAACTGCGGCATGGAGCGCGCTACCGTGGCCATGAAGATGCCCATGGACGTGGTGGCGAATAGGTGCAGCGCGGCGGCCGCCATGAACAGCGCGACCGAGCCCTGGATGGGCACCCGTAGCGCGCCCTGCACCACCAGGCCCAGCGACACCGCCACCGCTGCCAGCACCACCACGCCCATGCTCCAGACCTTGGCCAGCATGATCTCGGCCGGCGTCACCGGCATCACCAGCAGGTGCTCGATGGTGCCGTGCTCGCGTTCGCGTATCAGCGCAGCGCCGGTCAGGATGATGGACAGCATGGTGACGTTGTTGATGATCTCCATCAGCGAGCCGAACCAGGACTGCTCCAGATTGGGGTTGAAGCGGGTGCGCACCGTCAGCTCCACCGGCAAGGCTTGCCCCCCGCGATGGCGCGACACGAAGTCGTTCACCTCGTCGTTGACCATCTGCTGGATGTAGACATTGCCGGTGAAGGCCTGGCTCATGCGGGTCGCGTCCACATTCAGCTGCAGCGCCGGGCTCCTGCCGGCCAGCACATCGCGCTGGAAGCCCGGCGGGATGTCCAGCACGAAGGTGTGGTCGCCGCGGTCCAGCGCCGGGTCCATGTCCGGCAGCGCGATCAGTTGCGGCGTGCGGAAGTGCGGCGGGTAGAAGGCCGCAACGATGCGGGCCGACAACGGCGACGCATCCTCGTCCACGATGGCGATGGCCGCGTGGTGCAGGCTCTCGGGCATCGCGGTCGCGGCCACGTAGATGGACACGGTGAAGGTGTAGACGATCAGCACGATCATCATGGGGTCGCGCGCCAGGCTCCACAGCTCCTTGACGCCCAGCCGGTAGACATGGCTCAGCAACGTGCGCATCAGGCCTCCTGCTTTTTCAGCAGCACGATGGCCGCGCCCAGGATCACCGGCACCGCGATCAGCAGCGGCCACAGCGAGGGCATGAGCGCCGGCAGGTCCAGCGCCTTGCTGAACACGCCGCGGCTGATAGTGAGGAAATGGCTGGCCGGGTAGACCTTGCCGATCAGCGCGCCCACGCCCTCCAGCGAGGACACCGGGTTCAGCAGGCCGGCGAACTGCACGCAGGGAATCAGCGTGCCAATCATCGTGAGGAAGAGCGCGCCGATCTGGCTGCGCGTGAAGGTGGACGCGAGCAGCCCGAAGCCGGTGGAGCAGGTCACGAACAGCAGCGCCGCCAGCGTCAGCGCCGCAAAGCTGCCCTTGATGGGCACGCCGAACACCGTGACCGCCAGCGCACTGGCCAGCAGGAAGTTGAACATCGCCAGCGCGATGTAGGGCAGCTGCTTGCCGAGCAGGAACTCGGCCCGGCTGACCGGCGTCACATAGAGGTTGATGATGGAGCCCAGCTCCTTCTCGCGCACCACCGCCAGCGCCGCCAGCATGGCCGGGATCATCATCAGCAGCAGCGGGATCACCGCCGGCACCATGGCCGGCAGGCTTTTCACGTCGGGGTTGTAGCGGTAGCGGGTCTCCACCCGCGCGGCGGCGCCCAACTCGGCGCCCAGCCGGTGCGTGGCCATGTCGGCCAGCCAGCTCATGTGCAGGCCCTGCACATAGCCGCGCACGGTCTCGGCGCGCGTGGGCATGGCGCCGTCCACCCAGGCGGCGATCTGCACGGTCTTGCCGCGCTGCAGGTCGCGCCCGAAGCCGGGCGGGATTTCGATCGCCAGCGACAGCTCGCCATTGCGCATGCGCCGGTCCAGCTCCGCGTAGTCGTGCAGCGGCGGCCGCTCGATGAAGTAGCGCGAGCCCGACAGAATGAGCGCGTAGTTCTGGCTCAGGCCGGACTGGTCGCGGTCCAGCACCGCATAGCGCAGGTTCTCCACGTCCAGGCTGATGCCGTAGCCGATGATGAACATCAGGATGGCCGTGCCCAGCAGCGCCAGCGTCGCGCGCACTGGGTCGCGGCGCAGCTCCAGCGCCTCGCGCGCGCTGTAGCTCAGCGCCCGGGTGAGGCTGAAGCCACGGCGCCGGCGTGGCCGCTCGGTGACGGGGGCAGCAGCCACCGGCAGCTCGTCGGCCGGCTCGGCCGCGGGCTCCACGGTCGCATCCTGCAGGTAGGCGATGAAGGCCTGCTCCAGCGTCTGCGTGCCGCGCTGCGCGATCAGGCCGGCCGGGCTGTCGCTGACCAGCACCCGCCCCGCGTGCATCAGCGAGATGCGGTCGCAACGCGCCGCCTCGTTCATGAAGTGGGTGGAGATGAAGATGGTGACGCCGTCCTCGCGGGCCAGCGCGATCATCAGCTCCCAGAAGCGGTCGCGCGCGACGGGGTCCACGCCCGACGTGGGTTCGTCCAGGATCAGCAGCTCCGGCCGGTGCACCATGGCCACGGCCAGCGACAGCCGCTGGCGCATGCCCAACGGCAGGCTCTCGGGCAGGCTGTCGCGCACCGGCTCCAGGCCGAAGCGCGTCTCCATCTCGGCCACGCGCGCGCCCACCTCGGCCTCGGGCACCTCGAAGAGGCGCGCATGCAGCACCAGGTTCTGGCGTACGCTCAACTCGCCGTACAGCGAGAAGGCCTGGGACATATAGCCCACGCGCCGGCGCGTTGCGATGTCGCTGGACGCCACCGCCTGGCCGAACAGCCGGGCCTCGCCCTCGCTGGCCGGCAGCAGGCCGGTCAGCATCTTCATCGTGGTGGACTTGCCGCAGCCGTTGGAGCCCAGGAAGCCGAAGATCTCGCCGCGGCGTATGCGGAAGTCCACATGGTCCACCGCGGTGAAGTCGCCGAAACGCATGGTCAGCCCACGTGCCTCGATGGCGACCGCGGCATCCGCCCCGGCCCGCAGCGGCGGCACCACCACCTCGCGGTGCTCGCGCCGCTTGGCCTCGGGCAGCAGCGCAATGAACGCGGCCTCCAGCGTGGCCGCGGCGCTGCGCTCGCGCAGCTCGGCCGGCGTGCCGGTGGCCAGCACCCGCCCCTCGTCCATGGCCACCAGCCAGTCGAAGCGCTCGGCCTCCTCCATGTAGGCGGTGGCCACCAGCACGCTCATGCCGGGGCGCTCGGCGCGGATCTCATCGATCAGGTCCCAGAACTGGCTGCGCGACAGCGGGTCCACGCCGGTGGTGGGCTCGTCCAGGATCAGCAGGTCGGGGTCGTGGATCAGCGCGCAGCACAGGCCGAGCTTTTGCTTCATGCCGCCCGACAGCTTGCCCGCCGGCCGCGCCAGGAAAGGGTGCAGCCGCGTGCTGCGGGTCAGCGCGTCGATGCGCCGGCGCCGCTCCGCCGCGTTGTGGCCGAACAGGCGGCCGAAGAACTGCAGGTTCTCCTCCACCGACAGCGTGGGGTAGAGGTTCTTGCCCAGGCCCTGGGGCATGTAGGCGATGCGCGGGCACACGCGCTCGCGGTGGCGCTGCTCGCGCATGTCGCCGCCCAGCACCTGCAGCCGGCCCTGCTGCAGCGCGCGCGCGCCCGCGATCAACGCCAGCAGGCTGGACTTGCCGACGCCGTCCGGCCCGATCAGGCCCACCATGCGGCCGGCCGGCAGCGCCAGCGTGAGCTCGTCCAGCGCGACGCGGCGGCCGTAATGCAGGCTCAGCCCCTGCAGACTGACGACCGGCGCAGCTTGTCCGGCCGGCGCCGAGTCCTCACTCACTGCGGCACCTTCACCGCCAGCGCCTCGGGCCAGGGCGCGTTCGCGTCCAGCTTGACCCAGGCCACACCGGGCAGGCCGGTCTTGACCAGCTTCAGGTGCTTGAGCAGCAGCGCGCGGTCGATCTGCGCCTTCACGCGGAACATCAGCTTCTGGCGTTCACTGGCGGTCTCCACGGTCTTGGGCGTGAACTGCGCTGTGCTGGCCACGAAGCTGATCTTGGCCGGGATCACGTACTGCGGCGCGGCGTCCAGCACCACATGCACCTCGGCGCCCAGCGCCAGCCGGCCGGCCACGGTCTCGGGCACGAAGAAGCTCATGGAGACATCGGCCAGATCCACCAGGTTGAGCACCTTGCCGCCATTGCCCACCACCTCGCCGGGCTGGGCGATGCGGTACTGCACGCGGCCGTCGCGCGGCGCGCTCAGCGTGCCGTCGTCCAACTCGACCTGGATGCGTTGCAGCGTGGCCTCGGCCGCCTTCACCGCCGACTGCGCGCCGCTGACCTGGGTACGGGCCGCGGTCACCGCCGCCTCGGCCGCCGCCACCTGGGCGCGCGCGGCCTCCAGCGCGGCGCGCGCGCTGCGCACGCGGGCGCGGTCGTCGTCCAGCTCCTGGGCGGACGACGCACCCTCGCGCGCCAGCGTCTCGGAGCGGGCCAGCCGACGCTGCGCGGCGTCCAGCTCGCTCTCGCGCATGGACACCTGGGCATGGGCGCTGAGCTGGTCCGCCAGGCGCACCGCGACCTGGGCCGCGGCGCTGGCCACCGCACTGATTGCGCGCTGGCGCTGTGCCTCGGCCTCGTCCTGCTGCGCCTGCAGCGAGGTCACCTGCATGCGCGCCAGCGGCTGGCCGGCGCGCACGAAATCGCCCTCGTCCACCAGAATGTCCTGGATGCGGCCGCCCAGCTTGGCGGCCACGTCGATCTCGGTCGCCTCGATGCGACCGTTGCCGCTGGCGAAACCCTCGCCCGGTCCCTGGTGACGCAGCTGGTACCAGGCATAGGCGGTACCGGCGGCCAGCAGGGTCAGCAGCAGCGGCAGGATCAGGCGACGGACTTGGGGGGCCATGGGGGCTCGCATCAGTTCGGTGTGGGCAGGGACGTGGGGGATTCGCCGGCGCCGCCGCCCAGCGCCGCGTACAGCGCCACGCGGCTGGCCAGCAGCGCGCGGCGGGTCTGCAGCAGCTGCTGCTCGGTGCTGAGCAGATCGCGCTCGGCGTCCAGCACCTCCAGGTAGGGCGCGGCGCCGTGGTCATAGCGCAGCTGGGCCAGGCGGCTGCGCTCGCGCTGCACCGCCAGCGCATGGCGGGCGATCTCCAGCTGCGCGCCCAGCGCCTGGCGCGCGTCCAGCGCATCGGCCACATCGCGGAAGGCCTGCTGCACCGCACGCTCGTACTGGGCCACGGCCTCGTGCTCACGCAGCGCGGCCAGGCTGAGGTTCTGCTCGCGCAGGCCGGCATCGAACAGCGGCAGCGTCAGCGCGGGCGCGAACTGCCAGGCCCGGCTGCCACGGTCAAACAGGCCGCCCAGCTCGGCGCTAGCCGTGCCCAGTGCCGCGGTCAGCGAGATCTGCGGAAAGAAGGCCGCACGTGCGGCGCCCACCCGGGCTCGCGCGGCCAGCAACTGGTGCTCGGCCGCGCGCAGGTCGGGCCGGCGCTCCAGCAGCTGCGACGGCAGGCCCGCGCGCAGCGCCACCAGCTCGGCCGCTTCATCCAGAGCGCCCTGGGCGGGGTGCCAGACCGGCGTGGCGCCGACCACCAGCGTCAGCGCCTGCCACTGGGTCTCGCGCTGCTGGCGCGCCTGCACCAGCAGCGCCTGGGCCTGGGTCAGCAGCGTCTCGACCTGGGTCAGCGCCAGCCGCGAGGTGGCGCCCAGCGCCTCGCGGCGCGCAAAGATGCGCAGGCTCTCGGCCCGGCTGGCCACGGTGCGCTCGGCCAGCGCGACCCGCTCATCCAGCTCGCGCAGCTGGAAGTAGGCCTGCGCCACCTCGGCGATCAGCGCCAGCGTGACCGCGCGCCGCTGCTCGTCGCCGGCCAGATAGGTTTCCAGTGCGGCTTGCTTCAGCTGGCCCACCCGGCCCCAAAGGTCCAGCTCCCAGCTGGCCAGGCCCAGGCCCACCTGGTAGTCGCCCGCCACCAGCGGCCGGCGCGTGAGGTTGAGGTCGGCCGGCGTGCGTGAGCGGGTCTCGCTGGCCTGGGCCGCCAGCAGCGGAAACTGCGCCGCGCGCTGTATGCCGTAGGCCGCCCGCGCCTGCTCCACGCGCAGCACGGCCACGCGCAGGTTGCGGTTGTTGTCCAGCGCCTGGGCGATCAGCGCCTGCAGGTCGGGGGACAGGAAGTAGCCGCGCCAGTCGGGCAGCGTGGCGGCTTCGGGCGCGTCGTCGCCCGGATAGGCCGGGGCCAGCACCTGCGCCGGCTGGACGGGGGGCCGCAGCGGTGCACAGCCCGTCAGACCCAACAGGCCCAACAGACCTGCCAGCGCCCACGCCGGCCAGCGCGCACCCTTGCCTTTCGCTCCCCGTGCATCCCGATTCAAGCCACCCTCGCTCGTGCGCCATTGACGAGCCAGTCTAGGCAAAGGCCGAGCCGCAGCGCTTGATCCAGATCAGCCGTTTCTGCAAGAACGCGGTGCGTGCCCCTGGCCGCCGGGCGAGCGGCAGGCGCCCGGCCCGCCCCGGGTCAGCCGCGAATCAACCCCGCATGAGTCGATTCCCAGACCCTGGCAAGACCTGACCCAGCCGCGCCCCAGGACTTGGCCGAGGCGCCACACGCCGGCCTCCAACGATTTGATTCAACTGATTTTTGAGTCTGCAAAAGCGATCAAAACAGCACGCTGCGTAGTCGAGTTACCAGGCGGCATTGCATGCATTAGTGCCGCGTATCGCGGATCGCGCTCGCCCGGCCCGGAGGAGGCAAAGGTATACCTAAGGACATGGTTACAAGCCCGTCACAAGCGCAACATTCCTCAGCGGCGGCGGCCGCGCTGCGCCAGCAGTGCTGGCTGGCCCCGACCCTGGGCGTCGCGGGTGCCGCGGCCCTGTGGCTGGCGTCCGACTGGCCGACCTGGGGTCAGGTCTTGATATCGCTGCTGCTGCTGGGCGCCGGCATGCTGGCCGGCCTGCTGCAACGCCGTGCGGTGGAGCGCAACCAGGCAGCCGTCGAGGCCTTCGTGGCCAGCCACCAGGGCTTTGGGGATGCACTGGCGCCGGTGTGGTCGCAGCAGATACAGACCTCCCGCGCTCAGATGGAGGCCGCGATCAACGAGCTCAGCGTGCGCTTCGGCGGCATCGTCGACAAGCTGGGCCGTACGCTGTCGCTGTCTGAATCCAGCCTGCAATCGGGCAGCGGCCAGGCCGGCCTGCTGACGCTGTTCGCGCAGAGCGAGCAGCGCCTCACCGCGATGGTGGACAGCATCGAGGCCGCGGTGGACGCCAAGGCCCGACTGCTGACCCAGGTGGGCGAGCTGGCCAACCTGGCCCAAGAGCTGCAGGGCATGGCGGCCCAGGTGGGCCTGATCGCGTCGCAGACGAATCTGCTGGCCATCAACGCTGCCATCGAAGCCGCCCACGCGGGTGAGAACGGTCGCGGCTTCGGCGTGCTGGCGCAGGAGGTGCGCAAGCTGTCGGCGATGTCGGGCGACACCGGCACGCGAATCGCGGCCACGGTGTCACGTTTTGCCGACGGCATCGCCGCCACGCAGCAGGCCTCCAGCATTGCCAGCGAACAGGCCCGCGACGCGGCGCGCGGCTCGCGCGAGGCGATCAGCGCGGTGCTGGGCGACCTGCGCGGCATCACCGAGGCGCTGGCGGACTCGACCCAGCAGCTCAAGCTGGAAAGCCAGGGCATACACGGCGAGGTCTCGGAAGCGCTGGTGCAGCTGCAGTTCCAGGACCGCGTGAACCAGATCCTCAGCCATGTGCAGCAGAGCATCGAGCAGCTGCCGCAGGTGCTGGGGGAACACACCCAGGGCTTCGCCACCCACGGCCGGCTGCAGCCGCTGTCGGCCGCCGACATGCTGAGCCAGCTGGAGCGCAGCTACGCGATGGCCGAGGAGCGCCACAGCCCCGCCACCCCATCCGGCGCCAAGCCCGCCACGGCCCAGCCGGCCGAGAGCGAAATCACTTTCTTCTGAGGACTCCCCTTCATGGCAAAGACCATACTCATCGTCGACGACTCCGCCTCGCTGCGCCAGGTCGTGGGCATTGCGCTGCGCGGCGCCGGCTATGACGTGATCGAGGCCAGCGACGGGCAGGACGCGCTGAACAAGCTGACGGGCCAGAAGGTCCACCTGATGATCAGCGACGTCAACATGCCCAACATGGACGGCATCACCTTTGTGAAGACCGTCAAGCAGCGTCCGGCCTACCGCTTCACGCCGGTGGTGATGCTGACCACCGAATCGCAGGAATCCAAGAAGGCCGAGGGCCAGGCGGCGGGCGCCAAGGCCTGGGTGGTCAAGCCCTTCCGCCCCGAGCAGATGCTGGGCGTGGTGCAGAAGCTGGTGCTGCCATGAGCGAGGCGCTCGCGCTCTCCGGTGAACTGACCATCTACCGCGCGGCCGAGCTCAAGGCCGAGCTGCTGGCCGCCGCGGCACTGGGCGAGTCCCCGGTGCTGGACCTGGCCGAGGTCAGCGAGATCGACACGGCCGGCGTGCAGCTGCTGCTGCTGGCCCAGCGCGAGGCCGCGGCACGCGGCGCCGCGCTGACGCTGACCCGGCCCAGCGCCGCGGTGCGCGAGGTGTTCGCACTGCTGGAGCTGGAGGCCCACCTGCACACCGGAGGCGCGAGCGCATGAATCTCGACCAGGCCCTGCACACCTTCATCGCCGAGAGCCGCGAGCTGCTGGACGACATGGAGGCCGCGCTGCTGCGGCTGTCCGACGCGGACGCCGAGGAAACCAGCGCCGCGCTGAATGCGGTGTTCCGCGCAGCCCACACCATCAAGGGCTCGGCTGGCCTGTTCGGGCTGGACCATGTGGTGGCCTTCACCCATGTGGCCGAAAGCGCGCTGGACGAGATCCGCGCGGGCCGCCTGGCGATAGACGCGGGCTGGGTCACGCTGCTGCTGTCCTGCTGCGACCACATGCGTGCGCTGATCCACGCCATCGACGCGGGCCACACCGAGCCCGACCCGGCCTTGGAGGCCGAGGGCCTGCCGCTGCTGGACGCGCTGCGCGCCCGCATGCTGGCCTGCCCGGTGACGCCGGCCGCGGCCGATGTGGCTGCATCGACCAGCGACGGGGCGTTGGCCGAGGCCGGCTGCTGGCACATCTCCATACGCTTCGGCGAGGGCGTGCTGCGCAACGGCATGGACCCCATCGCCTTCATACGCTACCTGCGCACGCTGGGTCGCATCGTCAAGCTGGTGACCCTGCCCGACGCGCTGCCCGCGGTGGACGCGATGGACCCGGAGTGCTGCTATCTCGGCTTCGAGATCGCGTTCGAGACCACCGTCGACAAGGCCACGATAGAAGGCGTGTTCGAGTTCGTGCTGGACGACTGCACGCTGCGCATCCTGCCGCCGGCCACGCGGGTGGAGGAATTTGCCGCGCTGATCCGCGGCCTGCCCGAGGAGCCCTACCGGCTGGGCGAGATCCTGGCGCGCTGCGGCAGCGTGACGCCGCACGAGATCCGCCTGGCGCTGGAGGCGCAGGAGCGCCACCGCGACGCCGACCAGAGCGCTCCGCCCCAGCCGCTGGGCGCCATCCTGGTGGAACAGGGCGGCGTGCAGCCGGCGGTGGTGGAAGCCGCACTGGCCAAGCAGCGCAAGGTGCGCGACTCGGCGACGCGCGAGCATCAGTCGGTGCGGGTGGACTCCGACAAGCTGGACCGCCTGATCGACCTGGTGGGCGAACTCATCATTGCGCAGGCTGGCGCCAGTCTGGCGGCCCGCCGCACCGCGGACCCCGACCTGCACGAGGCCCACTCCACGCTGGCCGATCTGGTGCACGAGGTGCGCGACAGCGCGCTGCAGCTGCGCATGGTCAAGATTGGCGCGACCTTCAGCCGCTTCCAGCGCGTGGTGCACGACGTGGCGCGCGAGCTGGGCAAGCAGATCGACCTGGCCATCAGCGGCGAGGACACCGAGCTGGACAAGACCGTGGTGGAAAAGATAGGCGACCCGCTGACCCACCTGGTGCGCAACGCGATGGACCACGGCATAGAGACCGCCGAGCTGCGCGCCCAGCGCGGCAAGCCGGCGCGCGGCTGCATACGGCTGAACGCGCTGCACGACGCGGGCAGCGTGGTCATCGAGGTATCGGACGACGGCGGCGGCCTGGACCGCGAGCGCATCCTCGCCAAGGGCGTGGAACGCGGCCTGGTGGAGCCGGGCCGCGTGATGAGCGACACCGAGGTCTTCAACCTCATCTTCGAGCCGGGCTTCTCCACGGCCGAGAAGGTCACCAACCTGTCCGGCCGCGGCGTGGGCATGGACGTGGTGAAGAGCAACATCACGGCGCTGCGCGGGCACGTGTCCGTGGCCAGCCAGCCGGGTCAGGGCACGACGGTCACCGTGCGCCTGCCGCTGACGCTGGCCATCATCGACGGCTTCCAGGTGTGCGTGAACCAGTCGGTGTTCGTGGTGCCGCTGGAGGCGGTCGAGGAATGCGTGGAATACGCCGCCGACGACCAGCACGACTACATCGAACTGCGCGGCGGCGTGCTGCCGCTGATCCGGTTGCGCCAGCTGTTCGACCTGGGTGGCAGGCCGGGCACACGCCAGAACATCGTCGTGATCCGCCAGGGCCGCGACAAGCTGGGCCTGGTGGTGGACACGCTGCTGGGCGAGGCCCAGACCGTCATCAAGCCGCTGTCCCGGGTGTTCTCCCAGGTCAAGGGCGTCAGCGGCTCCAGCATCCGCGGCAATGGCGATGTCGCCCTCATCCTGGACCTGCCCGCCCTGGTGCAGCAGGCCACGGCCGTGATGAACGGCCACTCTTCCCGCACCGCCCCGGCACTGGCCTAGGCGCGACCGACCTCAGGAAAGGAATTCCATGTTCTCCAATTTCAAGATCGGCGTCCGGCTCATAGGCGGCTTCCTGCTGGTGGCCGGCATCAGCGTCGTCGTGGGCATGGTGGGGCTGCAGAACGCCGGCCAGATGAACCAGCTGGCCGAGCGCATGTACTCGCAGGAGCTGGTGGGCCTGTCCACCATCAAGGAAGCCAACATCGAGCTGATCTACATCGGCCGCGCACGCAGCAACTTCCTGCTGGCCAACACGCAGCAGGAACGCGACAAGCAGCTGGCCGCGATCCAGAAGTCCAGCGCCACCGTCAAGGAGATGATGGCCAAGGCCAAGCCGCTGTTCGTGACGGAGCGCGGCAAGGAGCTGTTCGCGAAGTTCGACAGCGAGTGGGATCGCTTCCAGACCGAGCAGCAGCGCGCGCTGGCGCTGGCCGCCAGCGAGAAGCTGGCCGAGCATGACCCGGCCCTGGTGCAGGCCATGAGCACGGTGCGCAGCAAGGCCGATGCGCTGGACGACATGCTGGACGAGCTGGCCCGCCAGAAGGACGCACGCGCCGCCCAGGCCAATGACGAGACCGAGGCCATCTACAGCGGCAGCCGCCAGACGCTGATCGCCATCATCGTGGGCGGCGTCGCGCTGGGCGTGCTGCTGGGCTGGCTGATCAGCCGCAGCGTGGCCCGCCCGATAGGCCGCGTGGTCGAGGTGGCCAACCGGCTGGCCGAGGGCGACATGACGGTGGAGATCGTCGGCAAGTCGCGCGACGAAGTCGGCCAGCTGCTGGACGCGATGCGCCACATGACGCAGCGCCTGACCCAGGTGGTGGCCGAGGTGAACGCCAGCGCCGAGTCGCTGGCCGGGGCGTCGGAAGAGGTCAGCGCCACCGCACAGTCGCTCAGCCAGGCCGCGTCCGAGCAGGCCGCGGGCGTCGAGGAGACCAGTGCCTCGCTGGAGC
>NZ_CAJYPS010000010.1 GCF_913777145.1 uncultured Roseateles sp.
CTCACACCGGCACCGCCGTCGTGTTCTTCAACCGCTCCAGCACGAAGCTGGTCTTGCAGTCCTGCACGCTGGGGTGCATGAGCAACGTGTCGGAGATGAAGCGGGCGTAGTGCTGCATGTCCTGCACCAGCACGCGGAGCAGGTAATCCATCTCGCCGGTGAGCGCGGCGCACTCCACCACTTCGGGCCAGGTCTGGACCGCGGCGCGGAAGAGGTCGCGGGGGTTGCGCAAAGGGTTGTCGGTCTGCTTCTCCAGGCGCACGTTGATGTAGGCCGTCAGGCCCAGGCCGATGCGCTCGGGCGGCACCAGGGCCACATAGCTGGCGATGACGCCCGCGTCCTCCAGCCGCCGCACGCGGCGCAACACGGCGGAGGACGACAGGCCGGCCTCGCTGGCCAGCGCGTCGTAGGTGACACGGCCGTCCTGCTGCAGCGCGCGCAGCAGGCGGCGGTCGATGGCGTCGAGCTCGATCGGGGCGTCCATGCAACGCATTTTGCAGTTTTCCTGCGTTTTGCATGGTCTGCACGCCGAACAAAGCATGAAACCTGCGCGAACCGCGCCGCAGAATTTCGAGCTTCATCGCCTTGCTGCTGGAGACCTTCATGGCCAAGTTCACCCCCTGGGACAACCCGATGGGCACCGACGGGTTCGAGTTCATCGAGTTCGCCGCTCCCGATCCGGCCGGGCTCGGCAAGCTGTTCGAGACCATGGGCTTCACCGCGGTCGCCAAGCACCGGCACAAGAACGTGACGCTGTACCGCCAGGGCGGCGTGAACTTCATCATCAATGCCGAGACCGACTCCTTCGCGCAGCGCTTCGCGCGGCTGCACGGGCCGTCGATCTGCGCGATTGCCTTCCGCGTGCAGGACGCCGCGCATGCCTACCAGCGCGCGCTGGAGCTTGGCGCCTGGGGCTTTGACAACAAGGCCGGCCCGATGGAGCTCAACATCCCGGCCATCAAGGGCATCGGCGACAGCCTCATCTACTTCGTCGACCGCTGGCAGGGCAAGGGCGGCGCCAAGGCGGGCGCCATCGGCAACATCAGCATTTACGACGTCGACTTCGTACCGCTGCTGGACGCTGCCGGCCAGCCGGTCGACCCCAACCCGGTGGGCCATGGGCTGACCGAGATCGACCACCTGACGCACAACGTCTTCCGCGGCCGCATGAAGGAGTGGTCGGAGTTCTACGAGCGCTTCTTCAACTTCCGCGAGGTGCGCTACTTCGACATCGAAGGCAAGCTGACGGGCCTGAAGAGCAAGGCCATGACCAGCCCCTGCGGCAAGATTCGCATCCCGATCAACGAGAGCAGCGACGACAAGAGCCAGATCGCAGAGTACCTGGACCTCTACCGCGGCGAGGGCATACAGCACGTGGCGCTGGGCACGACCGACATCTACGCGACCGTGCAGGGCATGAAGACCGGTGGCGTGGACTTCCAGGACACCATAGACACCTACTTCGACCTGATCGACAAGCGCCTGCCCCAGCATGGCGAGAACGTGGACGAGCTGCGCCGCCTGCGCATCCTGATCGACGGCGCCACCCACCTGGGCGCCGACAACGAGCTGCTGCTGCAGATCTTCACCAAGGAAGTCATCGGCCCCATCTTCTTCGAGCTGATCCAGCGCAAGGGCAACGAGGGCTTCGGCGAGGGCAACTTCAAGGCCCTGTTCGAGAGCATCGAGCTCGATCAGATCCGCCGTGGCGTGCTGAAGGACGAGTCCGCACCGGCATCTGCCTGAAGGTTGGCCCGAGGGTCGGCCGCCAGCGCCTGCTGCAGCACGGCCCAGGCGGCCGGCGCATGCACCAGGCCCATGTGGCCCACGCCGTCCACCCGCAGCGACTGCGCGCCCGCCAGGCGCGCCGTGGCAGCCGGGTTCACCACCTGGTCGCAACGCGTCCAAAGACACAGCAGCGTCGGCAGGCCCGGCAGCTCGGCCAGCCAGGCACTGCCGCGCCGCATTTGCGCCACGTTGCGCGCGCCCGGCAGCAGGCGCGCCATGCGCGTGCCCTGATGCGGCGTGCCCAGCGTGATCACCTGTGGCGGCTGCGCATGGCCGGCGCCGTGGCGGCGCCACCAGGCGCGCACCGCCAGCCCGCCCATGCTGTGGGCGCAGACCACCGGCATGCGGCCGGTGGCGACCATCAGGCGGCGCACGCCGGCCTCGATCTCGTCGGCATAGGCATCGATGCTGCCGAAGGCGGGCTCCAGCGACGGCGCCACGAAGGCCAGGCCGTCCGCACGCAGCCAGCGCATCCAGCCATTCCAGCGTCCCCGGTTGCAGGCAAAGCCATGCACCAGCAGCACGCCGTGGCGTGCGCCGGCCGGCAGGTGGTCGGGCTCGGCCCATTCCCGCCAGGGCTGGCGCCACGAAAACGCCAGCTCGCTGGCCAGCACCTCGCCCGTCCAGGCGCGCAGCAGCGGCGCGAAGCCCGGCGCGTCCGGCCCGCGGTTCACCCACAACAGCTGGGCAAAACCCGGCACCAGCAGCAGCGCCTGCAGCGCCAGACTGGCCAGACCCCAGGCCCAGCCCCAGTGCCAGCCCACGAACAGCGCCAACGCGAGCCGCGCCAGCCCCCAGAATCGCTGCAGCCTCCCATTCATAGACCCAGTGTAGAAGCCGCCCATGGATGAGCTCAGCGCCCAGGCCCTGCTGGCCGAACTGCAGTCGGTCGACGACGAGCGCGCGCGCCGCGCGGCCGACCCGTCGCTGGACGCACGGGTCCAGGCCGTCAAGCACTACCAGCAGCGCCGCTTCGAGCGCAGCTATGCGGACCTGTTCGCCAGCGAGCGCTACGCCGGCGCGGCGCGCTTCTTCCTGGACGAGCTCTATGGCCCGGCCGACTTCCGCCAGCGCGATGCGCAGTTCGCCCGCGTGATTCCCACGCTGACGCGGCTGTTTCCGGCCGAGGTGGTGGCCACGGTGGCCCAGCTGGCGCGGCTGCATGCGCTGTCCGAGCGGCTGGACACGCGCATGGCCCGGCAGCTGGACGAGGCGCCGCTGGACGCCGCCCGCTACGCGGCAGCCTGGCGGGCCTGCGGCGAGCCCGAGGCCCGCGCGCTACAGATCGCGCTGACGCTGGAGGTGGGCCAGGCGCTGGACCGGCTGACCGCCAAGCCGCTGCTGCGCCAGTCGCTGCGGCTGATGCGCGCACCGGCCAAGGCGGCGGGCCTGGGCGCGCTGCAGCATTTCCTGGAAAGCGGCTTCGACACCTTTCGCGCGATGCGCGGCGCCGGCGAGTTTCTCGCGCTGGTGAACGAGCGCGAACAGCAGCTGGCAGCCAGCCTGTTCCGCGGCGAAGGCCTAGGGCAACTCCCCTAGCTTGCAGGAGGCGCCCGCCCCACTATCGGGGGCTTGACTCGAAGAGGCCCGCCTATGAATGCCGCCCTTGCCGACGCTGTCGCACCCGAGACATCCGCCACCCAACCCTGGCTTGCCAGTTACCCGGCGGGGGTGCCAGCCACCGTGGACACCACGGTCTACCACTCGCTGGTGGACCTGCTGAACGAGGCCTTCCACAAGTACCGCCACCGCGACGCGGCCATCTGCATGGGCCAGCGCCTGCGCTTCGCGGAGGTGGACGAGTTGTCGCAGCAGCTGGGTGCCTGGCTGCAGGCCCAGGGCCTCAAGCCCGGCGACAGGGTCGCGCTGATGATGCCCAACCTGCTGCAGTACATGGTCGCGATCGCGGCCGTGCTGCGTGCGGGCTTCGTGGTGGTGAACGTGAACCCCATGTACACGCCGCGCGAGCTGGAACACCAGCTCAAGGACTCCGGCGCGCGCGCCATCATCGTGCTGGAGAACTTCGCCCACACGCTGGCCGAGGTGATCGCGCACACCGAGGTGCGCCATGTGGTGCTGGCCTCCATCGGCGACCTGCTGAGCTGGTGGAAGGGCCCGCTCATCAACTTCGCGGTGCGCCACCTGAAGAAGATGGTGCCCGAGTACCGGCTCGCGGTCGGTGACGGCCGCACTGTCGTGCGCTTCAACGAGGCGCTGCGCCACGGCGAGCGCCTGCCGCTGAAGAAGCCCGAACTGGGCCCCGAAGATGTCGCCTTCCTGCAGTACACCGGCGGCACGACCGGTGTGTCCAAGGGCGCGACGCTGCTGCACCGCAACGTGGTGGCCAACATCCTGCAGGCCGAGGCCTGGTTCCAGCCCATGCTGTCCAAGCTGCCGGGCGACCTGCAGCTCACCAATGTCTGCGCGCTGCCGCTGTATCACATCTTCGCGCTGACCGCCTGCTACATGCTGGGCGCGCGCATGGGCCACCTCAACATCCTGGTGCCCAACCCGCGCGACATCCCCGGCTTCATCGACACGCTGCGCGGCC
Source organism: uncultured Roseateles sp. (assembly GCF_913777145.1). GTDB lineage: Bacteria > Pseudomonadota > Gammaproteobacteria > Burkholderiales > Burkholderiaceae_C > Pelomonas. The sequence goes on from NZ_CAJYPS010000010.1 coordinate 4,340, forward strand.
ACAAGATCCACATCTTCCCGGCGGTCAACACCCTCTTCAACGCGCTGGCCAACGAGCCGGGCTTTGCGCAGCTGGACTTCTCCGAGCTGGTGATCTCCAACGGCGGCGGCATGGCGGTGCAGCAGGCCACGGCCGAGAAATGGCTCAAGGTCACCGGCTGCCCGGTGGTGGAAGGCTACGGGTTGTCGGAGACCTCGCCGGTCGCCACCATCAACCCGCTGGACCTGCGCGCCTTCAACGGCAGCATAGGCCTGCCGGTGCCGTCCACCGAGATCGCCATCCGCGACGACGACGGCAACGATGTGCCGCTGGGCGAACGCGGCGAAATCTGCATACGCGGCCCGCAGGTGATGGCCGGCTACTGGAAGCGCCCCGACGAGACCGCCAACGTCATGTACGACGACGGCTTCTTCAAGAGCGGGGACATAGGCATCATGGACGAGCGCGGCTTCGTGCGCATCGTGGACCGCAAGAAGGACATGATCCTGGTGTCAGGTTTCAACGTCTACCCGACCGAGATCGAGCAAGTCGTGAACCTCTACCCCGGCGTGCTGGAATGCGCGGCCGTGGGTGTGCCCGACGCGAAGTCGGGCGAGGCGGTCAAGCTGTTCGTGGTGCGCAGCGACCCCACCTTGGCCGAGGAAGACCTCGCCGCCTACTGCCACGAGCAGTTCACCGCCTACAAGCGGCCCAAGCACATCGAGTTCCGCGACGACCTGCCCAAGACGAACGTGGGCAAGATCCTGCGCCGCGAGTTGCGCGGCTGAAGCGGCCTGACCCTCGCGTCAGGCCCGCATTTCACCGCTGCCCGGCGATGCCGGGCCGGGCGATCAGAGGGCGATCAGAACGGGTTGTTGCGCGCACGCGTGAGCGCCAGTGAGCCTATGCGCTGTTGCACGGTCGGGCCCAGGTAGCGGTCGCCGGCCCAGGCCCACTGCGTCTCGCTGGCATCGGACTGCAGCGTCGAGGACGTGCAGTCCTGAGGCGCGACATCGGTGCGGCAGGCCGCCTGCGTCACGTTGGTGAAGCTGAAGGCGCTGGGGAAGCGCACGATCTGCTGCATGGTCTCGTCCACCAGCACCAGGCCGATCAAGCGGCCGTCGTTCAGCAGGTTCAGCCGCATCGCGGTGTTGAAGGCCGCGGTCAGGTCGTTCAGGAACACCGAGCGGTCGATATCGCTCTGAAGCAGCTTCTCGTTCTGGCCGAAGGGCGTGTCGCCCATGTCGAACAGCGTGGCCACCAGCACGCGTCCGCCCGCATTGGCGATGCGGTTGACCTGTTCGGCCAGTTGCTTGCCGCGCACGCTGGCCTCGTTGATCAGCGAGCCACGATCCTGGGCCGGGAACTGGCGGTACAACTCCAGGATGTCGTTCATGCCCACCATCACCGTGACCAGGTCCTTGTTGAAGAAGCGGTCATTGGACAGATGCAGGTCGATCTTGGTGGCCAGGTCAGACACCTTGAGCCCGGACGCCGCGTACATGATGCCCTGCGGCAGCGCGACACCGTTCACATTGCACTGGCGGAACACCATGCCGTAGTTCGCCGCCAGCAACTGCACCCAGTTGGGGTTCTGCGTGCAGTCCAGCAGCTGGGTGTCGGTGTTCAGCCGGTTGATGCCGTACTTCTTGCCGCTGTCGAGGATCACCGAAGACTCGTCGCCGAAGGCAATGATGCGCGTGGGCGCGAACGGGTCGATCTGCTCCGTGCCACCACCGCAACCGGCAATCAGCGCCGCAGCGGCCAGGGCCGTCATGGCCAGGCCTCGCTTCAACTTCTGGGACACAACTCGATGCATGACGGTCAACTCTAGGGGCAGGAATCAGTCGGAAAACGCCGCAGCGGCACGGCTCAGGCGGTCGCGCACGCCATCCCAGGCGGAATCCACCGGTGGCGCCTCGACCCAGATCTCGCGCGCGCCCTCGGCATCGAGGACACGCAATACAGCAAAGAGCTCATGAGCCGCCGCCACCGGATCCGCCGGCATGGGCTGCCAGCGCCAGGCGGCCTGGGCCGACTGGAATTGGGCGCGTGAATATACCGCCAGGCCTTCGAGCACTCCCGCAGCCGCGCCCACGGCCAGCCGCGAGGCCAGCGCATCGGAAGCCAGCAAACGCACTCGGGCCCGGGGCGCGTAATGCGCCGCCAGCGTGCCGGAGGCCTTGGGGGCAGCCGCGTCGGGCGCGCGCAGCGGCTCGCCCAGCACGGCTTCCAGGCGCTCGCGGCTCAGCAGGCCGGGGCGCAGCAGCGCCGGGTGCTCACGGCTGCAGTCCACGATGCTGGATTCGATGCCCACGTCGCAGGCACCGCCGTCCAGCACCATCAGGCCGGGCTCGAACTCCTCGATCACATGCTGGGCCAGCGTGGGGCTGACCCGGCCGAAGCGGTTGGCGCTAGGCGCCGCCACACCGGCCACGCCCAGCGCGCGGGCAGCCGCCAGCACCGCTCGCGCCACCGGATGCGAGGGCGCCCGCAGGCCCACCGTGGACTGGCCGCCGGCCGCGGCCTCGGCCACGCCCGCACGGCGGGGCACGATGACGGTCAGCGGCCCCGGCCAGAACGCGTCCATCAGGCGCCGGGCGGTATCAGGCAGGTGTTCCGCAAAGGGCTCCGCGCCGGCCGTGTCCAGCACGTGAACGATCAGCGGGTGGTCCGCCGGCCGACCCTTGGCGGCAAAAATCTTGGCGACCGCCTCGTCACGGTCGGCACGCGCGGCCAGGCCATAAACGGTCTCGGTGGGCAGGCCCAGCAGCTCGCCAGCGGCCAGCCTCTGCGCGGCGGCCAGGATGGCAGCGGGGTCTTGTCCGGACAGCAGCATCAGAAGTCGCCGGTCGGCAGGCCCAGCAGCGTCGCGGCCTGCACCGCCACCGCATGCGCGGCCTCGGGCGTGGCGGCACTCACGTTCAGATGGCCCATCTTGCGGCCGCGCCGCGCCTCCAGCTTGCCGTAAAGGTGCAGATGGGTGCCGGGCAGCGCCAGCACCTGGTCCCAGGGCGGGGTCCGGGCGGCGTCACCCGAGCGGAACCACAGGTCGCCCAGCAGGTTGAGCATCAGGCTGGCCGAATGCTGGCGCGGCTCAGGCAGCGGCAGACCGGCCAGCGCACGGGCCTGCAGCTCGAACTGCGACACGCTGCAGCCGTTCATGGTCCAGTGGCCGGAGTTGTGCGGGCGCGGCGCCATCTCGTTCACGACCAGCTGGCCGTCGGCCAGCCAGAAGAACTCCACGCACAGCACGCCCACATAGGCCAGCGCCTGCGCAACCTGGCGCGCGGCGGCCACGGCCTGGGTCTGGACCTCGGCCGGGATGCCGCGGGCCGGCACCTCGGTCACCGCCAGGATGCCGTCGCGGTGCAGGTTCTGCTGCGCCGGGAAGTTCACCAGCCCGCCGTCCGCGCCGCGCGCGACGATGACGCTCAGCTCGGCTTGCAGCGGCAGCAGCTGCTCCAGCACGCAGGGCACGCGCTGGAGCTGAACCCAGGCATCCGCCAGCTCGGCGGCCGTGCGCACCCGAACCTGGCCCTTGCCGTCGTAGCCCATGCGGGCGGTCTTCAGGATGCCCGGCAGCAGCGCGGCGTCCACCGCGGCCAGCTCGGCCTCGGAGGTGATCACCGCATGCGGCGCACACTCCACCCCGGCCTTCAGGAAATGCGCCTTCTCGACCGCGCGGTCCTGGCACACGGCCACCGCGGCGGCGGCCGGCGCCACCACGCGGCTCGCAGCCAGCGTCTGCAGGGCCTGGGCCGGCACGTTCTCGAACTCGGTGGTGATGGCGTCGCACTCGCGCGCCAGCTGCGCCAGACCAGCCTCGTCCAGGTAGTCGGCCCGGATGTGCAGGTCGGCCACCGCGCCGGCCGGGCTGGCCGGGTCGGCGTCCAGCACTGCACAGCGGTAGCCCAGTGCCTGGGCCGCGTGCACGAACATGCGGCCCAGCTGACCACCGCCCAGCACGCCCAGCGTCGCGGGGCGGCCGTCGGCGGTCTGCGCCCCTGGCAGCAGCACGGCGGTAGGCGCGGCCATCAGCGCAGGTCCTCGGTCATCGCCTGAGCCACCGCGGTCTGGCGGGCGCGGTAGGCCTGCAGTTGCTCAGCCAGCGCCGCGTCCGTGGACGCCAGCATCGCGACCGCGAACAGCGCCGCGTTGGCCGCGCCAGCATTGCCGATCGCGAAGGTCGCCACCGGGACGCCCTTGGGCATCTGCACGATGCTGTGCAGCGAATCCACGCCGTTCAGGTGACGGCTGGCCACCGGCACGCCCAGCACCGGCACCGGCGTCTTGGCCGCCAGCATGCCCGGCAGATGGGCGGCGCCGCCCGCACCCGCGATGATGGCGCGCAGGCCGCGGCCGGCTGCGGCTTCCGCGTAGGCAAACATCTCGTCGGGCATGCGGTGGGCCGAGACCACGCGGGCCTCGAAGGCGACGCCGAACTCGGTGAGAATGTTCGCCGCCTGTTTCATCGTTTCCCAGTCGCTGCTGGACCCCATCACGACGCCTATCAACGGCGCGGGGCTGGTCGGGGCTGGGGTAGGCAAGGCAGGCTCCAGGGCTTGATCCAAAGCCTTGAATTGTAGAAGCCACGCCTCCACGTCTCCCCGGCCATGATCGACATCACCCTCCAGAACTTCGAAGCCGAACTCATCTTTGCGTCGCAGCAACGTCCGGTATTGCTGGACATCTGGGCACCCTGGTGCGGCCCCTGCCGCACGCTGGGCCCCCTGCTGGAGAAGCTGGAGGAGGCCTACGCCGGCCGCTTCACGCTGGCCAAGCTCAACAGCGACGAGGTGCCGGAGATCGCCACGCAGCTGAGCCAGATGTTCGGCGTGCGCAGCATCCCGTTCTGCGTGATGTTCGTGGACGGCCAACCGGTGGATGGCTTCGTGGGCGCGCTGCCTGAGGCGCAGATCCGCGAGTTTCTGGACAAGCACGTGCCGGCCGGCGAGGCGCTGGCCGCCGAGGCCGAGGTGCAGGAGGCCGAGGGCCTGCTGGCCGAGGGCGACACCGAGGCCGCGCTGGCCAAGCTGGTGCACGCGGTGCAGACCGATCCGGCCAACGAGACCGCCCGCTTCGACCTGGTGAAGGCGCTGCTGGAGGCCGGCCAGGTGGCCCATGCCCGCGCCGCCTTTGACCCGGTCGCCGCCCAGGCCGCCGACACCATCACGCCGCATCCGCGCTTTGCCGCGCTGGCCGTGTGGCTGGCCGCCGCCGAGGCGCCGCCGGCCGACACCGCGGCGCTGCAGACCGCGATCGCCGCCAACAAGCGCGACTTCGACGCCCGCTATGCGCTGGCGCTGTCGCTGCTGGCCGCCCAGCGCTTCACCGACGCGATGGACGAGTTGCTGGAAATCATCATGCGTGACAAGACCTGGCACGACCAGGCTGCCCGCAAGGCCTATGTGGCCATCCTGGAGCTGCTGACCAAGCCCGCGCCCAAGCCCACCGCCGAGGCCAAGACCGGCACGCTGGAAATCGCCGGCAAGTCCGCCGTGGTGCAGAGCGACCCGCTGATCGACCAATACCGCCGCAAGCTGTCGATGGCGCTGTTCTGAGCGATAACAGCCTGGCTTGGACACCGCAATCGCCCTAATGCGTCGATTGCAGCAACGGTTCATAGTCTGCGCCTTCTAAGGGGAGAGGGCCTATGCGCCGGGTCATGATTTGCTGTGTCGTCTTGCTTTCTGGTTGCGCGGCGTCGCAATGGAGTCGTCCAGGGGCCACGCCCAACGATCTGGAGCAAGACCGGTCCACTTGCAACACCAAGGCACTGAACACCTTGCCGGTCAACATGATCATGATGAGTACCGGCTGGGACACGCCGCCTCGACGCGAATGCTCGCAAACGTCTACCGGTCAGAATTGCATCAGCGTCCCCGGCATTCCTGCTTCACCGCGGCCGACGGATGTCAACGAGGCAGCGCGCACCAAGCTCGCCGACGCCTGCCTGAAGTCGCTGGGCTGGTCCAAGTAAGAAAACAATCGAGGCCGCAGGTCTCAGGGCCGTGGCACCTGCCGCAGCCCCGCCGCCTGCAGCGCTGCAGACCACTGCTGGTGCTGATGCCGCTCCAGGCTCTCGGCCTGGGTGAGGGCCTCGCGGTGACGCGCGGCGGCGTGTTCGTCGCCCAGCAGCTCATAGGCCTGGGCCAGGCGCTGCTGCATTGCGACCAGCTCATCACCGTCCGCGCCCAGCTCGGTCACCACGGGCGCCAGGCTGGCGGCCCAGTCGGCCACGCGACGGGCCTTGGCCTGCTCGCCCAGGCGGGCCCGGCACCAGGCCAGCTCGGCCAGCAGGCTGGGCGCCACCTGACGCAGGCCGCCGGCCAGCGCGCCGGGCAGCTGGGCCTCCAGCAGGGTCGCGGCGCCACCCCAGTCCCCCAGCAGGGCCAGCAGCTGGGCGCGCAGCAAGGGGGTCAGGTCTCCCCGCACCGAGCCCCCGGCGATCAGGTCCAGGTGGCCCACCGAATCCACGCCCAGCAGCTGACCCGGCGCCTCGCGCGGCTGGCCGTCCAGCGCGTCACGGCGCAGGCGGGCGACCCGGCGCAAGGTCTGGTTGAAAACGACCGCCGCGAGGCCGGCATCGTCACCCTCCTGGCCGGCCAGCTGGCGGGCCAGTCCATCCCAGTCGCGCGCAGCCTCGGCCTCGCCGGCCAGTGTCCAAGCCGCGCCCAGGGCCCCGGCGAGCCGGAAGCGCACGGCCGTGCCCAGCCCCGGCCAGTGCTGGCGCGCATGCGTGGCATGGGGAATGAAGTCGTCCAGCGCCCGGTTCACCGCGGCACTCTGCGCCAGCCACGCATGGGCCCAGGCGCCCAGCTCCGGGTCGGCGGCGCTTTGCGATAGCGCCAGTGCCTGCAGAAAGCGCTCACGCGCCTCGAGGCCGAAGCTGGAGAAATAGATGCACTGGCCCTCGGCCAGTTGCAGCCAGCCGGCCAGCCGCAGGTCGGGCTGGCGCAGCAGCTCCGCATGCAGCCGGTCCAGCTGCGTGCGGGCCTGGGCCTGGCGGCCATGGCGCAGGTCCAGCACCGCGCGCTGCACCTGCAGCACCGCCTTGCCCAAGGGATCGCGGGCCGCGGCGATCTCGGCATCGAGTCGCTGCGCGAGCCGACGCTCGTCGGAGGCGGGCTGCGGGCTCATCGCATCAGCTCATGAGGTCAGGCGCTGCAGCGCTTCCTCGTACTTCTGCAGCGTCTTGGCGATCACCTCGGGCGGCAGCGCCGGCGCGGGCGCGGTCTTGCCCCAGGGCTTGCCGTCCACGGTGGCCTGCTCCAGCCAGTCGCGCACGAACTGCTTGTCGTAGCTGGGCGGGTTGCTGCCCGGCGCATAGCTCTCGACCGGCCAGTAGCGCGAGGAGTCAGGCGTCAGCACCTCGTCCATCAGCGTCAGCGTGCCGTCGGCGTCCAGGCCGAACTCGAACTTGGTGTCGGCAATGATGATGCCCTTGGTCAGCGCGTAGTCGGCCGCGCGCTGGTAGAGCTGGATGGAGATATCGCGCACCCGGGTGGCGAGGTCGGCGCCGATGATCTCCACCATCTTGTCGAAGGAGATGTTCTCGTCGTGGTCGCCCATCTCGGCCTTGGTGGCGGGCGTGAAGATGGGCGCGGGCAGCTTGTCGGCGTTGCGCAGGCCGGCGGGCAGCGCGACACCGCAGACGCTGCCGTTCTTCTGATACTCGGCCCAGCCGCTGCCGGCCAGATAGCCACGCACCACGGCCTCGACCGGCAAGGGCTTCAGGCGCTTGACCAGCATCGCGCGGTCGCGGATCTGCTCGCGCTCGGCTTCGCTGCTGACGGCACTCAGCGGGTCCTGGCCGGTCAGGTGGTTGGGGACGATGCCGTCCAGCTTGTCGAACCAGAACAGCGCCATGCGGGTCAGCAGCGCGCCCTTGCCCGGGATGGGCTCGCCCATGATGACGTCGAAGGCGGACAGGCGGTCGCTGGCGACCATCAGGATGCGGTCCTCGCCGACGGCGTAGTTTTCACGCACCTTGCCGCGGCCAAGCAGCGGCAAGGAGCTCAGGGAGGACTGGTAGAGGGCGCTGGACATGTCGGGCGGGCTGCCGCGTGGCAGCGATCTCGGGAGGAACCCGGGATTTTAGGAGCCCGACGCCGCCTCGACCTGATCAAAACCAACGTAGCGCGCGATGAAGCGCTCGCGCCCACCCTGCTCGAAGGCCTGCGGATCCCAGTCCCCGGCCTCCAGTTGCGCAGCCTGCTCGGCCTTGAAGCGGTAGACCCAGGCTGTCTCGGGGCGGCCATCGGCCAGCGTGAGGCTGACCTGCACCCGCTCGTAGTCGGGCCCTTCGAAGGCGTCCAGCCGCTGCCACTCGGCGGCGCCGAGATCGCGGTAGAGCCGGCCCGGCACCTCGCGGCCGGGCGCGGGGCGCAAGCCGGGATAGTCCTGGCCGCGCACCGGATGGCGGGCATGGTCGGCCAGCACGGCCGGCTCGCCCGCCAGCGCGCGGCCGGTCACACGCTCCATGATGTCGGCCCACATCAGCGAGCCGTAGGTGAAGCAGTGGCCGGCCACGGGCGTCAGCGCACCTGCTGCGCCAGCTCGCCGCGGGCGTAGGCGGCGGCGATGTCCACCAGCGTGCGCCCCTTGATCTTGGCGGCCTGGCCTTCGCAGCCGAACTGCAGGTAGCGCTCCTTGGCCACGGCCTTGGCGGCCTCGCGGGCGGGCTTGAGCCACTCGCGGGCGTCGAACTTGTCGGGGTTCTCGGCGAGGAACTTGCGCACCGCGCCCGTCATCGCCAGGCGGATGTCGGTGTCGATGTTGATCTTGCGCACGCCATGCTTGATGGCTTCCTGGATCTCCTCGACCGGCACGCCGAAGGTCTCCTTCATCTTGCCGCCGTACTGGTTGATGATGGCCAGCAGCTCCTGCGGCACGCTGGACGAGCCGTGCATCACCAGGTGGGTGTTGGGGATGCGGGCGTGGATTTCCTTCACGCGGCTGATGGCCAGGATGTCGCCGGTGGGCTTGCGGCTGAACTTGTAGGCGCCGTGGCTGGTGCCGATGGCGATGGCCAGCGCGTCCAGCTGCGTGGCCTTCACGAACTGCGCGGCTTCTTCCGGGTCGGTCAGCATCTGGCTGTGGTCCAGCTTGCCCACCGCGCCTATGCCGTCTTCCTCACCGGCATCGCCGGTTTCCAGATTGCCCAGGCAGCCCAGCTCGCCCTCCACGGTCACGCCGACCTGGTGGGCCATGTCCACCACCTTGCGGGTGACTTCCACGTTGTAGTCGAAGGAGGACGGCGTCTTGCCGTCTTCCATCAGCGAGCCGTCCATCATCACCGAGCCAAAGCCCAGGTCGATGGCGCCAGCGCAAACCTTGGGGCTGGTGCCGTGATCCTGGTGCATCACCAGCGGGATGTGCGGGTACATCTCGGCCGCGGCCTGGATCAGGTGCTTGATGAAGGGCTCGCCGGCGTATTTGCGGGCGCCGGCGCTGGCCTGCAGGATGACCGGCGCGCCCACCTCGTCGGCCGCGGCCATCACGGCCTGCACCTGCTCGAGGTTGTTCACGTTGAAGGCCGGAATGCCATAGCCGTGTTCGGCGGCATGGTCCAGCAGCTGGCGCATGGAAACGAGAGGCATGGGAAGTCCCCGATGGAGTTGAAAAAGCTTCTGCGCCGCGGCTCCTGAAACTCGCTGTAACCGCGCCGTAACTGAGGGGGATTCTAGAGAGTCGGGGCCATCCCCGGCCCCCGCGAATGCCGGGAGCGCCACAATGCCCCTCCCATGACCCGGCTCAGCTTCGACCACCTCACGCTCTGGATCACTGCTGCGGCGAGCGAGCATTCGCACGATCTGCCGGGCCATGTGGAGGAACGCACCGGCGCCAGCCGCCGCGCGGTGCTGGCTGCGCTGCGCCGCCTGACCGAGGCCGGCTGGCTCACGCGCAGCGGCAGCAGCCGGCGGCCGGTCTACGGCCCGGGCGCGCTGCGCCAGGTCGCGCGCAGCTACACGCTGCACGGTCTGCAGGAGGACCTGCCCTGGCAGCGCGACTTCGCGCCCCACTTCGATCTGCCCCGCCACGTGGAGCGCATGATCCGCCATGGCTTCACCGAGCTGGTGAACAACGCGGCCGACCATTCCGGTGGCTCCAGCGTGACCGTGTCCCTGCGCCAGACGCCCACCCATGTGCAGCTGCTGGTCAGCGACGACGGCATCGGCGTGTTCGACAAGATCTGCACCGCCTTCAGCCTGGAAGACCCGCAGCACGCGATGCTGGAGCTCAGCAAGGGCCGGCTCACCAGCAACCCCGACGCCCACACCGGCCGCGGCCTGTTCTTCAGCAGCCAGCTGGCCGACGTGTTCGACATCCACGCCAACAACACCGCCTACCAGCGCCGCGCCTGGGAGAGCGCCGGCTGGCGGCGCGGCAAGGCGCTGCCGCGCCAGGGCAGCTCCATCTACATGGCGATCGCGCTCAACACCACGCGCTCGCTGGACGCGGCGATGGAAGCCTGGAGCCTGGCCGGCGACGGCATCGAGTTCGACCAGACCCGCGTGCAGCTGCGCCTGCTGGCCGGCGAGGGCCAGCCGCTGGACTCGCGCGCGCAGGCGCGCCGCGTGGGCCTGCGCCTGACCACCTTCAGGCGCGCTGAGATCGACTTCGAGGGCGTCACCGACGTGGGCCACGGCTTCACGGACGAACTCTTCCGCGTGTTTGCCAAGGCCCATCCGCAGGTGGAGCTGCAGCCCACCAATATGACGCCGCGCATCGCGGCACTGGTGAAAAGCGCACGCGCCGGCTGAAGCCGGCCGGGGGCAACACACGCCCCCGGCATGGGGGACAAGTCCTGCCCCCGCATCGCCTGCACAGGGGACAGGCCCGGAGGCCGGCCGCCCGTGCGCCGGCGCCGCGGCGCAGCATGGGTGTCCCGGCCCCACCAGGGCCCTGACACCGGAGGACCTCCATGCCGAATCTTTCCCGCTGGCTGCGCGCCGCCGCCCTGATGCTGGGCCTGAGCGGCGCCGGCGCCGCGCTCGCGGCCAACACCTACTTCCTGCAACTGCCCGGCATGCCCGGCGACGCCACCGACAAGGGCCACGAACACTGGGTCGCCATCGACAGCTTCTCCTGGGGCGTCAGCAACCACAGCAGCGCCGGCGGCGCGGGCAAGGCCAGCTTCGACGACCTGGGCTGGACCCAGCTGGTGGACAGCTCCACGCCCAAGCTCTTCGTCGCGGTGGCCACCGGCGCCAGCCTGGACAAGGTCACGCTGGACGTGCAGCAACTCGTGGGCGGCTCGGCCCAGACCTTCTTCCAGATGATTTTCGAGAGCAGCATCGCCAGCGGACTGTCGCTGTCAGGCAGCGGCGGGCCGGTGTCGGCCAGCGCCGCCATCACCTCGGGCAACCGGGTCACGCTGCGCTACCGGCCGCAGGACGCCAAGGGCGGCCTCGGCGCCTGGGTGGAGGGGGTGTTCAACCTGGCCACCAACTCGCCCACCATCACCTTCGAGGGCGACAGCGCGGTGCTGACCGGCCTGTTCGCCAGCGGCGCCACGCTGAACTTCGACGCGACGGCCATCACGCCCGTGCCCGAACCGGCCACCGCGGCCCTGCTGCTGGCCGGCCTGCTGCTGGTCAGCCGGCGGCGGCAGCGCGCCTGAGGCGCCAGGGGCCGGCCTGGGCGGCCAGCACCGTGGCCGCCCAGCACAGCCAGCCGGTCCACATCGTGTGGCTGGGGTAGTGGGCGCCGCGCACCATCTGGCCCAGGCCGTAGATCACGCCCAGCACCACCACGGTCACGCCCCAGGCGCGGGCTGCGCGCGGGTAGGCGCGCGCCAGCGCCCAGGCGCCGGCCAGGTAGGCGAATGCCGCGCTCGCATGGCCGGACGGAAAGCAGTGCCCGCCGCCGCCGTCGCGCTGGCCCCAGGCCCAGTGCGACACATACTGCGCCGCGCCGCCGAACTCGGTCAGGTCCCAGGGGCAGCTGGTGAGGCTGGCACGCTTGATCAGCGAGATCAGCGCCAGGCACACCAGCGTGGTCAGCAGCCACCAGGTGCGCTCGCGCCGGCTCAGCGCCGGCAGCAGGCGCGGCAGCAGATTGACCGCGACGATGAAGATCATGGCCGCATACGACACCAGGCGGCCGCCTTCATGGATCAGCGACTTGGTGACCCACAGGTCGCGCCAGGCAAAGCCCTGGGCGTCGCCGACCAGGCGCATGGCCCAGAGATCGAGGCCGCTGGCATCCCAGGCCAGCAGAAGAATGAGGGCCAGCAGGGGCCAGCGCAGGGTTTGGAGCTTGGACATCGGACGCATTGTCTACACTGCCCTGATGTCTTCCGATTCCTTTGTCGCCGCGCGCGCGATCCAGATCGGCCGCGAGGCCCTGACGGTCGAGGCGCAGGCGCTGACCGACCTCGCCCCGCGCCTGGGCGAGGCCTTTGCCGGCGCGGTACGCGCGGTGCTGGCCTGCCGCGGCCGCGTGGCCGTGATGGGCATGGGCAAGAGCGGCCATGTGGGCCGCAAGATCGCCGCCACGCTGGCCTCCACCGGCACGCCGGCGCTGTTCGTCCACCCCGCCGAAGCCGCCCACGGCGACCTGGGCATGGTCACCGGCAGCGACATCGTGCTGGCCCTGTCCAACTCCGGCGAGAGCGACGAGCTCAACGCCATCCTGCCCACGCTCAAGCGCCTGGGCGTGCCGGTGATCGCGATGACCGGGCGTGCGCAGTCCAGCCTGGCCGCCCATGCCGACATCGTGCTGGACAGCGGCGTGGCCCAGGAGGCCTGCCCGCTGCAGCTCGCGCCCACCGCCAGCACCACCGCGCAGATGGCGCTGGGCGATGCGCTGGCAGTCGCGCTGCTGGACGCACGCGGCTTCAAGGCCGAGGACTTCGCGCGCTCCCACCCCGGCGGCGCTTTAGGCCGCAAGCTGCTGACCCATGTGCGCGACCTGATGCGCGCCGGCGACGCCCTGCCCCGCGTCGCGCCCACGCTGCCCTTCACCGAGGTGATGCGCACCATGTCGGCCAAGAGCCTGGGCATGGCCGTGGTCGTCGATGAGGCTGACCGGGTGCGAGGCATCTTCACCGACGGCGACCTGCGCCGCCTGATCGAGCAGGGCCGCGACCTGCGCGGCCTGACCGCTGCCGACGTGGCCCATCCCCAGCCGCGCACCATCCACCCCGACGCGCTGGCGGTGGACGCCGCCGACCTGATGGAGGCCGCACGCATCACCGTCGTGCTGGTGGCCGATGCCGAGCAGCACTTGCTGGGCGCGATCAGCATCAACGATCTGATGCGGGCCAAGGTCATATGAGCCGCCGCACGCCCCTCGCCCAGCCTCGCCCCCGGCTGAACGCCGGCGAGTCCGGTCGGTCCCCCGAGGGGACGACGATGCATGCCGGATCGACCGGCATGCACATCGCCCGACGGGCCGGCTCGGGAGCGGCCCAGCGCTCGGCCACAACCAAGAACTGACATGGCTGCTTTGACCTTCCCCCCCGAACTGCTGGTCCGGGCCCAGGGCACGGGCCTGGGCGTCAAGCTTGCGATCTTCGACGTGGACGGCGTGCTGACCGATGGCCGCATCTACATCGGCGGCCAGGGCGAGGACGTGAAGGCCTTCTCCACGCTGGATGGCCACGGCCTCAAGCTGCTGCAGGCGGCCGGCATCGCGCCGGTCATCATCACCGGGCGCGACAGCCCCGGCGTGCGCCGCCGCGTGGCCGACCTGGGCCTGGCCCATGCCGTCTATGGCGCCAAGGACAAGCTGGCCGCCGCGCTGCCGCTGCTGGCGCAGTTCGGCGCCAGCTGGGGCGAGGTCGCCGCCATGGGTGACGACTGGCCCGACCTGCCGCTGCTCAGCCGCGCCGGCTTCGCCTGCGTGCCGCCGGGCGCCCATGCCGAGGTCAAGGCCGTGGCCCACCACATCACCGCCGCACCCGCCGGCTACGGGGCTGCACGCGAATGCTGCGACCTGCTGCTGATGGCCGCAGGTCGCTACGAGGCGCTGCTGGCCCAGCACCAGGGCACGCTGGACGGCACGCCATGAGCAGCACGCCGCTCGCCCCCCCGCCCACCAGCCGCCGCCGTCTGCCCCAGCCCTGGCTGTGGCAGGTCCAGCGCCTGCTATCCAACTACCTGCCGCTGCTGCTGATGGCCTTTCTGGCCGCGGGCACCTGGTGGCTGGTGAAGAACACGCCGCTGCTGGACGGCCCCGGCGACAAGCCCGCACCGCGCCACATCCCGGACTACCGGATGAACAACTTCGAGATCCAGCGCATCAGCGCGGACGGCAAGCTGCAGGTGCAGGTGGCCGGCGACGAGCTGCGCCACTACCCCGACACCGACACCGTGGAGATAGACAACGCCCGCGTGCGTGCGATCGCCCCCAACGGCAGCCTGGCGATCGCCGAGGCCAAGCGCGCCGTCAGCAACGGCGACGGCAGCGATCTGCAGCTGATGGGCGATGTGCGCCTGCGCCGCCTGCCGCCCGGCTCGGGGGCAGATGGCCCGGCCGAGCTGGAAGTGCGCGGCGAGTTCATGCAGGCGCTGGCCAATGCCGAGATCCTGCGCTCCCACCTGCCGGTCACGATACGCCAGGGCAACTCCACACTGCAGACGCAGAACTTCGAGTATCGTCACCTGAACGGCGAGCTGCGCTTCACCGGCCGCGCCCAGGGCCGCATCGAAACCCGCCCCGGCGCGCGCTGACACCGTGGCAGAACTGGTTTTCATCACCGGCGCCTCCAGCGGCATCGGCCAGGCGCTGGCGCTGCAGTACTACCGCGCCGGCGCCCACCTGGCGCTGCTGGCGCGCCGCACCGCCGACATCGAACGCTGGGCCGTCGAGCAAGGCCTGGCCCCCGAACGCTGGCGCGTCTATGGCGCCGACGTGGCCGACGAGGCCGCGCTGCTGCGGGCCGGCCGCGACTGCATCGCGGCCCAGGGCCTGCCGGACGTGGTGATCGCGAACGCCGGCATCAGCCTGGGCATGGACACGGCCGAGTTCGACGACCTGGACGTGATGCGCCGCACCTTCGCGACCAACAACATCGGCCTGGCCGCGACCTTCCACCCCTTCCTCGCGGCGATGCAGCAGCGCGGCTCGGGCACGCTGGTGGGCATCGCCAGCGTGGCCGCCATCCGCGGCCTGCCGGGCCACGGCGCCTACTGCGCCAGCAAGGCGGCGGTGGTCGCCTATTGCGAGAGCCTGCGCGGCGAATGCCGCGGCAGCGGTGTGCGCGTGGTGACGCTGCTGCCCGGCTACATCGCGACGCCGCTGACCAGCGGCAACCGCTACAGCATGCCCTTTTTGATGCCGGTGGAGGCGTTCGCGGCCCAGGCACTGCGCGCCATCCGCGCGCAGACCAGCTACCGCGTGATTCCCTGGCAGATGGGTGTGCTGGCCAAGCTGTTGCGGGTGCTACCGAACTGGCTCTACGACCGCCTGCTGGCCGGCCGGCCGCGCAAGCGCCGTCAGGGCGAATGAACGCCGGGCTTGGCAGGCCCGGCGGGCGCTGACTACACTGCGCGCCACTTCAGTTCAGAGAGCGGCCCCAGCCGCCAGGAGGCAGTCATGATGGCCCAGGTGCTCCACCCCTGCTAACGCCCGCACGCAGCCCGCGTCCCGGCGTTTCCATCGCCTGCGCGCCCGCGCAGGCCACCCCATCTTGCTGCGAGCGCCATGCCGGCGGCTCGCCATGGACTGACTTCATGATCTCTCGCCTCCTGCGCTGCGGCCTGCTGGCGCTGGCCCTGCCTGCCACGGCCCTGCCCGAGCCCGACGACACCCGCCCACCCGGCGCCCTGCGCGTGCGCGCCGCCGAGGCGCCCACGCTGGATGGCCGTCTCGACGACGCCGTCTGGCAGCGCGCGCCGGTCTATGACCGCTTCGTGCAGTTCCTGCCCGAGGACAAGCGCCCTGCGCGCTGGCGCACCACGCTGCAGGTGCTGATCACCGACGACGCGCTGATCTTCGGCATCCGCGCCTGGGACCCAGAGCCCGAGCGCATCCGCGCCCCGCTGGCGCGGCGCGACCAGGTCAAGAGCGACCAGGACTACGTGACCGTGCTGATCGACGCGGTGGGCCGCCGCCGCGCCGCGCAGTACGCCCGAGTCAGCGCCGCCGGCACGCTGGATGACGGCCTGTTCACCGCCGAGGACGACGCCGAAGACCCCGCCCCCGACTTCGACCTGCAGGCCGCCGCCGTGCGTTTGCCCGACGGCTACAGCGTGGAGCTGCGCTGGCCACTGGCCGAGCTGCGCTTCCCCGACCGCGGCGGCGCGCCCTGGCGGCTGATGATCTCGCGCAACATCCCGCGCGAGGACCGCGTGCTCAACGTCAGCGCGCCCACCCTCACCAAGGACGCGCTGAGCTTCATCGCCGAGTTGCAGCCGCTGGACGGCCTGGGTGACCTGGTCGAGCAGGTGCGCGAGCGCAGCTTCCTCACGCTGCGGCCCGAGCTCACGCTACGCGCCCAGCGCGAGGGCGACGGGCCGCGCCGTCGCCAGGCCTCTCTGGGCGCCGAGATCAAGTGGCGGCCGCGCGCCGACTGGGTGCTGGACGCCACGCTCAACCCCGACTTCTCCCAGGTGGAGATCGACGCACCCCAGCTGGCCGGCAACACCCGCTTCGCGCTCAGTGTGCAGGAGAAGCGCCCCTTCTTCCTGGAAAGCGCCGACGTGGTGGGCGCCACCCAGGCTGACGAGTCTGGCGAGAACCACAGCCACGCGGCCTTCTACACGCGCGCCATCACCGACCCCGACTGGGGCCTACGCGCCACCTGGCGCGGCGCCGAGGCCGAAGCCACCGCGCTGAGCCTGCGTGACGCCGGCGGGGGTCAGGTCTTGCGCGCCGGCGCATTCGCCACCCGCAGCGGCCTTCAGCCCGGCCGCTCCCAGGCCAGCTTCGCGCGTGCCCGCCTGCACCTGGGCGATCACGGCGGCCTGGCCGGCCTGGTGTCGCAACGCCGCTTCGACAACGGCCTGAGCACCCAGGTGGTCGGCGGTGACGGCGCCTGGCGTGCCGGCGACGCCGACCTGTGGCGTGGCCACCTGCTGCTGTCCGACACCACGCTGGCGCTGGACGACGACGGCCAGGTGCTGAGCCGCGGCCGCGAGCGCGGCCACCGCGCCTGGCTGGCCTGGAAGCACCAGAGCGCCGACTGGGGCGCCAATGTGCATGCCGACGAGATCAGCCCGCGCTTTGCGAACGACAACGGCTTTGTCAGCCAGAGCGGCATACGCCGGGTCTCGGCCTTCGGCTACCGGCGCCTGGGCGCGGCCCGCCTGGCGGGGCAGGAGTTGCACGAGCGCGAGGCCCAGCTCAAGCTGCAGGAGACCCGCACGCTGGCCGACCCGCTGCTGGGCGTTGCGGCCGGCCAGGTGGTGGAGCGGCTGGTGCAGCCGGGCTTCTGGGTGGCCGGCGCGCGCAACACCGGCGTCTGGGGCCATGTGGGGCTGGATCAGCACCGCGCCCGCAGCGGTGGCGCGCTGCACGCCACACGCACGCTGCTGCTGGGCGTCGAGTCCGATCCGGGCGAGACCCTGGGCCATGTGAATGGCGAGGTCGAATGGGGCCGCCGGCTGGACGTGGACGCGGACCGCGTGGGCCTGGGGCTGCAGGGCCAGTTCGAGGCCAAGCTGAGGCTGCCGCTGCCGGGCGGCGCGGGCCGCTGGCTGGAGCTGGAGCAGCGCCTGGGCCTGGGCTGGGTGGACGGCCCCGGCGGCCAGCGCGCCTTCACCGATCGCAGCGCCCAGACCCTGCTGGTGCTGCTGCTGAGCCCGCGCGACTCGCTGCGCCTGATCCACCAGCAGACCCGCTTCACGCGCCGGGCCGATGTCCAGGCCAGCCTCGCGGCGGAGGACAGCCGCGACCGCCAGCTGTCGCTGATGTTTCAGCACCGGCTGGGCCTGAGCCGCAGCTTCAGCGTGGGCTTCAACCGCGCCCGCGACGCTCAGCTGCGCAGCGACGAGCTGTTCACCAAGCTGGCGCTGGCCTACTGAGCCCGGACGGCGGGCCAGGGCGCCCGTCGCGCAGGCGGGTCGCCGCGGCAAGGCACGGCCGGACCCGGAAACGAACAAGGCGCCCGAAGGCGCCTTGCGATATCAACTGACTGTGTCGATCAGCAGCGATCAGTAACCGCCACCGCCGTAGCTGCCGCCGCCGGAGCGACCGCCGCCACCGTAGCCACCGCCACCCGAACGGCCACCGCCGCCGTAGCCGCCGCCACCACCACCGTAGCCGCCGCCGCCCGAACGGCCACCGCCGCCGTAGCCACCGCCGCCACCACCGTAGCCGCTGCCACCGCCGCCGCCGTAGCCGCCACCGCCGGAGCGGCCACCGCCGTAGCCACCACCACCGCCGCCGCCGAAGCCGCCACGGCCACCGCCGAAGCCGCCCGGACGCTCTTCACGAGGACGCGCTTCGTTCACGACGATGGCGCGGCCTTCCAGAGCCTGGCCGTTCATGCCGTTGATGGCAGCCTGGGCTTCCGCATCGGAGCCCATTTCGACGAAACCGAAGCCTTTGGAACGGCCGGTTTCGCGGTCCATCATGACCTTGGCGGAGGTCACGGTGCCGAATTGTGCGAACGCCTCTTGCAGCGATTCGTCACGCACGCTGTAGGCCAGATTGCCCACGTAAAGCTTGTTTCCCATGGGGAAGCCCTTCTGTCGTCAAAACCAATAAACCATGTGGAGCTTCCAACCCATCGTGAACCATTCAAGCGAAGGTGCGGCGTCCAGACACAGGTGATCGATTATGGTGGCTGCCCGTCGGCGAGCAGATAGACACATTGATTAACTGTTGTTTTTACGATCTAGCACAAACCCTGGCGCCTCCAAGGGCCTGGTTTACCCCCTCCCTTACTGCCTTGACGAATCCATGAGCCCTGCACTGTTGCCTGCCCTGTCCCGCGTGCTGGCCAGCGTCGATGCGCTGCGCAATCTGCGCGCGCTCTATGCGCTGCTGGCCGGCTTTTGCATGAGCGGGCTGCTGCTCGCGATGGCGCAGTCGGCCCAGGCGCAGGACCAGGGGCTGATGAGCGCGCTGTGGCTGGGGCTGGCCATGGCGGTGGCCTTTTTCGGCGTGAATGCCTGCGGCCTGATGCTGATGGACCAGGCCTGCGGCCGCCCGGTGCGCGACCCGCAGGACGCGCTGGCCGACGCGCTGCGCAGCGCCCACCGCGTGCTGCTGGTGCTGCTGGTTTGCGCGCTGCTGGCCGGCGCGGGCGCGCTGCTGCTGACGCTGCTGCTGCGCACGCTGCACTGGCCGCTGCTGCAGCCGCTGCTGGCCCTGCTGCTGCCGCTGGGCGTGCTGCTGCTGGGTGGCATGGCGCTGGTGCTGGTGCTGCTGGTGGGGCCGCTGACCGGGCCGGCCGTGTGGGCCGGGCAGCGCAGCCGTGCGGTGCTGGCGCTGCTGCGCGCGCGGCTGCGCCACGGCCTGCCCGAGACGCTGCTGCTGATGGCCGCGGTCTATCTGATGACCGCGCTGGTGACCGCCGCGACCAGCTTCGTCGTCGTGTCCGGCGGGCGCCTGCTGGCCGGGCTGGCCATCGTGGGCGCCGGGCTGGAGCTGCCGGCCAACCAGCTGCTGGCGGGCCTGGCCGGCGTGGGGCCGCGCTCGCTGGGCCTGAGCGGCCAGGCGCTGCAGGGCGGCACGCTGGGCCTGGCCGCGCTGACCGGCGGCGGCGTGGTGTTCGCGCTGGCGCTGGTGCTGCCCACGCTGGTCTACCTGCGCGGCTGCTGCGCGGTCTATCTGGCGCTGCAAGAGCCGGCATGAGCGCCGCGCCGCCGCGCATCGCCAGCCTGGTGCCCAGCGCCACCGAGACGCTGGTGGCCCTGGGCCTGGCGCCGTGGCTGGTGGCGCGCACCGGTTTTTGCATCCATCCGGCACCCGCGCTGGCGGCCGTGCCCAAGGTCGGCGGCACCAAGGATGTGAATATCACCAAGCTGCGCCGGCTCGCACCCACCCATGTGGTGCTGAACGTCGACGAGAACCGCCGCGAGACCGCCGAGGCGCTGCGCGAGTTCGTGCCCCAGCTCATCGTCACCCACCCCAGCCGGCCGGACGACAACGCGGCGCTGTTCGAGCAGCTGAGCCAGCCCTTCGCCGAGCTGCCGGGCGTGAATGACCGAGCCCAGGCGCTGAACGCCCGCTGGCAGGCGGCGCGCCAGGCCTGCCGCAACCGCCCCACGACGCAGCGCCCCGAGCGCGTGCTCTACCTGATCTGGCGCGAGCCCTGGATGACCGTGGCCCGCGACACCTGGATCTCCACGCTGCTGGCCGAGGTCGGCTGGCAGACCTGGCCGCCCCAGCTCGGCGGCGAGCACGGCGCGGCCCGCTATCCGGCGCTGCGCGGCGACGAGCCCTGGCTGCGCGACGTGGACCGCGTGCTGCTGAGCTCAGAGCCCTACCGCTTCGGCCCCGAGCACCTGGCCGAGGCCCAGGCGCTGTGCCCGCAGGCCCGGGTGCAGCTGGTGGACGGCGAACTGCTGAGCTGGTGGGGCGTGCGCGCCATCGCCGGGCTGGCCTACCTGCAGCAACTCACGATCGAGGCCCCCTGATCGCCGCAAGACCCGGCCCAACGCGGCAAGGCCTCGCAGACAATCGTCGCCATGGACATCTACAAGCCCCTCGTTGCCCTGCTCGCCATCGTCAACCCGGTCGGCGTGGTGCCCTTCTTCATCCATTTCACCAGCTCGTTCACGAGCAAGCAGCGCCGCCGCACCATGATGGTCAGCGCCTTCACGGCCGGCATCGTGATCGCGCTCAGCGCGCTGTTCGGGCTCAAGATCATCGAGTTCTTCGGCATCTCGCTGGCCAGCTTCCAGGTCGGCGGCGGCTGCCTGCTCTTGATCAGCTCGCTGCAGATGCTCAACGCCCAGCCCGCGGAGGCCCGCAAGGCCGAGGTGTCCGAGGGCTCCAGCAAGGCCGACGCCGGCGCCAGCATCGCGGTCGTGCCGCTGGCCATCCCGCTGCTGACCGGCCCGGCCACCATCTCCACCATGGTGATCTACGCGGACAAGACCCGGCACTGGTGGGAGCTGGCCGTGCTGTGCGGCTACGGCATCGTGGTGGCCGGCGTGACCCTGCTGGTCTTCCTGGCCTCGGGCCGCATTGCCCGCGTGCTGGGCCAGACCGGCATCAACATCATGACCCGGCTGATGGGCCTGATCCTGGCCGCGCTGGCGGTGGAGCTGCTGGCCGACGGCCTGATCAAGCTCTTCCCGGTGCTGGCGGCCCGCAGCATCAGCTGATGCCATGAGCGCGCTCGGTCTGCCCCCCATCTGGCTCGCGCCCATGGCCGGCGAGGCCGCCAGCGCGAAGCTGGTGGCCGCGGTGGGCGCGGCCGGCGGCTTCGGCCAGCTGGGCGCGGCCTACCTGAGCCCGGCCCGCATCGCCGAGATCGCGGCCGAGATCCGCACGCTCGGCGACCAGCCCTTCGGCGTCAACCTGTTCTGCCCCTTGCCGTGGCGGCGCGATGACGCAGCCATGGACGCCTACCTGCAGCGCCTGGCCGGCTGGCACGCGGAGCTGGGCCTGCCACCGCCCGCGCGGCCCGAGCGCATCGAGGAAGATTTCGAGGCCCAGCTGCAGGCGGTGATCGCCGCTCGGCCGGCCGTCATCAGCTTCGTGATGGGCAACCCCGGCGCTGCGCGCGTGGCCGCGCTGCAGGCCCAGGGCTTCAAGGTCGTGGGCACGGCCACCCAGGTGGCCGAGGGCCTGGCGCTGCAGGCCAGCGGCGTGGATGCGGTCGTGGCCCAGGGCGCCGAGGCCGGCGGCCACCGCGGAGGCTTTCTGGGCAGCCCCGAGGGCGCGCTGATCGGCACGCTGGCGCTGGTGCCGCAGCTGGCCGACGCGCTGCGGGTGCCGGTGATCGCCGCCGGCGGCATTGCGGACGCCCGCGGCGTGGCCGCGGCCCAGGTGCTGGGCGCCCAGGCGGTGGCGGTGGGCACGGCCTTTTTGCTGACCGACGAATGCCCGCTGTCCGCCCCCTACCGCGCCGCGCTGCGTGCCGCGAGTGATGCCGACACCACGCTGACCCGCGCCTTCTCCGGCCGCTACGCCCGCGGCCTGGCCAACCGCGTGACCCGCGAGCTGGAGAACGCGCAGCTGCCCGACTTCCCGCAGCCCAACGCCGCCAGCCGCCCGCTGCGCCAGGCCGCGGCCAAGGCCGGCCAGGCCGACTTCATCAGCCTGTGGGCCGGCCAGGGCCTGGGCCTGGCCCGCGAGCCCGGCAGCGCCGCCGCGTTGGTGGCCGCACTGAACCGCGGCTGGAAGACCTGACCCCACCCCCACCTGCATTACGCTCGGGCCTGGCCCCGCTACGCACGAGCACATGTCCCAAGGCTTCGACTACATCATCGTGGGCGCCGGCACCGCCGGCAGCCTGCTGGCGAACCGGCTGTCTGCCGACCCGAGCAAGCGCGTGCTGTTGCTGGAGGCGGGCGGCAAGGACGACTACCACTGGATCCACATCCCGGTCGGCTACCTCTACTGCATAGGCAACCCCCGCACCGACTGGTGCTTCAAGACCGAAGCCGAGCCGGGCCTGAACGGCCGCAGCCTGCGCTACCCGCGCGGCAAGGTGCTGGGCGGTTGCTCCAGCATCAACGGCATGATCTACATGCGCGGCCAGAGCCGCGACTACGAGCAGTGGGCGGACCTCACCGGCGACGACACCTGGCGCTGGGAGCGCGTGCTCAAGGCCTTCAAGCGCCACGAGAACCATTGGCGGCTGGACGATGCCACCCAGGCCGACGAAGCCTTCAAGGCGCTGCACGGCCACGGCGGCGAATGGCGGGTGGAGCGCCAGCGGCTGCGCTGGGAGATCCTGGACGCCTTTGCCGAGGCCGCCACCCAGGCCGGCATCCCGGCCACGGCCGATTTCAATGCCGGCAGCAACGAGGGCGTGGGCTATTTCGAGGTCAACCAGAAGAAGGGCTGGCGCTGGAACACCGCCAAGGCCTTTCTGCGCCCCACCTGCTACGGCCGGCCCAATTTCGAGTTGTGGACCGGCGCCCAGGTGCGCCGCCTGCGCCTGCTGAGCGACGACAGCGGCCTGCGCTGCGGCGGCGTGGAGGTGCAGACCCCGCACGGCCTGGAGCAGCCCTGGCTGAACCCGGGCGGCGAGGTCATCCTGGCGGCCGGCGCCATAGGCTCGCCGCAGATCCTGCAGCTCTCGGGCCTGGGCCCGGGCGGGCTGCTGCAGTCGCTGGGTCTGGACGTGGTGCAGGACCTGCCCGGCGTGGGCGCCAACCTGCAGGACCACCTGCAGATCCGCGCGGTCTACCAGGTGCAGGGCACGCGCACGCTCAACACCCGCGCCGCCTCGCTGTGGGGCAAGGGCCTGATCGGCCTGGAATACCTGCTGCGCCGCAGCGGCCCCATGAGCATGGCGCCCTCGCAGTTGGGCGCCTTCACGCGCAGCTCGGCGGGCAAGACCTGGCCCGACCTGGAATACCACGTGCAGCCGCTGTCGCTGGACGCTTTCGGGGAGCCGCTGCACCGTTTCAACGCCTTCACCGCCAGCGTCTGCAACCTCAACCCCACGAGCCGAGGCACGGTGAACATCACGTCGCCCGACGCGACTCAAGCGCCGGCCATACGCCCCAACTACCTGAGCACCGACGAGGACCGCCAGATCGCCGCCGAGAGCCTGCGCCTGACGCGCCGCATCGTGGCCCAGCCGGCGCTGGCGCGCTTCAAGCCCGAGGAGGTGAAGCCGGGCCCGCAATACCAGAGCGACGAGGAGCTGGCCCGCCTGGCGGGCGACATCGCCACGACCATCTTCCATCCGGTGGGCACCTGCAAGATGGGCCGCACGGATGACGCGAGCGCGGTGGTGGACTCGCGGCTGCGCGTGCGCGGCGTGCAGGGCCTGCGCGTGGCGGACGCGAGCGTGATGCCCACGATCACCAGTGGCAACACGAATTCGCCGACGCTGATGATTGCGGAGAAGTTGGCGGGGTGGTTGAGGGTGGAGGGGTGAGGTCGCGGGTGCGGCACGCTGCGCCATTCGATACGGATTGAGTGCTGCTTTGTCGCGGCATCTTCTGATTGCGTGAGGCCCATGCCGGGAGTTCTGGCTTGCCGCTTGCAAGCGGCAAGCCCTTCGCCAGGCACAAGGCAGCCCGCAGTGGGCTGCCTTGTGTCCGGGCTCAGTCCCGGCGGGCGACCTACTTTCTGGCCCGC